>CACJGU010000001.1 GCA_902593125.1 uncultured Alphaproteobacteria bacterium
ATACCTGCTAGTAAAGCAGATATAGACGCAAAATTAATTTCATTAAATCCTGGTCTTAAAATAATTAAAACTCCTAAGAAACCTGTAAAAACAGCAATCCATCTATGAACACCGACACGCTCTCTTAATATAAATATTGAAATAATTAAGTGTAATTAATTAAAAATTTCATTAACAGCTTGGAATATAATACTATGTCTTTTTGCTAATTCTATATTATTATCTGAATATCCACCACCTATAACAGTTGCAATTGGTATAAATTTATTTTTAAAAAAAGATAATACCATTTTATCTCTTTCTAAGATTCCTTTCGAAGTAAGATTTAAATTACCAAGTTTATCATTCTTGTGTACATCAACTCCAGCATCATAAATTAAAATATCTGGATTAATATTATCCATACATTTTTTTAGAGTTTGTTTTAAAATATCTAAATATTGATGATCATTTAAACCATTATCTAATTCAACATCTAAATCACTTTTAGATTTTCTAAATGGAAAGTTATTTTTACAATGTATAGAACACGTAAAAATTTCTTTGTCTTTAGATAAAATTGCTGCTGTACCATCACCTTGATGAACATCAAGATCAATAATTAAAATTTTCTTTACAAAATTTTCTTTTATTAATTTTCTAGAAGAATAAGCAATATCATTAAATACACAATATCCTGAACCAAAACTTTCATGAGCATGATGAGTTCCCCCAGCTAAGTGGCATGCAATTTTGTTTCTAAGTGCTTCTTTACATGTTAATAAAGTGCCATTTACTGCTAAAAAAGATCTATTAGATAATATTTCTGACCACTTAAAACCCAAACGGCGATTTTCTTTTTCTGATAATGACCCATCTTTAATCTTTAAAATATACTCTCTATCATGAACTATCTCAAGATCATGAACTGAGGCTTTGTTAGGACTTAAAATTACTGCATTTCTATAGAAGTCTTTTGTTTTCAATTCTTTATAAAGATCTGAGAATTTACTGGAGGTAAATTTATGATTTTTTGGAAGAGGAATGTCATATTGATGATGAGTAATCCAACTAATTTTTTTCACAATTTTACCTTTTTTATACTAAAATTTAGTCTTTTTCTTAATATACATTATAAACCGTGGTGCTGATAAACCATTATATATTTAGTTAGTAAATGTATTCTATCCATAAAAATCTGCACCACGATTGATAAATATGGAAGCAGTACTTTTATTTGATATTTTTTTTATTTGTTTAATAGGGTTTTTTATAGTCTATTATCATTGATTATTATTATGTCTTTTACTAGAATATAATATCTAAATGAAAGAATATTATAATACTAATGGATTTTATTCTCCTTTAAGGCTTTTTAGTATTGATCAATCAAATGAATATAGAAAAAAATTAGAATTAACAGAGTCTAAGATAGGACCTCTGCATTATTTTGCAAAAACTTATACAGTGATGAAATGGGTTTATGACGTTGCAACAAATAACACTATGTTAGATTTTGTCGAAGATTTAATTGGAAAGAATATATTACTTTACAATGCAACATTTATAATAAAAGAACCTAAATCCAAGACACATGTAAGCTGGCATCAAGATTTAACATATTGGGGTTTTGATAAAAATGAAAAACAAGTGAGTGCATGGATTGCCTTATCTAATGTTAACGATCTTAGTGGATGTATGAAAATGATACCTGGTTCACATAAAAAAGGTTTTTTTGATCATAAATCTACAAATGATAGAAATAATGTTTTATCAAGAGGGCAGACAGTTTTAAATGTAGAAGAAGATAAAGCCATATCATGTCCATTACTACCTGGTGAAGCATCTTTTCATCATGGATTAACTCTTCATGCATCTCAGCCAAATAATAGCAACGATAGAAGAATAGGACTTAATTTACAATTTATTTCAACTGATATGCAGCAATTAAAAAGTGATAATGATAGTGCAATTCTTGTTCGTGGAAAAGATAATTATAATAATTTTAAAATAGATGTAGTTGCCGAAAATGATTTCGATGATTATGGATATGAAAGACTTCTTGAACGTAATGAACATTATAATAAAACAATCCGAGAAAAATAATTTAGATAAATGAAATATAGAAAATTTAGTGATTTAGGATGGAATGTTTCAGAAATAGGAATAGGTTGTTGGGCGATTGGTTCTGAATGGGGAGATGTTTCAGAAAATGATGCTAAAGATGCTCTTTATGCATCATTAGATAATGGAATTAATTTTTTTGATACTGCCGATGTATATGGAGAGGGAAGAAGTGAAAAAATAATCGGTAAAGTATTAAAAAATACAAAAGAAAAAATATATGTTGCAACAAAAGCTGGACGAAGATTAAATCCACACAATGCAGATGGATATAATTTAAAAAATATTGAAAGTTTTATTGATAGATCTCTAATGAATTTAGGAGTTGAGGTAATTGACCTTGTTCAACTTCATTGTCCTCCATCAGAGATATGTGGAAAAAAAGAAACATACGAAATGATGGATGAAATAGTTAAAAAAGGAAAGATAAACCATTATGGAGTTAGCGTTGAGAAAGTTTCTGAGGCTTTAGATGCTATTAAGTATCCAAATGTAAAAAGTATTCAAATTATATTTAATGTATTTCGTCAAAAACCAAGTGAAATATTTTTTAAAGAGGCAAAAAAAAATAATGTGGCTATAATTGCTCGAGTTCCATTAGCTAGTGGATTATTAACAGGGAAAATGAATAGTCAATCTTCATTTCCACAAAATGATCATAGAAATTATAACATAAATGGAGATGCTTTTGATGTTGGGGAAACATTTTCAGGTATAAATTTTGCAAAAGGATTAGAGGCAGTTGAAGAATTAAAAAAAATAAAACCAAATGATTTTTCATTAACTGATTTATCTTTAAAATGGATATTGTCTCATCCTGAAGTAACTGTAGTTATACCAGGTGCTAAAAACAAAATTCAAGCTGAATTAAATGTTAAAGCATCTGAACTTAATGAAATAAATTCTATAAAAGACAGTATTAAAGAAATTTATAACAAATATTTTAAAAAAGATATTCATTCTAATTGGTAAATATATGATAATAAACAAATCTTGGTTTTTTAAGTTTCTAGGAGGGGGATATGATAGAGAACTTTAATGGAATTTTTAATTTAATTTTAAATATTTTAATTTTATTTCTTTTTGCTGTTTATACTTTTAGAATTTTATTTGCACCTGCAGGTATTGCAAAAGAATTTAATGTAGATAAAAGTGGTATTTTTATTATTAGATATTTAGGATGTTTTGCACTTAGTGCTTTAATAGTAGGGTTGTGGATTTTATTTCGCCCTATGGGTCCAACTGGTACATGGCCATATTATAATTTTATTTTTCTAACTGCGATGTTTAATTTAATTTATGATTTAGCTTATTATTTTAAAATTATTGATAAAGATATTGGTGCAAAGAATTCTCGTTTAGATATAGTTGTGTCTACATTTTTAACTGTGGGTTCTGCAATTTTAATCTTAAACTTGTCTAATAAAATATATTTATAAAAAAACGGGTCTAGAAGACCCGTTATATATTTAAGATTTTTTCCAAGGCCCAAAATCTTTTTGGTCACTTGTAAATTCATATGAAACAAATTCATCATCACTTACAATCCACCCATCGTGTCCTGGTGCTAAATAGTATGCATCACCTGCTTTAAAATTATCTTCTGTCCCATCATCATGCTTTACTTTCATTTCGCCTTTAATAACAACTCCTACATGACCTGCTTGACAACTTTCAGTACCAACAATAGGTTTAATACAAGAGCTCCAGCTCCACCCTGGTTGTAACGTGGTTTTGCTCATTGTAACGTTACCAAGCTTAACAGTTGATGAATGTGCCTTATCAGGTGTTTTAATTTCTCCTTCTTCAAAAGAAACTTTCATTACATTAGACATATTTTATCCTTACGTTTAATTTTTATAATTTAATGTGACTTCACCAGTTTTTGTATCTACAACATCAAAAGTATTTTCATTATTACTCATTCTTTTTGATCTTGCAGCTGATGCACGTTCCATTGCATCATTATCTGCATATAGAGAAACTGCCATTACAATTGTATCACTTGCACGTATTTGTAATAATTGTTCTGCTTCTGGAAATTCACTAGGTGCTTTTTCTGAATAATCTTCAATTGATTTATCAGCATCTTCTTTATTTTTAAAATTAATAGTTGTTATTCTTGCTACAGACATTTTACCTCCAAATTATATTAATAAAAGTATGATACTATTAATTTCCTACAAAACTAAAAGATATTTTTCTTTTATGAGGATTATATCTATGTTCAAAAAGATATATACCTTGCCAAGTTCCAAGAATTAGTTGTTTATTTTTAATAGGAATTGTCAAAGATGTTTGGGTCAACATATATTTTATATGAGCTGGCATATCATCATTTCCTTCATATCCATGTGAGTACAAAGATGAATCTTCAGGTACTAATTTTAGAAAAAAGTTATTTACATCATCTAACACATCGGGGCTTGCATTTTCCATTATTGTTAATGATGCAGAAGTATGTTGTATAAATAAATTTAATTGTCCTTGATTGATATTATTTTTAGAAACCCAGTCATTAATATTTTCTGTAATCTCAAACATTCCCTTACCGGAAGTATTAAAGATTAAATCCTCAATAAGATTTATCATAATGTATATTTACTATACTAAAAAATGAAGTCCATGTGAAGATGTGGCACCTACAAGGAGAATTATAATAAAAATTAATGAAATAAAAAAAAGAACTATTCTTCTAATCAGTGCCACAAATAATATTTATTTGTAAATATTGTTATAATATGGATATAATTAAGGAAAAATTATGATATTTATTTTTAGGGAGTAATTTTGATAAAATTAACAATAATAGGAGCTGGTAGCGCAGTATTTACTAAAAATATTGTTGTTGATTTGTTGCACATATCTTCATTTAAAAAAATGCATATATCTTTGATGGATATTGATGAAACTAGACTTAAATTAGCAAAAGAATTAATAGATAGCGTCTCTTATAAACTTAATGCTATCCCCAAAGTTACCTTGCACACTAATAGAAAAGAAGCTTTACACAATGCTGATTTTGTTCAAACAACTATTCAGGTAGGGGGTTACAAGCCTTCAACAATTATAGATTTTGATATTCCAAACAAATATGGACTTAAACAAACTATTGGAGACACATTAGGAATTGGAGGTATAATGAGGGGTTTAAGAACAATTCCTATTCTACTTGATATAGCTAAAGATATTATGGAAGTGTGTCCAAATTCTCTTTGGTTACAATATGTAAACCCAATGTGCTCTAATATGATTGCAATAAAAAATAAGTTTCCAGAAATAAAATCGATAGGATTATGCCATTCTGTTCAAGGAACAGCTGAAATGTTAGCAAAAGATTTAAATGAAGATATTTCTAATATTAATTTTACTTGTGCAGGAATTAATCATATGGCATTTTTCTTAAAATTTGAAAAAAAACAAAATGGCTCAAATATCGATCTTTATCCCAAATTAAAAATATTAGCTGATGAAATAGTTAATGATAAAACCGTTTCATCAAGAAGTAAAAAAATTTATTATGAATCTAATAAAATACTTCATGAAAAAGTTAGATATGAAATTTTACGAAGATTTGGTTATTTTGTAACTGAATCTAGCGAACATTTTGCTGAATATGTCCCGTGGTTTATTAAAAATAATAGAGATGATATAATTGATAAATATAAAATTCCAATTAACGAATATATCGATAGATGTGAGTATCATATTAAATCTTGGAAACAATTAGAAAAAGATATTACGCCTTTAAATAATGAACCTTTAAAATTAAGTCATGAATATGCTTCTTACATAATGGATGCAGTAACAAATAATAAAAGTATTACAATTAATGCAAATGTTATGAATAATAATTTTATTAATAATTTACCAAGTAATTGTTGTGTAGAAGTTCCATGTTTAATTAATTCTGATGGGTATAATCCGCAAAAAGTAGGAAACTTACCTGAGCAATTATCTGCATTAATACGTACAAATATTAATGTTCAAATTTTAACTGCTGAAGCAGCAACTACAAAAAAAAGGGAACATATTTATCATGCAGCAATGTTGGATCCATTAGCTGCCTCAACTCTTTCTATTGATGAAATATATTTGATGACCGATGAATTAATCGATGCTCACAAAGAATATTTACCTAAATATAATTAATAATTAGTTATAGATAGTTCATCTCTTATTAATTTACTTAATAAACTATAACCTAGTAAATTCATATGTAATGGATCTTCTCCATAAAATTTTTCATAACCAGTTTCTAACATTGGAGTACACAAGTCTATATATTTCCATTGATCTAAGTAATTAATAGATTTTTTTATTTTTTCATTAGTTTCTAATATAATATCTAAATAATCTTTTCTAAAAATGCTAGGTTTGATCGAGATATAAAAACATCTTGTATGAGGTATTTTTTCATTAACTTCCGAAGTGAATAAAATAAATTCATTTAGTAAATCTTCTGCTGATGTTCCACTTCCTATATCATTATCACCAGCATAAAATAGCATAGTGTCAGGATTGTAAGGAACAACAAGTCTATTAAAATAAGTTCTGCATGAAACCAGAGTTGAACCACCAAAACCTAAATTAGATAAATTATTTAAAGATAAATCTAGGTGTGCATTATTCCAGTCTTTAAAAGTTGAACTACCGTATAAAACAATTTTCTTATTTTCTAAATCTTTATTATGTAGATTAATCTCTAATTCTCTTACGTCAGCTTCATATTCTTCTTCTACAGGTCCAACTAAATTAATATTAGTTTCAATATTTTCTAATTTTCTATTATCATTGTATATATTTTTGGCCAATTCAATTGCTTCTTCTACGTAACCTCTAAATTTTATTCTATATTCAACTAGAAATTGCTCTAATTCTTTTTTATTTTTAAAATCTTTGATATATTTATTTATTCTTATAGGCTCTTTAATCACTGCGGAGTAAACAGTATTTGATATAGAGTGATCAAAATTTGCTAATGCAATAGGTATAAGAAGAGGTTCAGGCTCCAATTGATTAGCTAATAAAAATGCCCCTGGCTTAAAAGGTCCAGGAGAATTAATAGTAATATTATCTTTAGTTTCACTTGTACCTTCAGGTGCAATAACAAGTGGTCTATTTTGATCAAAAATATCTTGAGTTTCTACAAATAATTTTTCTTTTCGTTTCTTTTTTTCTAAATCAGTTTCTTCCAATTTATCAGATTCAGGAGTATGTACAAATATATAATCTAAGTTCTCATAGTAATTATATCGCCAAAATTCTGTATTTCTGCTGTATCTAGCTATTCTTTGACCGCCATCTCCATATTTTGGAAACAATATTTTAGCTGATATAAAATGACTATCAATACTGAAAGAATGCCCATTAGCTAAAGTATTCTCTTTAATACTTGCAAGATGGTTGTAAAAAAATATGTTCGTTGGTTCATCAGGCAAATTTTCCATACCTTTAATAACATATGGCACTTGATCAAAAGCTTTTATAAAATCTGAGTTAGTAAGCTTCTGAAGAGTTTTCTTATTAATTTCTTCATAGGATGTTGCAACTCTATTATAAATTTTAGTTAATTGATTAAAAAATCTATTTTTCCTCTCTAAACCAGACATTGCATCTATCATAAGGCTAGCAATTGATTTTTCATTTTCATTACCAGATACCAAAACTTTATAAATGATATCAAATGCTAATGAATGGGTTAAATGATTTTTTAAAAGATGTGGTATATTGTATAACTTTGAATTTACTGGAATTCTTGAAGAATTATCATTTAAAAGATAATTAAATAATTCAGCCTCATTTTTTGCAGGATATGTGTTTAAACCTGATGAAGTTTGAATATATTTACCTAATTGCCATAATTGACGTTTTAAAAATTTTAAAGCTAATTCAGGATCTTTCTTTATTAAATTATCAATGAAATCATTTGAAAATTTTATTATAGTAGTATCTCTAGTTGCTTTTATTGAATAAGGTGATTTAATACTATGTTGTCCTGCTGAAAGAGATAAAGCTACACCTGATCTTGCTATTGTTCTAGTATTTTTTTCTAATCGATTTTCTTTTTTAATATTGAAAGTTGCATCAACTTTTCCTTTAAGCAAAATATTGATACCATCAGATATTCTACCTTCAATAGTTATATATTCGTTTGCAGAAAAAAGCTTTATGCTACTGTAATCTAATAATTTTTTTAAATCTCGCTCACTAAGAAATGCAAGAAAGGCTGTATCCTTTATTCTTTTAGTATTGACAATTTCTCCACCAGTTTTGACTCCATCAGATATTGTAATATTTTTTTGTAAATTACAATCATTTAAATTTCTTGAAGACCAAACTATATTAATTGACTGATATACAAGATAAGAATAAAAAAAACTTGTGTATAATGAGTCTGTTTTTTCAATTTCTTTAAATTTATTTAGATCAATTTCAATGAATTCTGAATTTGCTTTTATATAAATATCAGCCATATATCTTCTTGGTGGATTTAATCCTGAAACACCAAGAGGTATACCTGAGCCTTTTAAAGTAGCTAATTTATATAATCTATTATTTTGATTTTTTTTAAATTCTGCTTGTCCATTTATAAGTAAAAAAAGTTTGTTTGCAATACCATGCTGTTCAGCTATCAATATTTCTTCTGATGTTTTTTTTAACGTAGATGAGTCATTAATTATTTTTTCTGTTTGATAATTTGGATTTAAATTAAATCCTTTATCATTAAACATTAATGAAATTTTTTCCGAAATATTCATATAACATTAATTAAAATAATTATTTTTTAATTGAAAGAAAAATTATCTTCTAATTAGTGATTTAAAAATATTAATAAAAGATAATAGTATAATTTTTAATCTGAATATACTTACTATAGATTGTGCTAAATAAGTAAACGCAGCAGCTCTTAATACTGATCGACATTGTTTTAAATTTTTATTTGGAACATATTTTTTTAAAATATTTAAAGCTCTTTTACTGGCATCAAATTCTACGGGTAATGTTATTAGGTGAATTACAACGTTAGTGGAAAGACATCCCATAATCATTATTCCTGCTAATAAAGTTATAAAAGGACTTTTTGTAAATGCAAAAATTGATGGAAGTCCTATAATTAAAAGGAATGAACCTATTCTTTGTAAAATAAGAGTTTTCTCAATTAAAGTTTGTCTTAATTTAAGTGGTTTATAATTTTCTCTATCTTGAATTGCGTGTCCAATTTCATGTGTTACTACAGAAATACTTGTAATACTTTTTTTATTGATTTTATCCTCAGATATATGAATTTTTTTTTCAATTGGATTATAGTGATCTAATTGTTTAATTGAATTTATACTTACACTTCTAATATTTTGCTCTTTTAGAATTTCTTCGCCTAATTCTTTACCCGTAAATGGCATATCAGAAAAAGTTACATTAAATTTCCTTAAAACATAGTTTACCCATAAACTTGGTAAAAATAGCACTAAAAAGGGTAGAATATAAAAAAATAATTTAACCATAATCTAAAAATAGTAATAATATTATTAAAAATCAATTTTATTAAATGTAGTTTTTTTTTAAAAATTATCTATTAAAAATTTATGAAATCTAAATTTGAAAGAATCAATAGACTTCCACCATATATTTTTTCAGAAATAAATAATCTTAAGTTCAAATTACGCTCACAAAAAAAAGATATTATTGATTTTGGTATGGGAAATCCAGATATGCCAACACCAAACCATATTAGACAGAAATTAAAAGATACAATTGATAAACCTGGAGTAGGGCGATACTCTGTCTCTAAAGGTATTAATGGATTAAGAAAAGCTCAAGCAAAATATTATAAAAGAAGATTTGATGTTAATCTTGATATCAATAAAGAAATTATTGTAACCATTGGTTCTAAGGAAGGATTAGCAAATCTTGCTCAGGCAATTACGTCCAAAGGCGATAAGATATTGTGTCCAGATCCATCATATCCGGTTCATCCATATGGTTTTACTATAGCAGGTGCTAAATTAACTCCCTTAAAAACAATTTATAATGGAAAATTTAATTCAGAAAAATATTTAATTAATATTGAAAAGAATATGAAAAAAAACTTTTCAATAAAAGCCGTAATAGTTTCTTTTCCTTCAAATCCTACTGCACAAATAGTTGATTTGGATTTTTATAAGGATCTTGTAAAATTAGCTATAAAATATGAAATATATATTTTATCTGACCTTGCTTATTCTGAAATATATTTTGAAAATAATCCTCCTCCATCAATTTTAGAAGTTAATGACGCTAAAAAGGTAGCGGTAGAATTTACTACTTTATCAAAAACATATGCAATGGCTGGATGGAGAATTGGTTTTGCTGTTGGAAACAAAACCTTAATTGAAGCATTAACTAAAATTAAATCTTACGTAGATTATGGTGCCTTTACTCCAGTTCAAGTTGCTGCAACGGCAGCTTTAAATGGTTCTCAACAATGTGTTGAAGAAATTAGACAGACTTATAAAAAAAGAAGAGATGTTTTGATTGAAACATTTGCAAGAGCCGGTTGGGAAATCCCAAAACCAAAAGCTAGTATGTTTGTTTGGGCACCTATTCCAGATAAATTTAAAAAACTTGGATCTATGAAGTTTGCAAAAAAATTGATGATTAATGCAGATGTAGCCGTAGCGCCAGGATTAGCATTTGGAAAAAATGGCGAAGGTTTTGTTCGAATTGGTTTAGTTGAAAATACTCAAAGAATTAGACAAGCTGCAAAAAATATAAAAAAATTTTTAGATTAGTATATATTTTTATCTAAACCTGGTACCCAATTTGTACCTGCTAATGGAACTCTTGCCATAGCAGCTGCTTCAACAGTTAATGCGCATAAATCTTCAGGCTCTAAATTATGTAGATCATTTTTACCACAGGCTCTTGCTATTGTTTGTGCTTCTAAAGTCATTACTTTTAGATAATTAGATAATTTTTTTCCAGCTTTTATAGGATCTAATCTTTTCATTAATTTAGGATTTTGAGTCGAAATACCTGCTGGATCATTACCTTCGTGCCAATCATCATATGCGCCAGCAGTTGAGCCAAGTTTATTATATTCTTTTTCCCATTTTGGGTCATTATCACCAATAGCAATCATTGCAGCAGATCCAATTGATACTGCATCTGCTCCAAGAGCTAACGCTTTTGAAACATCTGCACCATTTCTGATTCCACCTGATATAATTAGCTGTACATCTCTGTGTACATTTAAATCTTGTAAAGCATCAACAGCTGGTCTAATACATGCCAGAGTGGGTTGCCCAACATTTTCTATAAATACTTCTTGAGTAGCAGCAGTACCTCCCTGCATACCATCAAGAACAACACAATCTGCACCTGCTTTGATTGCTAAAGCGGTATCATAATAGGGGCGTGCACCAGCAATTTTTACAAAAATTGGTACTTTCCACTGAGTAATTTCTCTTAATTCAGTTATTTTAATTGCTAAGTCATCTGGACCTGTCCAGTCAGGGTGCCTACAAGCAGATCTTTGATCCACACCTTTTGGAAGTGTTCGCATCTCGGCTACACGATCTGAAATTTTTTGACCAAGAAGCATTCCACCACCACCAGGTTTTGCTCCTTGTCCTATTACAACTTCAATTGCATCAGCTTTTCTTAAGTCATCAGGATTCATTCCATATCGTGATGGTAAAAGTTGATAAACTAATGTTTTAGATTGACCTCTTTCTTCTTTTGTCATTCCTCCATCACCAGTTGTAGTAGATGTGCCAGCAATTGATGCACCTCTACCTAATGCTTCTTTAGCTGGTCCTGATAAAGCACCGAAGCTCATTCCAGCTATCGTTATAGGTATTTTTAATTGAAGAGGATTTTTTGCAAATCTGGTTCCCAAAGTGACATTTGTTGAGCATTTTTCCCTATAACCTTCTAAAGGATACCTTGACATAGATGCACCCAAAAATAGAAGATCATCAAAATGTGGTAGTTTCCTTTTAGATCCACCACCTCTGATATCATAAATTCCTGTTTCTGCTGCTCTTCTAATCTCAGAATTAGTATATTCATCAAAAGTCCAAGATTGACGAGGTTTAGTAGTATTTTTTTTAATATTTTTATTCATTTAATATTCCGATACGTTATCTATTGTAAAGTTGTACAATTTTCTTGCAGAGCCAAATTTCTTAAATTTTGACGCTTTAAAATTTTTAATTTTTCCTAATTTAAGTAGTTGTTCTACTTTTAATAAATCTTTTTTAGACATTTTTTTTTCAATACAATCTGCACCCAAGCTTTTTGGTTTTCCTATCATATAGATCACAGTTTCATAAATACTATCACCTAAAGCCTCTCCAGCGTTTCCACAAATTAATAAGCTACCTGATTGAGCCATGAAAGCCGACATATGACCAACAGAACCTTTGACTATAATATCAACACCTTTCATAGAGATACCACATCTTGAACTAGCATTACCATCAATAATTATTGTTCCACCATGGGCAGTTGCTCCAGCAGATTGGGAAACATTTCCTTTTACATGTATTAGTCCTGACATCATGTTTTCACCTAGACCAGTGCCAGCATTCCCCTCTACAGTTATATTTGCCTTTTGATTCATTCCTCCACAATAATACCCAACATGACCTTTAATTTTAACTGATATATCCTGATGTAAACCTGCACAAATTGCATGATTGCCACTAGGGTTTTTAATAATAAATTCTCTTTGATTCTTTTTATAATCTATATTTTGAAGATAATTATTAATATTTCTAAGTGAATTTTTTTTAAAATCTAAATCTTCTAATTTCCCCATGTATAGACAACTCCTGGTTCAGGTTCATAAATATTTGCATTATTTACATTTGGCAGATGTGCCATAGCTTGAAATTCAGATGCTACGGCTACATAATCTTTATTTTCAGCAATTACAGCAGGCTTGCATGCGATTTCATCTCTTAAAACTGCAAAACCATTATTTGTACCAGCTATAAATGTATAAAAACCATCTAAATTTGAAAGACATTTTGTTAGAGTTTTTTTCATTGAATTGTTTTTTGATAATTGATTGCTGATATATCCGGCAGCAACCTCTGTATCATTAAACGATTCAAATTTTTTTCCTTTTTTAATTAAGTTTCTTCTTAAATTGTTATGGTTTGAAAGAGACCCGTTGTGTACTAAACATTCATCTTCACCAGTAGAATAGGGATGAGAGCCATCCAAAGTTATTGCACTTTCTGTTGCCATACGAGTATGTCCTATTGCATGACTCCCAGAAAATTTATTTAATTGAAATTTCTTTACGATGTCCTTTGGGTTGCCAACTTGTTTAAAGATTTCGATTGATCTACCATAACCAATTAATGATAATTCCTGATAATTATTTTCTAGAAATGACAAAAGTATTTTAGGTCTTGTTTTTGTATGTATAACTAAATGATCAGAAATTAGTTTAATTTTAATGTCTTTAAATTTATCAATTATATTTTTTTTGAACAAATTTATATTAAAATTTATTGGAAAACAAACTGAGTACTTATAGTTACGTAGTGAATTATTATTATTGTATATTGCAAAACCAGCTGAATCAGGCCCCCTTGAAGACATATTGTCAAGCATGGGAGATAAATAATTACCTAATTTATCGTGTAATTTTTTCTTTTTTAAGTAAATGCCAACAATTCCACACATATAAATTTGATTTTATATATAGATATTTTTAATTTTATCTATTGCAAGTTTAATAAATAATAAATTTTAGATATCTAATAATTTTATATAATGAGAAAGTTCCAAACCCGCATCCCAAGCATCACTTAAACTTTTACCAAAAACCCAGTCGCCAGATAGAAAAACTTTATTATCTTTTGAATTTATCCATTTTTTTTTAGATAATGAGTTATATGTTATATTTGTTTGAGCATATAACCAACGATGGGTTTTTGTAAAAAAAGGTTTATTATTTATAATAAATTTATTTTCAAAAACAGAAATGGCATACTTTTCTAAATCAACATTATTAATATCTAGATTTTTTTTAGTATAATTACTACTCATATTTAAAACCCAGCTCTCATATTTTAATTGAGGAAATTTAAAATTTTGTCTCATAACAAAACTGATATCATCATGTAAATTTAAACCACCATCTATTTTAATATTAGTATTATCTTTAAAAGATAACATTAAAGTATAGATTGGATCATATTCAGGAATATGATTATTAGAAAAACTTATATAATCTTTTGATAATTCTCTCGCCTGTAAATAAGGTATACATATTAAAACTAAATCATAATTTTTAAATTCTTGTCTATTTGTATACAAATTGTAATTATTTTTTTCATTTTTTAAAATCTTTAAAATTTTAGAGTTAAAATGACTATCAATATTAATTTTTTTAAATATATTTTTTGGAATAGAATTCATTCCATTTTTTCCAATTAAAATTTTTTTTTTAATTATTTTATTTTTTCCTAAATCAGTTGAAAATAAAATTTCTTTTTCTTTTATCAAATCAAATTTTGTTAGAACTTCACTTAATTGATTACTATTATGTTTCTTAGATAAATAATGTGCACCATGATCAAATATTAAGTCATCATGTATTCTAGTTGATATTCTTCCACCAGAACGCCACGATTTGTCAAACATTGTAATATTTTTGCCTTTTAAATTGTAAGCTAGAGACAAACCAGTCATTCCAGCACCAATTATTGCTATTTTTTTCACTTAATTAACTATTAAGATGCTAAGATATATTGATTTGATTTTATTAATTTTTTTTAATCCAAATCTACTACATAAGTTTTTATATCTTTGTTTTTTTGGTAAATTTATTGTTTTAAAATGAATATTATCATAACCAAACATACTTTTCTGACCATTTATTTCATATAGTTTTTTAAGAATAGTAGATTTCCTTTTAATAACCATGTTTAATAAAAGAAAAAGATTGTTAAATTTAAAGCAATAAATATAAAAACTATTGCAAGCGCAGCATATAGATTTCTTTTGTTCATAAAGATTTATAATAAATATATTGGTTAAAAGTCAAGTTTGTAAATCAATTCATCAAAAGCGATTGTAGGAAATCTAAATTATCTAGTAATCTTCTCAATTCTTCTGGATCTAGACCTTTTAAATTTTCTTTAAATAAATTTTGGTAATCTAACGTATCTATCCGGTCAGTATATATTTCCTTCAATGATATTGTATTTGAGTTATCATAGTCATAATTTCCAATTAATATCTTAGTCAATGCAGGAAAAATCAACGAAGTAGTAGTATATGTCGCAAAACCAATATCTCTATCTTCTTCTAGTCTTTTATCAATAAATGTAAAATATACTGCTATTCTTGCAGCACGAGTTAATTCAGCAACTGAAAGCTCATTATCCTCTGAAACATCTAAAAATGTAAACGTTTCGTTTATACAGTTAGCTGGGTTATTATCATTATTACAAGTTTCAATGAGTTGAGAATTCATCAAACTTATTATTTCTCCATAGATAATTTGATACATACTTGGAATAGATTTGCATTTTTCATAAGTTGAGAAATCGGATGAATTTAAAAAAGAATAATCTATACCATCCCATCCTTCAGGAGCTGTATGTTCTAGTAAATAATCTCCATCTTTTTTTAAAAAATAGTAATAACTTCCATCTACTTCACCCCATTTATAAGCTACCCAATTTTGTACCTTAGCCGTTTTAGAAATATTAAAACCAACATATGTTTCATCAATCCACATACTAGTGTTATTTGAAATTATAAAAACTTGATTTTCAGACTGACAATCTTCACTCCAAATTCCTTGTAAGTTATTTGGAAATTTATTTTCAAAGATTAATTCAGCTTTTGTATTAAATGAAAATATAATAATTATTATAAACAAAGTTTTTATAACAATATTATTCATAAGGCATAACTCTTACTACATCCCCATAAATAATTACAACTCTTTGTCCATTTTGAATTGCCTGTTTATCTCCTTGAACAAAAGCCTTTTCTTGATTGCTTTCACAATCAGATATTTCTTTACCGCATTCATCTATATTAACAATGTATTGAAAACCATCATGATTACCTAATTTTGCTTGAATAACTGATCCTAAAGCAGCCCCACCAATAGTTGAAAAAACTAAAGCTATATCTTGACATTTTGTTCCTAAAACCTCTTCTTCTCCACAAATTTGTGTGGCTAGTAAACCTCCAATCATTGCTCCGGCTGTAGCACCAACCCAGTCGCTTTCTCCTTCTATTTTTACCGGAAGGGAAGTTATAATTGTTCCATATTCTATATTAGTGACTTTTTGTGCATCAGATTTTTTTACTTTGTTTGGTGATGTTGTATTACAAGAAATTGCTAAAACACTTAATAATATTATAAAGATTAGAATATTTAATGCTCTCTTCATAGTTTTATTTATATTATAAAGTAAAATTGTCTAAAATATGTAATTAAATTTTAATATAACATATAAATTTAATTATAATTAACTATCTAGATATTTAATGAAAAGTATGTTTTTGATACTAGGAAATCAGCTATTTCCACTAAAATACCTTAAACCATATAAGGATTCAACATTCTTAATGATGGAAGACTATAGTTTATGCACATTTCAGAAACATCATAAATTAAAATTAATATTATTTTTATCAGCAATGAGATCTTATGCTGATGAATTAAAAAAAAATAAATTTAAAATAAATTACTATGATTTAAATAATGACTTTAAAACTTCTTATGAAAAAAAATTAGAAAATTTTATCATTAAAAACAAAGTAAAAGAATTAATTTCTTTTGAAATTGAAGATAAATTTTTTGAAAAGAAAATATTATCATTAACAAAAAAAGTTAAAATTAGTTGGAAAGTAATAAATTCACCTATGTTTTTAAATTCAAGGGATGATTTTAAAGACTATCTATCAAAAACAAAAAAACCATTTATGGCTAATTTCTATAAAACGGCTAGAATTAAGATAGATATTTTGATGGATAAAGGTAAGCCCAAAGGAGGAAAGTGGAGTTTTGATGAAGAAAATAGAAAAAAACTTCCAAAAGATATTAAAATTCCTGCAATGCCTGTAGCAAATGAAACTAGTCATACTAAAAATTTAAAAAAAGTAATAAAACAAATATTTAAAAGTCATCCAGGAGATGTTGATAATTTTTGGCTACCCACAACTCATAAAGATTCAATTAATTGGTTAGATTATTTTATTGCAAAAAAGTTTAATTTGTTTGGTGATTACGAAGATGCTGTTGATACAGATAATAATTTTTTATTTCATAGTGCTTTAAGTCCTATGATTAATTTAGGTTTAATAACACCTGAACTTATTATTGAAAGAATTAAGAAAGTCGAAAATAAAATCAAAATTAATTCCTATGAAGGTTACATTAGGCAGATTATAGGGTGGAGAGAATTTATTAGAGGAATTTATCAGAATTATGATAAGATTTTAGAAGAAAATAATTTCTTCAAACATAAAAATTCACTTACTCAAAAATGGTATGATGGTACAACTGGCTTAGACCCATTAGACCACTCAATTCAAAATGCTAAGAAGTTCGGATATACTCATCACATTGAACGTCTAATGGTTTTATGTAATATTATGAACTTATGTGAAATTAAACCGATTGAAGTTTATAATTGGTTTATGGAAATGTTTGTTGATAGTTCTGATTGGGTAATGTCACCTAATGTTTATGGAATGGGTTTATTTAGTGATGGGGGAATCTTTAGCACAAAGCCATATATATGTGGATCTAGCTACTTTATGAAAATGATGAATTTTAAAAAAGGTAATTGGAATGATATAATGGATGGATTGTATTGGAGATTTATTAATAAAAACAGAAATTTTTTTCAGTCTAACCCTCGTTTAAATATGATGGTTAGTATTTATGATAAAATGAATACTGAAAGAAAAAATCACATATTAAAAAAAGCAAATCAGTTTATACGTGATAATACTACTTAATGAAAAAAGTTAATGTTTCTGCTGCAGTTATTGTAAAAGATAGTAAATATTTTATTGCAAAACGAAATAAAGATAAACATCTTGGCGGTTATTTTGAATTTCCGGGAGGAAAGCAAGATGATAATGAAACTTTAGAACAAACCGTAATAAGGGAAATTAAAGAAGAATTAAATGTTGATATCACTGTAGATAGAAAATTAGGTGAAGAACATTATAGTGATGAGAAAATTAATGTTCATTTGCACTATTTTTTTTGCACAATTATAAAAGGGGATATTGTATTAAAAGAACATGAAGAAGCAGCTTGGGTATCAAAAGAAGAATTTAATAAATATAAATTTGCTGAAGGTGACAAAGATATAATATCTCTTTTATAAATATATTATTCCGCATATCTCCAGGAATAATTCTAATTAACTAAACATTGTTAAAATTTAATGATAAATGGTCAGCATTATATGAAAGTTAATAAAGATCAAATTTCAGCTTGGGGAGTGCATGCATTTACAGGTTCTGGAGCTATACTTGGTTTTTTAGCTCTAGTATCAATACTAAATAATGATCAAGTTGGAAGTTTTCTTTGGCTTGGTATGGCCCTACTTGTTGATGGGGTTGATGGTACTCTTGCAAGGAGAATAGGTGTAGAAGAAAAAGCACCAAATCTCGATGGTATAATCTTAGACTCTATAATTGATTATTTAAATTACGTTATTAATCCTGCTCTTATGATTTATTGGTTTCAAATGGTGCCACAAGGATTTGAATTGATTTTACCTGCATTAATATTTGGAGTTTCTCTTTATACCTTCATTAATGTTAATATGAAAACAGATGATTATTATTTTCAAGGTTTTCCAGCTGTTTGGAATGTTGTTGTTTTATATTTTTTTATATTAAATACAAATGAATGGATAAATTTAATTGTAATTATAATTTTATCTATATTAACTTTTGTGCCATGGAAATTTGTTCACCCATTAAGAGTTAAATCATTTAGAAACTTAACAATTTTTTTTACTGTTATTTGGGCTGCCACAACTTTACGTTTAGTAACTAAATCTGAATTTAATTTAATTATTAATGATTCAATAGTTTTAATAATTTGGCTAATATGTACTGGATATTTTGCTTGGATTTGTTTTATAAGATCTATTAAAGATTATTAAAAATTAATTTGCTATATTATTTTATAAAAATTCAATATATTTAAAATATATGGAAATTGAGAAAATTTTTAAAAATTTAATATTAATTGATTTTGCTATTTTAATTCTAATTGTTATTTCCTCAATGTATCAATCAAATGAAATCAATCAGATAAACCAAAATTTGGAAAAAGGTTTACTTGATTACTATGAAAATTTTTCGAAAATAATTTCTTTAATTTTATTTTTTTTATATTTGTTTACATTAAATTTGCTTTACAGATTTATTTCTTATGGAAAACAATTATATCTATTTTTAGTAATATCAGCTTTATTGCTCAATTACTTTAATGGTTCAGTAGTAAATACTTCTTTTGGAAGCGTAATTGATCAAGTAGGGGGAATGGTCTCGGGCGCTATTTTAATACTTCTTTATTTTTCACCAATTAAAAATAATTTTACAAGATAAATATAAAAAAACTAGGATTTATAAGGTTTTTTGAAATTTATTACTAATTTGTGAATATTTTATTATAATATAATATGTTCAGTCGGTCACTAGCCTGAGAACTTGTTTGAGTTTAGTAACAAAAGGCCAAAAAATATATATTTAAGTGACTAGATTATTATCAAAAATTATAATTTCATTACTAACATTATGGGCAGTCTCTGCTTTTATCGCAGAAATAATGGGAGTCACAATATTTTTCCCCTTTAACATAGTTGAAAGACAAGAAATACCTTACCATCGTCTCTCATCTTTAAGATTATCTATTATGTTAACTTTTGCATATTTTGGTTTCAGATATCTATTTCTTCAAACAGATAAACTATATCCAATACAATTTTTAGATCTTTATATTAAATCACTTACAATATCTAGCTTGTTTGTTTTTTATTCAATGAATGTGGAATTAAGAGAGTATTATTTTGTATTTTTCTTTTTTGTTGTTTCGGTAATTTTACATTTTGCTTCAAAAAGAAAAATAAGAAGTTATTTTAATTAAAACAAGCGGCTATTACACCGCTTGAAATATATTAATACGCCTCAAATATAGTTCTAAGAATTATTAAAATTAATCCAACTAATGGAAACATTACTCCTCTAATATTGGGTGTAATGCCATAATTATTTACAAGATTAAAATATCTAACTACAGAACTAATTAAAGCAATTGCCATAAGCATAAATAAAAATGAGTACCAAAATTTATATTGTACTACATTTTCTTCATAAGTATTTCCAGTTACATCAAAAGTTAGTAATATAGACATTAATAACATTGTTAAAAAAACAGCACCTAATGGTCCTCTAAAAACTAGTTTAGGCTCTTCATTTGAAAATCCTAATTCATTAAAAAATTTATTATTAAAATAAAATTGATAAATGATAAATAAGTTAAAAAGCATAAACAAAACATGAAAAATAAAAGCTGTTGTTCCACCTGCTTCTAAAATTAATTCAGACATAATTATCTCCTATTTATTAATCATATAAAAAAAATTACTGATTCTATATATATTTAATTAATAAGAGTATTAGCTACCCATTTTGCAAAATGATGAGTAGGATTATCTAGAACTGGAGAGAAATTTCCACCGTTATAAGCAGGAGAATATCGCCCCTCTTGCATACCTTCAATTATATCTAAATCTTCTTTCATTATGTTCTTCCATTGAAAAAAATTTTCCTCTCTAATATTCTTATATTTATCAGAAATAGCTGCTTCTTCTCCAACATAATATATTTCCATGTGTTCAATAGTTTTTGTATGATTAATTGGTTCCAACCAAAAGGCATAATAATGATCTTTATGAATTCCTAGCATTACATTTGGAAATAATGCTACATATTCTGCTTGTTTATTTTTACTAGTTGGCCAACTAGGAAAATTTGGAAAAGTTTCATTACTTTTAAATCTTGGATTGTAAACCAATGTACCTTGCCCTGCAAAACGGTTTGGTAAACCTTGAATATGATAATGATCATCAATTTTTGAATATTGATTTAAATTTGAATGAACGAAAGGGAGATGATAACTCTCACAAAAATTTTCTATAGCAAATTTCCAATTACATTTAGCTTCAAAATTAAAATATCCATAATCTTTAGGATGACAAATTAAATTATAATCTTTTTTTGCAATAAAAGTTGACCATCTTTTTTCCAAAGGTTTAATATATTCTTCAAATGGGATTGCGTTTTCAGAAATATTTACAAGAACTAAATCTAACCAAATTGTAGAACGTACCTCTTTTAAATTATTTTTTTCTTTATTAAAATCTTTATGGTCATGAATATTTACTCCACCAATATGTGGAGTCGCAACTAATTTTCCTGTGAAATCATAAGACCATGAATGATAAGGGCATCTAATAACTGTTTTAAGATGACAATCTTCTTTAATTAGTTTGTAACCTCTATGACTACATACATTATGAAAAACTCTAACTTTGTAATTTTTATCTCTTAATATAATTAATGGTATGCCTAATAAGTTAAATGATTTTGTATCACCTGGTTTTGGTATTGAAGTACCTGAACCTATAATAACCCAGTTATTTTCAAAAATTTTTTTTCTTTCTATTTCATTATATTTACCTTCTAGATAACATTCATTTGGTAAGCCATGAGCATTTTCAATTGTCTCTAATACAGCAGATAATTTTTTTTTATTAATATAGTTATATATTTCGTTCATAAATAAATAGAAGCTTAATTCTAATATGTGATAAAGAAAACAAAATTTATGCTAAAAAATCTTATTTATGTACTAACTCTAAAGAAAATACCCGTATTACATTGGACTTCTAAATATGAATATAATTTAAAGCCAAAATTGATTACAGTTTTTTATCTTATTTTTGGTTTAATATTATTTGGTATAGGTGAAACATTATTAATCACAGCAGGTATAGGTGTGAGTCCTTGGTTTGTTTTACATCAAGGATTATCACTTGTTAGTGGTTTTTCAATAGGCATAACAACATTTTTAGTTAGTGTTATAGTACTTTTTTTGTGGATACCCATTAAACAAAAACCAGGTTTAGGAACAATTTTAAACGCAATTTTAATTTCCATTGTTGTAGATATAACAATATTTATTCTACCTTATCCTGAAACTTTAATTTTTAAAATAATTCAGGTAATAATAGCAATGTTTATTATTGGTATTGGTAGTGGTTTTTATTTAATTGCAAATTTGGGTCCCGGGCCAAGAGATGGCTTGATGACTGGTTTGCAAAGAAAAACAAAATATTCTTTTACATTAATTAGAACTATACTTGAAATAAGTGCTGTATTATTTGGTTTTTTATTAGGTGGAGTTATTGGATTGGGAACAGTTCTTTATGCAATTATGGTTGGTCCCTCAGTATCTCTTGGTTTTTACGTTGTAGGAAGACTATTTAAATAATGAATTAATGATATAATAAATAAGTGTCGAGTATTCAGTTTTATATTTATGTAAGTGGATTTATTACTTTTTTTATTGGATGTTTTTTTTATTATTTGTCTAGGAATAAAATATTAAATGAAAAACAGGTTTTATTAAGAAAAAGAATAATGAATTTTTGTTTAATTATTTCTTTTCTTTGTTTAATTTATTCATGGTTGTAATTTGCGCTCGTAGCTCAGTTGAATAGAGCAATCGCCTCCTAAGCGATAGGTCACAGGTTTGAGTCCCGTCGAGCGCGCCATTATAATAAAAAAAATTTATAGACTTTTGTATTAATGAAAACTAAATGTATTTCATGAGTTATGAATTAGATTATACTTCTTTGGACAAATTAGCCTATCTTGCAATTAAGAGGGGAGTGTCATTACAAAAAGGTCAAAATCTTCTAATTACTGCACCATTGGAATCTTTACCTTTAGTAAGGAAGATATGCGAGCATGCATATAAAGAAGGGGCAAATATAGTTACTCCAATATTTTCTGACTCAGAAATAACCTTATCACGTTTTAAATTTGCACACGACGAGTCTTTTGATATGGCTGCTAATTGGTTATACAATGGTATGGGAGAAGCTTTTGATAATAATACGGCAAGGATGGCTATTGCTGGTGATGACCCAATGTTGTTAGCAGAAATGGATCCTGACAAAGTATCTCGTGCAAATAAAGCTAATGCTGTTGCTTATAAACCTGCAAGAGAAAGAATTACCGAATTTAAAATTAATTGGAATATTATTTCTTGGCCAGGAAAAGCTTGGGCCAAAAGAGTATTTCCTGATTTAAATGAACAAGAGGCAGTTAAAAAACTTGGAGATGCTATATTTCATGCTTCAAGAGTGTCAACTGATGATCCAGTTGCTGAATGGGACGCTCATAATAAAAATTTACGAGAAAAAACTGATTGGTTAAACTCCATGAATTTTTCATCATTACTGTATGACGGTCCAGGTACTAACTTAGAGGTAGGACTTGCTGATGATCATGAATGGATGGGTGGGGCATCACAGTCTCAAAATGGAATTATTTGTAATCCCAATATACCCTCAGAAGAGGTTTTTACTACTCCTCATGCATTAAAAGTTAATGGCAAAGTATGCTCTACAAAGCCCTTATCATATCAAGGCACATTAATTGAAGACATACAAGTAGAGTTCAAAGATGGAAAAATTATTAATGCTAGATCATCTAAGGGTGAGAATGTTCTTTTAAAAGTTTTAGATTCTGATGAAGGATCTAGAAGACTTGGTGAAGTAGCCTTAGTTCCCAATAGTTCTCCAATATCACAATTAGGAATAACATTTTATAATACTTTATTTGATGAAAATGCTGCATCTCATATAGCTCTTGGGCAGTGTTATTCTAAATGTTTTAAATCTAAAAAAGATTTATCTAAAGAAGAAATCGCGCAAAGAGGTGGAAATTCTAGTATGATTCATATTGATTGGATGATTGGGTCTGGTAAAATTGATGTTTCAGGAAAAGATCAAAATGGAAATATTGTTCCTATATTCAAACAAGGTGAATGGTGTAACTGAAATATTGATAACTTAATAAATTTTTTATTTCATTTAATTTTTTTTCTAATAAATTCAAATCATGCATAAAATACTAGAACGCTCAAACGGTTGTTCTTCTATAGAAATAGTAAATAATAATATTAAAAAAATCTATCAAAGTGGTTGTTCTAAAATTCTAAATCCAAATAGCTATAATGATAATATTGATTTAGTATTAATAAATACTGCAGGTGGAATAACATGTAATGATAAAATTAAAGTTGATGCTTTAATTAAAAATTCAAATTTAAGTATATGTACTCAAGCCGCAGAAAAGATATATGCAGGAATAGGTGATCCGGCTGAAGTAGAGATTAATTTATCGCTCAAAAATTCTAATCTTTATTGGTTACCGAAAGAATTAATTTTATTTAATAATTCTAAGCTAATTAGAAAAATTAACATAAATCTCTTAGAAAAATCAAATCTAATTTTCTGTGAAACTACTGTTTTTGGAAGAAAAGAAATGTTTGAAAAAATTGATAATATTTTTTTTTCTGATCAATGGAAAATTAATGTAAATACACATTTAAAGCATTTTGAAGCTATTAATATTGAAGGATCTATAGATGAAAATTTTAAAAATAATTATACCTTTGCAAATAATTCAACTTTATCAACAATTTTAATTTTTGGTGATATTATCGAACAACTAGAGCTAGAATTAAGAAAAGTTATAAAAAAAATAGTGAATCATTATTGTGAAATGACAACATTTGATAATAAAATTATTGTAAGATGTTTAGCAAAAGACAATTACGATTTAAAAAAAACACTAAATTATATTATGAAAAACATTATTAATGATAAAATGCCAAAAAATTGGACACTATAGATGAAATTAACACCTAGAGAAAAAGATAAGCTGATGATTAGCATTGCAGCTAATGTAGCAAGAAAACGTTTAGAAAGAGGTGTTAAGCTTAACTATCCAGAAGCAATAGCTTTGATAACAGATTTTGTTATAGAAGGTGCAAGAGATGGAAAAATGGTATCAGAATTAATGGAAGCTGGTGCTCATGTGATAAAAAAAGAAGATTGTATGGAGGGTATTCAAGATATGATACCAGAAGTACAAGTAGAAGCAACTTTTCCTGATGGAACTAAATTAGTAACTGTACATAAGCCGATTAGATAATGAAACCTGGTGAAATAATAACAAAACAAAATAGTGATATTTGCTTGAACGAAAACAGAAATTCAATAATTTTAAAAGTTGGAAATAGTGGTGATAGACCAATACAAGTTGGAAGCCACTATCATTTTTTTGAAACAAATGAAAATCTAAAGTTTGATAGAGAAAAATCAAAGGGCATGCGTTTAGATATACCATCTGGAACAGCTGTTCGATTTGAACCTGGTCAATCAAAAGACGTAGAATTAATTCAAATAAAGGGAAATAGAAAGATATTTGGGTTTAATAAGAAAGTTATGGGTCAATTGTAATGAAAAAAATAAAAAGAGAAGCTTATGCCGATATGTATGGACCAACAACTGGTGATAAAGTTAGACTTGCTGACACAGAACTTTTTATTGAAGTAGAAAAAGATCTAACAACATATGGGGAAGAAGTAAAATTTGGTGGAGGAAAAGTAATTCGAGATGGAATGGGTCAATCTCAATTATCTCGTAAAGATGGTGCTGTAGATACAGTTATAACAAACGCTTTAATTGTTGATGTAAATGGAATTTATAAAGCTGATATTGGTATAAAAAATGGATTGATAAATGAAATTGGAAAAGCTGGTAATCCTGATACCCAGCCAAATGTAAATATTATTATTGGACCTGGAACAGAAATAATAGCTGGTGAAGGTAAAATTATTACAGCTGGAGGATTTGATAGTCATATACATTTTATTTGTCCTCAACAAATTGATGATGCTCTTCATTCAGGTATAACAACTATGTTAGGTGGAGGAACTGGTCCTGCTCATGGTACTTTAGCTACTACAGTCACCCCTGGACCTTGGCATATAGAAAAAATGATACAATCAGCCGATGCTTTTTCTATGAACTTAGCTTTTGCTGGTAAGGGCAATAGTTCATTGCCCAATGCACTTGAAGAACAAGTAATTGCTGGTGCAAGTTCACTAAAACTACATGAAGATTGGGGCACTACTCCTGCAGCAATCGATAATTGTTTAAATGTAGCTGATCAACACGATATTCAAGTTATGATTCATACTGATACATTAAATGAAAGTGGATTTGTTGAAAGTACAATTAAAGCAATTAACGGAAGAACAATTCACGCTTTTCATACAGAAGGCGCTGGTGGAGGTCATGCACCTGATATTATTAAAGTTTGCGGTGAGGAATATGTTATTCCATCTTCTACTAATCCAACAAGACCATATACAGTTAATACAGTTGAAGAACATTTAGATATGTTAATGGTTTGTCATCACTTGGATAAATCAATACCTGAAGATGTTGCTTTTGCAGAAAGTCGTATAAGAAAAGAAACAATTGCTGCTGAAGATATACTTCATGACATGGGTGCTTTTTCAATTATTGCCTCTGACAGTCAAGCTATGGGTCGAGTAGGTGAAGTTATTATTAGAACATGGCAGACAGCACATAAAATGAAAGTTCAACGTGGAAAGTTAAAGGAAGAGAAGGGTGATAATGATAATTTTCGTGTAAAAAGATACATTGCTAAATATACAATTAACCCAGCAATAGCTCATGGTATATCTGAACATATTGGAAGTATTGAAAAAAATAAACGCGCTGATATCGTTATCTGGGACACAGCTTTTTTTGGTGTTAAACCTGAAATGGTCTTGCAAGGTGGAAGTATTTCTTGTTCACAAATGGGAGATCCTAATGCATCAATCCCAACGCCCCAACCAGTTTATTCAAGACCAATGTTTTCTTCATTTGGAAAATCTTTAGAAAAATCTACTGCAACTTTTGTAAGTAAAGTATCTTTAGAGAAAAACTCATTTAAAAATTCGGGAATTAATAAATCTTTATTACCTGTAAAAAATATTAGAAAAATATCTAAAAAAAGTATGATTTTAAATGATTATTGCCCGAATATAGAAGTTAATCCAGAGACTTATGAAGTTTTTGCAGATGGAGAGATAATTACTTGTGAGCCAGCAAAAACATTACCATTGGCACAACGTTATTTTATGTACTGAGATGAAAACTTCTTTCAAAATAATTCATCGCAATCAAAATAATAAAGAATTATTAGATGAAATTTATTTGACTTATGAAGAAAGATTTATTCGTCGGAAAAAAATGATTGCAAATAATGGCACTGAATTTTTAGTTAATCTTGAAGAAACAGTCAGCGTTGATGAAAATGATTTTTTTGAATTGGAAAACGGTAATTTAATTAAAGTAATCTTTAAAGAGGAAAATTTAATTGAAATAAAAGGTGATAATTTAAAACAAATTATTTGGCATATCGGTAATAGACATTTGCCTTGCCAAATTGAAGAAAATAGGATTCTCATTCAAGATGATGCTGTAATTCTTGATATGGTTTTAAAATTGAATGGAAATGTAAAAAAAGTTAATGAAAAATTTAAACCAGAGGGTGGCGCTTATGGTATGGGAAGAACCCATAGTCATAAACATTAAAATGAATAAAATTAAAGATCCACATCAGATATTGCAAGTATGGTTTTCATCATCATTTCCGATTGGATCTTATGCATACTCACATGGATTAGAAGCGCTTATAGATGAAAAAAAAATTAATAATAAAGATGATGTTAAAGAATTTTTAAATGCCCTTTTATTTAATGGAACTTTAAGAAATGATTACATTTTTATAAAATCTATTTACGCAGGTGAGGAAATTAGTGAATTGATTTTATCTAGTGCTTCGTCAAAAGAAAGATACATAGAAATGATTGATATGGGAAATTCCTTTCGTAAAATAATGAAAGATAGTTGGGAATTATCTTTACCTAAAAATACATCATATATCTATTGTTTAGCAAAAGCCGGATTATATTTTAATATTCAATTTGGTGATTTAATTAAATTTTATCTACAATCATTTATATCTAATTTAATTAATGTTTGTGTTAAACATATGCCAATGTCTCAAAAAGATGGACAGTCTCTTAATGTTGATTTTATTGATGAAATTTATAAATTTTTAAGTCAATCGAGTAAATTAAACCTAAAAGATATTGGATCAACTTTTTTTCTTGCTGACATTTTTTCTATCAAGCATGAAAATTTAGACTCAAGGATATATTTAACATGAATAATATTAACGGACCTTTAAAAGTTGGAATTGGTGGTGGAATAGGGACGGGTAAAACGAGTTTAACAGAAGCATTATGTCGACATTTATCTAAAAAAATATCTATGGCAGTTATATCGAATGATATTTATACTACAGAAGATGCCGAGTATTTGATGAGGGCACAAGTTCTTCCTATAGAAAGAATTAAAGGTGTTGAAACAGGAGGGTGTCCACATACTGCCATAAGAGAAGATTGTTCAATCAATTTACTGGCTGTAGACGAAATGAAAAAAAAATTTCCTGATTTGGAATTATTACTGATTGAATCAGGTGGTGATAATTTAGCAGCTACTTTCAGTCCAGAGTTAGTTGATTTAACAATTTATATGATTGATGTTGCGCAAGGTGCAGATATTCCAAGAAAAAAAGCACCAGCTATAAAGAAATCTGATTTATTAATTATTAATAAAATTGATCTTGCCCCTTATGTAAATGTTAATTTAGAAAAAATGAAGGAAGATGTAAGTAATGCTAGAAATGGCTTACCTTACGTTTTTGGAGAAATGAAAAATAATAATGGTATTGATAAAATTTCTAATTTTTTAATTACTCAAGGAGGATTATAATTAATAATTTTTTACAAAATAGTTATCACGTATGTCGGGTTTAGTTAAATACCAAACAATCGACATCTCGTGATAATAATAAAATAGTAATTTTTTTTTAAGATTCAATTAAGCTTATTATTTTTTTTCATCTTTTTTCATAGCTTCTTGCATAGAAACATTATCTTCTGTTGGCTTAACATCCTTTTTAATAGGTTGAATTTTCTCAGATAGCTTTATGTCACCGCTTATTTGACCACCAAGTTTGATTTGTAAATTTTGATATTCAATTTTTCCAGAAACTTTTCCCTGTTCTTGTATAGTCAAAGTTCCAGATGCTTTAATATCACCATCAAATTCACCCCAAACATCAGCATTATGAGTTTCAATATCACCTTTACAATTACCTGTTACACCCACAACTAAATTATCTGTTTTCATTGTAACATCTGCCTCACCATCAATTTGAACTTCATCTGACTTTTTTATTTCACCAGTAACTTGAACGCCGTGTCCAATAACAACTTTAGCTGAACCTTTTGCAGGTCTAAATACGTCTGTTGTTGATGTTGAATTATCTTCTTTTTTATCAAACATTTTTGCCTCCATATGTTTTGATAAAGCAGGTACTGCAACTGCTGTAAATGTTATTATAATTTAACAGAATTAAATCATTTTTTCTATAAATTTTGTGCTATTTTCATATTTGGAAATAATAAGTAAATTAAGAAATTCTTCATTTTTACTGCATTCCAAGAACTTAATTCTAAGATCTTTAATATTTAATGGTCTTTTAAGTCCTCCTTTTACATTTTTAATTATTTTTTCTAATTTTTTTCCATTTTTCATAAATATATGAATTGAGCAGGGAAAATTAGGGTCCATTTCAGTAAAACTTGCTGGTACTTTATATGGTTCAATTTTTGCTATTTTTGTTAAATCTTGTTTTTCTTTTGTTAAAAAAATTTCATTCATGAAATCATTAGGTTTTAATTTTCCATTCTGCAAAGTCACCATTGTACAATATGAAGGAGAAAAGCGAGCTTCTGCCTCATTATTTGGAATATGGAATCTTGAAACTTTTATAAATGGTTCTGGAGTTTTAATGATTACTTTTTCAATTTCTGAAATAGAGTTTATTTTAGAAGAAAGTATTTCTGCAGCTTCAACAATTCTATGTGTACAAGCGCACGATGGCCAAAGTTTTTTTATTACAGGATAATCATCTGTTGCAAAACCTAATTGGCGAAATTTTGTACTTTCATCTAAGGTTCTACTTAATGATGTACCATATAATTTTTTAAAACCATCAATATCATCATAAAAATTATCATTGGCCTCAATATTTTCTTTTGCTAAAAAAGCTGCTTGAATACCAGCCTGTGCCGCTAAGCCTAAATGAATAACTTTCATTTCATTACCAAATTGAATTTTCATTCCAGAAGATAAACTAGAAGCGATAGATAGGGTTTTTAACATTTGTATAGAATTTAATTTTAATAATCTTCCAATTGATGCCGCAACACCAATACTACCAAGAGTAGACGCCGCATGCCAACCTTTTTCATAATGGCTATATCCAAGAGATAATCCCAGGCTTATAATAATTTCATATCCAACAATCCATGCTTCTAATATTTGTTTGTAAGTAAAATTATTTTCTTTAATTAATGCTAGTACCGAAGAAACGATTGGAGCGGAGCAATGAGAAGAACCTGCTGCTTCATAGTCATCATAATCAAGTATACCAGCCTGGCAACCATATAATAATGCATTCCCATAAATAGTATTTTGCTGATTCAAACTAATGTTATGTTTATTTATTTTTTTTGAAATAGAATGTTTTTTTCCTGCAAGAATACATGCAATAGTATCAATATAAGAATGTTTAGCATCTTCTATCGCATTATTTGAAACTATTAATTTTTCTTTAGTAGACCATTCTGAAAATCTATTTAAATATTTCATTTAAATTAATCTTTTTGATGATTTACTACATCAACAAGGATGGCAATCACTAAATTTAGAATAGTAATTGAGCATATTGTAATAAAACTAAAGAAATAAATCCAAGACCACCAATAAATTGCTTGCATAGGTAACATAACATTTTCCCAGCTAGATAATGTTAATACTTGGAAGAGGGTAATAAGTGAAATACCAAGATCTTCCCATCTCTCAGGATCATCTTCTCCAAATAAAATTGATCCCATGGTTGCATAAATATAGAGAATTATAAAAAGAAGAAGACTTACATAAAAAACTCTTTTTATTGATGCAAGAATTGCTTCAATTATTTTTTTTAATTCTGGTATTACTGAAATTAATCTTAAAACTCTAAATATACGAAGTAATCGTAAAACTAAGTAGCTAGAATTATTAGGAATAGGGATAAGTGAAATTGCAACTATAATTGTATCAAAAATATTCCAACCATCCTTAAAGAAGTTTCTCTTCTCTTTTTCACCAATAAATCTAATTAAAATTTCAATTACAAAAAAAATCGTGATGGCATAATCAAGAAAATGAATAAAGTTTAAAAATAAAGGTTCCAACTCATATGTAGTGGCGCCAATTAATACAGCATTGAGAATTATTATGATTACAACAGTAAATTGGAAAATTCGATTATCTCGTAATTTAGAAAAAAAATCTATCACCTTCTACAATCCATTTTATGTTTATTCTAAAGCAAAAATAGTATTAATACCTTATTTAATGAATAACAATATTAAAGGATTATTGCTAATTATATTTGGAATGTTATTGTTCATTGTCCACGATACTTTAATCAAGTTAACAGTTAATGATTTGTCATTGCTTCAAATACTGGCTTTCAGAGCAATAGTAGGATCTTTAGTTTTAATTTTTTATTTACTTTATACAAAACAGAATATTGTTTTAAGTTCTGCATATCCCTATGTTGCTGTCTTTAGAGGTACATCATTCTTTTTTGGTTTTTTATTATTTTTTATTTCTCTTAGTAAAATTGGCCTTGCTGAAGCAACAAGCTTATTTTTTGTTAGTCCTTTTTTTATTACAATATTCTCTTATTTAATTTTAAAAAATGAAATAGGGATCAATAGAATTTTTAGTATAATAGTTGGTTTCTCTGGAACGTTATTAATTATTAAACCTGATTTTACGAATATAAATATTTATATGATATTTCCAATTATCACGGCGTGTAGTTATGCATTATCCATGACATTAGCTAAAAAAACTGCTGATAAAGATTCATTATTTCAACAGACTTTTCATATTTATATAGGTTCATTTATTGGAGGAACTTTAATTAGTGTTTTGTTATATAATTCAAATATAAATTTTAATATTCTTGATAATTTAAATAATCCTTGGATCCTTAATGACATTCAGACAGTTATCTTTATTTTATTCATTGGAGTTTTAGGAAGTTTAGGCATTATATCTTTAATAGGAGCTTACAGAATTGGATCTCCATTAATAAATGCACCAGTTGAATATGTTCATTTAATCTTTGCAGTTATACTAGGTTTTTTTATATTTGATGAACTTCCAGATTTTTATTCTTTTGTTGGTATGTTTATGATTATTGTAAGTGGAATTTATATAGTATTTAGAGAGAACAGAAAAAATATGCTTGTAGTAACAAAAACTACTCTACGGTCTTAATTCTAATTTTTTAAATAAACATTAATATTATTAAATTACACCAGAATAATTGAATTTATTACTTTTAATTAAAAATAGTATTAAATTTTACTATTTTTTTTAGTTATGTTAATTTTGCATATTAAAACTTTATCTTAAACATTTTACTATTGTTATGTTTTTAAATAAATGAAAATTTCGTTCATTTTGATTATTTTCAAAACGGAAGTAGACATAGGTCGAAGGAACGCGTGCAAAGTTATAAAACGTTCAATCTGTATTAAGCAGATCGGAAGTAGGGAAAACCGAAGGAACGCAGATAAATTTAAATTCCCATAGCTAAGCATGAAATAACAAAAAGAAAGGTTTGTTATTGGTAATGATAGAATGGCTTTTTAAAAAAAAATTTTTCTTAATTAAATTTAGAAGTCTGATTTAGATATGTTTAACGAAATGTACCAAGCTGATTCTGAAATAAGAAATCATTATAACAATATAAGTTCTTGGTTAGAAAATATGAGTTCAAAAGTTATTTTAGAAAAAAATGCAGAAGCAGAAACTCATTTTCGAAATATTGGTATTACATTTTCTACAAACAGTGAAACAGCAAGAGAAAGAATCATACCCTTTGATTTAATTCCTAGAATCTTTACAAACAATGAATGGTCCAAATTAGAAAAAGGAGTTATACAAAGATCTAAAGCAATAAATGCATTTTTGTTGGATATTTATAACGATGGTGAGATTGTAAAAGCAAATATAATTCCTAAAGAACTAATTTATAAAAAAATATCTTTTGAACCTACTATGGTTGGTTTTAAACCTCCAAGAGGTATTTATAGTCCTATTGTGGGTATTGATTTAGTCCGAACTGACAGTGATAGCTATTTCGTTTTAGAAGATAATTGTAGAACACCATCAGGTGTTTCTTATATGTTAGAAAATAGAGAAATAATGATGAGAATGTTTCCTGATTTATTTTTAAAAAATAGAGTTACGCCAATTGATAATTATCCTACAAGATTACTTCAAACACTTATGAGTTTGGCACCTCAAAAATGTGAAAATTCTGAACCCGTTGTAGTTTTACTTACTCCTGGGCCTTTAAATAGTGCCTATTATGAACATAGTTTTTTATCTGATCAAATGGGCATAGAAATGGTTGAATCTAATGATTTAATTGTTGAAGGAAAATATCTTTATATGAAGACTGTAGATGGTCTTAAAAGAGTGGATGTTGTTTACAGAAGGATAGATGATGATTTTTTAGATCCACTATGTTTTAATTCACAATCAGTTATTGGTGTTCCTGGGATAATGGATGTTTATAAAACAGGAGGTGTTAACATTTGCTCAGCTCCTGGTGCCGGGATAGCTGATGACAAAGCTATATATATTTATGTTCCTGAGATGATTAAATTTTATCTTAATGAAAAACCAATATTAGAAAACGTTGAAACTTGGAACTGTGAAAAAAGTGATCAACTTCAATATGTTTTAGAAAATATTTCAAATCTTGTAGTCAAGGAGGTAGATGGTTCTGGAGGTTATGGAATGTTAATTGGTCCAAAATCTTCAAAAACTGAAATAGATATTTTTAAAAACAAATTATCTACTAATCCCAATGGCTATATTGCTCAACCTTTATTAGATTTATCTTTTACTCCTACACTTATAAAAAACCATGTTGAAGGAAGGCGTGTTGATCTTAGACCTTTTTGTTTAATAGGTAAAGAAGCACAACTAAGTTCTGGTGGATTAACCCGTGTTGCAATGAATGAAGGATCTTTTGTAGTAAACTCAAGTCAAGGAGGAGGCGTTAAAGATACATGGGTTCTAGCAGAGTAACATGTTAAGTAGAACAGCAGAATATTTATACTGGATAAGTAGATATATGGAGCGAGCTGAAACAACAGCCCGGTTGCTTGATGTTGGTTATAGAATGTCTCTGTTTCCTGATCTTAGTGGCTATAATAATGAGTGGGAGTCGGTGCTAGCTGCATCAGGAACAATAGATAGTTATAAAAAAAAATATAATGATATTGTTCAAAAACATGTTGAAGATTATTTATTTTTTGATGAAGAAAATCCATCATCAGTTTACAATTGTATTTTGAATGCAAGGAATAATGCATTAGTTGTAAGAACTTCATTTACACCAGAATCTTGGCTTGCAATAAATAAAGCATATCAAGAAATAATAAATTTTAAACAAAACAAATATTCAACATCAGACTTACCAAATTTAACTGAGTGGGCAATAGAGCAAGTAAATCTTTTTCGTGGAACTATAAATTCCTTACTTAGAAATGATGGATATAATTTTTTATTACTTGGTTTATTTGTTGAGAGAGCAGATAATTCCGCCAGATTACTTGATGTTAAATATTTTGTTTTATTACCTAAACCTGAATATATTGGAAGTAATATTGATAATATGCAATGGAGCATATTACTTAGATCATTATCATCATTTAGAGCATTTAGGTGGGCTTATGATGGTGAAATTACTGCTACAAAAATTGCTGATTTTTTAGTACTAAATGATAATTGTCCTAGATCATTGAGCTTTTGCATACAAAATATTGTTAAACACTTAATTGATCTTCAATGCAGTCCGCAAAAAGTAAATAAAATATATGATACGTTAAAAGATTTGAATACAACTATTCAACAAGAAAAAATTGAAACTATAATTGAGTATGGATTACATGAATTTGTTTCAAAATTTATTAATAAAATATCAAGTGTTGACAATGATATTCAGAAGGAATTTTTTATTTAATTATGGAACTTTCTATTAAACATACAACAAGTTATGAATATAATGTTCCAATTGATAATTTAATTCAAACTACTAAATTATATCCTTCAGAAAATAACGCATTAAAAATAATAAACTGGAATGTGACTCGTGACGGATCTAAAAAATCACAAATGTACACAGATGGAGAAGCAAATATTATACAAAGTTTTTCAAATAAAAATAAAGTTAAAAGTGTAAATTTTTTTGTAAATGGCAAAGTAGAAACCTTTGATACAAAAGGAATTTATAATAATCCCTTAGATAAAATTAATCCCATTGTTTATTTAAGAAATACTACATTAACTCAATCAGATAGTGCAATAATAGAACTGGCACATGACGCTAAAAATGGTATTTCAAAAAATCACTTAGATGTATCACATGAATTATTAAGACTGGTTGCAGAAAGAGTTGAATATAAACCTTTGACTACTTCAAATGAAACAACAGCAATTGTAGCTTACCAACAAAAAAAGGGTGTATGTCAAGATCAAGCACACATTATGATCAGTGCCGCTCGCTCAATAGGAATCCCAGCAAGATATGTAAATGGATATATGCATAATAACTCTCATAGTTCAGAATTTCAATCAACACACGCTTGGGCTGAATTCTATATAGAAAATTTGGGCTGGGTTGGATTTGATCCAACAAATAATTGTAGTCCAGATGAAAGATACATTAGAGTTTCATGCGGACTAGATGCAAATTATGCTGCGCCTATAAAAGGTGTTTTTTATGGAAGATCGAATTCTAATGGCTCGATTGAAAAATTAAAAATATCAGTTCAAACACTTGAGTATAACTCTCAGCAATAATTTCAAAATGGGGCAAAACTCCCTCAGTGGAGAGGGCTTTATACCCCATAATAATATAGTGTATTATTTGTTTTTAATCTACTCGACTAAGAAAACTAATTCTTGGCTGTCTAGATCGACACCTGCATCAGTTCTCAGTTTTGCTAATTCTGGATCTTGCATAGCTTCTTGCATTTTTTCCATCGACTCAATCTCTAAAACTTGATAGATTTTCGTTTCATCATCTTTAGGATGGCCATATGCTAAAACTTTTATTCCATATTTTTCTCTATGCGTATCGACACTAAGAAAAAGATTTTTCCATTTTTCATAGCCTTCTTTTAATTTAACATTCATAATAATTTTCATAGTTCCTCCTTAAAAATAAGTTTATTTACATTTCTGTAGCACCAGTCTCTGTTCTCCAAATTAATCCATCTTTTTTTAATGCAACCATCATTAAAGCTTCTTTGTCTCCAGATGCATAAGTATTAAAACGATGTGTGACTAAAATTTCATCATTTTCATAAATACAACGAACTTTATCTTGAGTAATATTATTGAACATTTCTAATGTTTGTTCTTCACTTCCTTCACTTGTTTTAAAAACTTTATTTTGCTTATGGCTAATAAATTCATGATCTTCATGGAAAAGAGCTCTGTGAGCTTTTGCATCTTTTTCTTCAAATGCTTTTTGTAATTTTTCAAATAACATAAATCTCCTTTTGTTTTGTAAAATTTAAAATTATAATTTTACAAATTTATAATGATTGTATTATTCAGTTAAATTAAATTTAAGTAAAAAAATTATTATTATAAATAAACAGCAATTTTAACTGAACTTTTCTGTTCTAATGTAGCCAACATCTGTTGTTTTAAAGTGTCTGAAGGGAACATTAAGATCTTCAATTGCTTTAATCGTTTCTTCTGTAATGTTTCCATAAACTTCTATTTCAAATTTATCGGCTATTTCTTGATGTTTTTCTACATAAGCTACAACAGGAGGGTTATTAATGTGATGAACCATTGCTTCACTTGTTCGGTAGACTTCACTCCAGGTAAATTCTAATGGATCTGTTGGATCTTGATCAAACGTATGGATCAGCATATCTGGTTCTGAAGCATTAACAGCTTCATCCGCTTCTTTTGCTATTTTAAGATACTCTTCAACCTTACCTTCTTTTACACGTATTCTAGCTATTAAAATAAATGGATTAGACATATAATAATATTAATTTCCACCTTCTAACATAATGAATGTTTGAGTTTCAAGATCTACTCCTGCTTCTGTTCTTAAATTTACCATTGAAGGTAAATTCAGCATTTCTTGCATTCGCTCCATGGACTCAACCTGAAGAACTGTATAAATTTCATCTTTATTATCTTTAGGATGTCCATAAGCTAATACAGTAACCCCATATTCTTGTCTTAAACTATCGTTTTCAACAAACGCTTGTTTCCAATGCTCATAACCTTTAGTTATTTTTGCGTGTGATATGATTTTCATTATTAAACTCCTTTCTTACAATTCAAATTTGTATTCTTTAACACCTTAGTGTTACATATTTTTTACTGTCAGATTAATGCTTAGGAAGCAATATAGCCATGATATAATTCTATAACAGAGTCCTTAACAATAATGTAATTCTAATACTTAAATAAAAATATATCAAACTACAAAAACAAATAGGAAATTATATGAAAAATACATTATTAATTATTTTAACGTCTGCCATTTTTTTAGTATTTGGTTCAGCATTTGCTGGTGAAAAATATGAATTTACTGGAACCGCATATAATACAAGTGGTTTTGAAGCACCGATAGTAACAGCTAGTGAAGCTCAAATTTGGAATTGGAGCAATGATTCTTTTTGGATTTACGATGATGCTCCAGAAGGGTGGCCTAAAGAAGTTATGGCAGACTGTAAGGGTAAAGGTATTGCAAATAAGGATGGCATTCCTCTAGCAGGATTTTTTATGTGTACAGTACATGATACTGATGGTGATCTTTTTCTGACAAGTGGAAATTGGGAACCCTCTAAAGGTGGAGGAGATTGGACATTTATTTCGGGAACAGGTAAGTTTGAAGGAGTGACTGGTGGAGGTAGCTATTTAAATGGCGTTCAATTTATGGGTGGCGATACCTTAAACTTTGTTACGTCAATAGAAATGCCAAACTAAATTATTTAGAAAGGAGAAATATGGTTAGAATACAGTGGATTATGAAACCTTTTCCTGGTCAAAACGATCAGGCAATGGAAAATGTTAAAAAATTTGCAAAGTTATGGAAAGATCAAGGTGCTAACAAATGCACAATAGCAATTATGTCTGGAAATATGTGGGGTCATATTTCTTTTAATTGTAATTTTAATAATTTTGAACATTTAGGTAAAACCAGAGACTTAGTTAGAAGTCATTCAGATTTAAAACTTATGATTAATGATGGAAGTAAGCTAGGTGAAATAGTTCAAGAAAACACATATAGTATAGTTGAAAATTACTAAAACTTTAAATAAAAAATCATAAAGTAGGTGCAAAATGTCATTAATGGTTTGGATCAAAGTTTATATTAAAGAAGGAAAAATGGATGAATATATAAACTTACATAACTCACCAAATGGAAGGGCTTACACTTTATCTCAAGAAGGATGCAATAGTATTATTAGATCAATAGATACAGAAAATAAAAATGTTTTACTTTTAACCGAGGAATGGAGCAGCATGGATGATTGGGATAAATATATAGCTAAAAGAGAAACTGGTGAAGAAGACGACAATTTTTTAAAGAAGATAGAAAATCTTCTTACCGATAAAGGTCACGAAATCACTTTTTCAGAAATAACTAAATAAATTGATTTATGTTTGCGACAAAAGAATTTGGCAATAATAAATAGTGGTTTAGCCCTTAAAAAAGGGCTATTTAATTATTGTGGTAATACTACTTTATTAATGACATGAATAACGCCATTTGTAGTTTCAATATCTGCAGTAATTACTTCTGCATCATTTACAAAAACTTTACCATTTTCTGCTTTTACAATTAATTTTTGACCATTAACTGTTTCTGCTTCAATAGTTCCTGATATATCTCCAGACATTACTTTACCTGAAAGCACATGGTATGTTAAAATTCCTGCTAGAGTACTTTTATTTTCTGGCTTAAGAAGATCATTTAGTGTTGCTTCGTCAATTAGAGCAAATGCATCGTCTGTTGGTGCAAATACTGTAAAAGGACCCTTGCCTTTAAGTGTATCAACTAAGTCAGCTGCTTGTACTGCAGCAACCAATGTATTAAATGCGCCAGCTTTAACAGCAGTGTCAACAATATCATGTTTGTGTCCGTCTGCTTTTAAAACATTAGCAAAAAATACAAATGGAATAATTAATGTAATAAATATTTTTTTCATATTATTTCCTTTTCTAATATTTTTGAAATAGTTTGAAAAAAAATAAAAAAATGTGACAACCTGTACAAAATGAAATTTTTTTAAAATTTTTTTTTAATTTTATTTTTTATAAAATTAATTTTTATAAATTTGAATTTATAAGTATCAATAGTTTGGCGTATGTGTCGTGAACACTTAAGACTAAGGAAAGATCAAGGGTTGATTGGCTAAGGAGGCAAGATACTATAAAAAAAATATAAAATAAAATTTTTTTTCAAATATTAATAATATTTAACAAGGTATTTACTATTTAAAATAAAGACCTATTTATTATAAATGCGACAATTTATAGTTGAATGTTGGGATGGTATTATGAATCATGACTTTAACCCATTAAAGCACATTCCCGACCTACAAGTAAGACACATGGTATTGCAAATATTAGCTTGGATGTGGTGTGTAGCATTTAGTCTATATGTGGGATCATGGTATGTAATGGGAGTAACTTTTGCTACTCATTTTCTTTTAATCGCAGCCATTGCTATAACTATTGCTACTTTTAAAATATCTGAGAATGTCTATAAATTTAGAGAAGGTTACCATTCAGCGAATAGAGCACGAGGTAGCGTTATTTATAGAGATAAATATGGCAATCCTTATAAAGTTACTTTGCCAAAAAATGATCCAGGTGGAGAACACGACTAATTCTTTTAAATAACTACCAAACTTATTGTGAAGAAAATTAATGAATATTAGATTTTATATAAAGATCATAGTTTCTTTATTGATTGTTAAATTTGCATTTGCAGAAGTTATAGATGTCAATGATCAAGAAATGATAAAATTATCAAATGCTAATATTCCAATTGTAGATGTAAGAAGAAATTCAGAGTGGGATCAAACCGGCGTTATTCCAAATAGTATTTTACTAACTTTTTTCGATGAAGAGGGGAATTATAATTTTGATGAATGGTACGAAAAATTACAACTAGAAATAAATGTATCTGATCCAATAATCTTAATATGTAGATCAGGAAAAAGATCTAAGGTAGTCGTTAATATGATAGATGAGAAATTCAATACTATTATTTACAATGCTCAAAATGGAATCAACTCATGGATTAATAAAAAATTCATAACAGTTGAGCCTCAAATTAATTAGAATAAGGGTAAGCGATAGGCCTTACCACTCACCCAGTTGATCTATACGCTAATTAATTAGCAGAGTCCTTATTTTATTAAAAATTATTATTAATATTTACTTATCTAATAGTAAAATTACACCTAGTCTTCAAACATTAAATCTGTTGCTTTATCGGCAATTGCCATTGCAGGTGCATTTGTATTAGCTGAAACAATATTAGGCATCATAGAAACATCAAATACTCTCAATTTTTCAATTCCTTTAACTTGAAGTTTTGTATTTAAAACACTCATTTCATCATCTTCAGTTCCCATTTTACACGTTCCAACTGGATGCCAATTTGTTTTTATCATTTTCTTACAATAATTTTTTAATTCTTCATCATTTTTAATAAATTCACCAGGCAATGATTCTTCAATTACAATATCTGAGAGTGGTTTTGTCTTTAAAACTTTTCTTGCTAATTTAACTGCATCTAGAATTAAACTTAAATCCTCATCGTTGCTTAAAAAATTTGGATTTACTAAAGGTCTATCTTTCGGATTATCTGATTCAATAGTTACATCGCCTCTTGATTTGGGATTCATAATACACGGAGTTAAAGTAAGACCATGATCTTGTTTGACTCCCAACGTATCTCGATCAGTATAAGGGAAGGGAACACAATACAATTTTATTTTTGGATCAATTTTATCCTTTAAATTTTCTGGGTTTATAAATGAACAACAATCAACCCCAATTGAATTTACTGGGCCAGATTTAAATAAAACATATTGAAGGCCATTTAATAACATTTTTAATCCCTTATCTTGACCATAGTATCCAAAACCCGCTTTAGTATGACTGATCACAGGAACCTCATGATGATCCTGTAAATTTTTTCCTACACCTTTTAAATTTTCAATTACAGGGATATTAAATTTATTTAATATCTTTTCATCACCAATCCCAGAGTGCATCAGTATTTTGGGAGTGATAAGTGCACCAGCTGTAATAATTATTTCTTGTCCAAAAATCTTTTCAATCTTTCCGTTTCTTAATACTTCTATCCCAATAGCTTTTTTATTTTCTATTATTATCTTTGTTACCAAAGTATTTATTCTAATGTGTAAGTTTTTATTATTTTCAATAGGTTTTAAAAATGCTGATACTGCATCACATCTTTTATTATTTCCTATCGTATACTGCATTAGACCGACGCCATATTGATCACCATCATTAAAATCATTGTTATATGAGACACCCAATTCTTGCATAGTTTTTATGTACAAATCAGAACCTTTAGCAACATAATCAGAATATGAAACATTTAGAGGACCAGTAATTCCATGATGTTCACCATTTAATCTTTGATTACTTTCTAAATTAATAAAATTTTTCTTTATAGAATTCCAATTCCAATTTGAATCTCCAGTAGCCTCTTCCCATCTGTTATAATCTGAAGGCTTACCTCTCATATAAACCATACCATTTACACTAGAGCCACCACCTAAAATTTTTGCTTGAGCAATATCGTGTTGACGATTATTTAATTGTTTCTGAGGAATAGACTTATAAAACTTTAAATCATTACTGCCTTCCAATCTTTTCACCCAGTATGCCGGCATCGAAAAAAATAGATTATTGCTTCTTGATCCTTCTTCAACAATTAGAACTTTAAAATTTTTTTTAACAAGCTTATTTGCTGTAACAGATCCAGATGACCCTCCACCAACAATTATAAAATCGTACATTTCTTTCATATATTTATATTATACTAATGTTTTCATGAAAAAATAGAAAAAATGAGAGAAATACTAATTAAATTTCATATATGAATTCAAGTTTTAAATAAAAATTTAAAATATATACAATTTAATTTACAATATATTTTTTTTGACGTACGTTTTTACCAATAAATAAAAACATTAAATACAGGGAGGTAAAAATGTTTTTTAAAAAAATAATAACTGGTTTTATTGCTACCTTTTTTATTTCAAGTGCAATAAATGCAGCTGATTTAAGTAATTATACAAATGCCAATATGGATTGGAAACAATTTGATGGTGAAACCGTTACTGTTCTTCTTTCGAAGCACCCATGGCAAGAACAAATTGAACCATTAATTCCTGAGTTTGAAGAATTAACAGGAATCAATGTAAAATTAAAATTACTACCTGAAAATCAATACTTAACAAAAGTTCCAGCAGATATGGAGGCAGGTACATTTAAATTTGATGTATTTATGACTCAATTATATGAAGCTCCTAAGTTTTGTGCAGAGAATTGGTTGGCAGATCTTGAACCACTAATTAACGATCCAAGTGTAACTGATCCCAATTGGTATAAGTATAATGATTTTTTTGAAGGTGCTAGAGATGTTGCAGTAATTGGTAACACTTATCTATCACACATTGCTATAACTGCTGAATCACAAGTACTTGTATATAGAAAAGATATTTTAGATGAATTAGGTATTTCAGTACCTAGTACTATGGATGAATTACTCGCAGCTGCCACAAAAATAACTGAATCTGGTAAAGCTTATGGTATTACCACTAGAGGTGGACCTGCTATTTGGTGGCCTGGATTGGGTTATTTAGCATCTTATGGAGGGGAATATTTAGATAGTGATTTAAACATTGCTATAAATAGTTCTGAAAGTATCGCTGGAGCAGATTTTTATGTAAAGCTTGCTCAACAAGCACCTCCAGGAGTTACTAATTTTGACTGGGATGAAATTAATACAGCTATGCTTAGTGGGCAGGCTGCGATGTTCTTAGACTCATCAGTAATTTACCCAAGACTACAAGATGATTCTATCTCTGAGGTTGTTGGAAAAGTTGGTGTTGCACCTTTTCCAACTGGCCCTAAAGGAGCTAAACCAAATTCTCACTACTGGACCGTTTCAATGAATGAAGCTACAGAAAATAAAAAAGCTGCGTGGCTTTTCCTTCAATGGGCTACATCACCAGATATGCAAGGACGTCTTGCATTAGCTGGTATACTTGGTCCAAGAACATCTTCATGGGAAGTTGATGGTCTTAGTGATCAATTAGGCGATGAATTTTTAGATGCTGCTAAAACAAGTTTAGGAGGAGCTGTAATACCAAGAGTAACTCCAGGCTTTTTTGAAAGAGTTGACATCTTCAGAGCGGAAATGCAGGAAGCAATCCTAGGCAATAAAGATGCTGCCTCTGCAATGAATGATACTGCAGAAGCTTGGTCTAAATTATAAACTAAAAAATTGATAAATAACCTGCCTCATGAAATAAAGAGGCAGGTTATTATTTTATGAAAGATAAAACTTATTTTCCACTTTTACTAACACTTCCAGTTGTAATATTTTTATTAGCTCTGTTAATATACCCTCTGCTATATACATTCACTATAGCTTTTTATGATGAAACTAGTGAATTCTATATCCCTTTTTCCTTAAATGTATTTAATAGCTTAGTCACAGAAGAAAGGTTTTTAAAAAATGTTTATCACACAATATTTCTTACTTTTTTTTCAACCTCAATATCTTTTGTTTTAGGAATTTTTCTAGCATATTGTCTTGATCAAATTAAATTTGGAAAATCAATTTTTCTTGTAATTTTAATTTCTCCTCTTGCAATTATGCCTGTTGTTTCTGCTTTAACATGGAGAACAATGTTTAATCCACTTTATGGTATTTTAAATAGTATATTAAAATATTTTGGTTTTGATGGATTAGAATGGGTTACAGATACAAGCTCAGCATTAACATGGATAACAGTTGTAGATATTTGGCAATGGACTCCTTTTTGTCTTTTATTGATATATGCTGGTCTAAAAACTATTCCTGTTGATATCAAAGAATCTGCATCTCTAGATGGAATTAATTCATTCAAAGAACTTATTTACATCAGTTTGCCAATTTTATTTAATCTTCTTCTTATAACTTTAATTTTTAGATTTATGGAAGCATTCAAGGCTTTTGATAGTATTATGGTTATTACTCAAGGTGGACCAGGAAATGCAACTGAAACAATGGTTATAAGATCTTATTACACAGGCTTCAGATGGTATAAGCCTGAGATAACAAGTATGATAGGTATTTTTCTTCTAATTTTTACAATCATTTGTACAAGATGGGCCGGAACTAAAATTGGAGAGCAGGAAAATTAATGAAATATTTCAAAATTAATCTTCTTGTTAGTTATTTTTTTTTAATTTTATCTAGTGTTTTTTTTATATTACCAATTTTATGGATGTTTCTTCAATCATTTAAAAATGCTAAAGATACAATAGCTATACCTCCAAAAATTTTCTTTACACCAACATTATCTAATTATGTAAAGGTTCTAAAAAATGATTATTTTTGGGAAGCTACAATTGATAGTGTAGTTGTTTCTTTAATGTCAGTGTCTGCAGCCTTGGCAATTGGTATTCCTTTTGCATATGCTTTAACGAGGTTTAATTTTAAAGGTAAGAATGAAATTGCACACTTTATTCTTTCAACAAAAATGCTACCCGGAATAGTAATTGCAATTCCTCTTGTACAAACATTTAATTATTTTAATTTATTGGACACACATATTGGAGTTAGCATTGCACATATATTATTAATGTTAGCAGTAATAGTTTGGGTAATGAGAGCATTTTTACAAAATTTACCTATTGATTTAGAAGAAGCAGCATTGATTGATGGAGCGGGCAGGTTAAGGATAATTTGGTCAGTGGTTCTGCCAATTGCTAGACCAGGTATTGTCACTGTTACAGCTTTATCATTTTTATTTTCATGGAATGACTTATTTTTTGGCTTAACATTAGGTAGTTTTGATGTTGTTCCTCTTCCTATATATTTAACAACTGAATATATAGGTTATTTAGCAGTAAATTGGGGTGAATTATCAGCAGCAGGCCTATTATCAACCTTTCCTATAATTATTATCGTAATACTATTAAGGGATAATTTAATAAGGGGCCTTTCACTTGGTGCGATAAAGGGTTAATTTTTAAAAAAAAAATTGCTATATTCTAAATATGTATAAAAAAAGAAATATTGGTTGGAAGCCTAACTATAAACTTCAATTTAGTCCTTTATTTTCAGAACCATTAAATTTTGTAAAAATTTTTAAGTATCTTTTTTATTATCCTGGTCTAATCCTTCCATGGAATTTAGTTTTTTTACTAATAAGTGTTATATTGTTTTATTTTTTAACTCCTGAAATTAAATACTTTAACACTTTTAGTTTTGAAATATTCCTTTACCTTTTTATTAGAAATTTATTCTTAATTATTATGATATGGGGAACTTTACATTATTTATTGTACAAAATAAAAATACAAAATAATGATTATAAGTATAATGCGGAGTTTCCAAAATCAAACAATAAAGCATTTTTATTTAAAAATCAGACTTTTGATAATATATTTCTAACAATATTTAGTGGGGTTCCTATTTGGACAAGTTATGAATATTTTGCATTTTATTGTTTTTCAAATAATTTTTTCCAGACAGTTTCATTAGTATCTAATCCAATATATTCTATTTTACTAATAATTTTATTTATTCCTATATTTCATGAATTGCATTTTTATCTCGTGCATAGATTTATTCACATAAAATCCATTTACAAATATATTCATTATGTTCATCATAAAAATATAAATCCAGGACCTTGGTCAGGTTTAGCTATGCATCCCGTTGAACACTTCCTTTATTTTTCTGGCATTTTAATATTTTTAATTGTTCCATCTCACCCATTAATAGTTGTTTTCTTTATAATTAGAGCTTCAATTGGACCAGCTTTGACCCATTCAGGTTTTGATAAGATTTTAATTAAAAACAATAAATATTTGGAAGCTGGACATTATCAGCATTATTTACATCACAAGTATTTCAATTGTAATTTTGGAGATATTATTATTCCTATAGACAAATGGTTTGGAACATTTAACGATGGCTCTATGGAAATCAAAAATAAAAAATAATCAAATATTTTCCTCTGTCTGTTTTCAATAAGATGCTTCTATTAAAAAGTTTTCTAATTGAATTCTGTAGCGATATCTTGAAGAGTAGGGTACTCATTTCTCTCTCCTTTTATGTAAAAATTACGCGCTTCAGTGTAATCAGGACGTTTTCTTGTCATAAAAACATTAATGCGAATGATTCTTTATAAAGAAAGTTCTAGAAAAATTTTTTTGTTAAAAAAAATTTAATAATGTGAATAAATTAGTTTTTTAAATTCTTTAAAAGTAAGTTTTTAAATTCTTCAACAGCAACTGTAGCAGGTTTATAAATAGCAAAATCAAATTGATCTTGATTACTTGATGGTTCCAGATTTAATTCAATTGTTGGTTTGCGCATATCTTTAAACATCGAAACGAAACCAGCAGCAGGGTAGACTTGTCCTGAAGTGCCTATAGAAACAAATAAACTAGATCGTTGAGCTAAATCTTGAATTTCATCCATTTGCATGGGCATTTCACCAAACCATACAATGTGAGGTCTCATTTGAGAGCCGCATTTAGGGCATTTATGGGTTTCATTTAGGTCCTCTAGCCATTCAAATACATGATTATCATCCATGATACATCTCGCTTTATTTAGCTCTCCGTGCATGTGAATTATTGATGATGATCCTCCAATCTCATGCAAATTATCGATATTTTGTGTAACTATATGAATTTTATATGTTTTTTCTAATTCATGAAGAAGAATATGAGCCCTATTTGGCTTAATTCCTGAATTTAATTCTTTTCGACGTTTATTATAAAAATCATAGACAAGAGTAGGGTTTCTATAGAATCCTTCGGGACTAGCAACATCTTCAATCTTATGATTATTCCAAAGACCATCAGAGTCTCTAAATGTTTCAATCCCAGACTCTTTACTTATACCAGCACCGGTTAATACAAAGATCTGGGAATTAGCTGAAATCTGCGGTAATTGTTCCATTTGATACACTATATACAGTATTTTATTACACGTGAAAATCTATATCTAGTTTGTAATATTAGAAATAGATTTAGATAATATATATAAATAATTGATATATAGTTATATTATTTATCACTTGACTATTATTTACGATAACTGTAATTATCGTAATATATATATATGATTAAAATATCATTAAATGAAAATGTAAGTAAATTAAAAGAAAAGTCTAAGGCAAAGAATACACAAGATAAATATAATGGAGATTGGCTAAAATTTATCGACTATTGTAAAAATAAGTACAATTGTAGTCCGTTAGATGTTGATGATTTAGATAGCGCATATGCTTTAACAGCTAATTACATGGATTGGCTTCATGAAGATCCAGAGGCGAAAGTATTGAAGGGAACAAGTAATATCCCAGGAAGAGAAAAATTAAATAATAACCCCTACTCTGCATCTGCTTATAAAGCCTCAACTATACAAAGAATTTTAGCTTCTATAACTTATAAATATAGAATGAATGGTTTTCAATTTGATAGAAAAAATCCAAATATATCAGAAACTATAAGTGCAATAGTAAGAGATGAAAAAAATAATAAATCTGGTCAAGCAAAAGAGCTTCTAAAAGCAGATATTGAAAAAATAATAAATAAAATTCCAGCCGATAATGATGATTTTAGAAACATAAGAGATAAAGCTCTAATATTAATTGGTTTTTATAGTTTTTGCAGAAGATCAGAGCTGTTAGGTATGAAATATGAACATTTAAATTTTGAAGATGATGGTGTTCAAGTTTTAATTCCTTTTTCCAAAACTGACCAAAAAGGTGAAGGTAGAATGATATATTTACCTAAAAATAATTCTCCTTTTTGCCCAGTATCTGCTCTAAAAAATTGGTTAGAAGTAGCATTAATTGACTCAGGTCCACTCTTCTACAAAATAAACAAAGCTAATAACATTGAAAAATACATTCTTAATAATAAAAATCAAAAAGTAAGTTTAACAGATACAAGCTTTGTTTTAATTTTAAAGAAAAGAGCTGAAGACGCTGGAATAGAAAATTGTGATAAAATTTCTGGTCATAGTCTAAGAATAGGCTCAATAACTCAATCAAGAATGAATGGTGTACCGACTCATGAAATAATGGCGCAAAGTGGTCATAAAACTACACAAATGATAGATAAGTATACAAAATTAACAAATATAAAAGAAACTAGTGCAGCTAAAAAATTATAACTATTAAATTTAAATATTTTCTTATTTTTAATAATAATATTTAAAAAATATATGAAAATTTTTTACTCTTTAATTGTTTTGCTATGCTTAAGCTTTTTTAATGTCTCAAATGCTGGAAATTGTGATGTGGAGAATAAAGTCTGTATGTGTGGCATGCAATATTTTGGCTTTGGAGAAATACCTATTGTACGAGATATAAGAATTAACGCAGTAGTTCATGTTTTAGATGGAGATAAATCAAAGTGTAAAAGAATAGTTAATATTTTAAACGATGCAAAAATTAATAGTGAAACTTATAAAACTTTCATAATTAACCATACTGATGAACTTCAAATTACTCCCACACATGATGTTGATATTAGTGACATGCGAATGCAGTGGTTAGTTTCATGTACTACTGGTATAGTTAAAGATCCTAATAATAGACAAAAAATATGTGCAGATATTAAACCTTATACTTTAACTCTCATATCTGAGTTTCAAGATGGAAAGTATTTAGTTGAGGAAATTTTTAATGAAACTCTAAATAATGAAAGTGCTCTAAATAAATTAGAAGAATTTTTTAAATAAAATATAATACTGTAATTTAATAAAAAGCTATAGCAGCAGATATAAGGACTATTATCAGTAACCCTCTTCCACTCATTGTAGCTATTTTCATTATAGTTTTATTTGGTGGTAAATTATTTTTAGAAGAATTAAAAACATGAAAATTTACAAAAGCAGATAGTCCTAATAGAAAACCTGCTGCAATTATTTTGATTGTAAATGCGTTATTAATAATAAATCCTCCATAAAGATTAATTGATAATATAACTCCAGATATCCACAAAACAATTAAAGATATAAGGCCAATATAACCAAGTAATTTCAATATCTTTGCAGTAGTTAAATCAGGAATTTGATTTGCTTTTGCATAAACAGATTGAATTACGCCGCCTCCAACTAAAACACCGCCAGAAAAAACTATTGCAATGTAGTGTATAAATTTAAATGTTATTATAATTGTCATTAAAATTAAATATTAATTATTTTATAGAATAGTATTAATATTTTATTATGAAAATAAAACAAGGTGATAAAATAGAGGAAATTACCCTTCCTAAACCAGATGGTTCTATTTTTAATTTATCTGAAACAAAAGGTAAAAAGGTTTTACTTACTTTTTATAGAATTGCTGGATGCAGTTTTTGTAATTTAAGGTTACACGAATTTAATAAACGTTTCGGTGAGTTTGGCAAGAATTTTACTCATGTAGGCATATTCCATTCACCGGTTGATAATCTAAAACTTTTTATGGGTAAACATGGTCCTTTACCCTTCACTGTTTTGGCCGATGCTGAATTTAAATATTTTCAAAAATATGAAATAGAAAGATCTTATTCCAAAATGTTTGCTACATTTCTATTTAAAGCTCATAGAGTTTTTCCTGCTTTAATAAGAGGTTATATTCCAACTAGAATAAAGGGGTATTTTGATATTGCTGTAACAGATGTTTTAATTAACGAAGAAGGCATAGTACAAGAGGTATATTATGCAAAAAAGGATATTGCTGATCATTTTCCGTTTAATAAAATAAAAGAATTTAGTTTAGGATAGATTGCCAGAATTAATCCAGCAATCTAATATTTTATAAACCTATTCTATCTTGTAATCCTATTATGAGAACAATATTAATAATAACAAATACAATAGAAATAATTGTATCTTCTGTTTTATTAACGACAGTATAGTTTTTATCTATTATCCCCATTCTATTTCCAAGATCGTAAAGTAGTTGATAGACTGTAGTCATAAGACCAAGAACAAAGTATACCCACATATTTTCAATTGAAGTAAACATCAAATAAATTCCAACCAATACTAATGGTAGTATAAAAGATCCGATGAGTCTGATTGGAGCAATTGCTCCTTCTCCAACTTGATAATCATTAATAATTTTTTTAGGATTTAATATAGTTAGATAACAGTAAAAAGATAAACCCAATAATTGAATAATAAAAAGTATTAAATACAGAATACTTCCACCAAAATTTTCGACCATAAAAGCCTCCTATTATTATCTTTTATATAATTAATTAGGAGATTCTGCGCCACAAGATGACACATGTAGATTTAAATAATATAATTTAAACTAATAAAAATTATTCATCTAAATCTGACCTGCTACCAAAAAAATCCATTAAAGCAAGTAACAAACCTGAAACTATAAAAATAGCATGAATATAGATCATCAAATAAATTTCTTCAGGTGTTTTCTTAGATGTATCAACAAAAGCCTCTAGTAAACCTATAGAGCTAATTGCAATTATTGAAGCAATAACTTTAAGTTTAAGATCTTTAAAGCCAACTTTGCCTAAAAATTTTGGAGTATCTACTGAGTCTTCAGCAACTTCAATTCTTGAAACAAATGAGCTATAAGAGCTCATAATTAATATTAATACAAGATTAGCAACTAATGCCAAATCAACGATATGTAAGACAAATATTAAAAGATCATTAACAGTCATTTCAAAAATATGAGTAATTTCATACAAAAATTCTTGAACTGTTTTAACACCAATAATTATTAAAGTTAAAACAAGTACAATGTAGATAGGTGTTAGTAACCACCTAGAATTGAAAATGAAATTTTCTAGAAGACCTTCTAATTTTTTTAACATTTTACCTGAATATTTTTTAAATAATATTTGTCAATTAATTAAATTATTTTCCCCAATTCATTGAGACTAAATCATAGTCTTTGGCGATAGATATAAGTAGATTTTTGGTATGATCATCTAAAATTTTTATTGGATGTCTGCAATATGCTGAATTAATTACACCTCCCTCTTTCATAATTATTTTTGTTGCTTGAAAACCGCATTGTCTATTTTCAAAATTTATTAATGGTAAAATATTATTGTATTTTTCTCCTGCTTCTTTTTTTTTATCATTTAGAAAATCAATAATTACTGGTCTAATTTTATCTGGTAATAATGCAGAACTCATTGAACCAGTAATTCCCGCATATAAATCAGCCAATAATGTAATTGATTCTTCACCATCAAATGGTGCATCTAAATTATTCTTACAATTTAATATTAATTGTCTTATTTTTGAAGCTGCCTGAGCACTTTCAATTTTAAAACATGTAAGATTCTCAATCTCATTAATCATTTTTGTAAGAAAAGGAACTGGTAACTCTATACCCGATAGAGGTGCATCTTGTATCATAATAGGTATACCTATTTCGCTTACTTTAGAAAACTGTTTATAAATTTGATCTTGATTGCCTTTTAATAAAGCACCATGATATGGTGGCATCATCATGACTATATTTGCCCCTAATGATTTAGCTAATCTAGCTCTTTCATAAACAATATCAGTAGCAAAATGAGAAATTGTCACTATAGATTTAATTCTTCCATTAATATGTTCTAAACATAAATTAGTTAATTTAAATCTTTCATCATCAGAAAGTAAAAATTGTTCTGAAAAATTTGCCAGTATACAAACACCATCAACTTTTTGATCAACTATACAATCAATTACTCTTTTCATTCCTTCATAATCAACTTTACCATCATCGTGAAATGGTGTTGGTGCAACTGGCCAAATACCAAAATATTTAAATTGATTGGATAGCTTATTGTTCATGAAGTTATTTTATTTAATTTATATTCTTTTTTAAAGATAATTTTATAAAATTTAATTTTTAAGTGGTATAGAATTTTTTGCTATATCCTTTTTTAGGTAATTTTCCCTATATGTAATAATAAGTACGGATGAAAATACTAAAATAGCACCAATCCATGTAAAAAAATCTGGTAATGAACCGAATATTATAAAACCAAGTAAAGAAGCAAATATTAATTGAGTAAACCAAACTGGTTGAATAATTGATAAATCTGCTAACTTATAGGAGTTATTAATACATAGATGCAAAATAGTACCAACAATAGCTGCCAAAAAACTATAAAAAATTGATGTAACAGTTGGATTAGACCAATAGATTATTGCTAATGGCAAAGTAAATAATGATACAAATGTATATTGATATGTAAGGATTGTGATAGCTGAATCAGTTTTTGACATAAATTTTGTAATAATAATAACTGTTGACCATAACAGTCCGGAAAGAAGGACCATATAAACACCAATATTAATTTCGATAATACCAGGTCGTAAAATAATCAACGTTCCAATAAAACCTAAAACCAACGAAAAAGTTCGAATTAAATAAATTCTTTCTTTTAAAAAAATTACACTCAAAATTACGACTAAGATTGGACTTAAAAAACCAATTGCTTTTATTTGCTCTAAAGGAATATACATTAAGGCAGCAAACCCTAAAATCATCATAGGAACATTTATTATACTTCTTAAGATATGAAGTTTTAAATTAGCAGTATTATAAATTTTAAATCTTGATTTTATTATAAATGGTAAAATAATTAAAAATCCAAAGAAGAATCTCATAAAACCTACAGTGAATACATTTGCATCTTGTTGACCCAATTTAAGAAAAACTGACATTAAGACTGCACAAAATGATGCTATTAAAGCAAGAAGTACTGCTTGAATATTTTTACTCATGGAAAACTATTAAAGAAAAGGTAATTCGCAAATTTTCCCTTTATGTATATTTTTTTTACTTTTATCGATTAAATTTATTTCAAACTCTTGATCAACATTAAAATATGGTTTGTCTATCATGGCTATTCCAATTACCTTATCAAATGTTGGTGAATAGACTGCTGATCTTAATTCTCCAATAACTTTATTATCAAAAAACAAACTAAGAGATCCAGTTATTTGAATTTCTTTAATATCTATAATTGCTCCCATTAATTTTTTTGTTATTCCATTTTCTTTAATTTTTTTTAATTTTTCTTTACCAAGAAAGTTAAACTCATTGTCAAGATCTACAAATTTATCAAATCCACACTCAAATGGATTATCATTTAGATCAATATCATTTCCATAGGATAGTAAACCACTTTCAATTCGTTCAATAAGATGGGGGCAACCAGGTTTTACTTTAAATTCATCTCCAATATTAAAAAATTCATCATATAGTTTTAAACCAGCATCATCATCTTCAACATATATTTCAAACCCACCCTGTTTTGACCAACCAGATCTTGCAACTAAATAAGATGATCCATCAAAATTATAATATTTAAAATTATAAAATTTCAAATCTAGAATTTCCTTACCAAAGACCTTACTCATTAATGCAAAAGATTTAGGACCCTGAACAGCCATAATATTAACATTAGGCTCAGAAATATTTACATCAAAACTCTTACCAATAGATAAACCTTTTGCAAATAACAACAAATCTGAATCAGCAATTGATACCCACCATTTATTATCATTAAATTTTAGTATCACTGGGTCATTAATTAGGAATCCATTATCATCGACTATTGGACAATAATAACATTTACCTTCAATTGATTTAGAGAGATTTCTAGGTGTCATTAATTGAATTAATTCACTTGCATCATTACCTGTAATTTGGATCTGGCGCTGAGCGGCCACATCCCAAACTTGAACATGTTCTTTAAGATGAAAATAAGACTCCTCTAATGATTCAGAAAAACCTGCCGGAAGAAGCATATGATTGTAAACTGTATAAGATTTCAAACCCTGTTTCTCAATACGCGATGAATATATTGTACTTCTTAATCTTCTTGATTTAGCAACTGTAGGAATGTTCATTTGAAATATGGGCTATAAATATTAGTACATATCATGTCAAATCATCATATTGATTATATTAAAATATTTGAATTAATTATGTCAAACATCTAAATACAAATTGTAAATGTAATATAGAGAAAATACTACTAAAGTAATTGCCACCCATATAGATAAATTAGTAAAAAATATTTTAAAATTATTATTTGAGTTCATAAAAGCAGGCAAGATTAACAAAAAAACACCTACCATGTAAATAATTGGTACTATTTTATCCATTAATATTTTTCTTTATCAATTAATTCACTAATCAATGAATCTCCATTACCTCTTTCAACAGATTCTTCGTAAAATGTTTTAGCTATAGATGAAAACTTTTCTGCGTTAGGTAAATCTTTTAAAATATCATTTATATATGTTAAATCTTTTAATGTATTTGATACAGAAAATGTATAACCTTTATAATCACCTGAAATAGCTTTTTCAGCTATTCTTCCTAAAGCACCCGAATTACCAGATCCCAGTTTAGCCGCTTCAAATAATTTTCTCCAATCAACATCAAGTTTTTTAGCTGATTTAAAAAATTCAATTACTGTCGTAGTTGTTAATAATGATAAAAAATTTGATAATAGTTTAGCAGCGCAGGCTTTTTCAACAGAGCCGAAATTAAAAATATTTTCACAAAAAGTATCTAAATATATTTTTGATTCTTCAAATTTATTTTGATCACCACCCCATAACGATCCTAATACTCCTTTTAAACTTTCGTTTTTTGAACCCATTACAGGAGATACAACAAAAGAAATTTTAAAATTATCAAATATATCTTTCATTTCTTTAGTACCATTTTTATTATGAGTTGTTAAATCTATCACAAGAGTAGAGTTATCTAGTAATGGACCTACTTTCTTAGCAATTCTTAAAGCTATTGGAGTATCTGTTACACATAACATCAAACAATCCAAATTCAGATTAGTTATTTCTTCATAAGATTTTATTTCTATTGCTCCATTTGTTATAAGATTTTCAATATTATTTCTTTGTTTGTTTGCTAAGACATAAAGCTTGTTATTTTTTAAAAGATTTTGAGACATGCCATGACCCATGTATCCATTGGCTCCAATAAAAAGTATATTTTTATTCATAATATTCTTATAAATTAAAAGTAAAAATTTTTAAGTTACAATTTGTTTTTCTTTGCTGTTAGTTAAGTAAACTACATAAATAACAATAAGTAAAAGCGGAATACACATAAAATTTAGAAATTGCCAACTTGTTGTATAAAGAAGAATTCCTGCACTCAAACTTCCAGTTGCTTGAGTAGCAAAAATAATGAAATCTGCTGATCCCTGGGCGACATATTTATCCTCAGGTTTGTAAGAAACTACTAGTAATGCACTAGAACATAGAAATAAAAAATTCCAACCTACTCCTAGTAAAATTAAACCAATTGCGTAACCAAAGTAAGTTTGAAATAAAATGTTTATAAAAATACTGCAGAAAAGTAAAAAAACACCTGTAACAATGATTATATTATGACCAAATTTTTTAATTAAATCACCAGTAAATAAACTTGGAAGAAACATTCCTATTATATGGAGTTGAATTACAATAGAAGTTTCAAATATTGTAAATTCTTTAAATATATGTAGAAATAATGATGAGGCTGTCATTATACTAGCCATTACATAATATCCCACTCCTCCACACACAATAGATAAGATTATTTTTGGATTTTTTAGAATTGAATTTATTCTATTGAATTCAAATTTAGATTTTTCAATATTGATTTTGTCATCAGTATAAAAAAATAAAAATAATATTGGGATTAAAGCAGTTATTGATAAGAAAAGAAATGAACCAGTAAACTGTGTATCAGTTAAGTCTTTAAAAAAGTTTGCTGAATTAGAGGCCAATAAAGCAGATACTATGCCAAGTAATAAAATATAGGACATAGCTCTTGGTACAAATGCCTTATCAACTGTTTCAGGCACGGCGAACCTATATTGATGAACAAAAGAATGAGCAGCTCCAATAAATAAACATCCAAATGAAAAAATATAAAAATTTGAAATTGTTATCGAGTAAGAGCAAATAATGGCAGCAAAACTACTCATAACTGATGCAGTCATAAAACCTTTTTTTCTACCAATTATACTGAAAATTTTAGATGCAATAGGTGCAAAAATAAAAGTACCACATATCATTAAAGACATTGGGAGAGTACTTGCCCAATCAGTATCAATTAATTGACTTCCGATAATACCGCTCAATAAAACTGTTACGACTGGCGCAAATGATGCAATTGTAGAGCTTAAAAATATAATTATTAAATTTTTACTAAACATTTATTGATTACCTGTAAGACATCTTTGTATATAGTATTTATTACTAGACCGATAATCATATTTAAATTAATATTTGTAATGGTTTCTAGTCACGATTTTGAAGAAGATAAAAGAAATAAGAAAATTAAAATTTATGTTAATGGTAAATATTATCCTAGAGATAAAGCCAAAATATCTGTATTTGATTCATCAGTATTGTTAGGAGATGGAGTTTGGACGAGTGGAAGAATATACAATGGTAAATTTATTTTTCTTAAAGAACATTTGGATAGATTATATAAAGACTTAAAACTTATAAGTATAAAACTTCACTTAAACAGAAGAGAACTAACTCATATAATAAATAAAACTATTATAATTAATAAAATGCAAAATGATGTGCATATGAGAATTATAATAACTCGTGGATTAAGAAGTACACCATATCAATCTGAAAAAGTTGTCGTTTCTAATCCCTCAATAATAATTATACCTGAATATAAAAAACCTAATATTAATATTTATAAAAAAGGATTGAAATTAGTTACTGTAAATACAATTAGAGGTAGTTTAAATGCTCAAAATCCTCAAATAAATAGTCTTTCAAAACTGAATTGTATATTAGCCTGTATAGAAGGACATAAAAAAGGTGGAGATGAGTCACTCATGTTTGATATTAATGGGAATGTTGCAACAAATAATAGTACGCATTTTTTTTATATAAAAAATAAATGTGTTTATACTTCAAAGGGAAAATACCAAGTGACAGGTATTACAAGACAAAAAATTATAGATATTTGTAAAAAAAATAAAATTAAAGTTTTAATTAAAGATTTTAAACTTAAAGAAGTTATGAAAGCTGATGAAGCATTTGTTACTGGTAGTTTTGGTGGTGTAGTTCCAGTTAATGCAATTAATAATAAAAAATTAAAATTAAATAATAAAAACTTAACTTATCAATTAAGAAATTGGTATGAAAAATTATTAAAATAAATGAGAATATTTATGTGGTCTGGACCTCGTAATATTTCAACAGCCTTGTTACGCTCATTTAGTAATAGGGACGATACAGTTGTATACGATGAACCATTTTATTCATATTATTTAAAAGAAACTGGCCTTAATCATCCAATGAGAGAGGAAATAATAGATTTTTATCCCACTAATGAAAATGAAGTTATTGAAACAATATTGAAGGAAAAAAAAGGTATTTATTATCAAAAACACATGACTCATCATATTTTAGATAAAACTAACATTGAATGGCTAGATAAAGGCACGAATTGTTTTCTAATTAGACATCCATCAAAGGTAATCAATTCATATATAAAAAAGAATAAACTTTATAGCATAACTGATATAGGTTTTGATCAAATGTTTAGACTTTTTAATTTTGTAAAAAAAAATATAACAAAAAATATAGTTATAATTAATGCAGATACATTGTTAGAAAATCCTGAGGTATATATTAAAAAACTATGTATGAAATTAAATATAAATTTTTCGACGAAAATGATGAAATGGCCTAAAGGTACAATAAAAGATTTTGGAATTTGGCATACTCATTGGTATCATGATATAATAAATTCAACTAAATTTAGCCAAACTAGAAATGTTATTATGAATGTACCAAATGAATATGAAAAAATTTACACAGAAAGTCTAAATATTTACGAACATATGAATCAATATTCAATAAAATTATGAATAATCAACAAATAGTAGAAGCATCTAAGATTTTATTTAATCATAAATTAAATAAAACTGGATTAGATAACCTTAAACATCTCGAACCAAAAAGTTTAGATGATGCTTACAAAATACAAGATGAATTAAAAGTTCATTATCTAAGTTTAAAAAATAATATTTGTATTGGGAAAAAAATTGGATGCACTTCTAAAGCAGCACAGGTACAGATGAATGTATCTGAACCTTTCTATGGAAATTTATACAGTAAATATTCATCACAAAATTTAAACAAATTAAATTCAAAATATTTTTTTGAACCATTTGTAGAACCTGAAATAAGTTTTAGAATAAAAGAAGATATAGATATTTCTAAAGCCCCCTACTCTACAGAGAACATTAAAAACTTATTAGATGGTATATTATGTTCAATTGAAATTGTTGACTTTAGATTTCAAAAACCACTAGCAGATATTGGAGCAATTAATCTTATTTCTACCAATGGCGCATCAGATTATTGGATACACAATGATAAAGTGTTTGAAATTAATGAAATTGATTTAACTGATTTTGAAGTTGCTTTATTTATTAATAATAAGCTTCAAGAAAAGGGTAATACAAATAATGTTCTTGATAACCCCCTTAATGCAGTTCAATGGTTAATTAATACCTTATGCAAAAAGGGAGAACCAATGTTAAAACATCAATTTATTTCTTCGGGTTCATGTACAAAAGCTTATAGATTAAATCCTGGAAGTAGAATTAAAGCTGATTTTGGTAGACTTGGAATTATTGATTTCGAATACATTTAATATAAATAATATTTATGACTTGTAAGGTTTATTTTAATAATTCATGTAGTATATGTAAGTTTGAAATAGACCATTATAAAAAAATTACTAAAAATATAGATTGGGTTGATATTTCAACTAATAACAAAGCAAAAAAAGAAACGAAAATAAGTGCAAAAAACCTACTTAGAAGACTTCATGTTAAGAAAAAAGATAAAATTTATCAAGGAGTAGATGCCTTTATAGAATTATGGGCTGAAATACCAAGATTTCGATTTTTAGCATTTTTATTAAAAAAACCTGTAATTTATCAATTATCATGGTGTTTATATGAATTATTTGCACTATTTCTATTTTATAAAAACAAGAATCAATTAAATAAAATAGAGAAATTATAAATGAATAATTATTTTGAACTATTAGAAAAAATCGTTCTATCTGTATTAATAGTTTGCACCATAATAGCAATTGGTATGGAAGTGCAGGCAATGATTTTAAATTATAAAGTCACTCTTGCGGATATTTTACTCTTATTTATTTACATTGAAATCATTGGAATGATTAAAGAATACTGGATATCTAAAGTGATACGTATGAGTTACCCTCTTTTCATAGCAATGACGGCTTTAGCCAGAATGATTATCATGCAACGTAAGGATGTTGATCCGTCTGCATACGTCTATGAGTCAATAGCTATATTAATCATTGCAATAGCAATTGTTGTCCTGCGCGTAAGACACATGGAAATTTTAAATAGAAGAACTAAAAAATTATCAGACGATTAATTAATTTATAAAAATGTTCGAATCATCAATCAGCGCTGCTGAAAAAAACTTTATTTCTTACTTACCTAAAACAAGTCTATATTACGAAAAAAATAGAAATTTCTCATTAGATCTTGAAACAAAAAAAAATACTACTTCACTTTTATCTCCTTACATAAGATACAGAGCAATTTCTGAAGAAACTATTCTTAAAAAAGTACTCGAATTTTCGGGCCCTAATAAAGCAGAAAAGTATATACAAGAGATATTTTGGAGAACATATTGGAAAGGATGGTTAGAACATCGTCCAGAAGTATATTCTGATTATTTAGATGATAAAAATAAACTTTATAAAGAATTTGAAAACAAAAAATATTATTTGAATGCAGTTAATGCAAATACGAACTTGTCATTTTTTAACAAGTGGGTAAATGATTTAAAGCATAATAATTACCTTCACAATCATGTAAGGATGTGGTTTGCTTCAATCTGGATATTTACATTAAAATTACCATGGCAATTAGGTGCTGATTTTTTTATGCAAAATCTTCTTGATGGTGATCCGGCTTCTAACACATTAAGTTGGCGTTGGTCTGCAGGTATACATACAAAAGGTAAAAATTATATTGCAAGAAAATCAAATATAGAAAAGTATAGTGATATTAAGTTAAAGCCTAACGAAAATTTAGTAGAAAATGAAGAGCCACTAATTGAAAATAAAGATTATAAAATTAGTAATTTAAAAATAAATAATCTTTCTAAAATTTCTGATATTTCATATATAATTATACCAACTGATGAAATAAATATATTAAAAGATTTAAATTTAAATAATTGTAATGCATTTGGTGGTTTCCCAAAAGTAGATTATAATGATCATAATTTCAGTAATAATATTCTGGATCATATTAAAAACTTAGTTTTATCTTGTTATAAAGATGATAATTTTTATAGAGATACTTTAATTGAACTAAGTTTTGAAAATTATTATCAAGATTTAGATAAATGGATAATTAAAAATAATATTAATACTATTCATCTTCCATATGTAACTCAAGGTAATTGGAAAAAAATTTATAAAAAGATAATTAGAAAATATCCAAATATAAATTTTATTAAATTTAATAGAGATTATGATATAAATAGTTGGATTTATTCTAAAAAAGGTTATTTCAAGTTTAAGCAAAATATTCCAGAAATCATAAGCAATTTATAATTGAAAAATGAAAAATATTTTAGAAATATACAATGTTAATAAAATTTATAGAAATTCAGTAAAGGCATTAGATAATATTGAATTAAATATTAAAGAAGGTGAAATTTTTTCATTACTAGGTCCAAATGGTGCGGGTAAATCAACTTTGATAAATTCAATCTGTGGAATTGTAAATTTTAACTCGGGAACAATTAAAATAAATGGATATGATAATGTTAAAGAATATAGAAAAGCAAGACAGATAACAGGTATTGTACCTCAAGAATTATATTTAGAGTCTTTTGAAACAGTATGGAAAAATGTTAATTATTCAAGAGGGCTTTTTGGAAAAGCAAAAAATTATAAGTATGTTGAGCATCTATTAAAATTATTATCTTTATGGGATAAAAAAGATAGTAAAATTAAAGAACTTTCTGGTGGTATGAAAAGGAGAGTACTTATTGCGAAAGCATTGTCACATCAGCCAAAACTTCTTTTTTTAGATGAGCCTACTGCAAGTATAGACGTTGAACTTAGAAAAGAAACTTGGGATATTGTAAGAAAATTAAATGAGAATGGTACTACTATAGTTTTAACTACACATTATATTGAAGAAGCTGAAGAGCTAAGTTCCAGGGTAGCAATCATTAATGATGGAAAAATAATTCTTGTTGATGAAACAGATAAATTAATAAAAAAATTAGGTGAAAAGTCTATTAAAATTCAATTAAAAAATGAAGAAATTAGCTTAAATGAAAATATTCAGAAGAAATATAATTTTGAAGTGCATAAAAATATTTTAACTTTTAAATATAATATTAAAGAAGATAACATTAATTTAACTAAAATGTTAAATGAAATAGAGAATAATGGATATCAAATAAAAGATTTTGTCACAGAACAAAGTTCTTTAGAGGAAATTTTTATAAAATTAATTAAAGAAGATAAAAAACCATGAATTATTTTGGTGTAAAAGCAATATTAATACATGAATTAGATCGTTTTAAAAGAACTCTTCTTCAAAGTCTGGCATCACCAATAATAACAACCTCTTTATATTTTATAGTATTTGGAACGGCAATAGGTTCTAGAATTAAAGAAATCGATGGTATTAATTATGGTTCGTATATTGTTCCAGGAATGATAATGTTAACAATTTTGACTCAGGCCTTATCAAATGCATCATTCGCAATCTATTTTCAAAAATTTACTTCAACAATTTATGAAATTCATGCTGCCCCACTTTCTTCATTTGAAATTATAATTGGTTTTGTAGGTGCCGCCGCTATAAAATCAGTAATTATAGGTTTAATTATTATAATAACTGCAGGATTTTTTGTAGATATTGAAATTCAACACCCAATATTAATGATTTTCTTTTTAATATTAACATCAATTACATTTTCTCTTTTTGGTTTTATTGTTGGACTTTATGCTGATGGTTTTGAAGGTCTGCAAATAATCCCAATTTTAGTTATTACTCCACTTACTTTTCTTGGTGGATCCTTCTATTCTATAACAATGCTTCCAGAATTTTGGCAAAAAATTTCTCTACTTAATCCAGTATTATATTTAATTAGTGGATTTCGGTATAGCTTCTATGAAGTATCAGATGTTTCTCTACTAACAAGCATTATAACAATTTTTACAATCTTAATTAGTTGTATACTTTTTATTTCATATACATTTATTAAAGGTTACAAAATTAAAGATTAGATGATTAATGACAAGATAAGAAATGAATTTCTTGAAAATGGAGTTGTGCTATTAAAACAAATAATAGGACCAGATTGGATTTTAGAACTTCAAAAAGGATTAGAATATAATTTTCAAAATCCAAGTATATATAAGTGTGTTTATGAAAAGTATAATGGTGATGAAGTATTCTATGATGATTATTGTAATTGGAATAGGATAAGTGAATATAGAAATTTTATTTTTAATTCAAATATATCTAAAATAGCTGCTTTACTTATGAACTCTGAAAAAGTTAATTTATTTCATGAACATGTTTTAGTAAAAGAAAAAGGATCAAAGAAGAGAACACCTTGGCATCAGGATCAGGGTTATTATTGTGTTAATGGCAAAGATAATGTTAGTATTTGGATACCACTAGATAAAGTAGATAAATATTCATCAATGGAATTTATAAAGGGATCTCATAAATGGAATAAAATATTTCTTCCAACTAAATTTAAAGGTTATGATTATGATCACAAGGATAAAGAGTTTGAAAAAATTCCTGATATTGAGAATAATAGAGATAAATACGATATTATTTCTTATGAATGCGATATCGGTGATGCAATTGCTTTTAATTATGCCACCATCCATTCAGCCTATGGAAATAATTCTAAAAATAGAAGAAGAGCATTTTCATTAAGATTAACTGGTGATGATGCAAGATATATAAAAAGGCAAGGAGAAATGTCGCCACCATTCCCTGAAGTTAAATTAAGAAATAATGAAGTTCTCGATTGTGATACTTTTCCAGTATTAATTTCTTCTTAAGAAGTAAATTAGTGGTAGAGCTGTTGCATACATAATTAAGCTATAAATTGCTGCGGGTATTAAATAGACAGTACTTGCAAAAAAAGTATTTGCAACAACTATTGCCAAGGTTCCATTTTGGAGACCAACCTCCATTAACCAACATCTAAAAGTTTCCTTATTCGTTCTAAAAGATTTAGAAAGAATATAAACAATAATCATCATTACAATGTTAAGAACAAGCATTACTAAACCAGCTTGGGCAAAATAATTGATAACATTTTCTCTCTGAGATAAAATTGCACCAAGTAGTACTAATGCGAATAAAATAATTGAAATATTTTTAGCTATTTTCTCAAAGGATGATAATATGCTGCTTAAAAGAACGCCTAAAACAACTGGTACAGTTACGATTAAAAACATTTGAATAGCTACACTAAATAAAGATTGTCCTTCATTTAAGCTTCCATAGCCTAATATTGACAATGAAATTATTAAAATTATTGGTACTGTTATTACACAAAGAATACTATTAATAGCAGTTAATGAAATTGAAAGTGCTATATTACCTTTTGCGTATGAAGTAAGAACATTACTAGTCACACCACCAGGTGCTGCTGCTAATATCATTACACCAATTGCTAATTCAGGAGTTAGTGGCCAAAATAAAACAATAATAATTGCAACTATAGGTAAAATTATTATTTGAAAAAATAAACCTATCAAAAAATCTCTAGGTTTAAAAAAAACTCTCGTAAAATCATTTATAGAAAGTCCTAAACCAAGAGAAAACATTATAAAAGCCAATGACAATGGTAAAATTACATCAGTTACGATACCCATAATTGTATTTTATCATTTTTATAATAAAAAAAATCAAATAGTTTTTGTTGTTAAATTTTTATTTAAAATTTCAAGCATTTCATTAGGCATTTTGAATATTTTTCCATCCTTATCTACTGAAACAATTGTAACTTTCGAATCAACTAAAAGAATATTTTTTCTAAGAATAGTTTGATTGAATTCAATTTTAGCCTTTGAAATATTTAAAATCTTAGTTTTAATTTCTAGTGTATCTTCAAAGTATGCAGGATTTAAGTATTCAATATAGCAAGATTTAACGACAAAATAGAAATTATATTCCTTAAATAAATTTTTATGATTAAATCCAAGTTTATATAAAAAATCACTTCTACCCCTCTCTAAGTATTTTAAATAATTTGCATAATAAACCCTAGTTGAGGCATCAGTATCTTCATAATATACTTTGATTTTAGTATTCATTTTTTATGACAATAAAGAATATTTAAAGATATTTGAATTAAATAACCAGATTGAATTATTACTTATCATACCTAAATACTTAATTAATGTCAGAATACTTAGATTCTATTATAAAAAGAGATCCTGCTGCAAGAAGTAAACTTAGCATCATACTTACATATCCTGGTGTAAAATCTGTATTTTTTCATAGAATTGCTCATCAATTATGGAATTTAAATTTATATACTTTAGCAAGAATAATTTCTCAATTTAGTCGTTTTTTAACAGGAATAGAAATTCATCCTGCTGCAAAAATTGGTAAAAATCTTTTCATAGATCATGGGATGGGTACAGTTATTGGAGAGACAAGTAAAATTGGTGATAATGTAACTCTTTATCATGGCGTTACACTTGGAGGTATCAGTCCAGCTGAAAATTCTAACGACCAAAGAGATACTAAAAGGCATCCAACAGTAGAGGACAATGTAATTATTGGATGTGGTGCAAGTATTCTAGGTCCTATAACTATTGGAAATTGTGCAAGAGTAGGAGCAAATACAGTTGTCTTAAAAGATGTACCACCTTATGCTACGATGGTTGGAAATCCTGTAAAAAATATAAATATTAATAAAGATACATCATTTAATGCATATGGTGTAAGAGATATTGATGATAACAAATAATGTTATTGATTTAATAGGAAACACACCTTTAATTAAACTTAAATATCCCTCAGAAATCTCAGGTTGTGAAATTTACGGAAAGGCAGAATTCCTCAATCCCGGTGGTTCAGTAAAAGATAGAACTGCACTTGGAATCATTTTAGACGCTGAAGAAAAGAAACTTCTAGAACCAGGGGGTACTGTTGTTGAAGGTACATTTGGAAATACAGGAATTGGATTAGCATTAGTTTGTAATGCTAAAAATTATAATCTTATAGTTGTAATGCCAAATATTACAGTAGAATCAAAAAGAGATATATTAAGAAATATGGGAGCGGAGCTTCACCTAGTAGATGCAAAACCATATTCAGATCCAGGAAATTATCAAAGAGTATCAGAAAATCTAGCTCAAAAATTGGAAAAAGAAACTGGAAAAAAAACTTTTTGGGCTGGTCAATTTGAAAATCCTGCAAATTATAAATTCCATGAAAAAACTACTGCAAAAGAAATATTTGATCAAACTAATGGAACAGTTGATGGTTTCACCTGTGCAATTGGTACTGGTGGAACAATAACAGGGGTAAGTGTTGGTTTAAAGAATTTAAATAAAAATATTCATATTGCATGCACAGACTCTCAGGGGTCATCAATGTATAATTATTTTACTAATGGGAATCCTGAAAAAAAAGGTGATGAATCAATAACCGAAGGTATAGGACAAGCTAGAGTAACAAAAAACCTAGAAAATTGTACTGTAGATTCATCATTTTTTGTAACAGACTCGGAATGTATGAATATGTTATATAAATTAATAAAAACAGAAGGTTTATTTCTTGGATTAAGCTCAGGAGTGAATATATGTGGTGCAATTAAACTAGGTAAAAAATTAGGTCCAAATAAAAAAATTGTCACTATACTATGCGATGATGCAAATAAATATTATGATAAAATGTTTAATAAGGAATATTTGCAGTCTAAGAATTTACCAATTCCCGATTGGTTATAAACATGCATACAAAAGATAAAAAATTTAATTCAAAAGTAATTCACTCAGGTCATGGTGCAGATGAAGCTACGGGTGCAGTTATGCCCCCTATTCATCTTTCATCTACATTTAAACAAAAATCTCCTGGAGATTTTAAGTATGAATATGCAAGAACAGCAAATCCAACAAGAGATGTTTTAGAAAAATTATTATGTGAAATAGAGGATGGTGAATTTGGTTTTGCTTTTAGTTCTGGAATGGCAGCAATATCTGCTTTATCAGATGCTCTTGGTAGTAATTACTCTATTCTATCAAGTGACGATGTATATGGTGGAACAAGAAGAATATTTGATAAAATTAAATCAGTAAATCAAAATGTTGAAATTACTTATGCTGACTTAAGTAAAGATAATAATTGGCAAGGACATATTAAAGAAAATACAAAAATGATATGGGTAGAAACACCTTCTAACCCACTACTAAAATTAATTGATATTGAAAAAATAAGAAAAAGTATAAATAACCAAGAAATAATAGTTGTATGTGATAATACTTTTGCTTCTCCCTATAATCAACAACCCCTAAATCAAGGAGCTGATGTAGTAATTCATTCTTCAACTAAATATCTAGGTGGTCACAGTGATATAATTGGAGGAGCTCTTGTTATTAATGATAATCCTGAATTAGCAAAAAAAATTAAATACATTCAGAATGCAGTAGGATCTATTCCGAGTCCATTTGATTGTTACATGTTAGTTAGATCAATCAAAACACTCGCAGTAAGAATGGAAAGACATAACAATAACGCTTTAGAAATTGCCAATTTCTTATTAAAACATAATAAAATAAATAAAGTTTTTTATCCTGGTTTAAATTCAGATCCCAATCATGAAGTAGCAAAAAAACAGATGAAAGGTTTTGGCGGCATTGTGTCGATTGATTTAAAAGGTGATATTAATTCTGCAAAAAAATTTTTAGAAAATATAGAAATCTTTACATTAGCTGAAAGTTTAGGAGGAGTTGAAAGTTTGATTGAACATCCTGCAATTATGACTCATGCATCTATTGAAAAAAAAATAAGAGAAGAATTAGGAATCTCTGATACACTAATTAGACTTTCAATAGGAATAGAAGATGTTAAAGATCTTAAAGAATCTTTAGATAAAGCTCTAAATTTAATTTAAATAATTTTTTTTAAGTTAGGAGGTGAATAATTAGGACCCTTCATAACCTTTCCAAATTCATTATAAATAGGCTTACCTTCCTCAGATAATTTACTCATATTGCTACGATGTACCTCTTCGAAACATTTATCTAAATTTATTCCAAAAGCAGCACCTGCTCCGTAAGTAACAACTAATATATCAGTTAGCGCATCAGCTACTTCAACAATGTCATTATCATTTATAGCATCTTTCAATTCGTTAAACTCTTCATCAATTAGTTTTTTTCTTAATTCTACAATTTTGTCATTTGGAAATTCTGCATTATTTTTAACTTCTTGACCAAAAGTTGTCATAAATTCTTTTACTTTCTCAAAGTTAGTCATTTTATCTCCCTGAAATAATTATTTATAAAAAATATCGTTGTAAGTGACAACTATAAAGAGAAAAGATATAATTGTTATCCCCAGAGCTAAATAAACTCTTGTAACAAATTCTGGGAGAGAATTTGAAAAAATTCTTCTAATAACAAAATACATTATGTGGCCTCCATCTAAAAGTGGAATTGGCAATAAATTAAATAGACCTACAAATAAAGAAATGACAATAAATAAAAACAGAACACCCCTAACTTGATCAAGCATCATTTGATCTGCATTTTTTACAATTCCTATAGGTCCGGCAAGCTGATCACCTAAAGTATTTTCTTTATAAGATTGTTGAAGAAAACTAAAAGATGCAACATAATAGGTTGGTATAAATGCAAGTGAATTATATATTGAACCTATAAAATTATATTTGTCTATGCTAGGATCAGTAGGAGAGGAAATTCCAATTATAAATTTATTTAATTCTTCATTGTAAATTAAATCAAAACTTTTATTGATAATTTTATTTTCTCGTTCAATTAACATGTTTACAGTGTTACTATTTCCTATAGCTCTTGGAATATCAGAGAATTCTTCAATATTTTTGTTATTAATTTCTAATATTCTATCACCTTCACGTAGATCATTGTTGTAGGCAGCAGAATTTTCCATAACAGAACCAATAATTGGAAGAAAATTAACAATTCCAAAAAAGAAAAAAATTGAAAACAAGGCTATCCAAGCACTAACAATATTAAATACGCTGCCAGCTAAAAGAACGGAGATTTTCTGAAATAAAGTAAGTGATTGAAATGAACCTTTATCATCAGAACTATTTTTAGAAAAAATGTTGTCTAATCCTTTAATTTTAACATAACCGCCAAGTGGAATTGGGGCTATTTTCCAAGTTGTTCCATTCTTATCTGTATACTTAAATAGAGGTTTCCCAAATCCAATAGAAAAATCACTTACTTCTGCCTTAAAAAACCTAGCAACAATGTAATGTCCATACTCATGGATTGCTACTAAAACTAAAAAAACTATTAAAAGGTTTAAATAAATCATTTTCTAATATATCTTTTTAAATATATAATTTATCTTATTGAAATATAACATTTATCCAGTTTTTGCCTCATCATATTCTTCAATGGGAGGACAAACACAAAATAAATTTCTATCTCCATATACATTGTCAATTCGACTAACAGGACTCCAATATTTATTGTTTAAAAGATAAGAATGAGGATAAGCAGCCTCTTGCCTTGTATAAGAGTGTTTCCATTTATCTGATGATATTTCCTCTACTGTATGAGGTGCATTTTTGATAGGATTGTCAACTTTATCAAACGATCCATATTTGATTTTTTCAATTTCCCCATGAATAGAAATCATTGCTTCACAAAATCTATCGAGCTCTTCTTTTGATTCACTTTCTGTTGGCTCAATCATAAGAGTTCCTGGAACAGGAAAAGACATAGTTGGGGCATGAAAACCATAATCTATTAATCTTTTAGCAATATCTTCATCTGAAATATTTATCTCTTGTTTAAAAGGCCTAATATCAATAATAAATTCATGAGCTACCATCCCATTTTTTCCTTTGTATAAAATGGGGTAATATTCACTTAATCTTTGCTTGATATAATTTGCATTTAAAATCGCTACTTGTGTTGCTAATTTTAAGCCATCATCACCCATCATAGATATATATGAATATGAAATAGGTAAAATTGATGCACTTCCCCATGGAGCTGCAGAAACAGCCTCTTGTTCCGATAAACCAATTTCATTTTTAAAAACTGGATGTCCTGGTGAAAATTCTGCTAGGTGTTTTTTTAAGCCAATGGCACCTACTCCGGGGCCTCCTCCACCATGTGGGATTGTAAATGTTTTGTGAAGATTCATATGACAGACATCAGGACCAAATTTACCCGGCTTTGCTATACCCACCATTGCATTATAATTAGCGCCATCTAAATAAACTTGACCTCCTGCATCATGAATTTTATCACAAATTTCAACGATACTTTTTTCAAATACACCGTGAGTTGAGGGGTAAGTAATCATTAAAGCAGATAGTTTATCTTCAGCCTCAGCAATTTTTTTATCTAAATGATCAATATCAACATTACCTTTATCATCACAATTAACAATTGAAATTTCCATACCACACATTTGGGCACTTGCAGGATTTGTACCGTGTGCACTTTTTGGAATAATACAAATATTTCTTTTAGTATCAGAATTTTTTTCATGAAATTTTTGTATAGCTAATAAGCCAGCAAACTCACCTTGGGCTCCAGCATTTGGTTGAAGTGAAATTGCATCAAAGCCAGTAATATCTTTTAACATAGAAATTAATTCTTTCATCATCTGATTATATCCATGTCTTTGATGTGGTTCTATGAAAGGATGAGCATTAGAAAAACCTGGTAGAGTTATAGGTAACATTTCAGAAGCAGCATTTAATTTCATAGTACATGATCCAAGTGGTATCATTGACCTATTTAAGGCAACATCTTTATTTTCAAGTTTTTTTAAATATCGCATCATTTCAGTTTCTGAATGATAAATGTTAAAAACAGGATGAGTGAGAATTTTATCTTCTCTACTTAAACCATTTTCAAAACATGATTGTTCAATTCTATTTTCAACTTCTTCAGCAAAGATATCAATATTTTGTTCATTAAAAAAATTGACTAAATTATCAACGTCTTGCAATGTAGTAGTTTCATCTAAAGACAGTGTAAAAGTTTCTTTATCCACTAACCTAAAATTAATTCCCTGTTCAATTGATTTATTAACCCAATATTTAGCTTCTGATGTTTTTATTAATAATGTATCAAAGTAATTTTTAGAAATAATTTCAAATCCAAGAATCTCTAAAGACTTTTTTAAATATCTTGCATTATGATGAATACTATTTGCGATATTTTTAAGCCTTTCAGGACCATGGTAAATTGCATAAGACGCAGATATTATTGCAAGAAGTGCTTGTGCGGTACATATGTTACTAGTTGCCTTCTCTCTTCTAATATGCTGTTCTCTAGTTTGTAATGCCATTCTGTAAGACCTTTTATTTGTTCTATCAACAGAAACGCCTATTAATCTTCCAGGCATCATTCTTTTGTACTCGTCAAGTGTAGCAAAAAATGCAGCATGTGGTCCACCTAAACCCATCGGAACACCAAAACGTTGCGAACTTCCAATGACGATATCTGCACTAAATTTTCTTGGTGATTTCATTATTACTAAGCTCATGATATCTGCTGCAATTATTGATAAAATTTCTTTTTGTTTATTCTGTTGAATTAATTTGTCTAAGTCTGAAATTTCGCCATAAGTATCAGGATTTTGAATTAAACAACCAAACGTATCTTCATTTGGTTTATCAAAAATAATTTTAATTCCTAAAGGTTTAGCTCTAGTTTTTAAAACAGATAAAGTTTGAGGATGGCATGTATTTTGAATACAAAAAGTAAACCTTGAACTCTTTTTAATTTTAAATGCCATCATCATTGCTTCAGCAGCTGCAGTACTTTCATCTAATAATGAAGCATTAGCTATGTCCATTCCTGTTAGATCAATTATCATTTGTTGGAAATTCATTAACATTTCTAACCTGCCTTGACTTACTTCAGGTTGATAAGGTGTATAAGCAGTATACCATCCTGGATTTTCTAATATATTTCTTAAAATTACACTGGGAGTTGTTGTATTATAATAGCCCATTCCAATATAAGTTTTTTTAAAATTATTTTTTAAAGATAAAAGTTGCGTATTAGTTTTATTGAATTCTTCAGACATTCCAGGACGTAATTTAAGCTTATCCTTAAAAATAATATGATCTGGAACAGTTTTTTCTATTAAGTCATCTAGTGATTTGCTACCAACAACTTTTAGCATTTCAATGATATCTTCATTTCTAGGTCCAATATGTCTACTTGCAAATTTATCTATATCTATCATTTACTGCTCCAAAAATATTTTATATTCGTCTACATTCATTAGTTCATCATATTGGCTAGGATTTGATACTTTCATTTTAAAAATCCATCCTGTATTTTCGGCGTCTTGATTTATAATTGCAGCATCACCCTCTAAACTATTATTTACTTCCATGATTTCACCATCAATTGGTGCATAAATATCAGAAGCAGCTTTAACTGACTCTACAACACATATCTCGTCCTTTGCATTGACAGATTTACCCACTGACGGTAATTCTATAAAAACTATATCACCTAAACTTTCTTGAGCATGATTAGATATACCAACTGTAGCTATATCATTATCAATTGAAACCCATTCATGATCTTTAGTGTATTTTTTTTCACTCATAGTTACTCCCATTTTTTTTATAATTTTTTTTAACAAATGGTAGACTAGTTTTCTTTACTAATTCCATTTTATTTCGAATTTCACAAAATATTTCATTTTCTTCATCAAAATTTGAATTCACATATCCAATAGCTATAGATTTATTTAGATTTGGACTGAAACAACCACTTGTAATTTTACCTATTTTATTTTTATTATCATCAAATAAAATCATTCCTTCTCTTAACATTGCTCTATTAACTGAAACTAATCCAATTTTTTTGTTAGAAGGTTTGTTATATAATTGATCTGATAAAATTTTATTGCCATTTAGGGTGGTATCATTTAATCGATCTTTATCTAGTGCCCATGATAATCCTGCTTCAATTGGTGTTATTTCTTCATTAAGCTCATGACCATACAAACTTAATCCAGCCTCTAATCTTAATGAATTTCTTGATCCTAGACCACAAAGCATAGTATTTTCATTTTCTAATAAATCTTTTATAAAAATCTCAGCTTGTTCATTTGTTATTGAAATTTCAAATCCATCCTCACCTGTGTAGCCTGAACGACTTACAATTACTAAATTTTCTTTATATTTTAATTCGTAAATATCTAAAAAATTCATATAGCTGGGTATTTCAATTTTATTCTTAAGAACTTCGATTGACTCTGGACCTTGAATAGCGAATAAGCAGTTTTTGTTATGAATAATTTTAGCTTTTGAAGAGCAATTAAAGAAAATTTTTTCATCTTCATTTTTTCTAGATGCATTGTAAACAATATATAAAAAAGATTTACTATCTATCTCTATTAAAGAAACTATTAAGTCATCTACTACTCCACCTTTTTCGTTAAGTAAAAACGTGTAATTTGATTTATTTTTTTTTAAGCTATTTAATTTTAATGGGATATATTTTTCTAAATTATTAATATGCAAATCATTATTTTCTATTAGAACTTGCCCCATATGACTTACATCAAAAATACCAGAATGGTTTCTCACATTTTTATGTTCATTGATTATTCCTGCCTTATAGTTAATTGGCATATTGAAACCTGCAAACGGAACCATTTTTGCACCATAAGCCTCGTGAAATTTTCTAAGAGGAATATCTATAGGTAACTCGTTCAAATCTTATCTCCAAGTTACCCCTCTGTCTTTTTACCTGAGAGTTTTTTACACCTTCGGTAGAGCCAAAGCTCTTTTCCAGAGTTTATTTTAACGGTCCATTTGCCTGAGAGTTTCCGGGTCGTTGCTCCTTCGGCTCTGATTTTATCAGTATCTCCCGTATTTTTTTTAAACCTTTTTTTGATTTAAAACAATTAATTTAAAGGAATATTATTGTTTATTTTACTTTCTTGGTAGATTTTTGACAATTTTTGATATTCATCCTTAATTTTAGTAATTTTTGATGATAATTGCACATCCTGGCCTAATTTTTTTATTTCAGAGATTATTGAAAAACTATTCCAATATTGATTGTTTTTTTGATAATTACCCTGTTTAATTTTAAAAACTTCCTCTAAAATTTTAAGATCATGTGGAATATTAAAATTGTCCTTTGTATCTTCATAGGGAAAAAAATAGTAAAAATTGTCAAAACCAGACCAAGTAATTGCTGAAAGACATAAAGAACAGGGTTGATGCGAGCTAATAAAGTAATAATCCTTAGTATTACCATATGGCTTTTCATATAAACTAAAAAGAGCAGATATTTCACCGTGAAATAAAGGGTTTTTAGTCTCTTGATTCGTACCTAAGCAAATAATACTCAAATCTGATTTTTTTAAAATGAAAGCACCAAATATTTTGTTTCCATTATTAATAGAAATTTTTGTAAGGGGTATTAGCTCATGTAAAAAGATATCTAATATTTTACTAAAATTAGTAATCATATAATGGAGAGTTGTTAAACTAATTATTTGATTTGTCTACGATGTAAAAAAAAAGGAACCCAGCAAGCTAGGTTCCTTTTATGTATCGTGCATTTCCTCCCGATACAAATTAAAGAAAGTTTCCTTTTTTTAATTTGATTATTACCTTTGCGTGTAATAATTAATATTATATTACAAAAGAAAAAAATTATTATCAATCATAAATAGTTAAAAATCATTTTTTTTGTTAATATGGCTGTTAATAAACTGTGGAAATTCTATTTAGCAGTATATGTTAAAAAATATAACAAAAAAGAAATCTTATAATGTTCTTGGAGTAATGTCAGGAACATCAATGGATGGCATCGATATAAGTATAATTAAAACTAATGGTACAAATTATTTAAGAGTTATAAATGAAAAATCATATGGTTATTCTTTAACACTACAGAATAAAATAAAAAAAATTATAAAAAATAAACAATTAAATAATAATACTTTAATAAAATATTATAAACAAAATGAAGATTTAATTAATAAGGTATACATTTTTTTTATTAGAAAATTTTTAAATGAATTTAAAATAAATAAAAATAAAATAGATTTTATTAGTTTAAGTGGTCAAACTGTTTATCATAATCCATTAAAAAAAATAACAATTCAATTAGGTTCAGGAAGAGTTATTGCAAATAATTTTAAAATTAAAACTATTTGTGATTTTAGAAAAAATGATATTAAATATAAAGGCCAAGGAGCTCCTATAGGTTCATACTATCATAGATTTATCTTAAATAAATTTGATAATAAATCTATTATTGTTAATCTTGGTGGTATCGCAAATTTTACTGCGATTAACAAAAGAATAGTTATCTCATCAGATATTGGGCCAGCAAATTGTTTAATTGATGATTTAACTAATTACTTTTTTAATAAAAAGTTTGATAAGAATGGAATTTTATCATCCAAAGGTACTATCAATAGTAAAATCCTGAATTTATTTAAAAATGATATTTTTTTTAAACAAAAGTTTCCTAAATCATTAGATCGTAACTATTTTGATAAATATAAGAAAAAACTCAAAAATATTAATAAATATGATGCTCTGTGTACAGCAACATATATGACTTTAGTAGGATTTCAAAAGTTTTTAAAATTTTATAAATTTAATTTTAATAATATTATTTTAACAGGTGGTGGAAGAAAAAATACTTACTTACTTAATATTTTAAAAAATAATATTAATAAAAAAATTACTCTAATTGATAATTTAAAAATTAATGGAGATCTTGTAGAGGCTCAAATGTTTGCATATATAGGTATTAGATCTATAAAAAAACTTACAATAAGTGGAAAAAATACAACTGGAGCAATTAAAAATATAAGTGGAGGTAAAATTTATTTTCCTAATTAATTTATTAATTTAGTCCAAGTAATTTTATCAATATTAGATCCACATAAAATCACTAATGTATTTTTATTATTTAATTTATCATTAATTTTATATTTAATTGCAGCAAGTCCTGCAACACATGCAGGCTCCAACATGAGTCTTAAATTATCAAAACAATAAATCATAAATTCTTTCATTTCATCATCAGTAACTGTAACCATTTCATCAATTACTGATTTAGCTATATTATAAGAATATTCCAAGTGTAGAGGGGCAGATAAGCTATCAGCAATGCTATTGACTGTTACATTGTCTAGAGGCTTACCTAATTTAATGCTATCACTCATTCCTTTTGCACCTTCTGGCTCTACACCAATTACTTTAGTATCTGGAGATAGTTGTTTTATATAAGATGATACACCACTTATTAAACCTCCACCTCCCACTGATATGATTAAATAATCTAATTTTTTATCTAAAGTTTTAAAATACTCAATTATCTCTAATCCAATGGTTGCACTTCCTTGAAGTGTATAAGGTCCATCAAAAGGATGTATAAAATAATAGCCATTATCTTTTGCATTTGATGCATCTATAAATGCCTGTTTTGGATTAGTAAATTGTATGTTTGCATTGTAACTCTTACATTTACTTATTCTATAAGGATTTGCAGTGTCATATAGAAAAATTTTATTATTTAGTTTAAATAAATTAGCTACAAAAGATGCAGCAATTGCATGATTACCAGCACTGACAGCAGTGATGCCTTTTTGAAATCTAATTTTATCTTGTGATATAATATTGTTAACTGCTCCTCTTGCTTTAAATGAACCTGATTTTTGTAAGAATTCACATTTAAAATACATATTTGTTGAAAATAACTCATCCAGCTTTGTTGATGCTTTAATGAAAGGTGTTTTATTAATATATGGTTGAATTTTATTAAGAATTAGTTTGATATTATCAGGAGATAAAGCAGATGGGATCAAGAAATACCCCTAATCTCTTTTATTTTATCATAAGCTATATTTATAGCTGCTAATTCTTTATTTGACTGTTTAATAAATTCTTTAGGCATACCTTTCGCAATTAAATTATCAGGGTGATGTTCTTTATTTAGTTTTATCCATTTTTTTCTTATTTCTAAGTCAGTGCTATTTCTGTTTACACCTAAAACTTTATAAGGATCTGATAAGCTATTATTTAAATTAGCCTGAAATATTCTTTGAAAATCTTTTTCAGTAAATTTAAAAGATTTAGAAACTGATCTAAGTAGATCAACTTCGCTAATTGATATATTTCCATCAGATGCTGCGATATAAAACAAATTGTTTAAAAGTTCTTCAAGTAGTATTTTATTATTTGAAAATAAATTTCCTACCTGGTTAGCAATTTGTTTATAACCATAAGTATCTTTCTTAGCTTCGTTAAAGATTTTAGCCACTTTAGGCATCTCTGATTTTGGTACTTTAAACTTATCCTTAAATGCTCGTATTTCATCATCAGTAACTTGACCATCTGATTTAGCTAATTTTGCAGAAAGTATTATAAAGCTTAATGTAAATATCTGCTGTTTTTGATCATTATTTATTCGATTAAAATTAAAACTTGAACGTGACTTAGATCTTCTATCAAAAGCACCGCCAGCCATCACTCCTAAAATAGCGCCTATTGGGCCACCTAAAGCAAAACCAGCTGCACCTCCAATTACTCTTCCCCAAATACTCATTTTAAAGAGTCAATGATATTTTTTAATTCACTTATTTCAACTTTAGAAATAAAACCATCTTGATTTAAATCAACAATTTGAAATATTAAACTAATAGATTGGTTAACTTCTAATAATGAAATTTGATCATCATTATTAAGATCAATGAAATTAAAATACATTTGTTCATCATCATTTAATTCATTTGAAAAAAGATTTGACGAAGAAAAAAGCAAGGAAAATAAAAATATTAATCTATTTAACCAAACCATCTGTACATTCCGATTATACCTGCTAATCCATAAAATAGTTGTAAAAATAATATTCCATTATGTTTTAATCTGTATGCCCATATACCAATAAGTATAGCAGATATAAGTAATAGAGAAAAACCAAGGAATTCAAGACCAATATTAAAGGCCACAAAAAGTGAATATAGGATAGCAGTTATTACGCCTACCCATTCTAACAATTTATTGAAATTCAAAAATATTATTTTTTCTTTATATTTATAGCGTTCTCTTTCCCGCGATTTTCACCAATTTCAAATTCAACTGGCATACCTTCTTCTAAAGTATCAATTCCTGCAGCTTCTAGAGCTGAAACATGAAGAAAAACATCTTTTCCTCCGTCGTCATTTTCTATAAATCCATAACCTTTAGTTGGATTAAACCATTTTATTTTACCACTTGGCATATTTTATTCTCCTTTGTTAATGATTTTTATGAGGTTTTATTATTATTTTGTCGTATATATAATATAAATATTGATTAATTAAATTCATTAAATAACTAATAAGTAATTAATTTCAAGCTATATTTTATAAATTTATGCTAAGCTACAAACACGGATTTCATGCTGGGAACCATGCAGATGTATTAAAACATATTGTACTGATATATCTATATAAATTGCAAAAAAAGCATAATAAATCAATTAGTTACATCGATACACACTCAGGAAATGGATTATATAAGTATATTTCAAAATATATGGAGAAAAATAAGGAATATAAACATGGAATTAAAAAAATAGAAAAATACGTTGGAGAGAATAAATTAATTAAGAATTATTTAAATATATTAAAAAATATTTCAAAAAATAATAATTTTTATCCAGGTTCACCTCTTATTATTTCAAGTCTATCAAGTAACTCAGATAAATTATATTTTTGTGAGTTACATAATAATGAATTTGATAGTCTAAAGAAAAATTTAAATAAATTTACTAATATTAAAAATATTAATACTGATGGATTTGAGTATTTAGAAAAAAAATTAGACTATAACAAATCATATTTTATTTTAATTGATCCATCATATGAAATCAAAGATGATTTTTTTAAAATTAATCACATCCTTGATAATTTAGAAAAGTATGGAAGTTCAAAAATATTAATTTGGTATCCAATTTTAAATTATGAAGATAATGATAGATTTATTGAAAATTTAAGAAAAAAAGGAATCGGTAGAATAATAAATTTTGAATTGCCTATCATATCTAATAGTAAAGATAGAGGCATGAAAGGTAGTGGTCTTTTAATTATTAATTTTAAAGAAAATAAAATATTAAGAGATTTAAAAGCCCTATCAAAAGAATTGCATATTTATTTGAAGCAAAATGATGATGTATATAACCCTAGAGTAAGATATTTATAAATACAATATGAAAAATATTAATCTGATTGATGATGATATTTATAATCTCTTTTGGAAAATAGCTCTTCCCTCGTCAGTAGGAACTGTTTTTCAAAATCTATATTCATTAGTTGATGCAATATTTGCAGGAAGAATGATTTCTGAAATTGCCCTAGCTGCTATTGGGCAAACATTTCCAATTTATTTTATTATAATAGCTCTAGGGATAGGTTTAAGTATAGCAACAACGAGTATTGTAGCTAATTCAATTGGAGAAAAAAAAATTAGTAAAGCCAGTCAAATTTTTTCTCAATCTTTAGGTATAGCTATATTTGTTGGCATAATGATTTCAATTTTTGGTATTTATTTTGGACCTTCAATTTTAAAGTCTATTAATAGTGATCTAGAAACCTTAAAACTATCAACCGATTATATGAATATTATTTATCTAGGTTCAGTAATAATTTTATTATTAATGGTTTCAAACTCATGTTTAGCTGCATTAGGTGATACAAAAAGTTATAGAAACGTTTTAATATTTAGTTTTTTTTTGAATATAATTTTAAATCCAATTTTAATATCAGGAGAATTGCTAGGTTATGAAATTTTTAATCCTTTAGGTATATCCGGGATTGCAATTGCAACAATACTATCTCAATTCATAGGACTATTATATTTACTATATAAAATATCAAAAACTGAAATATATAAATTTTTCAAAAATAAATATCTTTTACCAAAACTCAAATCAATTACTGAAATATCAATCCAAGGAATTCCTGCTTCTATAGGCCTTATGATGATTGCATTAGGTTCATATATATTATTATATTTTGTAAGTTATTATGGCAATGATGCTATTGCTGGATTTGCTTCTGCAGGTAGATATGAGCAGTTGTTGTTTTTACCTTTATTAGGTTTAAGTACAGCTGTAACTTCAATTGTTGGTCAAAATTTAGGTGCAGGAAAATTAGATAGAATTCTTGAAACTTATAAAAAAGCAATAAGAACAGGTGTGATAATTTTAAGTATAGTAGCAATTTTTTTATTTTTTTCAGCTGAATTTTCAATGAGATTATTCACAAATGATGAGGATGTCATATTTTATGGTTCTATTTATTTAAAGATTTGGGCATTTGGTTTTCCAGCATTTCCACTTTTCTTTATTCCAAATGCTACTTTTCAAGGATTAAAGAGGGCTATAATAGTAATGTACATGGCTATTCTACGATTTGTTTTAATACCAATAATAGTCGTATTTTTTATAAATAGTTTTATCAAAGAAGACTATATTTACATGTTTATTGGCTTAACTACAATGCATTGGATAATTGGTATTTTTTATTACAGATACTCATTAAATAAAATTAAAAGCTTAATTAGAAATTAGTTGATACCCTTAAGGTTTGGTACAAATAAAACATCATCAAATTCTTGAGAAATTAATTTATTATTCTTTCTCTTATATTTAATAATCACCTGTCGATTATCTCTAATTATTGGACAAACTATAATTCCATTCTCTTTAATGTGAGAAAAAATTTTCTCAGTTATATTTTCTGTAGCAGCAGTAAATATTATTCTATCAAAAGGTATTTGTTCAACCCATCCATTATTACCGTCTTCATACTTAGATACAATATTAGTGAGATTAAGTTGCTCAAATATTTTACATGATTTATCATGAAGATTTTTAATTCTTTCAATTGTATAAATTCTTCTAGCAAGTTTTGATAAGACTGCACATTGATAACCACTACCAGTACCAATTTCTAAAACTTTATGATTATTTTCGACTTCTAATAGCTCAGTCATTTTTGCAACTACATATGGTTGGCTAATTGTTTGATTTTCACCAATAGGTAAAGCAATATTTTCATAAGCTTGATTTCTATAATTTTCAGGAATAAACTTTTCTCTAGGTATTAGTTCTAAAGCTGATAATACATTAGAATTAGATATCCCAGACTCTCTTAATTCCAATATTAATCTTATTTTTCTTACATCAAGCACTATAGAAGTGTTTTGTTGTTAAAATATTTTTGTAAAACTTCAGGAATTTTAACATTCCCATCTTCCATTTGATAATTTTCTAAAATTGCAATTAAAGTTCTTCCTACAGCTAATCCGGAACCATTTAATGTATGAACAAATATATTTTTATCATTAGATTTATATCTAGTGTTCATTCTTCTTGCCTGAAAATCTGAGCAATTTGAGCAACTTGAAATTTCTCTATACTTGCCTTCGCCTGGAAGCCAAACCTCAATATCGTATGTCTTGCTAGCAGAAAATCCCATATCACCTGAACATAAAGTCATTATTCTGTAATGAATGTTTAAATCTTTTAAAATACTTTCTGCACAAGTTAACATACGCTCTAATTCTTGATCAGATTGCTCAGGTTCAACTATTGAAACTAATTCTACTTTTGTAAATTGATGTTGTCTCAACATACCTCTTGTATCTTTTCCTGCGGCACCAGCTTCAGATCTGAAGCAAGGTGTATAAGATGTTGATCTAATTGGAAGTTGATTAACATTTAAAATTTCATTTCTGACTAAATTAGTAAGAGGAACTTCAGCCGTTGGTATAAGCCAATGTTCATCACCAGCAGTAAATAAATCCTCTCCAAATTTTGGAAGCTGCCCTGTACCAATTAAACTTTCATTCTTAACAAGAAAAGGTAAGCTATACTCTGCATAACCATTTTCTTCAGTATGTTTATCCAGCATAAAATTTGAAATTGCTCTTTCTAATTTTGAAATTTGATTTTTTAAAACAACAAACCTTGATCCTGATAATTTTGATGCAAGATCAAAATTTATCAAGCCCATATTTTCTCCAATTTCATAATGCATTTTAGGTTCAAAGTTGAAATTTGGTTTGGATCCCCACTCTTTGTATAAAGTATTATCATTTTCATCTTTCCCAAATGGTACTGATTGGTGCGGTATATTAGGCAATCTTAATAATATAGAATTTAATTCATTATCTTTAATTTGCTCTAATTCTTTTAATGTATTAATTTTAGTTTTAATTTCATCAACATTTTTCATTTCAGCTGATGCATCTAAATTTTTACTTTTAATTTCACCTATTTTTTTTGAAATCTTGTTTCTTTCAGCTAATAAATTTTGAAGTATAGTTTGAGTTTCTCTTTTTTCTTTATCAATTTCAATAATTTTCGAAGAAATTTTACTTTCACCTCTTAATTTCATAGCATTATCAAATTCAATAGAGTTAGATCTTATGTAATTGATGTTATGCATTAATCTTTACTTTTCTTTTTTTGGATTAATTTAGCAATATATATTGAAATTTCATACAAAATTATAATTGGTAATGCTAAACTAATTTGACTGAAAGGATCTGGAGGTGTAAGAAAAGCAGCAGCTAAAAACGCTATAACAATTGCATATTTTCTGAATTTTTTTAGTGATTCATGTGTAACAATACCAACTCTAGCCATTAACGATAAAACAACTGGTAATTGAAAAGCCAGACCAAATGCAAAAATGAATCTCATCATTAATGATAAATATTCACCCATCTTAGCCTCTAACCTTATTGGAACACCATTTGTTCCAATGTTTTGATAAGATAAGAAAAAAGACCACGCAATAGGTGAAATTATGTAATATACCATAGATCCACCAGCGAAAAATAAAATTGGAGTTGCAATCAAATATGGTAAAAATGCCCTCTTTTCATTTTTATATAAACCAGGTGCAATGAATCTCCAAATTTGTATAGCTATTAAGGGAAATGCAAAAAACAAAGCAAAAAAAAATGCAATCTTTACTTCTGTAAAAAAAGCTTCTTGAAGAGCTGTATAAATAAATCCTTGACCCTTTTCAGTGTCTAATAATTGAACTAAAGGACTTGCAAGAAAAGAAAATAATTCGTCAGCAAAATAAAAACAAACAATAAATACAATTAAAATGTAAAAGAAACTCCAAAGAAGTCTTTTTCTTAATTCAGTGAGATGGTCAATTAAAGACATTTCTGTAAATTTTTCTTCAGACATTTATTTATTTTTTTCTATATCTGAAATTTCATTTTCAGTTAATTTGACTGTATCTTTTATTGTTTTAATTTCATTTTCAAAATTTTTTTTAATATTAATTCCATCTTTAATTTTCTTTACCTCTTTTACGGATTTTGCTAATTCTTTTATTTCTGACTCTTCAGTTATCTCATTTAATGAGGTTTTAAAATCTGATGAAATTTTTCTTATATTTTTGACTAATAAACTTATTTGTTTAATAAATTTAGGAAGATCTTTTGGACCTATTACAATAATAATAATTATGCCAACAAGAAAAATTTCAGCCCAACCAAAAGTAAACATTGGACTTACTTATCTTCGTCGTTCTTATTCTCTAAATTTTTATCTTCTTTTTTCTCTTCCTCAGACATTCCTCTTTTAAATGATTTAATACCTTTAGCCATATCACCCATTAATTGAGGAATTTTACCTCTTCCAAAAAGAAGAAGTACTATAACGAGAACTATTAAAAGTTGCCAAATACTCGGTGTCATATGTGGCTTATACGTAAACTATAAAAAAAAACAAGAATTAATCAAAAAAATGTAAAAACTATGATTAAATAAGGTGAAATTTTATCGAATAATAAATTTAAATCTAAAGTTTATATATTTTACTAATTTTGAAGAAAGATTTTATATTAAAGAAAAAGAGTAAATTAATTGCTCTGAATAAAATCATCAATATTATTATCTTCTGAATCTAAATTGTCTAAATTATTGTTATCATCATTTTTTGCAAGATCACTAATTGTAGCAATTGCAGCTCTCTTATCTAAGAAACCACTTGCTTTAAGTTCTTCTTTATTAGGCAGATCCGATAAATCATTTAGACCAAAGTGCTCAATAAATAATTCAGTTGTTGACCACATTGTAGGTTTACCTGGAATATTTTTTCTTCCAGATGGTTTAATCCATCCAATTTCCATTAAGTGGTCAATAGACCCCCTACCCATTTGAACACCTCTTATATTTTCTATTTCAGATCTTGTGATTGGTTGCTGATATGCAATTATTGACAGAGTCTCTAAGGCAGCCCTAGATATTTTTCTTTTTTGTACTTTAAATATAGTTAAGTCGTTAGATAGATCATCAGAAGTTCTGAAAGACCATTTATTACCTGTTTTTAATAAATTAATACCTCTATCTTTATAAAATTCTTTTAATTCTTTTAAAAAATTGGATAAATTTTTTTTATCTTTAATTTTTTCTTTTAAATCATTTTCTAATACAGGTTCACCTGAAGCAAATAAAATAGCCTCTAGTAATTTTATATCTTTATTTACCATTAATTTTTATACCTAATATAAATATTTCCAAAAGTTTCTTGTTGTTTAACTTCAATAAAACCATTTTTTGATAATTCAAGAGAAGCAACAAAATTAGAGGAAATTATTGATTTATTTATAACTCTATTTGATTCTATAAGTTTTGGAATGATATTTAAAAGATTTGTCCATTCTGATATAGATCCAAAAATTTCTTTCATTCTTTTTACGGCTCTATCAACAGAATATAGTTCGGAATACTCAATTGTTAAATTTTTAATTTGATCCTTTGATTTTAAAATAACACTATATGATTTTAACAAATCATAAAGATTAGATGTATAGTTAATATTATATTTTACTTTTAAACCTTCTGATGACCCCCCATAAAAAATATCTCTATTAATTAAAGGTCGAGAATAAAGAGTTTTTGAAATTTTTTGAAATTTTTCTAATCTTTGAAGTTGATACCTAAGAGCTTTTTCTAAATCCTCTGCTGAATGCTCTTCCGTTTTTTCTTCTTTTGGAAGTAATAATCTAGATTTTAAATAAGTTAACCATGCAGCCATTACTAAATAATCTGCTGCAATTTCGATATGAATATTCTTATATTGATTAATGAAATTTATATATTGCTCAGCAAGTTCAGTTATTGAAATCTGAGACAAGTCCACCTTTTGATTTCTTGCTAAAAATAATAATAAATCAATTGGTCCCTCAAAGTTTGCTATTAATAGATGAAACTTACTGGAATTAAAATTTTCTTCTGAAATCTTAGTCATTTTTAGATTTTATAACAATAAAATCCAGATTCTTCAAAATTATTCATTTTTAAGATATATTATTAAACATTCATTAAGAAAACTATTAATATTACAAAAATTTAAAGCTTCTTCTTTAGATGAAAAATTTTTATATGATAAAAAATAATTAATACCAATATCAGTTTGAATTTTAAACAAATACAAATTTGAAATATCAATTAATTCATTTTTAAGATTTATGAATTTTTTTTTATATTTTTCAACCACATCTAAATTTTCATCACTAAATAATTGTATTGTAAATTCAACATTATCAATATTGTCTAAATTATTAATATGTAAATTAGAGAAATTATTTATACTTTTTTTCTCAAGAAATTTAACTTTTTCTCCCTCTTTATCTTTTGGAATAATATAATAATCATCATTTAAAGTGCTTATTATGAAAAATGGCTTTTTTATTTGTATATAAAAACTAAAAAAATAAATAACAATAAAAACAATAAAAAAGAAGAAACTAAATAAATAAATAGAATTTATTTTCTTTGAAAAAAAAATATTTTTTTTCATTACATTTTTTCAGGAGCATTTATACCAATAATTAAAAAAATATCTTTTAAAACTATTCTGAAAGATTCAATCCAAAAAATTTTAGAAATAGTTTTTTTTATATTTTTTTCATCTATAAATCGAAGAGATTCATTATCCTTACCTTTATTCCATATTGAATGAAAATCTGAACATACTTCCTCTAGATAATTAGTTAATCTATGTGGTTCGTTATAATATGATGATTGATATAACAAATAAGGATAAGAAATTAGTTTTTTAATTATTTTCATTTCTTCATCAGAAATTATTTCTTTGTTATTATAATTATTATAATCATCAAAATTAATATTTAATTCATTTGCTTTATTTATGATTGATGATGCTCTTGCATAAGCATATTGACAATAAAAGACTTTATTTTCTTTATTTTTTTCAATTACTGCATCTAAATCGAAATCAATTGCAGTTTCATTTTTAGTAGAAATCATATAATATCTAATTGGATCTTTACCAACTTTAGAATAAACATCAGCTAATGTGACAAAGTTACCTAATCTTTTTGACATTTTAATTTTCTGTTTATTTTGGATTAAACTTACAATCTGACATGTTAAAATTTTTAAGTATGTTTCATCATTTTTAATAGCTTTAATTATTGAATACATTCTTGGTATATAACCAATATGGTCAGAACCCCAAATATTAACCAATCTATCAAAACTTCTTTTACATTTATCAAAATGATATGCTGCATCATTTGCAAAATAGGTCCATTCACCATTTAATTTCTTCAATGCCCTATCTTCATTATCTAATAAGTTTGAAGATTTGAATAATAACTGTTCTCTTGGTTCCCAATCAGAGTCATCTCCTTTAGGTTTTTCTAAAACCCCGTTGTACAAAAGATCTTTTTTATCTAAAATTTTAAACAGCTCGTCAATAATATTACTTTTTTCTATGTCTGATTCATATGTAAATTTATCAAACTTAATATTTATTTTCTCCAAATCAGATTTAATTTCTAATATTATATTTTCTAATGCAAAATTTTTAAAATATTTAATAGTTTCTTCCTCTTTTGAATTTAACCACTTATCATGATCCTGATTTTTTATTTTTTTTGCAATATCAATAAGATACTGACCCGGATATTCATCTTCTGTTAATTCGATTTTTTCACCAAACAACTGCAAATATCTTTTAAAAAGGGAGTTTGATAATTTATCAATTTGAGAGCCTGAATCATTCACATAATACTCCCTAAAAACATTATATCCCGTTTTTGAATATAATGAACTTAATACATCTCCAAATACAGCACCTCTTATATGAGCAATATGAAGTGGCCCAGTTGGATTTGCTGAGACAAATTCTACATTTATTTTTTTACCATCTCCATAATTTATGTATTTTAAAAAATCTTTATTATAAATTTCATTTAATTTTTTGAATACAAAATCATTTTTTAAAAAAAAATTTATAAACCCATTTTTTGAGATGAGAATTCTATCGATAAATTCAATAGATTTAATTCTCTTATTTAATTCTTTTTCAATATCAAAATTTTTTTTAATAATTTTTCTTTTAATTATTAATAAAAAATTAGTTGCTAAATCACCCTGTTTATTATTTGAAGAATAGTCTATACTAATCTGATTTTTATCAATTGCTGATATATAATTTTCATTTTCTAAAAAGGATGAGAAATCATAAAAAAAATCTAATAAATTTTTAATATAATTATCCATTAATCTCCTTATGTAAATTTAGAGCAAATCTATCTGTCATTCCTGAAATATAATCGCAGATTAATCTTTCAATTTCAATACTTTGATTTGTCCAATCAATTGGTAATTTATTATTGTTTTTTTTAAAATAAGTAAACAATGAAGATATAACTTTTTTCGAGTGATTTCTCTTATTTGATAAATTCGAATGATTGTAGACATTATCAAATAAAAACTTTTTTATTATATCGGCATTTTTTTTCATTTCATTAGAAAATGTAACAAGAAAGTTATTATTTTTACGGACATTATCTATCGAAATGATATTATTATTATCTAAATTTTTTTTTGTAGTCTCGTATACATCATTTATCATTTTAGATATTGAATTTCTTAATACCTGATAAACTAGAATATTATCAGGAATATTTTTGTATTCAGATTTTAAATCCATTATAATTTTTTTAAAAAAACTTAACTCAGCAAGATTTTCCAATGAAATTAAATTTGCCCTAATAGCATCCTCTACATCATGATTATTATAAGCAATATCATCAGATATGCTTGCTATTTGAGATTCTAAATGAGGTTGATCTTTTAAGTGTAAGTTATGTAATTTTGAATAATTATTTAAATGATAAGGTAGATTATTACCCATAATACCATTGTGCTTTACTATACCTTCTAAACTTTCCCATGTAAGATTTAATCCATCAAACTCAGGGTGTCTTTTTTCAATAGAAGTTAATACCCTTAAGGTTTGATCATTATGATTAAACCCTCCAAAACTATTCATAGACTCATCAAGAGCATCTTCTCCAATATGACCAAAAGGAGGATGTCCTAAATCATGAGCAAGAGCAACTGTTTCACCAAGATCTTCATCTAATTTGAGTAACCTACAAATAGACCTTGATATTTGTGCAACTTCGAGTGAATGTGTAAGTCTTGTCCTGAAATAATCACTCTCACTCTCTATAAAAACTTGAGTTTTATGTTTTAATTTTCTAAAAGAATTCGAATGTATGACTCTAGCCCTATCTCTTTCAAATGGATTTCTCAAATCATCATTTAATTCATTATATAGTCTTCCATTTGAATTATTAGGATTAGAAGCTAAATGTTTGAACATAAAAAAATTTATATTATAGTAGTAAAATAATAACTAATAACAATATTTAGATAAATGGACAATATAATTGAAGTAACTGAGAGTGCTCAAAATCATATAAATAAAATACTTATTTCAGAAAAATCTAAATATTTCAGGATTACAGTATTAGGTGGTGGTTGTGCTGGATTTCAATATAAATTTGATTTTTCTGATAAACCAAATGATGATGATTTAATCTTTAATTACAAAAATGCTGATGTATTAATAGATAAAACTTCGATTGAATTAATAAAAGGATCAAAAATTGATTATGTTAATGAATTGATTGGATCGTCATTTAAAATTTCTAATCCACTAGCATCTTCATCATGTGGTTGTGGAACTTCTTTTTCAATATAAATGAAAATTACTACCTGGAATGTAAATTCAGTTAATGCAAGAATAGAACATTTAATAAAATTTATAAAAAAAGATCAATCAGATTTATATTTAATTCAAGAATTAAAATGTACAAATGATAGTTTTCCTAAAGAAGATTTGGAAAATATTAATTATAAATGTTATGTAAATGGACAAAAAGCTTGGAATGGAGTAGCTATACTTAGTAAAGAGAATATAGAAATTTCAAATTTAAATATTCCTAATTATAAAGATGTAAATTCCAGATTTATTGAAACAGAAATATCTTTAAAAAATATAAAAAATAAAATTAAATTAATAAATATTTATCTCCCAAATGGAAATCCAATTGAAACAGAAAAATTTGATTACAAAATTGATTGGATGATAAATTTTAATAAATATATCAAAGAATTAATTGATAATAATCAACCAATTATTATAGGTGGAGACTTTAATGTAATACCTAATGATGAAGATGTTTATTCACCAGAAAATTTTAAAAATGATGCTTGTGCGCATCCACTAACAAGAGAAAAATTTAGAAATCTTTTAAATTTAGGTTTTGTAGATACGGTTAAATACTTTGTTGATGGAAATACAAACTGGACTTTTTGGGGTTATAGAGGTGGAAATTGGCAAAAAGGTAATGGTCTTAGAATTGATCATTTTCTTACAACACCAGAGGTAACTGATTTGATTAAATCAGTTAATGTTAATCGTGAACCAAGAGGATGGGAAAAGGCTTCCGATCACACACCAGTTACGATTGAATTAGTTAATTAATATTAAATATCTGCGTATGTATGCGTTTCGTCTTTTGCTCCTGGTTGAGTAACGGCACCCTCATAAGCTGGTCCAACAGTTTGAGAATATTTCCATATAGATCCAGAGTTATGATTAGTTTTTCTTGGCTTCCAATCTTTTTTTCTTTTTTCTATTTCTTGATTTGAAAGTTTAACGTTAATCTCACCTTTGACAGCATCAATAATAATCTCATCCCCATCTTTAAGCAAACCTATCATACCTCCTACAGCTGCTTCTGGTCCTACATGACCAATACAAAATCCTCTTGTACCACCTGAAAATCTTCCATCTGTAATTAATGCAACAGTTTCACCTAATCCTTGCCCATATATTGCGCCTGTTGTTGAAAGCATTTCACGCATACCAGGTCCTCCTTTAGGGCCTTCATATCTAATTATTACTGCATCTCCTGCTTTAATTTCATTTTTTAAAACTGCAGTTAAAGCATCTTCTTCTGAGTCAAAACATTTAGCTTTTCCATTAAAAGTTAATTTTTTTAAACCTGCTATTTTTGATATACATCCATCTGGAGCAAGATTACCCCACAAACCTACGACTGAACTATTTTCACTAATTGGATTATCACATTTATAAACAACATCTTGATTTTTAGGAAATATTACTTCTTTATGATTTTCAGCTATCGTTTTTCCTGTAACAGTTATGCAGTCACCGTTTATATAACCACCATCTAATAAAGATTTAATAACAACTGGCACACCTCCTACATCATATAAATCTTTAGCAACGTACTTTCCACCAGGTTGCATATCACCAATATAAGGAGTTGAATTATAAATTTCTACAACGTCTCTTAATGTGAATTTTAAACCTGCTTCATTAGCTATCGCAGGAAGATGGAGTGCTGCATTGGTTGAACCTCCAGTTGCAGCAACTACTCTTGCAGCGTTTACTAATGAATCAATAGTTACTATATCCCTTGGTCTTATATTTTTATCTAATAAATTCATTATAGCTTTACCACTCTTTTCACCATAAGCTTTTCTTTCTTCAGTATTTACTGCGGGTGGCATAGCTGAATTTGTTAGAGCTAAACCAACTGCTTCTGAAATACATGCCATTGTATTTGCTGTAAATTGGCCTCCACACGATCCAGCAGATGGACAGGCAACTTGTTCAATATCTTTTAAATCTTGATCTGAGATAGTTCCAGCAGCATGTTTTCCCACTGCTTCAAAAACATCAATAACAGTAACATCTTTGCCCTTGTATTTTCCTGGTAAGATTGATCCTCCATAAATAAATACAGATGGAACATTTAATCTAACCATAGCCATCATTAAACCTGGCAAAGATTTATCACAGCCAGCAAGTCCAACTATTGCGTCATAACAGTGACCTCTCACAGATAATTCAATGGAATCTGCAATAACCTCTCTGCTAATAAGAGAGGATTTCATTGCCTCATGGCCCATCGCAATTCCATCTGTTACAGTTATAGTTGTAAATTCTCTTGGTGTTCCTCCAGCATGTTTGACACCTGTCTTCACATGTTGCGCTTGATCTTGAAGCGTGATGTTGCAAGGAGCTGATTCATTCCAAGTGCTAACAACACCAACAAATGGTTGATAAATTTCATGTTCTTTTAAACCCATAGCATAATAATATGATCTATGAGGTGCACTTTTAGGCCCTACACTAACATATCTACTGGGTAGTTTAGATTTTCTATTTGATCCTTTATCTTCCATTCTATTTGATAGTATTTATTATTTGATCAATTTTTTCAATAGAAGATTTATAAATATTTGCCTCATTTTTAAATTTATTAATAATTTCTTTTGATGCTTTATTGATAAAGTTATTATTATTTAATTTGTCATTAACTTTATTAAATTTTTCTTGCTCAACTTGCTTTTTCTTATTTAATTTTTTTAGTTCCGCTTCTGAGTCAATAATACCATCCAAAGGGATCAAAACTGATAATGATGTTAATACAATTAAAGCTGAGTTCTTATTTGGTTGAATTTTACCAAAACTAATATCATTGGTTTTTAAAAAATTACTTATTTCATTTTTATGGGCAAGAAAAAAATTACTAAGTTCTTCATCTTTTGCTTCTATAGAAATATTAATTAATTGTTTATAGGGTATATTTAGTTCTGATCTCAAATTTCTAATAGATGTTATGAATTCAATAAATTTTTCGAAGTTTTTTTTAGAAATATCAAAAGAATTATTCGTTAAATAGTTTTGGTAAACCTGATTCATTAAATATGACTTATCATCAACTAAAGATCTCCATAATTTTTCACTAATAAATGGCATAATGGGATGTATAATTTTTAAAACTTGAATAAACGTCCATCCAGATACTTTTTTTATTTCATCGGCATATTTTTTATTATCGAAATTTTGTTTAATAATTTCAATGTACCAATCACAGTAAGAATGCCATACGAAATGATAAATCTTATTGGCTATTTCATGAAACAAATACTTTTTAGTAAGTTGATCAAGTAGATAATTCAAATCATTCAATTCTTTTATTATCCATTTATTTGCATCAAAAAATATTGAATCAATTGAAATATCATCTTTAAAAACTGAATTGTTCATTTGTAAAAATTTACCAGCATTCCAAATTTTATTTGTAAATGATTTATATCCTTTAACTCTAGCTTCAGATAATTTTACATCTCGTCCGGGATTTAAGAGTGCCGTTAATGTAAATCTTAATGTATCAGCACCATATTTATCTAATAGCTCTAAAGGATCAATTATGTTACCTTTAGATTTAGACATTTTTTGTCCTTTTTCATCACGAATTAAAGGGTGAATATAAATATCTTTAAATGGAGTTTTCTTCATAAAATAAGAACCCATCATCATCATACGTGCAACCCAAAAAAATATAATATCAAAACCAGTAACCAAAACATTGCCAGGATAAAACTTATTTAATTCATAAGTTTTATTTGGCCAATCTAAAGTAGAGAATGTCCATAGAGCAGAAGAAAACCAAGTATCTAAAACGTCTTCATCTTGTAAAAGCTTAACATCCTTTCCATAAAATTCTTTTGCTTGATTTTGTGCCCCTTCTAAAGTTTCACTAACAAAATATTTATTATCTGGACCATACCATGCAGGAATTTGATGCCCCCACCATAACTGTCTTGAAATACACCATGGTTGAATATTTTCCATCCAATTATAAAATGTATTTTCCCATTGTTTGGGAATAAATTTAGAACTATTATCTCTAACAGCTGATATTGGATCAACTGATAATTTTTTTGCATCACAAAACCATTGATCTGTCAGCCATGGCTCAATAACAACGCCAGACCTATCACCATATGGGATTACCATTTGCTGTTTTTCTTCTTTAATTAATAAATTCATTTCATCTAATTTTTTTAAAATGAGTTTTCTTGCATCAAATCTATCTAAATTTTGAAATTCTTCGGGTACATTTGAATTTAATTTTGCAGTTTCATCAAAAATATTAATAAATTCTAAATCATGTCTTTTTCCTACCTCAAAATCATTAAAGTCATGCGCAGGAGTAATTTTAACAGCACCAGAACCTTTTTCAGGATCTGCATATTCATCAGCGATGATTGGTATTTTTTTATTTGAAATTGGTAAATTACAAAATTTGCCAACTAAATTTTTATATTTTTCATCATCTGGATGGACGGCAACCGCCGTATCACCTAACATCGTCTCCGGCCTTGTTGTTGCAACTATAATATGATTGTTTTCATCTATAGGATATTTAATATGCCATAAACTTCCATCACTATCTCTTTGCTCTACTTCTAGATCAGAAATAGCAGTTAAAAGTTTTGGATCCCAATTAACCAATCTTTTATCTTTATAAATAATTCCATCATTAAATAAATTAACAAAAACTCTCTTAACTGCATTAGAAAGACCTTCATCCATAGTAAATCTCTCTCTTGACCAATCTGCAGAAGCACCAAGTCTTCTTAATTGATTACTAATCTGACCACCTGACTCTCTTTTCCATTCCCATACTTTTTCAATAAACTTTTCTCTACCTAAAGATCGTCGATCTAGGTTCGACTCACTTAATTTTCTTTCAACAACCATCTGAGTAGCTATTCCTGCATGATCTGTACCTGCTTGCCATAATACTTCCATACCTTTCATTCTATGGTATCTGATTAATATATCCTGAATTGTGAAGGTTAAGGCATGCCCCATGTGCAAGCTGCCTGTAACATTAGGTGGTGGCATCATTATAGAATAAGGCTCACCTCCTTTTTTTGGTTTAAAACAACTAGATTCCTCCCACTGAGAATAAAGAAGTTTTTCATCTTTTAAAAAATCAAAAAATTTATCAAGCTGCATTGTGACTATTTTGAATCAAAATAATTTTTAAGTAGTTGTGGGATTTTCTCATCAAGTATTTTTTCAATTTTACTTTCTACAAGATAGGAGAGTTTTTGATCTATAATATCATTAATTTCACTATTTATATCATCATCTTTTTGAACTAGTTTTATTGTACCATCACTATTAACTTTTTGGTTAAGTATCAATATATTAGATGATGAATCTTTATTAGTATTATTTTTTTCATCTTCTAGTGCTCTTCGTATAATTTCAAGAGATTCATTGATTGAATTTTTTGTATTCATATTATTATTATAAATGTTTAATTAAATTATTAAAACTCTAATCATAGCTAGGAAGATATTCATCAAATAATTTAATTAGAGACCCATCTAATGCTAATAAATTAAAATAATTAATCAGATAGTTTTTATTAGCATTAAAATATTCAACATTTACATTTAAAAGATTAGTTTCAGCATCTATAAGATCAGTGATAGATTTTGTTCCAAGATTGTATTCTTCCTGGGTACTTTCTAGGAGAGTATTTGCATACTCTATAGTTAATAAAGATGTATTTAAATTTGATTTACTAACTAAGTAGTTTTTATAATAGTTTGATACCTCAATATTTAAACTTTCTTTAAGATCCTCAAACTCAATTTCAGTTTGTAAAATTTGAGAATTAATTTTTCTAATATCTGATTTATCAATATTTTGCTGGAATATAGGAATTGTTAAAGTTAAGCCTATTGAAGCATTTGTATTTTCAGTACCAGCATCTATTCGTGAACCATCCGAATACTCTGTTGACGCTGTTATATCCAAAGTAGGCCTATTAGAACTTTTTTCTTTTGAGAGATCAAGTTTCTTAATTTTAATATTATTTTGAGCAATTAAGATATTAAAATTATTTTTATAAACCTCAGATAGTATTTTTTCAAAATTTAAATCATCTTCTATATTTATATAATCTTCTAAATTAATAGCCTCTTTACCAACAATAGATTTGAATGTTTTTAAGCTGACTTTGTAATTTTCTCTAGCTGAAAAAAGATTAGTTTCTGCAATTGAAAAAGCACTCTCAGCATTTTTAAGTTCAGTTATTGTTGCTGACCCTAATTCATATTTTAATTTTACTTCTTCCAAAAATCTTGAAACAGAATCAAAGTTCTTTTCAGAAGCTTTTAATGATTTTTCGTAATTAATAACTGTTAAATAACCTTCTACTGCCGTTAGTGATAGATCTTGGACTGTTTTATAAAAATTTATTACTGCATTTTCATAAATAAGTTTTGAACTTTCAATTTCTAAACTTTTTTCTCCACCATCATACAAATTTTGAGTGATACTAATTTTATACTTGTCTGTGAAAGTTTCTGGTGTTGTTGTTACACCAGCTGCTGATGTTGTATCACTATTACTATATGTGCCAGAAATAGTACCTGTAACAGTTGGAAGTTTTTTACCTATAGCTACTTCAATTACTTCTTTATTTTCTTTAAGTTTTTCAAAAGCTATTTTAACTTTCAAATTATTAGTAATAGTACTTTTTACTGATTCATCTATTGAAAGACCTAACAAAGATTTACTATAAAAAATTAATAGAATTAAAACCAAATATCTCATTTAAAATTTAAAATCCTTTTTTTTATCTTGAATTTGATAGGTACACATTACATCAAATAAATACTCAGATGAATATAAATCTTCATTTCTTATAATTTTATAAGCTTTGCCTAAATTATCATATATTTTTTTAATATAAATAAGCCTTCCATTGTTATTAACTAGTTGCTTTTTTAAATTATCATTAATTTCATAAATTGGACCATCAATTATAATTAAATCAAAAGGAGACTTTTCAGATAATCCTTCTAATAAATTTTTATTAAATAAATTTATATTTACGGTATTATTTTTTTTAACATTCTGTTCTAATAATTTAAACAATTCTTTATTTTCTTCTACAACTAACAGCTCTTTACTAAGAGAGCTAATAATAGTCGAAAAATACCCTGTTAACCCCCCTAAATGCAATACCTTATCATTAGGAGAAATTTCTGAATATTTTATTATTTGAGCAAGGTGTAAATTTTTAAGATATCCTCTTTTCTCCGTAATATCTAAATTCTTATCTAGGTAACAATTTTTACCTAAATTCATATCCAAAAAATTTTCCTTAGGGATATTTTCAAATATTTTTAAGATTTTTTCTTCGTTTATCTTATTTGGTCTTAACTGATTAATGACCATATTTTTTCTAGCAATTTCAAATGTTTCAGTCATTTCTTAAAGAATGCTTTATATAATCATATTATTTAATCAATTATTTAAATAATAATTACCAATCTTTAGAATTTTTTTTCATTAATTGACTAGAAATAATATAGTGATAATTGTCATTTTTTTTAGGCTCGGTGGCAGAGTGGTTATGTAGGGGCCTGCAAAGCCTTGCACAGCGGTTCGATTCCGCTCCGAGCCTCCAATTTTTTCTTGTTTTTTAATTTTTTTTTATTATCAACAAATTTGTGTTCCTCGGTAGCTCAGTGGTAGAGCAATCGGCTGTTAACCGATCGGTCGCTGGTTCGAGCCCGGCCCGGGGAGCCATTTTATCTAAGCTTTAACTTCCACCAATTCTTCGAAACGTGTTGTGTAACAAGGAGATACGTTTTCTCTTTTCATCTTCCATATTTTTTCTATACCTTCAGAAGCTATCTTTAGGGTGGAGCTTCCATACCTATAGTTAATATCATCCATAGTATTCATTATTCTGTCTGATATATCACGATCGTAATCAAGCAATCCTCTTGTTACATTGTGCCTACTGAGACCATATAGTATGACACCAGCTTTTTTATATCGATAGCCTGCTCTATATATTTTTCTAATTCCTTCAAGAGCTCTTTTAACGATTTTTATACTATTATTTGTTGGAAAAGGTAAGTGCAGTTTTATTGAATTTGAATATTGTTTTTCTCTTCTATTAAAATGATTAGTTAAAACAAAAACACTCATCGACTCTGCGACCAAACCTTCCTCTCTTATCTTTTCTGATACTCTTGATCCATAAGTTGATATTGATTCCTCTAAATCAAATAATTTTTCTATTGGTTGACTAAATGATCTTGAGACACAACAACTTTGTTTATCACTTGGAACCAGGTCAAGATCTAAACACGATACACTGTTTAATTCTAGATAAGTCTTCTCCCCTACTACGCCCATATTTTTTCTTATCCATCCTCTGTCCATTTGTGAAAATTTATAAGCATTATGAATATTATATTTTTTAAGGAAAAGAGATAACCTTCTTCCAATGCCCCATACTTCTTCAATAGATGTTAATTCTAATGCTTTTTTTATTTCTATTTTGTTTTTTAGTATGCACACACCTTTATAGTCTGATTGTTTTTTTGCTAGATTATTAGCTATTTTTGATAGTGTTTTTGTTGGTCCTACTCCAATACTAACTGGAATACCAACCCACTTCTTAATTGTTTGTCTAATGTGTTTACAATAAGCATTTAGCTCATAATTCTCAAAACCATTTAATCCAAGAAATGCTTCATCTATGGAGTAGATTTCTACCTCTGAAGAAAAACTTGATAGAGTCTCCATTACTCTCTGTGAAATATCGCCATACAAAGAATAATTAGATGAGAAAACTTTAACATTATTTTTTTTAATAATATTTTTTGCCTTAAAATAAGGTTCACCCATTTTTATTCCTAATTTTTTTGCTTCTTTTGATCGTGCAATAATACAACCATCATTATTGGAAAGTACGACAATTGGTTTTCCTATAAGTTTTGGGTTAAATATTCTTTCACATGATGCATAAAAATTGTTGCAGTCTATCAATGCTATAGATTGATTTACTGAGCTATGATTTATACTAAGTAGTTTTGTGTATGACATATGTCACTACTCCCCATATAAAACACTCCATTTCTTCTTTAACTTGAATGCTAGGATACTCACTATTGGCAGAAATTAAAAATAGTGACTGATCTTTCTTTTTCAGTTTTTTAACTGTTAGATCCCCAAAGATTGAGGCTATAACAATATTGTCGTTACGAGGTGTAATACTTCTATCAACAATAAGTAGATCACCTGATAATATGCCTGCATCGGTCATAGAAGGACCATTAGCTTTAACAATATAGGTTGCTGTTGGACGCTGAACCAAATATTCATTGAGATCAAGTTTGTTTTCCATATAATCAGTAGCTGGAGATGGAAAACCTGCAGATACTGTATCAAGAAAATAAGGTGTTATTAGATCTCCTTTGAATTCAGCTTTAAATATTAAGTTTTCTATTTTTTTAGACATAATATTAGAAAAAATATTTAAATAATTGATAAATAATAATTATATTATTTATAAAATTATTTGTTCTACTTTTGTTCTAATTTATTCAGAATGAAAAAAAAGTCAATATAATATTTTTAAAATACTGTTAAAAAACGCTATGACAAAATTATTCGAAGATGATGCATACCTTAAGGAATTTAGAGCAAGAATTATAGGTATTGAGAGAGGAGATAATAGTATAGAATTAAATCACACAGCATTTTATGCAAAAAGTGGCGGTCAACCAGGAGACACAGGTATAATAGAGGTTGAGAGTAAAAAAATACAAGTTTTAGATACTATTAAAGAAAATAATAAAATAATAAACATTGTGGATGATCTCAGAGATCTTGAAGAGAATAATGACATAATTGGAAAAATAAATTGGGATTTACGATACAAGCATATGAGAATGCATACGGCACTGCACTTATTATGTTCTATAGTTCCCCTAGGTGTAACTGGTGGTCAAATTGGTTATGAAAAAAGTCGTTTAGATTTTAATGATCCAGATAAACTAATAAATAAAGAAGAATTAGAAGAAAAAATAAATTTGTTAGTTGAAGATAATCATGCAGTTACCAGTGAAGTAATTGAAAGTAGTATATTAGAAGAAAAGCCTGAACTTGTAAGAACTATGTCAGTAAAACCTCCTCAAGTAGATGGTAAAATAAGATTGATTAGAATTGGTGATGTCGACTTACAACCTTGTGGCGGTACACATGTGAAATCGACTACTGAAATTGGTAAAATTCAAATTGGTAAAATAGAAAACAAAGGTAAAATGAATAGAAGGGTTAATCTATTATTATCTTCTTAAATTACTGATGAAGAATTTGACTTAAAAATAACTTTGTACGATCACTTTCCGGATTATTGAAAAACTTATCTGGACTAGCTTCTTCAACAATCTTTCCTTCGTCCATAAATACCATTCTATCAGCAACTGTTTTAGCGAAACCCATTTCATGCGTAACAACGATCATTGTCATTCCACCATTTGCTAAATCTACCATAACGTCTAAAACCTCTTTAATCATTTCAGGATCTAGAGCCGAAGTTGGTTCATCAAAAAGCATTATATTAGGGTTCATTGCAAGAGATCTAGCAATTGCTACTCTTTGTTGTTGACCACCAGATAATTGACCAGGGTATTTATTAGCTTGCTCAGGAATTTTTACTATTTCTAACTGTCTCATGGCTAGTTCCTCTGCTTCAGCTTTAGGCATTTTTTTTACCCAAATTGGAGCTAGTGTTATATTTTCTTTAACAGATAAATGAGGAAATAAATTAAATTGCTGGAATACCATTCCAACTTCTTTTCTAACATTATCTATATTTTTTAAATTTCCTGTTAATTCAATTCCATCAACAACTATTGAACCTTCCTGATGTTCTTCTAATCTATTAATACATCTGATCATTGTAGATTTTCCAGAACCAGAGGGTCCACAAACAACAATTCTTTCTTTCTTCTTAACTTCAAGATTTACATCTTGTAATACATGAAAATCTCCAAACCACTTGTTAACATTTTTTAATGAAATTATTGATTCTTCACTCATTTTAATCAGCCCCCATATTAATACCTGTTTTTAATTTCTTTTCCAAATACAAACTGTATCTAGACATTCCAAATGTGAATATAAAAAATACTAAACTAACAAAAAAGTAAATTTCATACGATAAACCTAACCAATTGGTATCCGCTAAAGTACCTCTTCCAATACCTAATAAATCTAAAATTCCCACAATAATAACCAATGTTGTATCTTTAAATAAACCTATAGATGTGTTGACAATTGGCGGTATAGAAATTCTAATAGCTTGAGGAAGAATAATTAATAAATTCATTCTCCAGTAAGACATACCAAGTGATTTAGCAGCCTCATATTGACCAGGAGGTATTGCTTGTAATCCTCCTCTTATGACTTCAGCCATATAAGCTGATTGGAACAATGTAACAGCTACAAGAACTCTTACCAAACCATCCATATCTATTCCTTCAGGTAAAAATAAAGGAAGCATCACCATTCCAAAAAATAATAAAGTTATAAGAGGAACACCTCTAATAAACTCAATAAATAATGTACACATCATGCTTATAACTGGTAATTTAGATCTTCTGCCTAATGCCAACATAATTCCAATAGGAAAAGCTAATGCAATTCCTGTACATCCTAAAACGAGTGTTACTAGAAGACCACCCCATTTGTTAGTAGAGACTTCTGTAAAGCCCAATCCACCATTAAGCAAAAAATAAGCAATAACAGGGAAGATGTATGTAAAATATAAGAAATACTTTCTATATGGAAGTTTTGAATATAAGAGAGGTAGCAGCGCTAACGCTAGCATAAAATAAGCTATATTAACTCTCCAAACTTCAACCTTTGGATAAAACCCATAAATAAATTGATAAAACCTTACATATATAACTGCCCAACAAGCTCCACCATTTTCAGGATCTAAATTTCGTGAACACATTTCTTGATTTGTAATTTGTTCACCAAGATAATTATATTTAAAGTCAGCTGAAAATATTGTCCAATCTAAAATCCAAGGAATAAACTGATACAAACAATAAATAACAAATAAAGTTATTAATGAGTTTGTCCAATTAAAGAATAAATTAATTCGCAACCAACCAATAATACCTGTTGTTGCTACTGGTGGTTTTCTAACTTCATTCATTTCATTCATTACTTTTCCTTAAATTGTATACTTCTATTATAAATGTTCATAAAGAAAGATATTGTAAGACTAATTGACAAATAAGTTGCCATAACAATTGCCATACATTCAATAGCTTGACCAGTTTGATTTAAACTTATTCCTCCAAAACCATGAACAAGATCTGCATATCCAACTGCAATACCTAAAGAAGAATTTTTAGTTAAGTTTAGATACTGACTTGTTAGTGGAGGGACAATAACTCTTAGAGCTTGAGGGATAATTATCAATCTCATTATCCATGTTTGTTTTAAACCTATAGCAGCAGAGGCTTCTCTTTGTCCTTTTGATACAGACATTATTCCAGCTCTAACGATTTCAGAAATAAATGCTGCTGTGTAAATTGATAGGGCTAAAAACATTGCAATAAATTCAGGTCTAATAACTAAACCACCTTTAAAATTAAATCCTTTCATTTCTGGATGCTCAAAAGACATTGGTGAGCCAAGAATAAAAAATAAAATTAAGGGAACAATAAATATTAATCCTATTGAACTAGAAAATACTGGAAATTGTTGACCTGTTTTATCTTGTCTTTTTTTTGCCCATCTATTTATTAAGAAACTTGAAATTAAAGCTAATACAATTGCAATTAATACATATAAAAATCCACTTTCAAATATTGGTCTTGGAGAATATAATCCTCTATTAGAAATATAAAATACATCTAGAACTTGAAGTGATTGCTTTACACGAGGAAGTTGAATTAAAATACTATACCATAAAATTATTTGAAGAAGTAGAGGTACATTTCTTGAAAATTCTACGTAAATATAAACTAGACGACTTAGTAGCCAATTTGAAGACAGCCTTACTATACCTAAAATAAAACCCAAAATTGTTGCAGCTATACATCCTGTAACAGAAACTAAAAGAGTATTTAAAACACCAACAAAATAAACTTTTAAGTGAGTGTCAGTAGATTTAAATTCTAAAAAAGGTGAAAAACTTATATCAAAGCCTGCTGGATTTTGAAGAAAACTCCAACCAGTTGCAATATTTCTTTTTTCTAAGTTGTAAGAAGTTGTGCTAATTACAAAGAATAAACCTAAGGCAAATAAACCTACAACTAAAGTTTGAAAAAAAATGGATCTAAATTTTTCATCAGAAAAGAAACCTAGGTTAGATCGCATCGTTATTATATACAAAAAAAACGGGGGGTTTAAAACCCCCCGTTTAAATTTAATTAAGATTTATCTGAATGGAGGTGCGTATAAAATACCACCTTGAGTCCATAGAGCATTTAAACCTCTTGCAATTTCTAGAGGTGTGTCTGGACCAACGTTTGCTTCGTAAGATTCAGAGTAGTTACCAATTTGTTTAATAATTTGATAAGCCCAATCATTACTTAGCTCAAGCATTTCACCATAGTTACCCTCAACACCAAGAAGTCTTAGTACTTCAGGAACATTAGAGCTCATTTGAGCATCAACATTTTCAGATGTAACACCTAGTTCTTCAGCAATAATCATTGCATTCAAAGACCAACGAACTACGTCACCCCACTGGTGATCACCATGTCTTACAAGTGGACCAAGTGGTTCTTTTGAAATAATTTCTGGTAAAACTTTCCATTTATCTGGATTAGAAGCAGCAGCTCTAGTTGAAGAAAGACCTGAAGCATCAGTAGTATATACATCACATCTTCCAGCAAATAAGTTTTCTTTACCTTCATCATTAGTTTCAATTGGAAGCGCTTCGTAGCTGATTCCATTTAATCTAAAAAAGTCAGCAAGGTTTAACTCTGTAGTAGTACCAGTTTGTATACATACAGTAGCACCATCAAGTTCAGTAGCACTTGATACACCAAGAGCTGATGGTACCATGAAACCTTGTCCATCGTAGAAGTTTACACCTACGAACTCAAAACCAAGATTAACATCTCGGCTAATAGTCCAAGTTGTATTTCTCGCTAACATATCAACTTCACCAGAAGCTAATGTTGGGAAACGAGATTTACCAGTAGTTGTAATAAATTCTACTTTTGAACGGTCTCCAAAAACAGCTACTGCAACTGCACGACACATATCTGCATCTAAACCAGCCCATTCACCGTTATCATCTGGAGCAGCAAAACCAGCTAGACCAGTTGTTACTCCACATTTTAGAAAACCTCTATTTTTTACATCATCAAGAGTTCCAGCATTAGCTGAGAATGCAAATGCTAAAACTGCAAAGATAGATAATAGTTTTTTCATATTATTTTCTCCATTTAAATAATTATTTAAATATCTTTTTTCAAAGATTGCTTCCCTATACCAAATATATAAGTTAATCCAAATGATAGATTTATGCATTTTTATGATACTCTATAAGTTGTATAGATTTTATTATCACCGCCTATATATGGTATACAAATGAAAAGAAAGACAAAATTAACTAAATTAGGAAGAGATCCATTGAAACAAAAGGGGTTCATTAATCCTGGAACCTACAAGGGTTCAACAATGATATTTAACAATTTTAAAGATTACTTAAATGATATTAAAAATGCTGATGATAGAAAAACATATTATGGAATTAATAAAAACCCTTTTCATAAACAATTAGAGGATTCAATTTCAAATTTATACAATTGTGATGACACAGTACTATCACCTTCAGGGTTAGCCTCAATAATTATCCCCTTTTTTGCTTTCTTAAAAAAAGGTGATGAAGTTTTAATAAACGATAGTGTTTATAGTCCAACAAAAACATTTTGTGAAAATATTCTTAAAGATTATGGAGTTGAAATAAAATATTTTCATCCAATAAATAATATTAAAACTTTTGAAAAAAAAATTAATAAAAAAACAAAACTTATTTACTTAGAATCTCCTGGTACAGCTACATTTGATATTATCGATATCCCTTTTATTACTAAAATTGCTAAAAAATATAAAATACCTACTGTAATGGATAACACTTGGGCATCACCTTTATTCTGTGATCCTATTAATCTCGGGATAAATATAATTATAGATGCAGGAACTAAATATATTAATGGACATTCTGATGTTCTTATTGGTTTTGTTTCATCAGATAAAAATTATAGTCGTCAAATAAGAATAACATCTAAGACATTAGGAATTTGTCCAGGATCCGAGGAGGTGTATTTAGCATTAAGAGGTATACCAACGTTAGAACTTAGGATGAAAGAAATAGAGAATAATGCATTATTTTTGGCAAAAAATTTGATAAATCATAAATTAGTTCATGATGTCTTTCATCCAGCTCTTGAACACACAATAAATCATCAAATTTGGAAAAGAGATTTCACAGGTAGTTCTGGTTTGTTTTCATTCATTTTAAAGAAAAAATACTCAAATATTATTTTAGAAAAGTTTTATAAGAGACTAAAAGTTTTTAAACTTGGTTATAGTTGGGGTGGATTTGATAGCTTAATAACCTTTCCACCTTTGGTTAATAGATCATTTAAGGATAAACGAAAAGGAACAATAATTAGATTGTATAGTGGCTTAGAAGATAAAGAGGATCAATTAAAAGATATTTATAATGCACTAAAAATTTTATCCTAATGGATATATACTTTCTTCTATTTGCATCATTTGGAGTAATTGTTTTTGGTTTATCCAAAGGTGGTTTCCCAGGCCCAATATCAATGTTAGCAGTACCAATTATGTCTTTTGCAATGAGTCCATTAAAGGCTGCTGGTATCCTTTTACCCTTATTGCTTATTATGGATATAATTGCTTTATATTTGTATTGGAATAAATGGGATTTGAAATTACTCAAAATAATAATTCCGTCATCAATAATTGGAATAATTATTGGAAGTATAACTTTTCAATATACATCAGAGAACCAAATTAGAATTCTAGTCGGTATTATTTCTATTTTGTTTGTCATAATTTCAATTTATCAAAAAAATAGCTCGTTGTTAAATCCAACAAGATCTAAAGGTATTTTTTGGTCTAGTGCAGCAGGATATACAAGTTTTTTAATACATGCTGGTAATCCTCCCATAAATTTTTATGTTCTGCCTCTTAAATTAGATAAATTGACGTACCTTGGTACGATGACTATAACCTTTTTCATTATCAATTTCGTTAAAATATTTCCATATTATTATTTTGATTTACTAGCACCTTCAAATTTGAAATTTTCTTTATTATTATTTCCATTAGCTGTAATTAGTGTTGTAGTTGGTTTTTATATTCAAAAATTTATTTCTGAAAAATTATTTTTTAATATTGTTTATATTTTACTTTTTCTAAGTGGATTTAAATTAATTTTCGATGCATTTTAAATATCAAATTTTTTCTTTATAACCTGCTCTTTTGTTCTTCCTTAGGCCAAATGGGCCTGGAATAAATAAAGTCATTGTACTTTTACCTGGATCAAGATCGACTCTATGCATATGATCGGCAGAACGAAAACCTACATAACCTGGTGCTCTCCAAAATTTACCTTTAGGTGTAGTTTCCCAATATCCACCTTTTAATATAATTGTAATATAAGGACATAAATGATTGTGAACCCCTTCACCATGGTCATCATCTAACATTTTATGGATTAAAATATTAAATGGAAACCATTTAGGTCTTTTTCTAAATAATAGATAATATCTTTCCATCCATGGTTTTGCCTTATGAAATTCTGGATGTGAAGGACCTCTATCTAGAACAATTTTTTTTCTTCCAAGCTTATCTAAAAGTCTTAATAACATTTATCTCAAACTAGCCTCAATATTACCACCATCAACAGTAATGATATTACCAGTTGTTTTTTCAAAAGATAATTGTGCAAAGAATACTTCCGCTACATCTTCTGCAGTTACTTGTTTTTGAAGCAAATTATTATTTAAATATTTATTTGCAGACATATTTCTAGCTTTTGCTCTTTCTTTAATAAACTGATCAGTTAATATACCACTTTTTATACGATCAGCATTAATTCCGTTAACTCGAATATTATATTTTCCAAATTCTAATGCATATTGTTTCATAGAAAATAACGAGCTGGCTTTTGCAATACCATATGGTCCAAAATCCTTACCGGGATTTATAGATTGTTTTGACAAATTAAGAGAAATTGAACCTCCAAAACCTTGTAATACCATAATATTTGCAATTTTTTGGACAATGTTATGATGACTATAAAAATTTACCTCTAAACTTTTTTCTAAAATATCTTTTTTTACATTTAGCATACTACCTTGAAATGCTGCACCAGAGTTTGCTATTAGAATATCTATACCACCGAATAATTTTAATATCTTATTTAATGCTTTATTAATTTGAGAATTATTAGTTAAATCACATTCAATACATAGACATTTTTTTTTGATATTTTGATCAAGATTTTTAAAATTTTTATCTAAAAGTATAACTTCGATATTTTCATTTACAAATTTATTTGCTATTGCGCTTCCAATTTTACCAGCACCACCTGTAATTACTGCAACGTATCCATTAAATTTTTTTGAATTTTTATTATTCAATTTTGCTCTTTCTAATGGCCAGTATTCCATTTTAAAAATATCTGTGTTGTTAATTGATTTAAATTTTGAAACTAAGTTCGATTTAATTATAACTTTTTTCATTGCATCAAATATATCGTAGGAAACTTGCATTTCTTTTTTAGTAAGACCTATTGATAGAAAACCTATTCCTTCTAAAATAATAATTCTTGGTAAAGGATCAGCAATTTTGGAATTTGTAATATTTTTTTTATATTTTTTAAAATAATTTTTATATTTTTTAATATATGTATCAATATGATTAGATATCATTTTGCTCAGTGATAAATGTTTGTTAGGTATAATTAATGGTTCTGATTTTATTCTAATAACATGATCAGGTGTAACAGGTCCTTTATTAAATAAATTAAATAAATCTTTTCGATTTGTAAATTTTACATCTTCAACCTTATTATTAAATTTTATTATCCATCTTTTGTTTGTAAAGGAATGATATAAATTTCTAATAGATAATTGAATATCAGTTATATTTATTTTTTTGTTATTAATATTATATTTTGTAAATTTTTTTTGCTTGTTTAAAAAATTTTCTGCTAATGTTACAAGCTTAATCATTCTATCATAACTTTGTTTTGCTGAACTTCCAAAAGTGAAAATACCATGATTTAAAAGTATTAATCCTTCAACTTTATGATTTTTTGAAATTACCATATGACATAATTTAGCAAGTTCAAATCCAGGCATTACGTAAGGAACTATTGCGATTTTATTTTTATAAATTTTATTTAATATCTCTTTTGAATTATCTAGATTGACTAAACTTAAAATCGCATTTGAATGTGTATGATCAACATATTTAAATGGTAAATAAGCATGTAAAAGAGTTTCAATTGATGGATTAGGAGAACTTGAGTCGAGTAAGTTCGATCTCAAATAATTAACCATTTTTTCATCACTCATTTTTTTTAAGGATAGAGTTTTAAGTAAAGGATCAAGATACAGACCTGGTAATCCTCTTTCATTTAGGTTTGACATATCCCATCCACTTCCTTTGACAAAAAGAACATCATTCTCTTTTCCAAATAAATTTTTTTTAGTTGATTTTACAGATGTATTGCCTCCACCATGTAAAACAAGTTCTGGATTATTACCTAATAAATGCGTTGAATATATTCTTAATGCTAAATCTTTACTGACTTTTTTTAAATGATATTCTTTGATATATTTTTTTGCTAAACTTTCTTTCCACTCATTTTTCATATTAATATTTTAATCCACCTATAGATTCTTCATTACTATCTACAACTCCTTTTTCTGTAATCAATTTAGTAATATATTTTGCTGGAGTTATATCAAAGGCGTAGTTTTTACAATTTGAACCTTCAGGTGTAATTTTAATTTTCTTTCTATTATTATTTTCGTCAATACCTTCAATAATGGATACTTCGGCTGAATCTCTTTCTTCTATAGGTATTTCTTTTAGTCCATTTTTAATATTAAAATCTATACTAGAAATTGGTGCGGCAACGTAAAAGGGAATATCATTATCTTTTGCAGCTAGAGCCTTTAAATATGTGCCAATTTTATTACAAACATCACCATTTAAAGAGGTTCTGTCTGTTCCCGTTATACAAAGGTCTATCATACCATTTTGCATTAAATGACCGCCAACGTTGTCTACGATTAATGAATTTTCTATCTTTTCATGCATTAATTCCCAAGCTGTAAGACTGAAACCTTGATTTCTAGGTCTGGTTTCATCGATCCAAACATGTATTGGGATTTTTTTTTGATTTGCAATAAAAATTGGTGCTAAAGCAGTTCCCCAATCAACAGTAGCTAACCACCCAGCATTACAGTGAGTTAAAACATTTACTTTTTTTTGTGTTTTTTTATAAATATTTTCTATAAGTTTAGAGCCATTCTCACCTATAGCTTTACAATTAATTATATCTTGATCTCTGATTTCATTAGCTATTGAAAGAATTATTTCCTGTAAGTTAGATTTTTCCATATCTTTAATCTCAGTGATAATTTTATTTACTGCCCAGGATAAATTGACTGCTGTAGGTCTTGTTGACTTAAGACTTTCACCTGCTTTTTCTAATTCTGAAAAATTTTTAGTAGTTTTAGATGCTACATACATTCCATACGCAGCAGTGACACCTATTAGGGGAGCGCCCCTAACTTGCATTTCTTTAATAGCAAAACAAAAATCTTCTAGTGTTTTTAATTCTATAATTTTTAAATCAAATGGTAGAAATCTTTGATCTATTATTTTTACTACATCTTTAGTATTATCATACCAAATAGTTGTTAAATATTTATCATTTACTAACATTAGAATTTTTCTTATATCTTTTTAGTATATTGGATAGTTTATTTTCTAAACCTTTATCCCAAAATTCTTTTTTTGTAATTATAGATGTATCTAAAATATTGGATGTTTTATCATTTTCAAAAGATACACCTTGATAATATTTTGAAATAAAATTTTTAATAAAATTTTTTGAATTATCAACATTATCATTTAAGGTTTTTATAATCATACTTAAATCTACTTTATCATGATCTGGATGCCAGCAATCATAATCTGTAACCATGGAAATAGAACAGTATCTAATTTCCGCTTCTCTTGCTAATTTAGCTTCTGGCATATTGGTCATTCCTATAACATCACAACCCCAATCAATATAAAGATTTGACTCAGCATAAGTTGAAAACTGGGGCCCTTCCATTGCAAGATATGTACCACCAAATGAATAATTGATTTTAATATTTTCACATATATTTTTTGATAAATTCATTAAAACTTCGCATGTTGGATGAGCCATAGGAACATGAGCAACTATTCCTTTGTCAAAAAAACTTTTTTTTCTATTTATTGTTCTATCTATAAACTGATCAACAATAACAAATGTACCTGGTTTTAAATTATCTTTTAAAGAACCTACGGCAGAAAGAGATATCAAATCGGTAACACCAACTTGTTTTAAACAATCAATATTAGCACAATAGTTAATAGAAGATGGAGACAATGTATGCCCTTCTCCATGGCGAGATAAAAAAAATATAGTGTTATTATCTATTTTACCTTCAATAATTGGACCTGATGGATCACCAAATGAAGATTTAATTTGATGTTCTTTTATATCAGTTAAAAATTCTAATTTATAAATTCCACTCCCACCAATAAAGCCTAAGACATTCATTGTACTGGCCCAATATTTTTTATTACTTTTTTTGTATGTTTTTTTAATTCAATTATTGAAGGTTTTATTATTTCTATTTTATCAAAACTTGATTTTTTTTTATTATAACTTTTTCTTAAGCTTTTACATGCTGTTATTCTTAATTCGGTACCTATGTTGAATTTGGCTACTTTCGTTTTTCTTGCTATTTTTTTTCTCATATTTGAATTTATACCACTACTACCATGTAAAACTAAAGGTAGCTTAGATATTTTTTGAATTTTTAAGATTTTATTATAATCTATTTTTGCTATCTTTGATTGTTGCAAATGTGTATTACCAACTGATATTGCCATAGCATCCACTCCACTCTCTAAACTATATTTTTTTGCTTCCTCAATATCTGTTCCAAAAGAGGTATTGCCATTTTGATAGCCTACTATACCTACTTCACCTTCAACTGAAATATTATGTTTATGAGCAATATTTGAGATTTTTGAACTAATTTTGATATTTTTATTTAATGGAAGTTTTGATCCGTCAAACATTACTGATGTAAAGCCAGATTCTATTCCTTCGATACATTCATCATATGAAAATCCATGGTCTAAATGACAACAAATAGGTGTTTTAGTTTGTTCAGCAAGATGTCTAAACATTTTTCCCAAAATAGAAACAGGAGTATATTGTCTGCAAGAAGGTCCTGCTTGTAAAATAATTGGAATTTTTGTTTCATGTGCAGCCTCTGTGTAGGCAATAGCATCTTCCCAACTAATTACGACTAATCCAGCTACAGAATAATTATTACGATTAGCTTTTGTTAGTAAAGTTTTTAAATTTACAGCTGTCATTTATATTTAGCAATCATATCTTTAATACCAGGAATGGTTTCTACTTGATATGCATGTTCAGGTTGAAAAAATTGCACAAGAGATCTTTGAGATAACCCACCAAGAATTGTGAAATAATACATCTCATATCCTGGTGCCACAACACAAGGATGATATCCTGTCCTAATCATAATGGTTGACCCATCAATTATGTGTTCAGCTTTACCAACTTTATCATCAACTTGTTGAAACATTTGAAAACCAAATCCATTATTAGGTTTAAATCTGTAATTATATGTTTCATCATGTCTAGTTTCATCAGGTAGACGATCTGTATCATGCTTATGAGGTGGAAACCCTGACCAACCTCCCTGCCCTACAGTATAAAGTTCATTACAAAGTAATCTTCCAACCTTATCATGATGCTTAGCACCTAAAATATGTTTAATTTTTCTATGAGTTTTTGTATCATCAGAACCGTACTGAACTAAATCAATTTCATTTGTTCGAACAGCAAATGGTTCAAGAGTTTTGTCATACTTTGCACCAGCAATAAAAATTTCTGAATTATCTACTAAAGATGTAAATTGAGCCTTAGTATTTGACGGAACATAAACACCTTCTGGCTCTCCATCCCACACATTAACTGTTCTAGTGCCTAATGATTCAACTTTTATTCCTTCAATTTCTACATCAATTGTTCCAGTAGCAGGTACTATGCATGTTTCATAACCTGGTGTTTGATATTCAAAAGATTGATCTTTATTTAATTTTACTATGTTAAAATAATTTAAAGGAACTCTACTATCTTCAATATCTACAATTGGCTTGTTCTTATTATCAAATGGCGGAATATGCATATTATTCTCCTTCATTAATTTTATTATATTTCATAAACTCTAAAATTTCATTTAAACTTGGCATTGCTGGCGCACAACCAACTTTTGTTACTACAATAGCTGCTGCGGCTGAACCTATTTCTATAGATTTTTCTAAATCATTAGCCTTTAAAATTGATCCTATTAATGACCCCATAAAAGCATCACCAGCACCAGTTGGTTTCAATGGTTTAACTGGAAATATTCCTTTTTTAATTTCTTTATTCATTGCAAAAGTAATAGAACCTTTTTCACCTTTTTTATAAATAATTAAACTTATATTTTCAGATAATTTTTTAGCATGATCTAATCCACTATTATAATCACCAGCTAAGACTCCAAATTCATCATCATTTCCAATTACGCCACTACATTTACTAGCTGCTAAATTATATACCTCTTTTGCTTTATTAGATGATTCCCAAGTATATGGCCTATAATCAATATCCATAATTACAGGAATACTATTTTTATTTGCTATATCTAAAGCAAATAAAGTAGCATTCCTCGAAGGTTCAGCCGCTAAAGAAGTTCCAGTTATTAAAATACAATCAAAATTTTGTATTTTAGCGTTTTCAATATCATTTTTATTTAAAAATAAATCAGAAGCTTTATGTCTATAAATAATTGATTGATGATCTTTAACTGTGGTTTCAACTATAGCAAAAGAAATTCTTGATTCATTTTTTTCAAATTTTACTAATTTGTTTTTAACACCATAATGATTTAGTTGATTAATAGCCAGCCTACCTAAAGCATCATCAGATACTCTAGTCAGTAAATTACAATTACCTCCAAATAAAGTTAATTGAACACCCATATTTGCAGAAGATCCTCCAAGATGAGTAACAAAAGATTTAGCGTTTTCAGTTTTAGTACCAGGTGGATCAGGATAAATATCGATCCCAGCTCTACCTATCAGTAAAAAATTATTTTTTTGAATTTTCGAAACTAAAAATTCAAACGACATAAAATTATTTATTTTTCATATCAATAAAGTCAGCATCATATTTAAAAGGATCAATTGAATCTATACATCCAATATTTATTGCTGCCCCATTTGGATCACTTCTTCTATGATGATGAGTATAGATGCCACAAATCTTACAAAAAAAATGCTCAGCAATCATTGTATTAAATTTGTAAGAAGTTAAGTTTTCTTTTCCTTTTAGAATATTTATTGATTCTTTAGGGACCATACACATTTTAGCATTTTTTCTTTTACAAATTGAGCAATTACACTGTTTTATGATTTCTAAGTCTGTTAAAACTTCTAATTGAACAGCTCCACAATGACAATTTAAATTATGTTTCATTTTGGGTAACTATATTATAATATTTCAAATAATTAAAGATAATAAAACATGAACGACAATTCAATACAAGGTCAAATTATAAGACCATTTTCACCAGCTATAGGAAAATATAAGTTATCAACGAATACAGTAAATATTCTTAATAACCATATTGACGAAATATTGAAAGATGAAAATAAAATTGATGAATTATACCATGGCAATCAGTTGGCTGGTGAAATAAAATATGAAATAAGATTAACAAATGAATTTCTTGATCAACATTTAAAAGATACTCTCTATAAATTTGTGTTTAATTTTGTTAAATCAACATTAAAAAAAGAAATTAAGAAATTTGATTTAAAATCTAGCTGGGCAGTTTGCCAGTTTGAAAGCGATTATAATCCAATTCATTGGCATGATGGTCATTTGTCAGGAGTAATGTATACAAAAATGCCTAAGGATTTAGGCTCATCATACAAAGATCAAAATAAAAATGGAAGAATTGCATTTATACATGGATCAACTCAGCTTTTGGTTTCTTCTGTGTATGATGTTAAACCTGAAGTTGGCGATTTATTTATATTTCCAAGTTATATGATGCATACAGTTTATCCATTCTTTTCTAGTGAAGAAAGAAGGTCAATATCATTTAATGCATTTATTGATGAAGAGGCTGCAAGTTTTTAAAATTGGCGCGCCCGAAATGATTCGAACATTTGACCTACCGCTTAGAAGGCGGTTGCTCTATCCACTGAGCTACGGGCGCTTAATTGGCATTTAACATAGACTAAAAAATAATGGAAGAATTTAAAGTTAATGAGTCCAGGGTTCTTTTCGATTTGTATCAAAATTTGAAGCATAACTTTTTGGTTTAATTTTTCTTTGTTTTGGTTCTTCAACAAAATATTGATAATTATTTTTTTTTGCCCATTCTATAGCTTGTTCTTTAGTATCAAAAAAAAGTTTAATCTGAGACTTGGTATCTAAAGAACTATTCCAACCCATTAAAGTATCTTTTACTTTTTCTACTTCAGAAATATATTCAGCTAGCCATAATTTAGTTTTTTTAAAACCTGACTGCATAGAAGTTTTTGAAGGTTTATATATTTTTATAGTCATTAGATTGCTGTTTCAAAATACTTATCATTATAATCATTATAATATTTACCTCCAGATTTTATATTTTGGCAAAGAACTTGAGTTTCACTGAGTAATTTAGTTAAAAAGAAGTTACCAGTTTCAATTTTGGATTTATAAAAACTTTCATCTTGTTTTTCTAATTTTGCTAATGAAATTTCTATATATATTAACCATATATAACCCAAAGAAATTAAAGAGGATAAATTTAAAAATTCTACAGCATGAGAATTAATCTCATTTTCATCATTTAACGATTTAATATATTCAAAAATATTTTTATAAGAATCATATGAAGGCATAAATAAATCAATATATTTTTTCATATCTTGATTATTAGATATTTTAACTTGATAATTATCAATCATACTAAAAAATTCATTAAATAATGCACCATTATCGATTTGTAATTTTCTTCCTATCAAATCTAGAGCTTGGATAACGTTTGTTCCCTCATAGATTGTTGTAATTCTAGCATCTCTTACTAATTGTTCCATTCCATGATCAGTAATAAAACCATGTCCTCCATAGATTTGCATAGCTCGATTTGTATTTTCTACAGATTTATCTGAAGCATATGATTTAATAATTGGCGTCATGAGTGCTATAAAATTTTCAGATAATTTCTTTTCTTTATCATCTGAAGAATCTTCAATATTATCAAAGTGATTTCCAGCCAATAGAGTTAAACCTCTAACTGCTTCATTAATCGATTTTATATACAATAAGTTTTTTCTTATTTCAGGATGAACAATTATGGGATCAGCAACTTGATTGCTGGAAGATAATTTTCCTTGTAAACGCTCTTTCGAATAATAAAGTGCTGATTGATAAGCAGTTTCTGATAAACCTAAGCCTTGTATGCCTACAAACAAACGAGCTCCATTCATCATTATAAACATTGCTCTCATTCCTTTATTAAGATCGCCTACTAACCAGCCCTTAGCTTCATTGTAATGCATTACGCAGGTTGGACTAGCATGAATACCCATCTTCTTCTCTATTGATCCACATTCTACTTTATTTCTTTTAACAAAATCACCATTTTCATTTGGTATAAATTTAGGTACCAAAAATAAGCTTATACCCTTTATACCAGGAGGAGCATTTGGCGTTCTTGCTAATACCAAATGAATAATATTTTCGCTTAGATCATGTTCACCACATGTAATAAAAATTTTGGTTCCTGTAATGCTATAACTTCCATCATCTAATGGGGTTGCCATTGTTTTACTCAAACCAAGATCTGTTCCACATTGTGGTTCAGTTAAATTCATTGTTCCTGTCCACTTACCACTAGTTAAATTTGGCAAATAAGTATTTTTTAAATCTTCATTAGCACTCTTTTCAATTGCATCGATTGCATTTGCTGTAAGACCTGGATAAAGACCAAATGACATATTAGTGGAGCTTATCATTTCATCTAAAATCATATTCATAATATAAGGTAGGTTTTGACCACCAAATTCTTCTTTTACTTTTAGTCCTTGCCAGCCATTTTCAGAAAAAGTTTTATAAGCTTCTTTAAATCCTTTTGGTGCGGTTACAACTCCATTATTAAACGAACATCCTTCACTATCTCCACTTTGATTAAGTGGTAGTAAAGTTTCTTCACATAATTTTGCTGCTTCTTCAATAATAAGCATTAGATCACTTGTTTCTAAATCTAATTTCTTTAATGTTTCACTTTCCTTAAGGTCTAAAAAATCTTCAATTAAAAATTTAAACTCACGTAGCGGTGTCTTATAAATTTGCATAGTATCTAATTAATATTTTCTAACACAGTTGCAATACCTTGACCTAAACCTATACATTGTGTCGCTAATCCATACTTTTTATTATTATTTTGTAATAAAGTTGCAACTTTACCTGTAATCCTTGCTCCAGTTGCACCTAAAGGGTGGCCTAATGCTATTGCTCCACCATGTATATTAACTTTATTTATATCCATATTTAACTCTTTAATACATGCTAAAGATTGAGAAGCAAATGCTTCATTTAGTTCAATGATATCAATATCATCAATAGATAAATTAGCTCTTTTAAGAGCTTTTTTTGATGCATTAATTGGGCCAAGACCCATTAATTCTGGTGGACAACCAACTACGGCTGTAGATTTGATACGCGATAAAATATTTAGACTATTTTTTTTTGCATATTCTTCCTCACACACAATTACAGCTGAAGCACCATCTGTTAATGGTGAAGCTGTACCAGCTGTTACAGTTCCATTTTCATCAAAAGCTAATTTTAATCCATCTAAAATTTCGTGTGAGGTATTAGGTCGAATTCCTCCATCTTTATTGATTATTTCATGATTATTTATAATGGAAACAATTTCATCGTCGAACATGTTTGTTTCTCTTGCTGAATTAGCTTTAGAATGACTACTAATAGCAAAATCTTGTTGCTCTTTTCGAGAAATATCAAATTTTTTTGCTACATTTTCAGCTGTAATACCCATAGACATATATACATTTGGATTATCTTTACTTAATTGAGGATGAGGATCGTATGTTAATCCATTCATTGGAATAAAAGTCATACTTTCTACACCGCAACATAAAAATACATCTCCAGAGTTAATTGCGATAGCTCCAGTAGCATCATGAATTGCTTGCATTGAAGAGCCACACCATCTGTTAACTGTCATACCTGCCACATGTTCTGGCATATCTGTCATGAATGAAACTATTTTTGCGATATTATTACCTTGTGCACCTTCTGGATAAGCACAACCCGTAATAATATCCTCTATGTCATTTTTATTTATTTGAATTTCATTTAGTAATTGAATTATAGTTTGTGATAGAATGTCTTCAGGCCTTATATTTGCCATTTCTCCTTTACGAGAAAAGGTGAATGGTGATCTTTTGTAACCCACAATAACTGCATTTCTCATTTAAAACTCCATTAAAGAATGTATCTCAATTCCTTTTTCAATTAATTTTTTATCACCATTTAAATCTGGTAAATTTATTATAAATCCTGCTCCAATTATATTTTTATTTTGAAATTTATTTATTAATTCAATTGCTGCAAGTGCAGTTCCTCCTGTGGCAAGAAGATCATCAATAATAAGTAAATTTTTGTGTCCATCTAAAGCGTCAGTATGTATATGCATTTCAGTCGATCCATATTCTAAATCATATGAAACTTTGAAAGTATCAAAAGGTAGTTTATGAGGTTTTCGCAAAGGAATAAAAGCAGCATTTAAAAAATAAGCGATTGCACCAGCCATTATAAAACCACGTGATTCAATACTTAAAACTGCATCAATCTTTTTATTTTTCCACGGTTTTACCATATCATCAATAACTTGTTTAAAGTGTCCCGCATTTTGTAATAAGGTAGTAATGTCCCTGAATTGAATTCCTTGTACGGGATAATCTGCAATTGTTCTTACATATTCTTTCATTAGATTTTCTCAATATCTTTTATATCAAATAAAGTAACAGGTGCAAAATTTGAAGAACAATCGTATGTTTTAGTATAAGGAAATTTTAAATATAAGTTAGAAATTTGATTTCCAACTTCCAGTTTTTTTTCAAAATGATTTATTAGTAATTTGTTTGGGTTTGCATGTGGGGCGAGATGACGAATATATTTAATCGTATTTTCAATATTATTTTTATTTTCTCTACATAATAAAAATGTAGCTGTTGCCATTGATCTTGAAACACCACACCAACAATGAATAACTATATCTTCTTCATAATTATATGTTGAGGTAAAATTAGCTATTGAATTTACATGTTCTTCTCCAGGAAGAATTTGAGGTATTTCATCAGTATTCAATCGAAATATTTTATTATTGCTACTAATCTCAATAATATCGTCAAATCCTAACTTTAAATGATTTTTAACTCCCTTAGGTGTTTCTGGTGCATATCCTGGGTCAATTACTGATACAAGATATTTGGGCTGTATGCTTTCACACACATTTGATAAATCATTAAGAGAGCAAACAATAATCATAAAAAAAGGGTGGTATAAACCACCCTTAATAAAAGTAAATTAATTAAACTACTCTTCAGTTGCATCAGCTAATATTGCATTAGCGTCTTCATTTAATTGATTTAATGTTGAGATTATATCATCACCATTAATAATTGCTGCATAAGCTTTTTCTACCTCACCTCTAACTGAATAATAACCAGGAACAGATGGTTCACCTTTTCCATATTGAACCATTGTTAATGATTTGTCATATTGAGGTAACTCAGCTCTTTTTTCAGCAATTAATGGATGGTCTGCGGAAGAAGTTCTAACAAACCCATATCCACTTTCAGTCGACCAAACTGCTGAGTTCTCAGTGTTAGAAATATATTTCATCCACTGATATGCTGCTACCATTCTATTAGCATCTCCTGAATTTCCCATAATTAAACCACCGCCATATAAGTTTAGCACTGGTTCACTAGTGGTGTATGATAAAGGAGCTACATCCCAATTACCGTTGTAACCCTCTTCAATAGCCTTCTGGAAATAAGTGATACCGGATGTAGAGCCAGCAGCAAATAAAACAGAGCCTTGTCCTAAGTATTGCTGATCGGTATATTTACCTCTTGCAACTATTGCACATCCTTTATTAGCCATTCCTTGTATGAATTCCATAGCTTCAATCGCTTTAGGGCCATTGTAAATATACTGACCATTATCATAGTCAAATACATCCCCTCCATGAGCAAATACCCATGCTGCAAAGTTACTTGCATCAGTATCTATCTCATATCCATAACTTGGAACGTCTTCACCCATCTTGCCAGTATAATCTTGATTAGTTGCAGCACATGCTGCTTCTGCAAAATCAGCAGGAGTTTTAGGAGCATTTAAACCTAGTTCCTTTAACCAATCTGCATTGTAATAAAGAATCTCTATTGATTTTCCAACTTCATGTAATAATTTTGGATTTCCGTCGAAATATGGTGAAAAGCCAACAGTCCAGTTTGCTCCCCAATCTGCTATATCATCTTGAGAAACACCCCATTTTTTACTATTTGCTAGAATATTTTGATCAATTGAAGCACCAATTAAGTACATATCAGCAGCAGCATTGCCATAACCTCTTGCAACATCTGCTATATCTTTTGTTCCTGCAGCAGACATCATAGCAGATTGAACCTTTCCATAATGCCCCTTGTGAACAACGTTAACTTTTATTCCTGTTTCAGTTTCAAATCTTTCAGCTCTTGCCATCATTGCATCTAATCTTTCATCTGAATATTGAACCCAGAATTCAACAGTTTGACCTGAAGGATCTGCATTTTCAATATCTTGAGCGGTAATTGCAAATGATTGCGAGGAGATAAAAAATAAAGAAGCTAAGAAGAAATTTAAAATATATTTATAAAATTTCATAATCACCCCGTAAAATTATTAAACAATATAGAGGTAAAATTAAAGTTTTGTTACAAAAAATTTACTGATTTATTCTTTTAATCCAAAGTTTGATATACTTTCTATGAATAACTTCTGAGTAAAAAAGTATAATACTAAAATTGGGAAAATTGCAATTAAGCAAGCAGCCATCAATAAATTAAAATTAGGCCCTACTTCTCTCACAAAACTATAGATAGAAACTGTTACAGGATACCAATCATCTCTAGTTAATATAAGTAAAGGCCAAGCAAAACTATTCCACGCTATAATAAAAGTAAATAAAGAAACTGTCACAATAATAGGTTTACTCATTGGGATTACTACCTTGAGTAAAAAATTTAAATGAGAAGATCCATCAAGTCTTGCAGCATCCCAGAGTTCGTTTGGTATCTTTTTAAAATATTGTCTTAATAAGAAAATTACAAAAATATTACCCATAAATGGAACTGTTAAACCTTGAAGACTATTCATCCAAGAGGGTCCAAAAGGCAATGGAATTATTTCTCCTCTAATAATTAATAAGTGAGGTAATAGTGTAATTATTTCTGGAATCATTAATGAAAGTAGCAACATGTAGAATATGATATTTTTAAATGGAAATTCTATTTTAGCAAAAGAGTATGCCGCAGGAATACTAGTAAATAAAACACCAATGACAATTATTGAACTTATTATTAAGCTATTAAATGTATAACGTTGGAATCTATTTGATGTCCAAACCTCATAATAATTTTCAAACATCAATTTTTTAGGAAATAAATATTGATTTGATGCCTCTCCAGCTGTCATCAATGATGTTGAGATCATATAAAAAAATGGGTAAATTGAAATAATAAAAACTATTAATAAAATTAAATATGGTATCCTTGTTTCTGCATTAAAAATTTTAGTCATAGCTCAACCTTTTTCTAAAAATTACATATTGCGATATTGCTAAAATATTTAAAAGTATAAATAAAATTACTCCTTCAGCTGCAGCGTAACCATATTTAACTCTGCCCCAAAAATGGTCAAAAATTTCTATTGTGACAACATCCATTGTATCTCCAGCAGATGAAGTTTGCATAACAAAAATACTATTGAAGGCTTGAAAAGTATTTATAAAGCCGGTCAACATTAGAAAAAAAATAATGGGCATTAATAACGGTATAGTAATTTTAATAAATGTTTGCCAACGACTAGCTCCCTCTGCTTTAGCTGCCTCATACAAGTCAGAAGGAATAATAGATAAACCCGCAAGTAAAATTATTGCATAATAGCCAGTATAAGACCATATTCCATATATTATTGATGACATTAGAGCTAAACTTGGGCCAGCTAACAGACCTTCTATTTTTATGCCAAATAAAACTTCAGTAATTGGCCTTTTATCAAATAACCACATTTGAGGCTCAAAACCAAATACGCCTATTAGCTGATTTAAAAAAGAATTTTCAGCTTTACCAAATATTAAAAAAAATACTGCAGCACCCATTACGGCTGGAGTAATGTAAGGAAATAGTAAAATCATTTGAAAGAATTGTTTGCCAGCTAATTTTTGGTATAAAGCAAATGCTATTATTAATCCTAATCCAACCTCAAAGATTATAGTGAAAAACGAATAATAAAAAGTATAAATAAGAGAGTAAAGATAGTCTTCATCACCTGTTAAAATCATTTTTTCCCAGTTGATATTAATTAAAATTATTCCAATAATTAATATTGCTATAGATAAAAATGCTAAGAAGATTTTATTTTTTACTTTATTTTTAAATTCACTCCACAAACCATAACTCAAAATCAATAATAATAATCCTAAAACAAACAACCAAAAAGCTGGTATGTCTCCAAGTATTCTTTGATAATTCTCAAATCCTAAAAACCTTCCTTTAAAAACTTTCCACTTGTGTACACTCATATACATTCCAAAAAAAACCGGAAAAATTCCAAAAAGACTTATTATTAAAACAGCAGGCAAAATTAAAAGATATCCTGTAATTTTTTCTGAATGATTTAATAAAAATTTATTCATTGATTATTATAAGATCACCATTATTTATTTTACCATCATTTAAAGGATCTAAATATATTCCTAAATTTATATGGTTGTATATTTTTTTTAAATTTAAAGGAATATTAAGATTTATATCAGAAGTTTTGGGTTTAATATTGGTTGCTGAACATCTTGGAATTTCTTTAACTACTTTAAATTTTATATCATTTATTGATAAAATTTTACCTACTAGCTTCCTTTCTTCCCATTTATCTAAATTCTCTACATATATGTTTCCTCTAAAACGTTCATGTTCAACTTGATGATTGGATAGATTTTCAAAGTCTTTAATACTATTTAAATTTATCAATGATATTGATTTATTTGGCATTGTATCAAAAAAGGGATTCTTACTATCTTTCAATAAATTGATATTATTTATATTTGGTAAAATTTCCTCAAGTTTATTACATAAGATTTTTATTTGATCTTGATTATCAATATCTGTTTTTAAAATTATATTATTTTCAAATTCTAGTATTAAATAATTATCTTCTAATAAAAAATTATATTTATTTAATTCAGGATATTTTTTTAGTGATAGAAATTTATAAATGTTGCGTTTTAAGGGGTTATTTTTTATTAATTCTATATCTCTAAAAGTAAGATTATTAGTGAAAGCAAATATTCGATCATTTTTAATACCAATAAATTTTATTACTTCTAAGGTATCTACATTATTGAATGAAAGGGATTTTACTGGTGAAAAATATAGGTTTTTAATTTTCACTTATATTAATAGCTAAGTTTTTTTTAAAAAATACTGATCTAAAAATGTATCTAACCAATTTGATATATTTTTATTGTATTTATAACGATAATAAAGTTGAACAAATATATTTTGAGCACCTTTTACGAATAATTTTTTAGGATTTTTTAATAAAATTAAATAAAGCCATCTTATATGAAGTTTTAAATTTACTTCAGGATGAAATTGGAGCGCATAACAATTTTGATATTTAAAAGCTTGATTATTAAAAATATCACCTCTTGCTAATAACTCACAACCAGCAGGTAGTGAAAATCCTTCTGAGTGGAATTGAAAAAAAATTTTTTGAGAATTAAAAAGATTTTTTGCATTTTCAGTTGGTTCAATTTTATAAAAACCAATTTCAGAAAGACCATCTTTATTAGTTGTAATTTCTGAACCTAAACATTTAGCTAGTAATTGTGCACCAAAACAAATTCCAAGATAAGGAATGTCAGTTTTTATAACTTTGTTTATCCATTCTAATTCTTTATTTATATATTTATCTTCATCGTTTATGCTTCCTGGCGCACCAAACACAACTATAGCTGAGTATTGGTTAATATTTAAAGGAAGTTCTTCACCCAAAGGTGGTCTACATATTTCAGCAATGTATCCCCTATCTCTAAATTTATTCCCTACATCTCCTGGAACAGAAGTTTTTTGATGTAATACAAACAAAACCTTATTCATAAAAAATTATTAATAATAAATATTTTATCAATATGAAAATATTATTTCATAAAAATAGTAACTATTTTGTATATTAATTTATAATGATACTTATGTGACAAAATAATCAATATCTAAAATCTTTATGTAGAACATAAGAGTAAAATAGCCAAAATTCATCATTACAACAAAACTAATCAGCATATTGATTGATTTGGGAAGTGAATTTCCTAAAAAATCATCCCAAAAAACTTTTTCTAAATATATGGCTAATTCAAAATATATAAGTGTAATTATAGCTGCATTAAAAATTATTAAAGAGGATAATCCATTTAAACTCAACCAATAATTTATTAATATTAATGTAAAAGAAGAAAAAGAATAAATAGATAAATTTAATAAGATTTTTTTATTTTTTGAAAATTTTTTAAAAAAAATAATATATCTTGTATTTAAAAATAACAAAATTAATATCGAACTAAAAAAAGAAATTATTAATATTTTTGTTATTTGATATTCCATTTATATTTATTTTTTATATAACTAAAAAATATATTAGAAAAATAAAAAAATGAAATTTGATAACGAAACTAGTATTATTCAACAAAAGATAGCTAATGGTTATGCTGGGGTTTCACGAAGACTTGCTATTGTAAATGCCCTAGATTTAGAGGTTAATGAAACTGTTATTGATATTGGTTGTGGTGGTGGTCATTTAGTCGAAGAAATTTCATTATCCGTTGGAGAAAAAGGTAGGGTAATAGGAATTGATCCAAGTCAAGATCAATTAGATGTTGCAAACACAAAATGTAAAAATCAAAATAATGTTGAGCTTATTTGTGCTACAGCAGATAATATCAAATTAGAAGATGATTCTTGTGATAAAATTACAGCTACTCAAACATTAGAATATATTGAAGATATAGATACATCTTTAAAAGAATTAAAGAGAATTTCTAAAACTAATTCTAAATTTGTTAACGTTTCAATTCTTTGGGACTATTTTAGATTTTATGGACCTGAAAAAGAAACTAATGATCTTATTCATGAGGCATTTAGAGCACATTGTTTTCACCAAATGCTTCCACTTGATTTAAAAGGTAAATTAAAAAGACTTGGATATAAAAATATAAATTCACAAAATTTATCATATTTAATTACAAATAGAGATAATAATTCACCAGCAATTTTTTATGAAACTATGTTAAGTAAATTTGCTTTAAGCCAAGGTGTTTCAGAAGATAAAGTAGATGATTGGAGAAAACAATTAAATGAATCTGAAAAGAAGGGTAATTTTGGGTTTACAAGTTTTCCCGTACTAACTTCAGCATATTTAGGTTAATATTAAAAAATGAAATTAAAAGTTTATTTATCTGGTGAAATCCATACTAATTGGCGTGATGAAATAATAAATAAATGTATATCTAAAAATTTAGAAATAGAATTTTTAAGTCCAACTACTAATCACGAACTATCAGATGATGTTGGTATAAAAATCCTAGGAGATGAAGAAAAAAAATTTTGGCACGATAACAAAAGTGCCAAAATTAATGCGATAAGAACAAGAAATGCAATAGAAAAGGCAGATATAGTTGTAGTACGATTTGGTGAAAAATATAAACAATGGAATGCTGCTTTTGATGCCGGGTATGCATCAGCATTGAATAAATCCCTTATAATAATGCATAATGATGAACATCAACATGCTTTAAAAGAAGTTGATGCAGCTGCTCTTGCCGTTACAAAGAATGTTGAAGAAGTTGTAAGTATTTTAAATTATACAATAAATAGTAAATTATAGTTTTTTTACTTTGAAGATTATTTAAGTTTGTTTTGTTCCTGTTGGATAAGGATTTCCATTAATTACTAATTTTGGTTCTATACTAACATCAATTAAATCTGGTCTATTTTTTAGATATTTATCAATAGTTTCAATTGAAGCTATATCTTCTAGAAACTTTTCTAATCTTGGAAATTTTTTAATTAGAGTATCATCAAGCTTTTTTGAAAGATCTAAGTGATGAAAAGCTGCAAAGTCACAAGCTTGTGGGGTATCACCAACAAAATATTTTTTACCACTGGATAAAATAACTCTATTTAGATCATCAAATCTTGATAATAAAAAATTCTTCATATCTTCCCTCTTTTTAAGAAAATCATCACCAATAGCAAAATTTACTGTTGGATTTAAAGGGGCAAATAATTCCTGGGCACTTAGTGTTATTGCATCAGCTTTAGCCGCTGTAGTCTTATCTTTAATATCAATATTAGCCATTTTTTCAATAAATGCCATTATTGCAATACTTTGCGCAATTTCATGTTTATCATCAAAGATCAGTACAGGTAATTGTTTAAATGAAATTGTAGGCTTAACTAAAGTCCAATCTTTTTTATAGTATTCCCAAGACATTAAGTATTCGTATGGGATTTTTGTATAATGCAAAAGTAATTGAGGGGCTTCAGCTAAAGCTCTCATTTTGAAATATATTAACTTTAAAGACATAAATTTTGTATAATAAATAAATAAATTAAAAAATCTATTTATCTTTTTTATGGTTCTGAATTACGTTTTTAACTAAAATATGTTATTTACCAAAAATACCAAGCTTAACATCATAATCTACTGCTATACCGTAGTCAGGATCATCATCACTATCGACTATCAATTGACCAGTTCTTCTTAAAAGTCTGTGGCAATCTTTTGTAAGATGTCTTAGTTTTACTTTTTTACCTATTTTTGAATATCTTTCAGCTATATCTTCTATTGCTTTAAGGGCTGATTGATCAATAACTTTTGAATTTGCAAAATCAATAATTACTAAATCTGGGTCTTCATTAGGTTTAAAAATTTCTAAAAAACTATTTGTTGAGCTAAAAAAAAGTGGTCCTTCAATTTCATAAACTTTAGCACCCTTTTCAGTTTGTGATTGTCTTTCAATTGCTCTGATTCTAGAAGCAGACTTCCATGCAAAGACTAACGCATTTATTATTACACCAGCAACTACTGCAACTGCTAAATCTTCCAGAACTGTTATTATAGTTACTAAAATAATTACTAAAGCATCTGATTTAGGTACATAAAATAATAACTTTAATGAGTTCCAAGCAAAAGTTCCTATAACAACCATAAACATTACACCTACAAGTGAAGCTATTGGAATTAGTTCGATTAAATTAGATGTATATAAAATAAAAATTAGTAAAAATAATGCTGCTGTAATGCCTGCTATTCTTGTTCTTCCTCCTGATTTTACATTAATCATGGACTGACCGATCATAGCACAGCCACCCATACCGCCAAAAAAACCAGTAATGGAATTTGCAAATCCTTGAGCTAAACACTCTTGACTTGTGCCACCTTTTTTATTTGTTAACTCTCCAACTAAATTTAAAGTTAATAAACTTTCAATCAAACCTATAGCTGCTAAAATTACAGCATAAGGAAATATAATAACAAAAGTTTCAAAATTAAGTGGAACCATTGGTATTGAAAATTCTGGTAATCCTCCTGCAACACTAGCTAAATCACCAACTCGTGGAACTGGTAAATCTAGTAATAATACTAGAGATGTAACTAAAATTATTGCTGCTAAGGTAGATGGTATTATTTTAGTAACTCTTGGAAGATACCAAATTATTAACATTGTTAGAAAAACTAGTACTAATGAATAAGTTAAGACTTCACCTGACATCCAGGTGTAAGATCCATCTAAATTAATTATTTGAAACTGATGTAATTGTGAAAGACCAATAACAATTGCTAATCCATTAACGAAACCTAACATAACTGGTTGCGGTACCATCCTCATGAATTTACCTAATTTAAAGATTCCTGCTAATAATTGTAATATTCCCATTAAAATAACTGTAGCAAAAAGGTATTGAGTTCCGTGTTCTGCAACTAAAGATACCATCACTACTGCTAATGCTCCTGTGGCACCTGATATCATTCCTGGCCTACCCCCTATAAAAGCAGTTACTAAACCCACTATAAAAGCAGCGTATAAACCAGATAATGGAGCAACACCTGCTACGAATGCAAAAGCTATAGCCTCAGGGACTAATGCTATTGCAACTGTTAATCCTGAAAGAATTTCTATTTTAAAGAGAGAGAAAGATGCTCCTTCTTTAGGAATATATTGATCTTTATTTAAACCAAGAGAATTTGCAAATTGTCCAATTGTTGTTCTAATCATATTAAATTATTTTTATATATAGTTTAAAACTTAACGAAAAATAGACAAAATTCTGATGGTCGGGGAGAAAGGATTCGAACCTTCGACCCCCTGGTCCCAAACCAGGTGCGCTACCAGGCTGCGCTACTCCCCGAAAAAAATCGTTATATTCCTATATAAATTAAAAACAATTCTTTTATGTTTGTTTTCTAAAATAATATTAATTATAATAATAATAGGGGTGCTTAAATGCTGAGATTTATACCCTTTTAACCTGATCTGGATAATGCCAGCGGAGGAAATATGAAAATAATACTAACTTTTTTTTCTACCCTATTAATCTCTTTTTCAATCTATGCTGATAAACTAACTATCTATACCTATGACTCTTTTGTTTCTGAATGGGGTCCAGGACCTATTATTGAAAAAATATTTGAAGAAAAATATAATACAGATATTGATTTTGTCGCTGTAGATAGTGCAGCAACATTATTAAATAAAGTAATTTTAGAAGGTGATAGTTCTAAAGCAGATATAGTTTTAGGTCTTGATATGAATTTATTTGACCTAGCAGATAAATCAGAGCTTTTCACAACACACAATATTAATAATATAAATAGTATTATGAATTTGCCATTAAGTTGGGAAAGCAATAAATTTGTTCCATATAATTTTGGTTACTTTTCTTTTGTGTATAATGAGGCAAGTTTAGAATCACCTCCAAAATCAATGTATGAATTAATTAATTCTACTAATGCTAGAATTGTAATTCAAGACCCTAGAACCTCTACTCCAGGATTAGGATTATTAACTTGGATGAAAGCCATATATGGAGATAAAGCCGCTGTTGAATGGAAAAAATTAAATAAAAAAATTATTTCTGTTACAAAAGGTTGGACAGACGCATACTACAATTTTTTTATGGCGGGAGAAGCAGATATGGTATTAAGTTATACTACTTCTCCTGCAGCTCATATTATGTTTGAAGACAGATATGATATTATTGCAACAACCTTTGAAGAAGGAAATTATATAACAATTGAATTTGCTGGAATATTAAATAATTCAAAAAATAAAGATTTAGCAAATAAATTTCTTAATTTTATGTTATCAGAAGAATTTCAATCAGTAATTCCATCAACAAATATAATGTATCCAGTAATAACAGTTAAAGATTTGCCTGAAGCATTTAATAATCTTGAAATACCTAATTTTATTCAAATAGATCCAAAAGAGATTAACAAAAATAAAGAGAAATGGATTGATGAATGGCTTAATGCCTCCTAATAAATTGTATTACAAATCTAACTTTTCAGTATTATTTTTCTTTGGATTAATAATCTTATTACCTTTCATAGGTATTTTTTCAAAAGTTAATTATGATTTGAATTTATTTTTTAATTTTTTTCAAAATTCTTATACTCATCGATTAATTTATTTTTCAGTTTATCAAGCTTTAATATCTGCAATATTAAGTTGTTTTTTAGCTATTCCATTCGCATTAGCTTTAAACAGGCATAAGGATTTAAAAATTATTAAATTTATTATTTCTCTTTGTGGATTTTGCTTTGTAATTCCTACAATCTTAATAGTTTATGCAGTTATTAAGCTCTTTGGAAATAATGGATTTTATAACTCATATTTTAATCTTTACGAATACTTGTCTATAGAGACGATTTTTGGGATAAAGGCAATTTTAATAGCTCATATACTTCTGAATACACCCTTTGCTACTCGATTATTTTTTCAATCATTAAATAGTATTCCATCAAAATATTATGAAATATCTGGATCACTAAATATTAAATTTTTAGGAAATCTTATTAGATTGGAATTGCCTTATATTAAACAAAATTTTTTTAGTGTTTTCTCAATAATATTCTCACTCTGCTTTCTAAGCTTTGCAATAGTTATGGCTTTAGGTGGAGGACCTATGCACTCAACAATTGAGGTGGCAATTTATCAATACGCACTTTTTGAACTAAATTTTAATAAGGCAATTTTACTTAGCTTTTTACAAATATTCATTTGTTTATTTTTCTTATTTATTGGTTTTTACAAATTAAAAGGTTCAAATTTTTTTGATATTGATCAAATAGATTTTACTCATCCGCATAAAGAATATAAATTAATTAAAATAATAGATTTTTTATTAATATTATTTTTTTCAATCTTTTTCTTTTCACCAATCCTTTGTGTAATATATAATTTTATTAATAATGGATTTTACACAACATTAATTAATGCAAAATTTTTAAAATCTTTTTTTAATTCATTAATAATTTCAATTACTACAGCAATTATTGTCAGCATAACAGGATTTATAATTTCATCTATATTAGTGATAAATTATAAAAATATATTTTTACAACAAACTATTTTTTTAATAAGTTCATCAATAATAATAATTTCACCAATTATATTTAGTCTTGGTTACTTTATTATATTAGGTGAATTAAGATATTTATATTTTTTTAAATATTTAGTTATTATTTTAATTAACTGTCTTTTTTTATTACCTTTTTCAATATTAATTATTTTTAATAATTTAAAAAATATTTTTTTAAATTTTGAAAGTTTTCAACAAACTTTTCGTATGAGTTTAAAAAATTATTTTATTATTTTACTCCCACTTATAAGAAAAAATTTAATTTTTGTTTTTGCATTTTCAACAGTTATTACTTTTGGTGATTTTACAATCATTTCATTTTTTAAAGATCAAGATTTTGATACTTTACCTTCTTATCTATATAAATTGATTAGTGTTTATAAATTTAATGAAGCTTCTTTTGTTGCAGGTATTATACTTATATTGAGTATGATAATTTTTCTCACTATAGATAATTTAAATTACCAGGGTAAGTCAGTCATTAAAACGTGAAGGTAGATACTTGCTATATAGCCTATGAAAATAACAGGTGTCCATTTTAGATGACCAAAAAATGTATAATACCCTCTAGCCTGACCCATTAAGGCTACTCCAGCTGCAGATCCAATTGATAATAAACTTCCACCTACACCAGTAGTGAGAGTTACTAGCAACCATTGATCTATAGACATTTCAGGTCTCATTGTAATTACTGCAAACATAACTGGAATATTATCGACAATAGCTGATAATACTCCAACAATAGCGTTTGCCATTGTTGGACCTAGGCCAACATATAAAAATTCTGAAACTAAAGTAAGGTACCCTATAAATCCTAACCCACCTACACTTAATATTACTCCAAAGAAAAATAATAATGTATCCCATTCAGCTCTTGATACTTTTTTAAAAAAATCAAATTTTTCATCTTCTACAGATGGATTGTGTGTTATTTTTAAGTAAAAAGAAAATAGACCCAGAAGACCTAGGCCAAACATCATTCCTAACATTGGTGGCAAGTGTAGAATATTATGGAAGTTAACAGCACTAAATATTGTAAATAATCCTAAAAAAATTATAAATTTTCCACCTCTTTTAATGATTACTTTTTCTGAACTAACTTCTGGTTTTTCCTTAGGGATAAAGAAATACATTACAGCTGCAGGAATTATATAATTAATTACCGATGGAAAAAATATTTTGAAGAAAGTAAAAAATTCAACGATACCTGCTTGCCATACCATCAAAGTAGTAATGTCACCAAATGGGCTGAACGCTCCACCAGCATTTGCTGCTACGACTATATTTATACAACCAATTGAAATGAATTTTGAATTTCCTTTGCCACATGCCATGACTACAGAGCACATAACAAGTGCAGTTGTTAAATTATCAGCAATAGGTGAAAGGAAAAAAGTTATGATTCCAGTAAATATAAAAAGTTGTCTAAAACTAAATCCTCTTGATGTTAATTGATATCTAACATTGTCAAAAACTTTTCTTTCTTCAAGAGCATTGATGTAAGTCATTGCTACTAACAAGAATAAAAATAATTCCGCAAATTCAAGAATATTATGTTCTAATGCATATTCTATCTTATGGGCATATTCTTTATCAGCAGCAAAATGGAAAGCAATAATTGCCCAAATAACTGCAGCAGAAATAATTACAGGTTTAGATTTACGTAAATGACTAAACTCTTCAGCCATAACTACAGCATATGCCAAAACAAATACTATTAGACTCAGAATGCCTACATATGAGGTTGTTAAATCTATTTCCATAATTTCAAGTTAAATGCAATTACGTCTTTTTCAATGTTAAAATCGTATAAATTATTATGTATTGCTTCGTCAATAAAAACACTCTGTTTTTTAACTTTTGCTTTATTTAAAAGTCTAATACTGTGTTCATGAGGGACAATTTCATCTTTTTTGCCACTTATAATCAAAAGTGGTGATTTAAGCTTATCAATCTTACTTAAATTATCAAATCTATCCTTAACTAAATATTTTGTGGGAAATATTCTATATCTTTTCATTGCTATTTCTGAAACGGAGGCAAATGGAGCTTCTAATACTATACTAAGAAAGCTATAGCGTATGCCGAGTTCAACTGCCACTCCAGAACCAAGTGATTCTCCATAAATAATAATTTGATTTTTACTAAATTTAGTATTTTCTCTAACCCATTTTAAAACTGCTTCTCCATCTTTGTATAAGTTTTTTTCTGTGGGATTTCCTTTATTACCGCCAAAACCTCTCCATGATAATATGATCACATTCCAATTTACATCTATATATTTTTTTATTCTATTGGCTCTATCACCTATATGATATGAATTACCTTGAAAATATATCAATAATGGCAAATTGCTATTACCTAAATGATACCAAGAAAGAAGGTTTATTCCATCTTCAGTAGTTATGTAAATTTCCTTAGTTTTCAAAAGTTTATATTCTTTAGGTGCGCCAGGATGACCAGAAGTGTTGAAAAGTATGCGTCTTTGAAGCGTGTAAAGCAAAAGTCCGGAAAAAAAATATAGAAAAATAGCTGAAAAAATGTAAACCATAGTATTAAAATGATAATAGATAAAAAAGTAATTGATCCATTAAGTACATATAACATGGCATTAAAGAAAATTGAAGAAAGTGGTATCATTCCAACAAAACAAAGAAGAGTTTTAGCAAAAATTTTATTTGAAAAAGGAAATAGACATATTTCTGCAGAAAACTTATTTGATGAAGTAAAAAGAGAAGACCGCAAGATTTCAATGGCAACAATTTACAATACCTTAAAACAATTTACTAATTTAGGTTTAATCAGAGAGATTGTAGTTGATAAAAACAAATCATTATATGATACTAATAATAAACCACATTATCATTTGTATATTGAAGATGAAGGTAAAGTTCATGATATTCCAACAGATAATATTAATCTAAATTTACCATCAGTACCCGCTTGTTTGAATCTACACAACATTGATGTAATCGTAAGAGTAAGATCACTTAAAGACGATAAAAAGAGATAGATAAATATGCACAACTTAAAGTTGTGGAGTGCATCAAAAAATAATAATTTAAAAAAATTTATTGGTAAATTAAAAAATAATTTTGATTCTTATATTGATTTACATAAATGGAGTATTGAAAACAAAGATGATTTTTGGAAAGAAGTATGGAAATTTACAAAAATAATTGGTGATCTAAAAGGCAGAGTTTATCTTCATCACAAAGAATTTATAAAATGTAATTTTTTTCAAGATAGTAAAATTAATTATGCTGAAAATTGTTTAAATAAAGAAGATAATACAAATGCAATAATTTTTTATAATGAAAATAATTTAAAAAAATCCCTTACATGGAAACAATTAAGGGATAAGGTATTTAAATTATCCAATTTTTTTAAAAAAAATAATGTTAACAAGTTTGATAGAGTTGCTGCTGTTCTTCCAAATTTACCTGAAACAGTTGTATGTTTTTTGGCGACATCACAAATTGGTGCAATCTGGACTTCTTGTTCATCAGATTTTGGAGAGCAGGCAATTATTGATAGATTTAAACAAATTGAGCCAAAAATATTAATAGTTACTGATTATTATTATTATAATAGAAAAAAAATTAATACTACTTTAATTGTACCTAAAATTTTAGAAAAGATTTCAAGTATAGAAAAATTAATTGTTATTCCATATGAAAAAGAAAAAGCAAATTTAAATGTGGAATTCGATTATATTGAATGGAGTTCAATACAAGAGAAAAACAATAAATATGATATATTTGAAAGATTTAAATTTAATCATCCTTTGTATATTCTTTACTCCAGTGGGACAACTGGGATTCCTAAATGTATTGTTCACGGAGCGGGCGGTTCACTAATCCAACACAAAAAAGAGCATCAATTACATTGTAATATAAAAGAAAACGACAAAGTATTTTACTTTACCACTTGTGGTTGGATGATGTGGAATTGGTTAGTTTCTTCGCTAGCTTCAAATGCTTCTATTGTATTGTATGATGGATCACCTTTTATTCCAAAATACGAATACTTATTTGAAATAGCTGAGAAGGAGCAAATAACGTTTTTTGGTACTGGTGCAAAATATATAGACACATTAAGAAATCAAAAAATTAATATAAAAAAAGATTTTAAGCTATCAAATATGGAGATTATTACCTCAACTGGCTCACCCCTAATGAATGAATCTTTTGAATATGTATATAAGTTTATAAAAAATGATGTTCATTTAGCATCTATAAGTGGTGGTACAGATATTGTTTCATGTTTTGTGTTAGGAAACCCTTCACTTGATGTTTTTAGTGGGGAAATACAATGTGCAGGACTGGGAATGGAAGTAGATATTTTTGATGAAAAAGGGAATAGCGTAAAAGATAAAAAAGGAGAATTAGTTTGTAAATCTAGCTTTCCATCAAAACCACTATATTTTTGGAATGATAAAAATTTTGAAAAATATAAGAAGTCATATTTTAAGATTTTTGAAAATATCTGGTGTCATGGTGATTATTGTAAAAAAACTATAAACAATGGTTATATTATATATGGAAGATCAGATGCAACATTAAATTCTGGTGGTGTGAGAATTGGTACAGCTGAAATATATAGAGTGATTGAAAATATGAATGAAATTTCAGAAAGTTTAGCGGTAGAACATCAAGTTAGCAATGATACAGAAGTTATACTATTTGTGGTAATGAATAAAAATTACAAATTAGGAGATAAAATAAAAGAAAAAATTAAGATTAATTTAAAAAATTCCTTATCGCCCAAACATGTGCCAAATAAAATTTTTTCAGTATTTGAAATACCTAAAACAAGAAGTGGTAAAGTTGTGGAATTAATGATTAAAAAAATTATAAATGGAGATGATATTTTTAATACAGAAGTGCTTACTAATCCACATTGCCTTAAAGAGTATCAAGATATATATAATTTAATTAATTAATATGCCAAAAAGAATAGTTGTTACAAAACTTGGTGGACCTGAAGTTTTAAAATATGAAGAATATAAACTTCCTATAAATTTACCAAAATCAATGGTTCGTATTAAACATACGTCTATTGGAATTAATTTTATCGACACATATCATAGAACAGGTGTTTATCCATTGCCTTTAGAATTTCCATTTTGCCCAGGCTTAGAGGCAGCAGGCAATATTATTGAAGTTGGAGAAGATGTAAAAGAATTTAAAGTTGGAGATAGGGTTGCTTATTCATATAGCCCTCCTCTAGGTGCATATTGTGAAATTAGAGATTTTGATGCGGATAAGATAGTAAAACTACCAGAATATATTTCAAATGATGAAGCTGCTTCAATTTTATTACAAGGTATGACGGTAGAATACTTATTTGAAAGATTATATAAAATTCAAAAAGATGAAAAATTTTTGTTTCATGCAGCTGCAGGAGGTGTTGGATTAATAGCTTGTCAATGGGCAAGATCTGTGGATGCTAAAATGATAGGCACTGTAGGTACTGAAGAAAAATCAAAATTAGCTAAAAGTAATGGCTGTGAATATACTATCAATTATAAAAAAAATGATGTTTATGAAAATGTGCTTAATCTAACCAATAAAGAGCTTGTTAATGTTGTTTATGATGGTGTAGGGAAAGATACCTTTGAAACATCTTTACGATGTTTAAATTTTAGAGGATTAATGGTCTCATTTGGTCAGTCTTCAGGAATGGTAAAAGATGTAAACTTACATAGTACCTTTAATCCAAAAAGTTTATATTACACACGCCCAACATTAATGCACTATATAAGAAATAGACATGATTTAGATAATTCTAGTAACAAACTATTCAATAAGATTAAAAATAAAGAAATAAAACCGAATATATACAAGGCCTTTAAACTTTCTGAAGCATCAGAGGCGCATAAACTTATTCAATCTAGAGAGTCTACGGGGTCAATAATTCTTAATCCTTAGTGGCGACCCCTAGGAGAATCGAACTCCTCTTTTCAGGATGAAAACCTGATGTCCTAACCGATAGACGAAGGGGTCTATTGAGAGGTATATAGTAGAAATAATAATATTTTTCAAATTATTTAATTAATTAGTTTTATGTCTAAAATTTGAATTTGAGGTGCTTGACTATTAGCAAAGTTATCTCTCTTAACAGAGCATAGAAAAACAAATTTATTTACCTTATATTTTGATAAATACTCATGATGTTCAGTATTAACGGAATTAAAGTAGATTCCTTTTAAATTTATACCTAATTGATTTTGAAAAAATATTAAAATATGAGCGTCTTTAATAATTTTTATATTATCAATTACTATGTCTTTAATCATGAAAATTGGTTCTTCATTTCCTTTTCCAAATGGCTCCATTAATTCTAACATATCTAAAAATTGATTATTGATTTGATCTACTGATATTTCAGAGTCGTAAAAAATTATTTTTTTAAATAAGTTTTGATCAAATTGTGAAAATTTTTTTTCTAAATAATTATTTATATTTACAAGCTGGTTTTTTTTTAATTTTAATCCAACTGCCATTAAGTGCCCACCTCCATCTTCAATTAAATTATTACTTTTTAATTCATGGATTATAGTACCGATATCAATATTATCAATTGATCTTCCAGATCCTAATCCAATTTCATTATTAAAAGAAAGTATAAAAGTTGGTTTATTATATATTGAAGCTATTTTGCTAGCCACAATTCCTAAAACGCCATGGTGCCAATTATCCTTATAAATAAGAAAATAATTTTTATCTTTTTGTTCATTTATTTGAAGAAGTGCCTCATCATAAATTTTTTTTTCGATAATTTTTCTTTTTTCATTAATTAAAAATAATTTTCTAGAAATAATATCTATATCATTCTCGTCATTAGATATTAAAAGTTTTGATGCTAAAGAAGAATCGTCAATTCTGCTTGCGGCATTAATTTGTGGGCCAATAAAATAACCTATGTCTTTAGCAGAAGGAGTAAATGATATTTTTGAATTATCTATCATTTTCGCAATACTTTTATTTTTTCTCTTAATAATTAGCTCTAGACCTTTTTTTACTAAAACTCTGTTATAATTTTTAATATTAACAATGTCACAAATTGTACCTAATGCAACTAAATCTAAAAGAAACAATAAATTAGGTTCTTTGATTTGAGAAAATAATTCCAATTCTCTTATTTTTTTTCTTAAAGCCATAATAAATAGAAATGTCACACCAACAGCAGCAAAATCCTTATAGTTATTTTGTTCGTCGAATCTATTAGGGTTAATTATTGAATGTACTTTTGGTAATTTAAATTCACTTAAATGATGATCAATAACAATGACATCAATATTTTTGAAATCTGGATGATCAATTGTATTAAATGATGAAGTTCCACAGTCAAGAGTGAATAATAATTTTACATTTTCTTTTAACATATCTTTCATCAATCTAATATTGGGACCATATCCTTCAGATAATCTATTGGGGATTCTATAAATTATATTTTTAGTAAAATTATTTAAAAATTTTACTAAAATAGATACAGATGTACTCCCATCAACATCATAATCAGCTATAATTCCAATTTTTTCATTATTTTTTAATGCTTCAACACATCTTGTTATTCCTTTTTCCATATCTTTTAATTCAAATGGATTTGGTATATCGTAATCTATTGTGGGTTTCACATAATGATCATAATTCTCTTCATTTACCCCTCTAGCAATTAGTAGTTTTGCAAATAATTCTGAAATTATTTTTTTTTGAGATAAACTTTTAATTAAATTATCATCAATGAGTTTTTCTTTCCATTTATTATAAGATAATGAGGTATTGTTTATCACAAATTTTAATCGTCATGAATTGGTAAAATTGTTATTTTTTCTTTAACAAATTCATGATCTTCTAAAGTATTTATAACGTCAGTTAATATTTCTCTTTGAATTTTATGTGTAGTTATAAGTATAGGTATAGGAGAATTAGATTTTGCACTCTCTGGTAGTTGCAGTATTTTTTCAACTGATATACCAGTTTCAGTAAAGAGATTTGTTATAGTTGACAATACCCCAGGTTTATCATCAGTCATAATCCTCAAATAGTATCTATTTATTATTTTTTTTAATGGATATTTTTCAAATTTTATTAATTTTTCAACCTCAAAACCTAAATTATTAAACTTTGTATTTTGAGATATATAAAATATGTCAGAAAGAACTGAACTAGCAGTGGGTTTACCTCCTGCTCCTTGCCCTTCTACAAAAAGATTATCTAAATGATCTGACTCAATATTTATTGCATTTAAAGCATCTCCCACATTCGCTAAGGGATTATTTTTATTTATAAGCTTTGGTGATGTAAAATTAGATATTTCATTATCATTAATAAAAGATTCTGAAATTAATTTAATACTATATCCTAATTTTTTAGAAAAATTAATATCTTCAATTTTTATATTAGAAATACCTTGAATATAATTATTACTGAAATCCAAAGAGGTGCCATAACATAATGTTGAAAGTATTGTAAGTTTATGAGCAGCGTCATAACCACCAATATCTAATTTAGATTCATGATCGGATGTAAAACCTTTCTCCTTTGCGATATTCAAAACTTCATCAAAGGATAAATTATCTTCATCCATTTTAGATAATATATAATTAGTAGTTCCATTAAGAATACCAGATATTTTTATTATTTTATTTAGAGATATATCGTCCTTAATTAACTTAATGATTGGTATTCCACCTGCTACTGCAGCCTCAAAAGTTAGCGCTAGTTTATTTTTTTCAGCAAGTAAAAATAGATCTTTTCCGTGCTGAGAAATTAGTGCCTTATTTCCAGTAACTACATGTTTATTATTATTCAATGATAATTTAATTAGATCGTAACTAATACCTTTTTCTTGTCCAATCAATTCAACAATTATATCGCACCCATTTAATGAAGCCATATCTAAGGGATTGTCAAACCATCTATATTTATCAATATTAAAATTTCTTTTTTTATTTTTTTGATTGGCAGATATACCTAGTATATTTATTTCCAAAGAATGTTTCTTTTTAAATAAAATATTATTTTCTTCTATTGATTGAATTAGTGCTGTACCAACGTTACCAAGTCCAGCTATACAAATATTGATTTTTTTCATAATTAATTATTCATTTTATAATCATTAATACATTTATCTATATTTTTTTTATCAGTATTTATGCTAGTACAATAGTCTGATATTTCCTCACTAGATAATTTAATATTCTTAAAATCTGGAACATTATCAATATCTGGATATCCACATGATATAGTAAAGAAAAACAATACTATTAAATAAAAATTTTTCATTAGATCAATGATTCTGTTTCTTCCATTTTTTCCATTATATTAAAGCATTGGACTGCTTGACCTGCCGCACCCTTAATTAAATTATCAATACCACTTGAAATAATAATCTTACCCTGACTATAATGATTGAGTAACTTAATTTTGCAAAAATTAGTATTTTGAATTGAATAAAAATCTAAACTAGCACTATCGTCAATGCACTTAATAAACGGATTAAATTTATCAAAGTTCTTGAAGACATCAATTATATTTTTTTTGGTAACATTATTTTTCAAATCACAATATATAGTTGAAATCATTCCTCTAAAATTTGGTAAAATATGTGGATTAAATGAAAATTTTATATCTTTATTGGTATTATGTTTTTGTAGTTCCTGAGAAATTTCTGAGATATGTCTGTGTTCATTAGTATTATAATTATAAAAATTAAAATCATTTTTAGATTTTATTTTACTAACATTAAAATTTTTTCCAGCACCACTATATCCAGACTTAGAATCGATTATAATATTTTCTGTTTCAATGAATTGATTTTGTAATAATGGTATTAAAGGTAATAAAATAGAGGTTGGATAACATCCAGGAACAGCTATATTTGAAGAATTCTTAATTAAGTTTCTATTTATTTCAGCTAATCCATAAGTAAAAAATTTTAAAAGATCTTTACATGAGTGACTGCTACCATAGTTTTCCTTGTAAACTTCATAATCGTCCAATCTAAAATCAGCAGATAAGTCTATAATCTTTATTTTATTAAATAACTTTTTTACATGAGTGTTTGATATTGAATGGGGAAGTGCAATAAATACATAATCACTCATACTTGGATCAAAGGAGTTATTATCTTTTAAGATAGGTAAGTTTTTATATTCTTTTGTATTATCAATATTTTTTAGATATTTACCTTCATTATTTTCAGTACCTAAAAAATTAATATTAACATTTTTATGATTGGTTAATAATTTTACCAATTCCATACCAACATACCCAGTGGAGCCTAAAACGGCTACATTATACATATTATCCATGAAAAACTATCTTTTAGAAAATTGATAACTACGTCTAGCTTTAGCTAATCCAGCTTTTTTTCTTTCTACAACGCGGGGATCTCTGGTTAAAAAACCAACTTTTTTTAATAGAGGACGATTATTTTGATCATACAAACTCAATGCTTTACTTATTCCGTGTCTTATCGCACCAGCTTGACCAGACAATCCACCACCTTTTACAGTAGCCATTATTTCATATCCATCTTGATTTTGAACAACATTTAATGGCTGATTGACAATCATTTGCAGAACAGGTCTAGAAAAATATTTTTCAATTGCTTTTCCATTAATGGTTATATTGCCATTACCACGTTTTAACCATACCCTAGCTATAGAATTCTTTCTTCTTCCTGTCGCGTAAGATCTCTCTTTAACATCGAGGTTATTTACTGATTTATTATCTTGCTCTTCCATTAATTTTATATTGTGTTTTTTCTATTTAGGGTTGATATATCAATTGTTTTAGGATTTTGAGCTTCATGTTTATGATTGGAATCTCTAAATATTTTGCAATTAGATAATTGTTTCCTACCCAAGGGTCCAGAAGGAATCATTCTTTTTATAGCTAACTTGATTATTTCATCAGATTTATTTTTTTCGATCATTTTATTTGGTGTGGTTTGCTTAATACCACCAGGAAATCCTGTGTGCCTGTAATAAATTTTATTACTAGCTTTTTTTCCTTTTAGGTGAATTTTATCAGAATTAATAATTATTAGATTGTCTCCACAATCTTGATTTGGAGTATATTCAGGTTTATTCTTTCCTCTAAGAATATTTGCTGATATTACTGCAAGTCGGCCCAATACAGCATCTTTAGCATCAATTAAGATCCATTGTTTTTTTATAGCTTCTTTTTTAATAGAAAAAGATTTCATCGCGTGCCAAATACATATTATAAAAAATTAAGTCAATAAATTAATAAAAAAAACCCTCTAAAAAGAGGGTTTTTAAAATTATTTAGGTTTAAATTATGCAGTTGCTGAGTCTTTAGCAGCAGCGTTCCAAATAACTAAACCAAACAGAATTTTATTAATGAAGTCTGCTAAGTTATATATCCAGTTTAGCGTATCAGCATCAACTGAACCCATCATTAGACCAAACACATATCCTAAAGGATATATTGCCCAACCAACTAATACAATTAATCGCATTGCATTAAATGCAGCAGTTACAGACTCTTTAGTAGTTGCAGCTTGACTTGCTTCACCTCGGAAAATCTCCCAGATAATTACAGCCCAACCAATCATACCAATGATAAAGCCAAGTAATACAGAAATATAACCTGCTTCACCTAGGTATCCACCGATAACCATTACAAGTGTACCAACTAGAAGTCTCCAAAAAGATCCACCTGAAACAGCTGCTCCAGCAGCTACTAAGATTAAAAAGAATTCTACCATTTGAAGAGGAACAGTTAATACCCAATCAATATATCTGTATACTGTTGGAGATTCACCTGTAGCCACCCAGAAATCTCTCATGTACATATAATGTACAGCGGCGATAAATGTGATAAGACCTGCAACTACCATCGAGGTTCTCCATTTTGCAGAAACTCTCATACCTTCATAAAAGAAGAAGATGGTTGATGCCCACATTGCAATTGATACAATCCAGAATGTGATACCAACAAAGTCTTCACCGCCTAAAAATGTATCGGCAGCAAAAGCTGGAACAGCAATAAATGCAATCGTCGCAGCAATTATACCGAATAGACTAGTCATGTTTAACATAAAAACTCCTTATAGTTTGTTTCCTTACTAATAAGCTGAGGTTCATATATTTGAATTGACGGATAAGTTAAACACTTAAAATTATTATTTTTTAAATATTTTTTGTATAAATGTAGATACTAAAGTATTGATAAATATGAATTTTTTTTATTTTACTCTTAATTATTAACTCTTTTTTAATATAATTCTAATATTTTGGAGAATCTGATCAATTTTTTTTGCCTTTTCTCTCTTAATTGAGGGCATATCTTGATCTGGAGAAATTTGAAGAATTTGAGACTTAGATTTATCTTTAAGAATTTTATTTGCAATCACCAATGAGGGATTTTGTGTACCATTCTCGTACAATAAGTTTTTGAGATTTCTCAACTTTCCCACATTCTCTCTATTGAAGTATCTAGTTCCACCATTACTTTTAGTAGAAATTCCTTCAACACGAAGTTTATTTGTTTTCGGATCAACTGAATCCCAATATCTTATTACATGCTCTTTTATATCCAATAATTTAGATACCTCACGAATATTAAGATACTTCTTCATTTGATTCTTTAGAGTTAATATACTTTAAAATAAATTTACTAGGTTTAAAAGATATTACCTTTCTATCTTTTATTATAACCTCTTCTTTTGTTTTTGGATTTCTACCTAGCCTGCTACTTTTAAATCTAACTTTAAAAGTACCAAAATTATGAATTTTAACATAATTTGAATTTGTTAAACCATCTATGATTATATCAATAATATTATTTACAACATCATTGCAGTCTTTTCTTGAAAAACCAAACTCTGTATTAATTGCATTTGCAATATCATCTCTTGATATATTTTTTTTTATACTCATAAATTTTTTATTGAACTAACAATTTGTTTATTTAAATCATTGGAAATAAAATTAAAACATTGTTTTATTGCATGACTAAATGCTATGGAATTTGCATTACCATGACTTTTAATCGAAATACCATTTAAGCCAATTAATGTTGCTCCATTATATATATCTGGATTTACTTTATTTTTAAATTGAACTAAATCTTTTTCAATTATTTTGTATGCAATTTTATTTAAATAAGATTTTTCAAACAAATTTCTTAAATTTGAAGTTATAAAATTTGAAATACCTTCAGCAGATTTTAACATTATGTTACCTGTATATCCATCAGAAACTATAATATCACATTGGCCAGATGTAATTTTATTTGGTTCAACAAAACCGATAAAATATTTACTTAAAAAACTTTTTGATATTAAATCTGCAGCTTCTTGTAAAAATTCTAAGCCTTTATTGTTTTCAGTTCCAATATTTAAAATTCCAATAGTAGGTTTTTTTTTACTATTAATAATTGAAAAATAACAATATCCCATTAAAGCAAATTGTAATAAGTTAGAGGGTGTAACAGTAACATTTGCACCTAAATCTAACATTAACGAATAATTATTTTGATTAGGAATTAATGAGCAGATTGCGGGCCTATCAATTCCTTTAATCATACCTAAGTGCAATCTAGATAAAATCATTATTGCAGCAGTATTTCCTGCAGAGACAAATCCTGAATTAGAATTATTTTTAACGTATTCCAAACCTTTAAAAATACTACTATTTTTTCTAGATCTTAAAATAGTATTTGCATTATCATTATCATTTACATTCTCTGTAGTATTATGAATCTCATAATTATCTATGATTATTTTTTTTGTTTTAATTTCGTCTTCAATGTAATCTTTGTTTCCAAAAATAATTATTTTTACACCTGAATTTTTTTTACAAAATAATTCTATGCCTTTAAGAACTTTTAGAGGACTATTTTCTCCCCCCATTGCATCAACAGCAATGGTTATACTGTCATTTGACATATTGATCTAATTTGTTGACTTAGATTTTTTTTTTAAAATCTGTCGTCCTTTATAAACACCAGTAGAAATATCAATTCTATGGGAAATTCTTGGTTCTCCAGATTCCTTATCTATAATAATGTTCACATCTCCAATACTATTATGAGATCTTCTCATATTTCTTTTTGATTTACTTGTTTTTCTTTTAGGTACAGCCATAAACCCCACATATTAGAAAATATAATTTTTGCAAGTTTTATTTAAATAGAAATAAATTTTTGTTAAGTTTCCTGATTATTTTAAAATTATATCTATTTTAATTCTTTCAACAATTCTTCTGAGGCAATTTTAATTTGATCTTTTTTTATAAAATTTAGTGACTTAACATACGTGATTAAATTTTCACTTTGAAAGGTATTATTGGTTAATTCTAACTTTTTCATTCTATAGTAAAACTTCTTTACATATGATTTTACGTATTTTCCAATTGAAATATCACCAATACCTATAGTTCTGAAAGACTCATCAAGATCATTTATAAAAATATTTAAAATTTCCTGGTTTAAGGCTTTATAATTATCTTTTTTTGTTTTTATGTTGAATTTTATAAAAAAAATCAAAAATATGGAAATTATCTCAAATGTAGTTCTATAATCTTTATTATAAAAAAAATTATTTTTTTTTAAAAAATTATTACTTTTATTTAATATTTTTTTATATTCAATATTTGCAATATTTATCTCTTTATTTTCTTTTTTTTTAAAATATTGTAAGATCATTTAATGAATAAATTTGCATATATTTTTGCGTGTATTTTAATAATTTCATGCTCTAATGAAACTATTTATTCTGGAAAAATATTAAATCAAGAAAATTTAAGTGATATTGATTTTAAAAATAAAGATAAATTAGTAAATATACTTGGAATGCCAAGTTATATTGATCCAATAGAGAAAAAATTTTTTTATTTTACTGAAAAAAAAGAAAAAAAAACAATATTAAATAAAGAAACTGATTATAGTTATATTTTTGTTTTTAAATTTAATGAAAGTGACATTATTATTGAACAAAATGTTTATAATTTAGCAAATCCTAAAGAGGTGAAACTAATTACCGAGGAAACAGAAAATAATCTTATTCAAAGGGGACTTATTGAAAAAGTATTTGGTGGGGTAGGCCCTCAACAAGAGTTGCCTACCTCACAATAAATTTTATAATGAAATTGCAGCTAATAATAATAATGCAACAATATTTGTTATTTTTATCATTGGGTTTACAGCTGGACCTGCAGTATCTTTGTAAGGGTCCCCTACTGTATCACCAGTAACAGCAGCTTTATGAGCTTCACTACCTTTGCCACCAAAATTTCCATCTTCAATGTATTTTTTTGCATTGTCCCAAGCACCACCTCCGGCAGTCATACTTATAGCCACAAACAAACCAGTAATTATTACTCCAAGTAAAAGTGCTCCAAGACATGACAAAGCTGCTGATTGACCAGCAATTACTAGTATTATAAAATAAACTAAGATAGGAGATAAAACTGGCAACATTGAAGGTATTATCATTTCTTTTATTGCTGATTTTGTTAAAATATCTACACAGGTTCCATACTCGGGTTTACCTTTTCCTTCCATAATACCTGGAATTTCCTTAAATTGCCTTCTAACCTCCAGAACTACTGACCCTGCTGCTCTTCCTACTGCAGTCATGCTTAATGCTCCAAACAAAAATGGAAGAAGTCCGCCTAATAATAAACCAACAACTACATAAGGATTTGATAAATCAAAAGAAACTTCAATACCATATAATGGTCCATTTGGATCTTTAGCAAAGTGATCTAAATCTTCAGTATATGCTGCAAATAGAACTAAAGCACCTAAACCAGCAGAACCAATGGCATATCCTTTAGTTACTGCTTTTGTTGTGTTACCAACGGCATCTAGTGCATCAGTTGTCTTTCTCACATTTTCATCAAGATTAGACATTTCTGCAATACCTCCTGCATTATCAGTTACAGGACCGTATGCATCTAAAGCAACTACCATACCAGCTAAAGCTAACATTGTTGTTACTGCAATTGCAATCCCAAATAAGCCAGCTAATGAATAAGTAATTATTATTCCCGCAACAATAATTAAAGCAGGGAGTGCAGTAGCTTCTAAACTAATTGCCAGTCCTTGTATGACGTTAGTACCATGACCAGTTGTTGATGATTTAGCAATACTTTGAACTGGTCTATAGTTTGTTCCAGTGTAGTACTCTGTAACCCATATAATTAAACCTGTAATTATAAGACCAAAAATACCGCAAATAAATAATGACATACCAGAAAATTGTGTATTAGCATCCTCAACAAAAAGTATAGTATCAAGACCAATTACATAATCTGTTACAAAATATAATAATACTGCAGATAAAATTGCAGAAACTGCAAAACCTCTATAGAGAGCAGCCATTATATTATTATTTTTTCCTAATTTAACAAAATAAGTTCCAATGATACTTGTTAAAGTACACACTCCAGCAATTGCCAATGGAAAGAACATCATAGTATAGGTATTATCTGTAAAAAAAATAGATGCCAAGACCATTGTAGCAACAACAGTAACAACATAAGTTTCAAAAAGATCCGCAGCCATACCTGCACAATCACCAACATTATCGCCAACATTATCCGCGATTACTGCTGGATTTCTTGGATCATCTTCTGGGATTCCAGCTTCAACTTTACCAACAAGATCTGCTCCAACATCAGCACCTTTAGTAAAGATACCGCCTCCCAATCTAGCAAAAATTGAAATTAAAGATGCACCAAATCCTAAAGAAACCAAAGGAGCAACAATTTCTCTTCCAGGAAATGATCCAGAGTTATGTAAAACAAAATAGAATATCGCAATTGATAAAAGTGCAAATCCAGCAACAAGCATTCCTGTTACTGCACCAGCTTTAAATGAAACTGACAAACCCTCACTTAAACTTTTACTAGCTGCGTGTGTAGTTCTAACATTAGACCTTACAGAGATATTCATACCGACATAACCTGCTGCACCAGAAAAAAATGCACCTATTAAAAAACCAATACCAGATGCTAGATCAAAAACTAACCAGATCAAAGCAAAAATAACAACACCAACAATAGCTATCGTCATATATTGCCTATTTAAATATGCCCTAGCCCCTTCTTGTATTGCACCAGCAATTTCTTTCATTTTATCATTACCTGTTTCTAATGATAAAATTTGTCTAGATGTTACTACACCATATAAAACAGCGGCAAGACCGCATAAAACTATTAATATCTGCATTGTTGTCATGAAAACTCCTTAAATTTTGGGTGATATGTCAGAAACTATTAAAAAAATCAAGTTTTTAGCTGAAATGATCATATTCCTTGATAATATTATTATTTATGTATGAATCGAATTGAACACCTTTTTCTAATACTACTTTTCCAACACGAGAGATCTTAACTTTATTTTTATTAGCAATATTTTTAATTTTCTTTCTATATTTTTTATTTGAAACAATTATGAGACTATAATCATCTCCTGAATTGAGAACGTGCTCTAACTTTATTTTTTTGAGATCAAAGATAAGTTTTTTAGCTTTGATACTTAAAGGAATTTTATTTAAACTGATCGAAGCACCGTATTTATCATTTAACATTTTTTTTAAATCACCAATAAAACCATCTGAAACATCTATAATAGAAGAAGAGTATAAAGCTAAATTAGGACCAAGTTTGCAAGGTTTTGGATATAAGTATTTATTGATAAAATATTCTCTTAAATTTTTATCAACAGTAATATTCTTCCTAATAATTTCTAATCCAATTTTAGATTCACCAATGTTTCCCGAAACCCATATGTCATCATCTAAATTAACTTTGTTTTGATAAACATTAATATTTTTATTTATATAACCAAAAAATGTTGATGATATAATTAGATTATCGGATTTAGATAAATCTCCTCCTAGTAAATAAAAATTATACTTTAATTGTAATTTTTTTAGATAATTACAAAAAGATTTTAACCAATCATTGTTTATATAAGAAGGCAGACATAAATTTAATAGATATGAATGAGGTATAGCACCCATTGCATATAGATCAGATAAATTTACTGTTGTAATTTTTTGAGCAATAGATTTCGGATTATCATTTTTAAAAAAATCAATATTTTCTAATATGGCGTCAGTTGTAACAGCAAATTTACAGTTTTTATATGGTATATTCAAATAAGCAGCATCGTTTTCAAAATTAAATGTACCTTTTTTATTTAAACTTAATGTTTTAAAATATTTATTTATAATTAATTTTTCAGTAAAATTATTTTTTATCTTTTTCATGAAGATCTATATATTTTTGAATTATAGCATTAATCAATTTGGTTTCTTTTATTGTCACAAAACTCTTTGATATATTTAAGTAATCATCAAAAACTATCTTAATTTTTTTTTTATCAGTAATAAGTATTTCAGAAATAATAGCAAATATAATAGCTTTTAGAATGTTATCCCATTTTTCAAATTTTCTATTTAAATTTATAATGTTATTTAAATCATTAATAAGTTTTTTTTTATTAATATTTTTTTTGTAATTGAGAAATAATTTATTTAAGAAATTTTTATTAAATTTTAATTTAAATTCTTTCTTTTGATCAATTATTGCAATATTTGAATTATAGAAATGATCTTGAAAATCTTGTATATCAGGATTTGTATCAGAATTCGAAAATTCTGATTGAAAAATGTATTGCACAAAAGCAAGTCTTGTTTGAGACCTAATAAAATTTTGCATTTTATTTTAATAATTTTATACAAGCTAAAGCTGCTTCACGACCTTTATTAAGCTGAATTGTATCACTTCTAACAATTGCTTGATTTAAATTATAGCAAGTTAAAATTCCAAAACCTATAGGAATTTTATTGTCCACTGACAAATCCATAATTTTACGAGATGTTTCATTAGCTATAACTTCAAAATGGTAAGTCTCACCCTTGATAATACAGCCCAAGGAAATGAAACCTATATAATTTTTAATATTTTTTTTAATAATAAATGGTATTTCAAAACAGCCGGGAGCATTAATTAGATCATAGAAATAACCGTATTCTTTAAGGGTATCCATTGAACCTTTTTCTAGATTACTAGAAATTTCAGAATAATAATTTGAAGATACAATTAAAATTTTTTTTTTCATATTTTTTGTTGGTCAATTATTTCAATATTAAATCCTTCTAATGCAATAATGCGTTTCTTAGTATTTGTTAATAATATAATTTTGTTAATTTCAAGAAGTGATAAGATTTGAGCACCTACTCCATATTCTCTTAATTCTAATTTATTATTAGTCCTATTTCTTTTATTGAAAGTCTTCAGAATATTAGGAGACATATCACTATTTATTAAAACAATCGCTCCTGATCCAAAATTTTCTATTAATTCAAAGGCTTTTTTAATTTCACTACCAAATATATTTTTTTCTTCAAAAATATCTTTGGTGATATTTAATTTATGCATTCTTACTAGAACTGATTTACTTTTATCATTTAAGTTTTTTACAAGTGCATAATGTTTTTCACCAGAAATAGTGTTTTGAAATACTTTTAAAACAAAGCCAGACCCCATTTCGCTTTCAAATGATCTTTCAGAGGTAAGCTTAACAATAGTGGTAGTTTTAAGTCTATATTTAATTAAATCACTTACAGTTCCGACTTTAATGCCATGGTATTTTGCAAATTTAATAATTTCAGGTAATCTAGCCATTGATCCATCATCACTCATTATTTCACAAATTACACCAGAAGGATTTAGATTTGCTATCTTAGAGATATCTACGGCGGCTTCTGTATGACCAGCTCGTTCCAAAACGCCTCCATCCCATGCCATTAAAGGAAAAACGTGTCCTGGATACACAAGATCATCTTTATTACGATTATTATTGATTGCCACAGATATAGTGTGTGCTCTATCTGCAGCAGATATCCCAGTAGTAACACCTTCTTTTGCTTCTATTGATACAGTGAAAGCTGTTAAATCATTTTTAATATTTTTTGGATTCATAAGAGGTAAATTTAATTCTTCTATTCTATTCTTAGTTAATGCAAGACAAATTAACCCTCTTCCATATTTTGCCATAAAATTTATAGCTTCAGGATTAGCATATTGTGCAGGAATTATTAAATCTCCCTCATTTTCTCTATCTGGATCGTCAACTAGAATATACATTTTACCGTTTCTTGCATCCTCTATAATTTCATCAATAGAGGATAAATTATTTTTAATATGAGTATTACTATTCATTTAAAACAAATCTAGCAAGATAATCAAATTCAACATTAACATGATCATCAATATTTAAAAATTGCAAATTGGTATTTTTAAAAGTATGTTCAATAACAGAAATTGTAAATGAACTATCTCCAACATTTGCAATTGTTAATGATATTCCATTTATACTAATTGAAGCTTTTTCTTTAATAAACCTATTATTTAAATCAAAGTTTTTTTCAAAATTATACTCCCAACTATTATTCAACTTTTCAATTTTCTTTAACGATGTGATTACATCAACATGCCCATATACAAAATGGCCTCCTATTTCATCTCCTATTTTTAATGATTTTTCTATGTTAATTAGTTTATTAGTTAAAATATTATTTCCCAAATTTGTTCTCATCAAAGTTTCTTCTCCAATATTAACTTCAAATGTTGAGTTTTGATTTTGATTTGTTTTTATATTTTTTGCAGTCAAGCATACTCCATTACATGAGATAGATGCGCCCTCCTTACATTCAGATAAATCAAGATTTGTATTAACTTTATATAGCCCACCCTTAATTAATTTAATAGATCCTAAATCTTGAACAATACCAGTAAACATTATACTACCTCATAATAATAATAATTATCATTTTTAAATTTTTTTCTATCAATAAGAAATAGTTTTAAATTTTCAAATTTTTTCCCAACTATAGCGGGCTTTCCCTTTTCACCTATAAATATTGGAGATTTAAATAAATGTATTTCATCTACTAGTCTGTGTTTTAATAAATCAGTGAAAAATATACCTCCCGCTTCAACTAAAATATCTGCAATATTTAACTTGTAAATTTTTTTAAAAATACTGTTTAAATTAAGTTTGTTATATTTATTTAATTTACATAAAATAATTTCACATCCTAATTTAATCAAATTTTCTGATTTTTTATTTTTCTTAGAAGTAAAAATAATTATTCTTTTTTTCGAAATATCTTTTAATATTTTTGCCTTAAGTGGAATTTTTAAATCTTTATCAATAATTATTATTGGAATATGACTTTCATTTATTTTATTAAGTCTCACTGTAAGTTTAGGATTATCTTTTATAATTGTTTTTGAGGTAGTTAATATGGCTTGGCTAGCGGATCTAATTTTATGCCCGTGATGCCTGCTAAACTTATTAGTTATCCATTTACTTTTATAATTTTGCCATGCGATTTTTTCATCTGAAGAAATAGCAAGTTTAACTTTTGTAAATGGTTTTTTTTTAAGAATACTTTTAAAAAAAAATTTATTAAGATAATATGTCTTATCTTTTTCGAGACCAACATTTACATAAATATTATTTTTTCTTAATTTGTTAATGCTTTTTTTAAAAGTTCTTTGATCAGGATCTGGAGCAGAAATAAATATTTTTTTTATACCAGACCTCAATATTTGATCAGCACATGACCCATTTTTAGAAGTATGAAAACATGGTTCAAGTGTTACATACATTGAAGCACCTTTAGTTTTAGAACCTGCTTTTGCAATTGCAATTTCTTCTGCATGCGGTCTACCAGATTGGCTTGTAACTGCTTTTGATATTACTTTTGAATTTTTTGAAATTACACAACCGACTGATGGATTAGGAAATGTTTGACCATATTTTTTTTTCGCAATATCATGCGCAATATTAATCATTTTTAAATTAATTTTTGACACTAAGTTTATTTATCTTCTAAATTACCAAGAAAGTCCTCAAAGTCTTTTGCCTCTCTAAAATTTTTATAAACGGAAGCAAATCTTACGTAAGCTACTTGATCTAAGTGCATTAGAGCTTCCATTATGTATTGGCCAATAATATTAGATTTAATTTCTGTTTCTCCTGAATTTTCGAGTTTTCTAACAATAGCATTAACTATTTTTTCAATTTTTTCATTGTCAACACTTCTCTTTCTTAGTGCTAAAGATAGGGATCTAAACATTTTGTCTCTATCAAAGTTTTCTTTTTGGCCCTTACTTTTAACGACAACTAAATCTCGAAGTTGAATTCTTTCAAAAGTCGTAAATCTTGATCCACATTGATCACATATTCTTCTTCTTCGTATTGATGTGTTATCTTCTGTAGGTCTTGAGTCTTTTACTTGAGTATCCTCATTACTACAGAATGGGCATCTCATCTAGAAAGCCTCATCATATATTGGATACTTGCTACAAAGCTTAACAATATTTTCTCTTGTTTTATTAAAAACTTTATCTCTTTCATTCTCAGAAAGTAAAAGACTGTCTAAAATATCTGCTATCATATTAGCTACTTGCTTAAAGTCTTCTTGATTAAAACCTCTTGTTGTTGCAGCGGCTGTACCAAACCTTAGTCCACTTGTTATTTTTGGTGGATTTGGATCATAAGGAATTGCGTTTTTATTACAAGCAAGACCAACTTCCTCAAGGATTTTCTCAGCCTTGTCTCCTGTTAGACCTTTTGGAGTTAAGTCTAGCCATACAATGTGAGAATCTGTACCACCTGTCACTATTCGGAAACCTCTATCAACTAAAGTTTGAGACATAACTTTAGCACTCGAAATAACATTTTTTATATAGTCTTCAAACTCTGGCTTTAATGCTTCACCAAAGCAAACTGCTCTTGCAGCTATTATATGCATTAGAGGTCCGCCCTGTAATCCTGGAAAGACAGCAGAGTTAATTTTCTTATATAAATCTTCATGATTTGTCAAAATCATCGCACTTCTAGCTCCTCTTAATGTTTTATGAGTAGTAGATGTAACTATATGAGCATGTTCAATTGGGTTTGGATATTGTTTCCCAGCAACAAGACCTGAATAGTGAGCCATATCAACCAAAAAATAAGCTCCAACCTTATCAGCAATATCTCTAAATTTTTTCCAATCAATAATTCTTGGATATGCTGATGCGCCAGCAATTATCATTTTAGGTTTGTGCTCTAAAGCTAAAGATTCAACTTCTTCATAATCAATCAAATCTTTATCATTACCATCTTTTTTGACACCATATTGAATAGCATTAAACCACTTGCCAGATAAATTAGGTTTAGCTCCATGGGTCAAATGCCCTCCTGAGGCAAGAGACATTCCCAATATAGTATCATGAGGTTGAAGTAGAGCAAGAAATACAGCTTGGTTAGCCTGTGCTCCACTATGTGGTTGTAAGTTTGCATATTGGCAATTAAAAAGTTTTTTTACTCTTTCTAAAGCTATTTCTTCTGCTTGGTCGACAAACTCACATCCTCCGTAATATCTTTTTCCAGGATATCCTTCTGCATATTTATTTGTCATTACAGAGCCTTGTGCATTTAGAATTGATTTCGAAGCAATATTTTCAGATGCAATTAATTCTATTTGATTTTGCTGTCTTTCTAATTCACGACTTAAAGTTCCATATACTTCTGGGTCTGCTTCTTTTATTCCTTTGGTAAACAAATCTGACATCATATCTTATCAATCCTTCTCTTATGTCGTCCTGACTCAAACTTTGTTGAAAGAAAAGTCTGAACACTTTTTTTTGCCTCATTGGTACTAATAAATCTACCAGGTAAAACAAGTACATTAGCATCATTGTGCTTTCTTATCAATGTTGCTATTTTTGAATTATTTGCAATACCAGCTCTAATACCTTTCCTTCTATTGGCTGTTATACTCATTCCTACACCTGTTCCACATATTAAAATACCAAAGTTGTTTTTACTTTTAAGTATTTCCTTTGTTAATTTGTGTGCAAAATCAGGATAGTCAACACTTTCATCAGACTTTGTGCCTAAATCAGTTATCTTTGGGAATTTTTTTAATAACTGTGATTTAAGCTTAAATCCAGCGTGATCTGAGGCAATATATACTGTTTTATTTTTCATTATTAATTTTATGGTTATTTACAGTAAAAAAATGATATTGCCTAATATTGTATGAAACAAAATAATTGGTTCGACCCATTCCATATCCAATCCCAGCTGTCTGAGGAAGAAATAATAATTCAAAAAAATGTAAGAGAATTTTGTGAAAAAGAACTTAGACCTTCAGTTATTGAAATGAATAGAAAAAATCAGTTTAATACTGATTTATATCCTAAGTTTGGATCACTTGGGGTACTAGGCCAAACAGTTAAATCTCATGGGGGCTCAGGTACATCGAACCTTGCTTATGGTCTTGTTGCTTATGAATTTGAAAAAATTGACAGTAGCTATAGATCATCGATTTCTGTTCAATCGTCATTAGTTATTAATCCTATATATGAATTTGGATCAAAGGATCAAAAAGATAAATATTTACCTGATTTAATTAGTGGAAAAAAAATTGGTTGTTTTGGATTAACTGAAAGTGAAGCTGGATCCGATCCTGCATCAATGAAAACCACATTTAAAATAACTAAAGATGGCTATATTTTAAATGGTGCAAAAAATTGGATAACGAATGCGCCCATAGCTGATGTTTTTATTATTTGGGCTTTAGAAGAAAATAAAGATCATAAAAGTATAGAAGGTTTTATATTAGAAAAAAATTTAAATGGATTAAAAACATCAGCAATAGAAAATAAAACAAGTTTAAGAATTAGTCCAACTGGACAAATTATTTTAAATGATGTTTTAGTACCAAAAGAGTCTCGTTTAAAAAATACTAATGGTTGGAAATCTGTATTTAGCTGTCTTAACAAAGCAAGGTTTGGCATTAGTTTTGGTGTTTTAGGAGCAGCAACAGAATGCTGGATGATTTCAAAAGATTATGTGGAAAATAGAATTATGTTTAAAAAATCACTTGCATCAAATCAATTAATTCAAAAAAAATTATCAGGAATGCAAATAGAGATTAATCTTGGTTTAGCATCGTGTTTACTAAGTGCAAAAGCTCTAGATAGTGGAAAAAACGTTATAAACGCTATAAGTATATTAAAAAAAAATAATTGCCAAAAATCCCTTGAAATTATTAGAGATGCTCGTGATATGATGGGGGCTAATGGTTTACTTGATGAATATCATGTGATGAGACATTTAGTTAATTTAGAAACCGTTAAAACTTATGAAGGCACTGAAGATATTCATTCACTGATATTAGGGAAAAATCAGACAGGAATTTCTAGTTTTTAATAGTTTTTTTACTATTTATAAGATTTGAAATTGATAGATATTTAATTTTTGTATAATTCTATTAATAAATTAATTAATTAATTCATATAATCTTGGGAGGACATATGAAAAAAAATTTTAAAAGACGTGACTTCCTAAAAAAAGCAGGAATTGGTGCAGCAGCCGCAACAGCTGTTTCATCTTTCCCAGCTCCAGCTATTGCAGCTGATAGAATAGAAGTCAACTGTGTTGCTACTTGGGGAAGAGGCTATCCTGGATTAGGTACAGGAGCTGAAGCTGTTTCTCAAAGAATATCAGACTTGAGTGATGGTCGTATTGTTGTAAATCACTTTGCTGGTGGAGAAAGAGTTGGTCCGCTAGATGTATTCACAGAAGTTACATCTGGAAATGCACAAATGTATAATAGCGCAGACTACTATTGGGTTGGACAACATCCTGGTTGGGGTTTCTTTGCAGCAGTTCCTTTTGGAATGATAGCAACTGAGATCAACGGATGGATACGACATGGTGGTGGACAAGAACTTTGGGATGAACTTGGAGATGAATTTGGTTTAAAAAACTTTATGGCTGGAAACTCAGGTGTTCAAATGGGTGGATGGTTTAACAAGGAAATTAATTCTCCAGATGATTTTAAAGGTCTTAAAATGAGAATTCCTGGATTAGGCGGAATGATGATGTCTAAACTTGGCTTATCTGTAGTAGGTGTACCAGGTGGACAAATATATGAAAACTTAATCAATGGAACAATCGATGCTACAGAATGGGTTGGACCATGGAATGATGAAAGATCAAGATTCTATGAAGCTGCAAAGTATTATTACTGGCCTGGATGTCATGAACCAGGAACATTAATAACGCTAGGTTGTAATAAATCTTGGTTAACAAGTTTAAGCAAAACAGATCAAATGATTATTGAGCATGCTTCAACAGTTCAAAATGAAAGAATGTTGACTGAATATAATGCTAATAATGGAGCTGCGTTGCAGAGACTTGTAAATGATCATGGTGTAGAGCTTAGAGAGTTCAACGAAGATGTTATCGACGCAATGGGTGAAGCAGCAGAACAACTGTATGAAGAACTTGCTGAAGGTAATGAATTAACTGGAAGAATTCTAGCGAGCTTTAGAAAATCAAGAAGTGAAATAAGCGGTTGGTTAGAAAAAGCTGACTCAGCTTTCTTTACTCAAAGAAATAGAGTACTTGAAGGTTAAAATTCCAAATTATGTGGGGAGTTTACTCCCCACTTATTTATATGAATATCTCAAATATTTCTAAATTCTTTTCAATTTGTTTAATCTTAATAGTATTTGCATTTTTAGTTAATAACTATTTAACTTTCGCAGGTGATTGGCCTGGAGCATTTACAATATATAATTCAGCAAATATATATTCTTCAATACAATTTTTTCTTTATGTAACAGCAATTATTTTTCCAATAATTTTTTTAAATTATAACAAAAAATTAGATAATCTGACTCTTGCCAACAACCTTGAAAGAGTGAATGATTATATAATTAGATTTGGTTTTTGGTCAGTATTAATAATAGGAATAATTGATGCCATAATTTCTTTTCTAATAATTGAGGGTTTCCTTGAACAAATGATTGGAAAAAGTTGGAACATAAAATTTTCAAACAATTCTTTTAGAGCTCCGTATATTCATTTTCCTCTTTTATTTGTATCATTAATATTTGCATATTACTTTAAAGCTCTCAATTTCTATTGGTTAGCATTTCTTGTTGTAATAGCTGAATTTCAAATTGTCATATTAAGATTTGTTTTTTCATATGAACAAACTTTAATGAGTGATCTTGTTAGATTTTGGTATGGAAGCTTATTTTTATTTGGAAGTTATTATACTTTAATTAAAGACGGTCATGTTAGGGTTGATGTTTTGTATACTAATTTTAGTGAAAAAAATAAAGCAAGAGTAAATCTTTTTGGTAGTTTATTATTGGGTATCCCACTTTGCTTAACTGTATTCTTTCTTGGGATGTACTGCAAACAATGTGTTTTAAACCAACCAATTATGAATTTTGAAACATCTCAAAGTACACAAGGAATGAATATCAAATATTTAATGGCAGGCTTTTTAATAATATTTGCTCTTACAATGATGATACAGTTTATAATTTATTCATTAAGAAGTTTAGAAGTAATAAAAAAGAATAAATAATGGAATTATTTTTTCTTTTTTTATTAATATTTTTAATGGCTTTTGCACTTGCATCTGGATATCCATTAGCTTTTGCTCTGCCTGGTTCAGCTATAATATCAATTTTTTTAGCTGGTTTAGCAGGATATTTAATTGAAGGTAATCCAAACGAATATTTTATATCTGATGGACCTTTTCAATGGCTAAATGCAGGCATAACAAATTTTCGAGGAGTATATTGGGAGGTAGAAAGAGATACATTAATTGCAATTCCTCTTTTTATTTTTATGGGAATAATGCTCGAAAAATCAAAAATTGCAGAAGACTTATTAATAAGTATGGGACAATTATTTGGTCCTATTCCCGGCGGATTAGGAATTTCAGTAATATTTGTTGGTGCTTTATTGGCAGCTACAACGGGTATAGTTGGAGCTACAGTAGTTGCAATGGGTTTAATTTCTTTACCAGCAATGATGAAAAATAATTACAATAAATCACTTGCCTCTGGAATTGTATGTTCTTCTGGTACCCTTGGTCAAATAATTCCTCCTTCAATTGTACTTATTATTTTGTCTGATCAATTAGCATCTGCCTCAGATGCAGCAGATAATATGAGAATAGAAAATTATAAAAACGTAACTGGTTCTACAAATATACCAAGTCAATTTAGTGTAGATTCAGTAAGTGCCGGAAATATGTTTTTAGGAGCATTCTTACCAGGATTAGTTCTTGTTGGTCTATACATGTTATATGTTTTACTTATTGGAATATTTAAAAAAGAAGCAGTACCTCCAGTAGAATATGAAGGAAATTATGACAGAGATTTTTTTAGGAGAATTTTTTTATCACTTGTCCCGCCATTGGCATTAATTTTTGTAGTTTTAGGTTCAATATTACTTGGTATAGCAACTGTCAATCAAGCAGGTGCAATAGGTGCTGTTGGTGCAGGTGTGATGGGTGGTTATAGATTGTATGATAAAAAAAACAAATATACCCCAGCTTTAATAACTATAATTTCATTAATTGTAATAACCTTTATTGTAATAAACTTTCAACTTAATATTAAAAATATCTCATCAACATCAGAAGTAGTGGCTTTAGTTATTGCAATATTTGCAGTTATATTTTTACTAGTTGGTGTTGTTTGGAGTTTTTGGAGAACATTTAAAATAAATAATGTTTTAAAAAATGTAATGATCGAAACAAGTTTAACTACTTCAATGGTCTTTATTATTCTAATTGGAGCTGCAATGTTAACAGCAGCTTTTAGAGGTTTCGGAGGCGAAGAAATAGTTAAGGATTTTCTAACTAGTCTACCTGGAGGTTTTTGGACACAATTTATAGTTGTTATGGCAGTTATATTTGTACTAGGTTTTTTTCTAGATTTCATAGAAATCGCTATTGTTGTTGTTCCAATAGTTGCACCAATACTATTAGCTGAGACATCTGCAAATGTTACTGCGGTTTGGCTTGGTGTAATGATTGGTGTAAATATGCAAACATCATTTTTAACTCCGCCATTTGGATTTTCTTTATTTTATCTAAGAGGAGTTGCACCAAAATCAATAAAAACAACTGAAATTTGGAAAGGTGCTAGCGTCTTTATTTTACTGCAATTAGTTGGATTAGGTGTAGTAGGATATTTTCCACAATTAGTAAATTACTTACCTCTTAGGTCTTATTACTCATCTGAAGTTTCTCCTCCTCCAATTAATCCTAAACTTCAAGAATGTTTAATTGATTATACTTATAATAAATATGAAGAAAATTTTTCTACATCAATCTTAATTACAAATAATCTAATATCTACCAATATTGATTTTTTACCAGAGAAACAAAATAAAAATTTTACTAATATGATAAATAGTATCAATAATTCAAAAAATTTAATTGAAGAAGTGAAATTATCAAGAAAAAATTTTAATGATTACTCTATTGACTATAAGCCACTTCATACAAAAGTAAGGAATATTGAAAAAAATATTTATAAAAAATTATCAAAAATAGAAAAAATAAAAAAAGAAATTAGACTTGAAAATGAACTAAATAAAATCCAGAAGTTTGAAGAGGAAATTTTTGAATTAGAAAACGATATTGAGAGTTTAAAAATGACAATTCCATCAAATTGGAAAGAGGAAAATGATAATTTCAAAACAATATTAGATAATTATCAGAAAAAGAAACTTAGTTATAATAAGTCAGTAGATAATTCATTTAATGAGTTACAAAAATTTATCAAGATTTTTCAAAATGCTGAAGATTTTTCAAAGTTAGAAAATAATTTTAATGAGTTACTAAATAATATAAATGAAGAGATTGATGAAATTCAAGAAGTAATAAAAAATTTTGAAAGATTATTTAATCCTTTCACTGACACTTCAGATATTACAAAACCAATAAAAAAAGCAAGAAAACTGTTGAAAAAAAATTACGATAAAAGAACAGAGGCATTAGATTTAATTAATGAAGCAAAAAAAACATATAATTTTGAAAAAAATTGGAGATTAAATGGTAATAAAATTATCTTAAGCGATTTAATTAAATTATCTGAAACTGGTACAGAGACTTTTGGATTAAGAAAACAAGAAAATCTTAATAAAGAACAGGCTATTTATTTAGCTTCGTGTAAATCTGTACATGAAGATATTTCTTTATATTTTTAGGTAATTTTTTTTTCTATATCCATTACTATGTGAATATAATCCATTGCATGACCTGTTGGATTTTCTGCTACTTCCTCAACATAAGAATTATAAAATTGATCGACAATTTGATTTATCTCATTCGGATTTCTTTTTTCTAATGCTGTTTTAAATACAGTTTCTGACCAACTTCTCATTGTTGGTATTAATGTTTCAGCATATTCTCTTGATGACATAGTAGATTTATTTTTATTATAATGAACTTTAAAAGGACAATCAGTGAACATAGTTTCACAATTTTTAAGAATCAACCCAGACTTTGATATTTCTGAATTTGGATCATCAAAAGGTTTTTTAAATTCTTCAACTGTTCTATAATGTTGAGTAAAAGTAGCATTAACAAATTCTTCATTTGTAATAATTCCTTTTTCCTCTAAATTTTTCCAATGTTTAGAAAAATTATTAAACATATTATGACCACCAGTGTTACCTAAATATCGACCCTTTTCATCTATTCCAAAATTTATACAAATAAACCTTCCTCCTGGAATTAATTCATTTGATCTATTTAATAAAATAGTTTCCCAATCTTTTAGAGCTTGGTTTTTAAACTGTTTTTTTTCTTCTTCATTAGAGCCTACCATATGAACATGATTATTTATCAAACATGGTCTTTCTGAAACATAGTGCATTGCAGTCGCAGAAAATCCTAAGGATAAACTATTATTAGCCATCAATTGTTTATGAAATCCTGTACCACACCCGTGAACAAAAATATTTTCAAATTTATTCTGGTAAGCAAAATTATCATTACCTTGCATTCCTTGCATCATTCTAAATAGAACTGAAAAGTCATTAGATGCTAAATCAGTGTACAACATCTCAATTTCTCTATTATCTCCAGATTTTTTTATTTTTTTAATAATATTAAACCACATTTCTTGACTTGTACCGCCATCAGCACTGCCAAAATCAGCTATTCTGAGTATGTCAACTTTAGGAATATATTCAAAGGCTTCTTCAATTAATACTTCCATTTTATCTATAGCATTTTTTGCTCCAACAGTTTTTTGAGAGTAATAACCTTCACCTTTCATTGATAAAACAGATTGTGTATTTAGATTAGGTTTGTTCATGTAATAATTTTAAACCTATTGAATAATAAAAAAAAGTATTTATTAATCAAATTTAAGATTTTTATTAAAATATTTAGGGACTTTTTTTCCTGCTTGAGCTCTTTTCCCAGTCCAAAACTCGACATCTTCTAACTTTCTATTCTTAGAACCAGTGCTCCATTCTAAACCGTCTTCGATGGCTAATTGAGTAACGTCTGATAAAAAATCATCTTTCTTGATTTTAATTAATTGAACTCCCCCACCCTTTTGTAATTTCGGTAAAGAATCTATTTCAAAAATTAGCATTTTTTGAAACTTTGTAACACAAGCTATGTGTTTTTTTGTAAGATTTATAATCTTAATTACTAAATCATTATTTTTTAAATTAAATAATTGCTTACCTTTTTTTTGGTTTGTTGCTAGAGATTGAGTATTACTAATAAATCCTTTACCATTTTTGGATACAATTAAGAACTCTTCATCGATTGAAGAAAGCAATCCAGTGACTTTATCATTAGGCATACTATCGACAAAATAAATAAATGATTTAGGATTACTATTTCCACCTGGTAAAATATTTGGATCTATCGTGTAAACTTTACCGGAAGAAACAAATAAAAGTATTTTTTGATTTGAATTTAAATTAATAGAAAATAAATTTTCTTTATTTATTTTTTCAATTTCTTTTTGATCATTTACTTCTTTAATTCTCTTGAGCTGAAAATCTTTGTTAATGATAACTGTAAATTTTTCAATTTCTTTAAATTCATCAATACTAATATCAATATTATTATTTTGTTTTGATGAAATGATAGATTTTCTTTGCTTTATATCAGTATCTAAATCATTTTTTATGAGATCTAGTTCACTTATTATAAATTTATCTAATGTTTTTTTATCTTTTATTATTTTGTTAAGGTAATTTAATTCTTCATTTAATTTTTTGATTTCATCTTTAATATTTTTTTCATCAATTTTTCTAAGAGATCCTAAGCGCATATTTAAAATTGACTCACATTGTAAATCAGATAATTTGTATTTTTTTATTAATTCTTTTTTTGGATTATCCTTTGTTCTTATTGTTTTAATTATAGAATTTAAATTTTTAAAAACAATTTGGTAACCTTTAAGAATTTCTAATCTTTTATTTATTTTTTCAATATTAAATTTTGATTTTCTTTTAATTGTTACTTTTCTATGTTCTAAAAAATTGGAAAGTATTTCAATAATTCCTATTTGTTTAGGTTCTATACCCTCAATTAAAACATTAAAATTACAAGAGTACTTAATTGACAGATCAGTTAATTTAAAACATAGGCTTATTAATTTTTCAGCATCAATATTTCTAGTCTTAGGTTTTAAGACTATTCTAATATTTTCATCCGACTCATCAACTACGTCATCTAAAGGTAATTTTTTATTATTTATGTTATTTGCAAGTTGTTCGATTATTTTAACTTTATTAATTTGATATGGTATTTCAGTAATAATGATTTGATATAAACCATTTTTTAATTCTTCTATTTGATATTTGGCATTAATAATGAATGATCCCTTTCCATTCTTATAAATTTCCTTCTTTTCATTACTATCTAATATTATTTCTCCACCTGTAGGAAGATCAGGACCATTTATTATTTTTAAAATTTCAGAAAGTGAAGCTCTGTCTTTTTTTATTATTAATTTTAATGTATCTATTAATTCAACAATATTATGTGGAGGAATATTAGTAGCCATGCCTACAGCTATTCCCATTGCTCCATTAATCAAAATATTAGGAAGTTGAGATGGTAAAACCACAGGTTCTAAATTTTGACCATCATAATTGTCTTTAAAATCTACTGAGTTTTCTTCGATGCCATCAAAAAAATAATTTGTATAATCTTGTAACCTTGCCTCTGTGTATCGCATTGCTGCAGGATTATCACCATCAATATTTCCAAAATTACCCTGGCCATCAACTAATGTAATTCTTGTAGAGAAATCTTGAGCCATCCTAACCAAACTATCATAAATAGCTTGATCGCCATGAGGGTGAAATTTACCCATTACATCACCAACAATTCTAGCACATTTTTTATAACTTGAACTTTTGAAAAGTTTTAGTTGATACATTGAATAAATTATTCTGCGGTGAACAGGTTTTAATCCATCTCTTACATCAGGTAGTGACCTTGAAACAATAGTTGATATTGCATAGGATAGATACTTTTCACTAAGTATCGTATCTAAGTTGGATTTAATTATCTTGTTCATTCTTTTCTAGAAAGCTTATTATATTTTTCTTAAATAAAATATACTGATTTGGCAATTTATGATTTAAATTTGATAAATGATTTTTGATAAAAATAATTTCAAAAATTTTAAAAAAATTATTTAAAGAGTTATAATCAAATTTAATATTTGAATTGTTCACAAAAAGATGATGAGGAAATTCAATGGTATAGTTTGAGAAATTTTCTTTAAATTCTAGAGTATCAGTATCAAAATATTTAAATTTATTATTGTTAATATAATCTAATTCGTATCCAATATACTTCAATAAATCAAATAAGTAGATACAAAAGAAATTTAACCATTTTTTTTTATTAATCATAGACTCTAAAAACTCTTTAGAGATTTTATATATTTGTTTTATTTTCTGACCTTCAATTATTGAAACATTAATTAAAGATATTACAGAAAGCAAACAGCTAAGTTTATATTTATCATTAATAATATCTGATAAATAAGGTTTTGATAATTCAGCTTTTATTGATGGTGGACGATTCCCAATATATGTAACATCAAAATTTAAAAAAAAACCAAGCTGCATTATATTTTTTTTGTTCTTTGAAAGTCCACCGTATACAATTCCTGATAATACTTCATCTGTATCTGATAAAAATTTAATTAATAGATCATTATCTTTGAAAATTTTGGAATGTATGAGTATACCGTTAAATTTTTTTTGCATGTAAAAGATTAATATTAATATAAAGATGAGTTTTTATATTTAAAATATTAGAAATTTCTTTTTGACTTTTTATTCTAATATCTTTTATTTTGGAACCTTTTTTACCCAATAATATTTTTTTGTATCTATCATTTTTAATAATAATATCTTGCTTTATTTTAAGTTGTCCATTTTTCAAATATTTAAAAGTTTTATTAATTACTTTTATATTATATGGAATTTCTTTATGAGTTAATGAAAGTATTTCATTTCTTGTGCATTCATTAGTAATAAAAATATCATCTTTGTCAGTTATTTCATTATCATTATATAGCCAGTTTCCATATTTTGATTTTTGTAAAAGATAATTAATTAAATTTTCAAAACCTAATTTTTTAATAGATGATATGTTAAAAAATTTATCAACTTTATATTTTTCTGTAATTGATTTAATATGCTTGAGTAAACTCTCTGCTTTTATCAAATCAGTTTTATTGAAAATAATAGAAATTTTCTTTTTTAATTCATAGAGTTTAAGAAAATCTTTTTCTAATACATTAAAATCAATTTTTTTTGAGTCAATTAAATACAATATAATATCTGATTGATTTAAACCTTCCCATAAATTTTTTTTCAATTTAGTTTTTTGAAATTTATTATCTCTAAGAAAGCTAATACCCGGTGTATCGTATAGGACTAATTGAGTATTTTTTATATTAACTATACCAATTACAAAATCTTCAGTAGTATTAATTTTTTTATTTGTTATGGAAATTTTTTCTCCAACCAGATTATTTAATAAAGTTGATTTTCCTGCATTAGTTTTGCCAACTAAACATATCTTAAGTATTTTTTTTTTCATAAATTATTTTCAAAGCTTCAGCAGCGGCTTTTTTCTCTGCCTCCCTAATTGATGTTCCATTAGCGTTAATTTTTTTAATATTTAAAACTTTTAAAGAAACAGTAAATAAAGGTGAGTGAGATGGACCTCTCTTCTTTATTATTTTATATTCAGGTAGTTTTTTTTCTTTTTGTTGTGAAATCTCTTGTAGCTTTGTTTTTGGATCTAAAGTTTTTGAAACATCAATATCTAAGTAAGAAAGCCAGAATTTTTTGATAAACAAAAATGATGATTTATATCCCCCATCAATGTAAATAGCGCCAATTAGAGATTCTACCGTATCTGAGAGAATTGAAATTATCATTTTTTTGTTTTTTTTCTTAAAGTCATATAATACTAAATCTTCAATCCCTAAATTAATGGCAATTTTATATAAAAAGTTTTTTTGAACTAAATATGAATGTTTTTTAGATAGATTACCCTCATCAAAGAATTTATATTTTTTAAATAACATTGTTGCTATAATTAAGCCTAATACTCTATCGCCTAAAAATTCAAGTCTTTCAAATTGATTATCTATTTTTTTTTCAAATTTATCTTCTGAATAAAAACTTGGATGTGTTAAAGACTGGGTTAGCAATGAATTATTTTTAAATTTATATCCAATTTTAATCTCAAATTGATTTAATTTTTTCTTAGATATCATTCAATTTTTTTAAATATTCTATTATATCTTATTGCTTTAGGCCATTTCCAAATTTCTAAAAACCGTGAATTTTGCAATGAAAAGAAAATAAATTGAGCTTTGCCAACTAAATTTTCTGATGGAATAAAGCCTACCGTATTAATAAAACGACTATCTTGAGAATTGTCTCTATTGTCACCTAATACAAAATAGTGATTTTGAGGAACAGTGAAAATTGATGTGTTGTCAACAATTCCATTATCCGTCAAATCAAGTATTTCAAATTCTTTATTAAAAAAATATTCTTTGTATTTTCTTTTTCTCTCAATATTATTATCCTTTCCATAATCAATAAAATCATCCGTTCTTTTCCTAACTATTTCAGAATTATTTATTATCACTATGCCATTTTTAATTTGAATTTTATCTCCTGGAAGACCGATAATCCTTTTAATATAATCTGTTCTATTATTCTCAGGAGTTTTGAAAACTGCAATATCACCTCTTTTAGGATCTTTTGAGAAAATTTTATTTGGTATTAATGGTATAGAAAATGGTAAAGAATGTTTGGAGAAACCATAAGACCATTTCGAAACAAATATAAAATCTCCTACAAGTAAATTAGGTTTCATTGATCCAGAGGGGATATTAAAAGGTTCAAACAAAAAAGAACGAATTAAAAGAGCTATAAATATCGCTAGAAAAATTGATTTAAAGTTGCTAAAAAATTTATTTTTAGTTTTCATCTAAATATAATTACATTTGCAATTGCAAAATTAATTTCATCGGACAATGACAATTCAATTTTTGCATTTTTATTTATTTTTTTATTTAAAAAATTCAGAGCATTGTTATGCAATCTAATAAAGGGTTTGCCATATTTATCATTTATAACTTCAATATCTTTCCAAAAAACTCCTCTAGCTAATCCTGTGCCCAATGCTTTTGCACATGCTTCTTTAGCTGCATATCTTTTTGCAAAAGATTGTGCTGATTTTAATTTACTATTTGACAAACTAATTTCATTTTGATGAAAACATTTATATTTAAATTTATCCCCATACTTATTTAATACAGATTTAATTCTATTTATGTCAATTATATCTATTCCTATGCCATATATCATTTTTAGCCCTTTAACCTTTCCAAAGAAGAAACCTCAGGCTCTAATCTTAAAGCTGCAATAATATTTTGTAAATGATTAGTATCTCTAACTTCAATATCAATAATTATTTCAAAAAAATCTGCTTTTCTTACAGAAAAATTAATATTTGATATATTGCCATTATTTTTTGCAATTAAAGTAGTAATTTTACCTAAACTACCAGGTTTGTTGTTTAAAACTACTATTACTTTAGCGTTAGAAACTGAGCTTATATTGTTTTCATTATCCCATGAAATATTTAACCATCTATCAGGGGTATCTTGATAGGATGTAAGGGTTTTACAATCAATTGTATGGACAGCAACTCCTATTCCTGCAGTAACTATTCCAACAATGTTATCACCCTTAAGAGGGGAGCAGCAACCTGCTAAATGATATGACATTCCTGCTGTTAGTCCATTTAGTTTTATAGGATTAACTAAATCATTATTAAATTTACTCTTGGCACTATAATTAAATTCAGGATATATTTTTTTAATTACATTAAGTACTGTTAATGATCCAGAGCCTAATAGTTCATACAAATCATTTATTGATTTCAAATTAAATTCTTTTTTTATCTTATCTTCAATACTATTATTCATTTCAAAATTTTCTTTCTGAAAAAAAGAATTTAATATTTCTCTTCCAAATAATAAATGCTCATCCCTTTTTTTATTTCTAAAAAATCTTCTTAACTGAGACTTAACTTTTGTTGTAACAGCAAATCTTTGCCATAAAGGTGATGGTTGAGCTGCATCAGAAGTTAAAATTTCAATTTGATCTCCATTTTTGAGTATTGTTTTTAAAGGTTGTAGTTTTTCATTGATTTTTACAGCCACACATTTATCCCCTACTTGACTGTGAATTGAATAGGCAAAATCAATTGGTGTAGCATTTTTTGGTAATTCTATAATATCACCTTTTGGTGTAAAAACATAAATGTCATTTTGGAATACTTTTAGTTTAGAATTTTCTATAAGCTCATCTTGTGAAATTGATGAGTTCATTGAATCTATCAAGTCATGTATCCAAATATATTCCTTAGCATCTTTTTCTTTAATTTTTTTTGGATCTTTATATTTCCAATGTGCTGCAACACCAAAATCAGCAATTTCATTCATGACATTTGATCGAAATTGAATTTCAATTTTTTTATTTTTAGGACCCATAATTGATGTGTGTAGTGCGCGATAACCATTAAATTTAGGGGCAGAAATAAAATCTTTAAATCTTCCTTGTATATATGTAAATTTTCTATGAATAATGCCTAAACATCTATAGCACTCTCTAGTAGAATTAGTAACAATCCTAAATGCCATTATATCAGTTAGCTGCTCAAATGAAATATTCTTATTTTTGATTTTATTCCAGATTGAGTAGGGTGACTTTATTCTACCTTCTATTTTACATACAATATCTTCTTGTAACAAAATTTTCTTTAATTCATATCTTATTTCATCAATAATATTTTCATCTTTAGATTTAAGGTAATCAAGCCTATCTATTATAGATTTTCTAGCTTCAGAATTTATTATTTTAAATGACAAGTCTTCCAGTTCATCCTGCCATTCTTTCATTCCTAATCGTTGAGCTAATGGGGCAAAAACCTCAAGGGTTTCTAGAGCAACTTTCTTTTTTTTATTTTCATCTTTTATAAAATTAATTGTCCTCATATTATGCAATCTATCAGCTAACTTTATCATTATGACTCTTACATCTTTTGTAGTAGCTAAAATGAGTTTTTTATAATTCTCACCAAATTTAAGATTATTTATCTTTAATGAATAATTACTAATTTTAGTTAATCCTTGAACCAAATCGGATATTTGACTTCCAAATTTATCATCTATTTCATTAATACTTAAATTGGTATCTTCTAAAGTATCATGCAAAAGTCCAGCAACAATTGAGTCTGCATCTAATTTAATAGATGTTAAAATTTTGGCTACTTCCAGAGGGTGTATGATAAAGGGATCTCCAGATTTTCTTAATTGATCACTATGTACGTTTTCACTTAACTTCAGTGCATCATATACTTTATTTTTTTCTTCAATTTTTAAATAGTGAGTCAGCTTATCTAATTCTTTAAAAATTTCATTGATCATCTTCAAATAAATTTTACTAATAAAAAATTTAATTTATTAAGCTTGAGATTTATTTTCTTGAGTTTGAATGTCACTTGGCAATTCTTCTGAGCCTTTTTCTTCTGAGCCTTTTTCTTCTGAGATTTCTTCTTCTGATAATTTATTTTCTAGAGTAATATCATCAATATTATTTTGATCTTCAATTAATTGTTCAGAAATATTTTTTTCTTCATTGTTATCTTGATCCGATTCATTTAAATCTTCTTCTTCTTCAGCAAAAGTTGTTGTTTGATACTCTTCAATTAAATCATTTTTTAATTGCTCTGAAGTAATTGTTTGTGAAGCAATTTCACGAAGGGCAATTACAGTATGTTTATCATTATCTTTATCAACAGTAGGATTCTCTCCTGAAAAAAGTCTTCTAGCACGATTTGATGCAACTAAAACTAATTCGAATCTACTTGGAAATTTATCTATACAATCTTCTACGGTAATTCTTGCCATAATGGGCTTATAGTTAAGTAATTTAAAAAGTAAACAATTTAATTATTTTTTAAAATTCTTTCTTTTTTAAGATTCCAATCTTTTTCCTTTATAGACTGTCTTTTATCGAATTTTTTCTTACCCTTGCCAAGACCAAAATTCAATTTAACAAAACCTTTATTATCAAAAAATAAGGAAATAGGTACTATAGATATACCGCCTTGTTTTAATTGTCCTAAAATTTTATTAATCTCTTTTTTTGTAACAAGTAATTTTCTATCTTTATTAGGATTATAAAGTTTGTCATTTGAATTATTATATTTTTTTATATAGCAGTTTGATAACCATAATTCTCCATTTTTTTCTATAATAAATGAGCCTCTTATTGATCCTGTATTTATTCTCAATGATTTAACTTCGGAACCAGTTAAAACAAGGCCGGCATTAATATTTTGTGAAATCAAATAATCATGATTTGCTCTCTTGTTTGCGGCTATAATTTTCATTTAAATAAGATTATTTTCTATTAAGCAATTTTTAACTTCATTTTTTGTTTCATCAGTAATTTCATAAAGTGGTAGTCTAGTTTCAGATGAGCATAATCCTAACAATGAAGCTGCATATTTTACTGGCCCTGGGCTAGACTCTAAAAATAAACTGTTGTGTAATTTTGATAATTGTAAATTAATTTCCTGTGCTTTTTTTATATTTTTTTCTCTCCAAGCTTTATGCATATCAGAACAAAGTTTTGGAGCTACATTAGCAGTAACTGAAATGCATCCATGACCTCCTTGTGCTAAATACGCAAGGGCTGTACCATCCTCTCCAGATAAATAACAAAATTCTGAATTAATAATTTTTTGAGTTAAAACTGGTCTGAACAAATCATTAGTTGCATCTTTTACTCCAATAATATTTTTAATTTTTGATAAACTAGCCATAGTATCTATTGACATATCTACTATTGATCTACCTGGAATATTATAAATAATAATTGGCAGTGAAGTATTTTCAGATATTTTTTTATAATGTTCATAGAGTCCAATTTGTGTTGGTTTATTATAATAAGGGGTAACTATTAAAGCAGCATCTGCTCCAGCTGACTCGGCATGTTTAGTATATTCAATTGCTTCTAATGTATTATTAGATCCAGTACCTGCAATGATCGGCAGTCTTTTATCTGCAATCCTAATAGTTTCTTCAATGACTTTTTTGTGTTCATCATGAGATAAAGTTGGTGATTCACCAGTTGTTCCACAAGGTACTAAACCGTCAGATCCATTTTCAATTAAATTATTAATTACTTTAATCAAAGATTCATAATCTACCTCTCCATTCTTAAATGGAGTAATAACCGCCGGTATACTTCCCTTAAACATTATTGTAATTGGCGGAGAGAGAGGGATTCGAACCCTCGGAAGGAATTACTTCCTTCGCAGGTTTAGCAAACCTGTGGTTTAAGCCACTCACCCATCTCTCCTTAAAGTTAATATTCAAAGTAAAGCCTTTCTCACTTCATCAAAATCAAAGTTTTCAGTAGTATTCTACCTGTAACTTATCAATCACTAACGAATAATTATCATAAAAATAAATGGGATAATATAAAAATATTAAACTTTTCGAGTACAAATTAAACCTGAGCATTAATTCTTCATTTAAGAACAAGATTAAAGGTAGAAATTAATTACTTAAGAGAATTAGACTTTCATAATTCATAAATACATATATTTACTTTATTTATTAAAATATGAGAAAGTTTAAAAAAGTTTTAATTACCGGTATTAATGGATCAGGAGGGAGCTATTTATCTGAATACATAATTAAAAATAATCCAAAAGTTAAAATTTTTGGCAGTATCAGAAGTAATAACACAAACAATATTTCAAAATTTAAAAAAAAAATTAATCTTATTAAATGTGATTTAAATAAGTATAATCAATGTGTAAATCTGGTTTCTAAAAGTAAGCCAGATGCAATTTTTCACCTTGCTTCTTCAGCTGATGTGAAACGCTCATTTGACTATCCTTATGAAATTATTCTAAATAATAATAATTGTACGTTAAACTTATTAGAAGCAATAAGAGTAAAAAAAATTGATCCGATAATACAAATTTGTAGCACTTCTGAAGTTTATGGACAGGTTGAAAAAAAAAACATGCCTATAAAAGAAGATCAATTTATAAAACCTATCAACCCTTATGCTGTATCAAAAACCTTTCAAGATTTATTAGCTTATAATTATTATTTAAATTATAATATGAAAATTATTATTACACGGATGTTCACTTATATAAATGCAAGAAGAATAAATTTATTTGCTTCTCACTGGGCTTATCAAATCGCAAAGATAGAATTCAATCAAGCAAAATATCTTTATCATGGCAATCTTAACTCATCAAGAAATATAATAGATATTGATGATGCGATGGAAGCTTACTGGCTAGCTGCTACAAAAGGAAAGATTGGAGAAATCTATAATATAGGTGGTACAAAACAAATCAAATTAAAAGATTTCTTAAAAAAATTAGTTAAGTTATCAAATAAAAAAATAATAACAAAATTAGATAAAAATTTACTTAGAAAAACTGATATCAATACACAAATTCCTAGCTCGACAAAATTTATTAAGGATACAAAATGGAAACCAAAAATAAATTTTGAAACAAGTTTAATAAATTTTTTAAATGAAATGCGAACTAAAGTTATATTTGATTTAAAAAAAAGAACTAAGATTTAAAAATAATTTTGAACTTTTATAACAAATATCAGAGGTCAATTGTTCTAATTCATTTATCTTTATAGCATAGGATAATTTAGGATAACATCAAAAAATTTTACTTTTCATAATTCCAAATTTTGAATAGGAAAAAGGGAACTTTCATAATTCAATATGATAATTCAAAATTAATAAAAAAGATCAAAATAAATTAATTCTTTGAAAAAACCAATATAGACCTATACTTGCTATTAGAATAGATGAAGGTATCTGAAAAGTTATTCTAAAATACCTATTTTTTGCAAATTTTATTCCAACTAATAAATATAAAAATAATATTAACAAAATTTGAGCAACTTCAATACCAATATTAAAAGAAATAAGATTTAAAAATAATTTTGAACTTTTATATCCAATATCACTTAAAACTAATGCAAACCCAAGACCATGAAGTAATCCAAAAAATAAGATTACAATATATCTCAAGTATTCTTTAATGTAATTTTTAAAAATATTCTCTAACCCAACATAAACAATTGAAATGGCTATAATAGGCTCAACAATGTGAGGGTTAATTTTAATTAGAGATAGAGAAACAAAAATTAATGTAATTGAATGGGCAATAGTAAATATAGTAATTTGTTTAACTAATTTATTTAAAGATGATGAAAATAAAAAGAGTCCAAAAATAAACAAAATATGATCTAAGCCTTTTGGAACTATATGTTGAATTCCTAAGATAAAAAATTTTGAAATACTAACAAAAGAAGATCTAAAATTATTTTCTCTTAAAAATATTTGATCAGATTCGACTCCTGGCTGCAAGTACTCTGTATATAAATCATCATCTATTTTTAATTCATTATTCTCTCTTAAAATAATAGGTCCATAATTTTTAAACCATTTGAAAGTAAATTGTTCAGAATTTTTATTTAATGCAATTTTAAAATAAATTAATGAGTCTCTGCTAATTTCAAAATTAGTAATATCTTTAATTTCAATTCTAACAAGATCAATCTTTGAAAATTTATTATTTATTTTAATTTCAATATTAGATTTTATTTCTTCCCACTTTTCTATAAAAAGGTTCTCGAGTTCAGTTTTATCCAATAGTCGATATTTATCATAAATGTCAGTTAATGGAGAAGAATTGGTATTTGTTATTTTTGATGCATCGATATTTGATAAAATCAATTCGGCATTTAATCTAATTTCAAAATTTAAATAATTGTCATCATAATAAAAATCAGCAATAGAAGGTTTAATTTCATGAGCAAATGAAGTTATGGTAAATGAGTTTAAAAAGATTGAAATAATTATAAATAAATATAATTTTATGTATTGAATATAAGATATCATAATGAAATATTTATATAGTAAGCTAATATTTATTATAATCATAAGTTCAATATCAAAAATAAGCTTAAGTCATGAGTTCTGGATTGATCCTGAAAATTATAATTTAAAAAATAAAGACATAATTACAGCTGGAGTATTTATTGGAGACAACTTTGAAGGATACCAAATTGCTTTCTCTAGAGAATATTTTAAAAATTTAAACTTATTTTCAAATAATAAAAAAATTAAAATACAAGGAAGATTAGGAGATTTTCCAGCTCTTAATATAAAAAAAACATTCAAAGGATTGAATATTATACAAATTGAGTCACAGATGAATTATGTAAATTATGAGAATTTAACAAAATTTGAAGTTTTTTCTAGGCAAAAAGGTTACAGCAATCTAGCAGATAAACATAGAAAAAATAACTATCCTGAGAGCTTTGTAGAAAGTTATAAAAGATACGCAAAATCTTTAGTTAGTGTTGAAACCTTTAATGGAAATGATGTTGATACCAATATGGAGCTAGAATTAATATTTTTAGACAATCCATTAAAAAATTTAAAAAAAAGTAAAAGAGTATTATTAGAATATCAAAATAAAATACTTACCGACCATAAAGTTTCTTTAATGAGTTTTAATAATGGATATTTTAGAAAAGAATATGTTAAAACAAATAAAGATGGATATTTTGAATATTTTTTTAAAAATGATACAAAATATCTAATTGAAAGTGTTGTTATAATTGAAGGTAGTAATAAAAAAAAACATAATTATGCAAAATGGCATTCTTTGTGGACTTCCTATACTTTTAGAACACCAGATAAATAAATAATGATTAATTCAATACCAATAAAAGACTTCTTTGAAGGAAAAATAAAACTCTGGAAATCATATTGGCTTGTAGGTGAATTATTAAATGGGCTTGTATTACTAATAATATTTAATCTCGAAATTTATTTTTTTAATGCCAATAGCTCTGTGTCTCAAATACCTTTTTTAAATTTTTCTAACTTAACTATAATATCAAAATTAACAATATTTATATGGACAATATTTATTTCAATAGGAATTTGGAGATCAGCAGAAAATTATAAAGGTAATATATTTTGGATTATTTTAACTTTTATAATTGTAGCTTATAGATGCTACTCTTTACGATTAATTTTTTTTGTTTAATTTATTTTTTAAAATATCATTTAATATTTTAGGATTAGCCTTTCCTTTGGTTTTTTTCATAGCTTGACCAACAAAAAAACCTAGAAGTTTATCTTTACCACCCAGATACTGTTCGACCATTTTTGGATTGTCCTTAATAACCTCATCAATGACTTCTTCTATTTTTCCCTGATCTGTAACTTGTTGCAGTCCTTTATCATCTACAATTTGTTTAGCAGTTTTTCCTGAAGAAAACATATCTTCCAGTACATCTTTTGCAATTTTGCCAGAAATTTCATTTGTAGAAATTAACTTTATAAGCTGTCCGAGATTTTCAGGTGATACTGGAGAGTTTTTCAATTCGATATTATTTTTGTTTAATAATGAAAACAATTCAGATGTAATCCAATTGACAACTATTTTAGCATGATTTTTTAATTCCGGATCTGAATTTATTGATTGATTAAAATAATCAGATGTTTGTTTATCTGCAGTTAAAACTGAAGCGTCATAATTAGACAATTTATAATTATCAATAAATTTATTTTTTAACTCATCTGGTAGCTCTGGAATTGATGATTTAATTTTTCCTATTTCCTCTTCAGAAATTTCTAGTGGTAATAAATCTGGATCAGGAAAGTATCTATAATCGTGAGCTTCTTCTTTATTTCTCATAGGTCTAGTTTTACCTGTAGATGTATTAAAAAGCATAGTATTTTGCTCTATAGATCCTCCTGACTCTAAAATTTCAATTTGTCTTTTTGCTTCATAATTAATTGCTTGTTTAATAAACTTAATAGAGTTTAGATTTTTAATTTCACAACGAGTTCCATATTCATCACCTGGTTTTCTTACTGAAATATTTACATCAGCTCTTAACGAGCCCTCTTGCATATTTCCATCACATGTATCTAAATACATTAAAATTGATCTGATTTTAGATATATACATTCCAGCTTCATCAGGTGTTCTAATATCAGGCTCACTCACAATTTCCATTAAAGCAACACCAGATCTGTTGAGATCAACATATGTCTTTGAAGGATTTTGATCGTGTAAACTTTTACCAGCATCTTGTTCTAGATGTAATCTTACAATTCTAATATCTTTTGATGTGCCATCTTTAAAATCAATTGTAACTTTTCCTTCTCCAACAATTGGATATTTATACTGGCTAATTTGATATCCTTGTGGAAGATCGGCATAAAAGTAATTTTTTCTATCAAATACTGAATAATTATTAATTTTAGCATTTAAACCAACTCCAGTTTTTACTGCCTGTTCTACACAATACTTATTAATTACTGGCAACATTCCTGGCATAGCAGCATCAACTAAAGATACTTGACTATTTGGTAATGAGCCAAATTTAGTAGATGATGAAGAAAATAATTTAGAATTTGATTTTACCTGAGCATGTATTTCAAGACCTATTACCATTTCCCAATCATGCTTTTCACCTTTTATTAAATTATTCATATGATCTTTCTAAAGATAGAGCAGCATTAAAAACTTGTTGTTCGTCAAAATGTTTTCCTAAAATTTGAATACCTAGTGGCAAATTATTTTTATCTTTTCCAAAAGGAATTGAAATACCTGGTAGGCCAGCTAAAGAAGCAGGAACAGTAAACACATCATTTAAATACATTTTGATAGGATCATTTTGTTTTTCGTTTAAGGGAAATGCAGCACTTGGCGCAGTAGGAGTAACTATAAAATCACATTCTTGAAAAGCTTTATTAAAATCATCTGCAATTAATTTTCTCACTTTTTGTGCTTTAAGATAATATGCATCATAATAACCTGCAGATAATACATATGTTCCTATTAAAATTCTCCTTTTTACTTCTCTTCCAAAACCTTGTGCTCTTGTATTTTCATACATTTCATCAAGAGAATCAATTTCTTCCGATCTAAATCCATATTTTACTCCATCATATCTGGCTAAGTTTGAGGAAGCTTCAGCTGGAGCAATTATATAATAGGTAGGAAGTGCATATTTCGTATGAGGAAGTGAAATATTTTTTATTTTTACACCTTTTTTTTCTAAAACTTTGATAGCATCTTCCCATATCTGACTTATTTCCATCGGTGTACCATCAATAGAATACTCTTTTGGTATGCCAACAGTTTTTCCATTTAGATCATCATCTAAATTTTCAAAATAATTTGGGATATCTACTTTAGCACTTGTACTGTCTCTTTTATCAAAACCAGCTATAGATTTTAATAATATTGATGCATCTTCAACATTATGAGAAAAAATTCCTGCTTGATCTAAGCTAGATGCAAATGCAGCTATTCCCCAACGTGAACATAGTCCATATGTTGGCTTGATACCAACAACACCACAAAAGCTTGCTGGTTGTCTTATTGATCCACCCGTATCTGTTCCAGTAGCACCTAAACATAAATCAGCTGCAACTGCTGCTGCAGAACCACCTGAAGATCCGCCAGGAGCTAATGGCTCATTCTTTTTTGACAAAGGATTAATTGTATTTCCAAAAAAACTTGTATTAGTAGCTGAACCCATTGCAAACTCGTCTAGATTTGTTTTACCAACAAAGATAGATCCTTCATCTAATAATTTTTGAGTAACAAATGATTCATAAGTTGGATTGAAGTTTTCTAAAATCTTCGAAGCTGCAGTTGTAGGCATACTTTTAG
>CACJGU010000002.1 GCA_902593125.1 uncultured Alphaproteobacteria bacterium
TAAATAATTTAGATTCTGACACAATAGAAATATTAGCACAAACCTTTGAAGATCATTGTGATAATGGTGGTAGTATTTTATTTAGTACACATCAGGAACTTCAGATTAATTCTGAAAAAATTGTATTAACATAATGGCTAGATTTTTTTTAAAAGTTTTATTTTTTTATTTTAGAGAATATAAATTAAATCTTAGTGGATTTCATGATATTCTAACAAATATTTTATTTTTTTTCATATCAATATTTATATTTATTTTTTCATTTGGACCAGAAAAAGAAACATTATCTATCTTAAGCATTGGAATACTCTGGACATTACTATTATTAAGTTCAACATTGTCATTGAGAAAATTTTATCAGGAAGATTTTGATAATGGGAATTTAATCTTGATGCATTTAAATGGCTTTAGTTATGAACTAATAAGTATTTTAAAAACAATTTCCCACTTTATTTTTGTTCAAATTCCATTTCTAATTTCAATTCCAATAGCAAGCTTATTATTAGATATTACTTACGATAAGCTGGTTTTGTTATTAATAAGCTTCTTAATAGGGTCCTTAATATTATCTTGTTTAGGATCAATTTCTGCATCAATGAATTTGCTTAACAATAGAAATTACTTACTGGGAAGTGTAATTGTAATAATTTTTAGTGTTCCTGCTGTAATTTTTTCAGTTGGTTTAATTAATTCTAATGAGAACTATGATTCTCTAATAAATATACTATTTGGTATATTATTAATTGTTTTTGCAATTAATCCCTGGGCAAGCGGTGCATGTTTAAAATTGGCATTACAGAATAATTAGTATGAAGTTTTTAGTTAATCCCAATAAATTTAATAATATTGCTGATGTATTATTAAAACCATTATTTATTATTTCAATTATTTTATTAATATTGGGTCTGTTATTTTCATTTTATCTTTCTCCTGATGACTACCAGCAAGGATCCACTGTTAGAATAATGTATGTCCATGTACCAAGTGCTTGGTTAGCATTACTTACGTATGTAATAATGACATTATATAGTATTGTTGGACTTGCTTTTAAAATACCATTTGGATTTATTGTAAACACAGCAGTAGCTCCTGTAGGAGCAATTTTTACCCTAATATGCATTATAAGTGGCTCTTTATGGGGTAAGCCAATGTGGGGTACTTGGTGGGTATGGGATGCGCGCCTAACATCTGTTGCTATACTTTTTATTGTTTATCTTATAATTATTTTTATGAATTTATCTTTTGAGAACAGATTTGTGAGAGAAAAGGTTGTGGCGATATTTGTTCTTGTTGGATCTGTAAACCTACCCATAGTCAAATTTTCTGTAGACTGGTGGAATACCTTGCATCAGCCTGCAACTATAAGCAAATTGTCAAAGCCAAATATTGACCCATCAATGATGATGCCATTGATTATTATGACTTTCGCATTTATGATGATTGGAATGACAATAGCTATTTTAAGAATAAAAACGGAAATAATTTCAAGAAAATCTAATCTAAATTAATTTGTGACTTTTAGTCCTTTTGGATTAACTATCTTTCCTAAATATTTTTGTTAATAGAACTTATGTATTTTTGGTATATTTTTGGGTCTTATATTACATGTTTTCTTTTAATTTTTTTGTTATTATTTTTCAGTTACTTAAAATTTAGAAGAATAAATAATAAATGAGCTTACGATTTCAAAGGTTACTTTTTATATTACTCACTTTGGTAATAATACTAAGTGCCATATTATTAATATTATATAACACAAGAGCAAACGTATCGTATTTTTATACACCATCTGAAATTAATAAATCAGATATAGTAATTAATAAAATTATAAGAATAGGTGGTTTTGTAGAAAATAATAGTTTTAATAAAATTTCTTCAAGTAAATTTAAATTTAAAATTACTGATGAAAAAGAATCTATACTTGTTACTTTCAATGGCATTCTTCCTGATTTATTTAGAGAAGGACAAGGTGCAGTGATAGAAGGTGCTTTTGTTGATAATAATATTTTTAATGCAACCAATGTTTTTGCAAAACATGATGAAAATTATATGCCAGCATCAATAAAAGAGGATCTAAAAGATACAGGTTATTGGAATAAAAAATACAAATGAGTTCATTAGTTGGTTTTTTAAGCTTAGTTTTTGCTATAGGTATTAATTTTTACTTATTATTATCCAGATATATATTTAAATTTCAAAATCAAAGATTTAACTTATTTATTCGTCTTTCATCATTATTAACTTTATTATCTTTTTTTTCATTAATGTATGCTTACATTATATCAGATTTCTCAAATTATAATGTTTTTCAAAACTCTCACTCTAATAAACCATTAATTTATAAGATTTCAGGTACATGGGGAAATCATGAAGGTTCGATGCTTTTGTGGCTAAGTATATTATCCATTTTTAGTTTCTTTTTTTCTTTTACAAAAAATATAGACGAAGGCTTTCAAAGATTAACATTAATTATCCAATCTTTACTTCATATTTTATTTGGTCTCTTCATTGTCTTTACATCAAATCCATTTCTAGTTAATTCAATTTTAGTAAATGAGGGTTTGGGTTTAAATCCAATTTTACAAGATCCAGGATTGGCTGTTCACCCTCCAATTTTATATGGAGGTTACGTTGGCTATTCCATAGTTTTCAGTATTGCTATTGCAGGTTTATTTCAAAATACAGACGATGAATGGCTTTATGTTGCAAAAAAATGGTCATTGATTAGTTGGACTTTTTTAACTGGCGGAATAGCTCTAGGCTCATATTGGGCATATTATGAATTAGGATGGGGTGGTTGGTGGTTTTGGGATCCCGTCGAAAATATTTCGCTGATGCCCTGGATTGCTGGACTTGCGTTAGTTCATTCTCTCATGATGGTAAGAGGTGAGCAAGCTATTAAAAAGTGGATAGTTTTTTTATCAATTCTATGCTTTTCATTAAGCGTTTTTGGTACATTTTTGGTAAGATCTGGAATCTTAACTAGTGTACATTCATTTGCAGCAGATGCATCCAGAGGCATATTTATATTACTTATTTTTTTTATTGTAACTGGCTTTGGTTTTTTAATTTTCTTGTTAAAAGAACCAAAAAAATCAAATGCTTTAAACTTGTTATTTATTAATAAGGTTTCAGCACTTGTAATAAATAATATTTTAATGATTATAGCAACCTTAACTATTCTATTAGGAACTATATACCCAATTATAATTGAAGTTTTGTATAATAAGAGAATATCAGTTGGTGGCCCTTATTTTAATGCAACAGTAATTCCTATAATGATCCCTGGTTTTTTGTTGATGAGCATTGCACCAATTTTATCCTGGCAAACAAATAAAATTCAAAATTCAAAAAAATATGTACTAGGTTTTATTATCTTAAGTGTTTTAGTATTAATTCAATCATATTTTTTAGATTTTAATACATGGGGCTTTGTTGGACTACTTCTAGGTTTTTGGATAATATTAGCCTCAATTATTGCGATCTTTTCTTCGTACAAAGTTAAATTTACTATTAAGTATATCCAAATAATTAATCCTCATATAGCGCATATTGGAGTTGGTATTGCTATAGTTGGTATCACTTGTTCTAGTGTTTTTCAAAATGAGCTAGATTTTAACCTTAATGAAGGAGATAAATTTAATGTAAATGGAAAAACAGTTTTGTTCAAAAAAATAGAAACTACTAATCAAATTAATTTCCAATCTTTAAGAGGAAAATTTTTGTTTGATATTGAAAAAAATCAATTAAATGAAATAGAGGCTGGAAAAAATTATTATCCTGTTTCTAAGATGATTACATCAGAAGCTGGTATTCTACATCAGTGGAATAAGGATATATATTTTATCCTTGGTGATCAAAAAAATAATGAGTGGTTTGTAAAAGTTTTAATTAATCCATTTGTTAGCTTTATATGGCTTGGAGTAATAATAATGATGTATTCAGGTTTAATAGCAGTTTCTAGAAGATGAATAGAATATTTATTTTAACTCCATTAATAGTACTTTTAATAATATGTATTTTTTCACTAGTTTATTTATTAAGTGGTAAAAATCCAAATAAACCACCGAGTGCACTCTTAAATAAAGATGTTCCTATTTTTGAAAGTAGTTCTCTTTACAATTCAAAGGATGTAATCAAAACAAAAGATATAAAAAATAAGAAGACCTTAATTAATTTTTTTGCTTCTTGGTGTAGTCCTTGTAAAATAGAACATCCACTTTTTTTTGAAATACGTAAAAAATATCCTGAACTATATTTGTTGGGATTTAATCACAAAGATCCAACTTTAGATGCAAAAAAATATTTAGAAGATGATGGAAATCCATATCATTTTGTTGGTGTGGACTCTGATGGATTAATTGCCTTAGAGTTTGGTGTTTTTGGTCTGCCCGAAACATATTTAATCAATGAGGATGGTATGATTATCTATAAATATATGGGTCCTTTAACTAAGGATATTTTAAAAAATGAAATCGAGCCACTTCTTTAAAATTTTACATATAGCAATTTTAAGTTTTATATTTTTTACTTTCAAAATTTATGCAATTGAAAATATCGATGAAAGAGTAAAAAATTTAACCTTAGAGTTACGTTGCATGACTTGTCAAAACCAAAGTATATATGATTCAGATGCTGAATTCTCAAATGATATCAAAAAAATAGTTAAACAAAAATTACAGCAAGGTGAAAGTGAGAGAGATATCAAGAAATTTTTGGTTGAAAGATATGGTGAATACATTCTTTTTAGACCGCTTGTAAATTATAATAATATTTTTCTGTGGAGTTTTCCTTTTATATTACTGATAATTGGCGTGTTTTTTGTATTAATTAAGACTAAAACAAAGAAGGCTTGAACAATTTATTTTGTTTTTTTTTATTTAGCTTATATGGTTCAGCTATAATTTAGAACTACTTCTTCAAGGAGGAAACGTGAAAAAAATTTTAATATATTTACTATCAATAGGTATTTTTGGAGTTGCTTCAATTGCAAATTCACAAACAATTAGAATTGGTACAGAAGGTGCTTATCCACCATGGAATAATCTAAACTCAGCTGGTGAACTAGAAGGTGCGGAGATAGACTTTGGTAACGAAGCTTGTGAGCGCATGGGAGTCACTTGTGAATGGGTAACTCAAGATTGGGATGGTATAATACCTGCTCTTCTTCAAGGTAAATATGATATCATAATTGCCGGGATGTCTATTACTGAAGAAAGAAAAGAAAAGGTTAACTTTACAACTGGTTATATGACAGATGGAGCAAGGTTTGCTGTTTTAAAAGATAGTGGATTAGCAGATTTAAATATTGCTGGTATGGCAAAAGTAAACTTAAATAATGCTGGAGGTAAAGAACAAGCAGCTATTGGTCAGCTTGTAGCTGCAATGGATGGAAAAACTGTTTGTGTTCAATCTTCAACAATTCATCAAAATTTTTTAGAAAAGCATATGTCTGGTGCTGTAGATGTAAAACTTTATCAAGCGGTTGATGATCATAATCTGGATTTAGCTGCTGGTAGATGTGATGCTGTACTAGCTGATGTTGGTTCGATTATTGATTTTATGGAATCAGATGGCGGTGTTGATGTTGCGTTTACTGGACCTACCTTTTCAGGTGGAGTTTTTGGTGATGGTGTAGGTGGAGCTGTTCGTAAAGAAGACAATGATATTTTGGAAATGTGGAATGCAGCTATTTCAGAGATGTCAAAAGATGGAACTACTGCTGAAATTACTAAAAGATGGTTCGGTAGAGATATATCTATGTAATTTAATATAAATTCTTTTGAAAAAGCGGTTTTATATTAAGACCGCTTTTTTTATGTTTTGCATTAATTGATAAATTAGAATACCAAATGATTTGTATAGTTTTATGATTTCACTTCTTGGATTAATTGTTCAGATTATTAACTTGTTTCAATTTATACTTATTATTTATATTATTGGAACCTGGTTGGTTAACTTTAATGTTATAAATACAAACAACCGACTTGTTTTTACTATAATGGATGCAATGTATCGATTATGTGAGCCAAGTCTACATTTTGTAAGAAGGTATTTACCCACATTTGGCTCTCTAGATTTATCTCCAATAGTTGTCTATCTTGGACTATGGTTTATAAAAAGTTTGCTAATTGAATATTGGCCAAGATAAAAATGTCAAAAATTATAGATGGTAAAATAATTGCTAGCAGTCTGAGAAGGGACTTAAGCAGGGAAATAATTTCACTAAAAGAAAAATATAACAAAGTACCAGGTTTAGCTGTGGTACAAGTAGGTAATGTAGCTGCAAGTAGTGTTTATGTAAAAGCAAAAACTAAAAGTGCTCTAGAAGTTGGAATAGAAGTTATTGACCATCATTTAGAAGATTTAACAACTGAAAAAGAATTATTAGATTTAGTTGATAAACTAAATAATCAAAATAATGTTAATGGTATACTGGTTCAACTTCCTCTGCCAAAACATATGGACGAACAGAAGATTTTAGACTCCATAAGTCCAGATAAAGATGCCGATGGATTTCATCCTCTAAATGTTGGTAGACTATCAATTAGTGCATCTAATAATGAAAACTTATTAATTCCTTGCACACCTTATGGATGTCTCCTGATGTTAAGAAGCCTTGATATTGATCTAAGTGGTAAAAATGCAGTTGTGGTTGGAAGGTCAAATATAGTAGGTAAACCAATGGCTCAACTATTATTAAAAGAGTCATGTACTGTTACTGTAGCGCACTCAAAAACTCAAAATTTAAAAAACATATGCAGAGGTGCAGATATATTAGTTGCAGCTGTAGGAAGGCCTGAAATGATAAAGGGAGATTGGATCAAAGATGGTGGAATTGTTATTGATGTCGGTATCAACAGGATTGAAAAAAGTATAAATGGTGAAAGCAAAAAAAAGCTTGTCGGTGATGTAGAATACTCTGAAGCTGAAAAAAGAGCGTCAGCAATTACACCAGTTCCAGGCGGTGTAGGACCTATGACTATCGCATGTCTCTTAAGAAATACGACAATTGCCTTTAAAAATTCTTTAAAAAGTTAATCTTATTTAAATATCTTATTAATTTCATTTAAATAATAGTTAACGCTAATATTATTTCTTGCTTCCTCACAATGATAACATCTTTCCCTGTATAAACCACAAGGTGAAATCTTATGTTCATAATAAATATTTGTATGAAATTCATAACCAATTATTTTAGGATCTATCCAACCACCATAATAAACAACTGCTTTTTTATCTAATGCTCCTGCTACATGACTAAATCCTCCTTCGGGACCAACATAGATGTCGCAAAGTTTCATTGTAGCACATGCAATTCTAAAGCTCATATTTTCTGTTTTATAAATTTCATTTATATCTAATGTTTTATTGTGGTTGGAGTGTATGATTAAATAAGAATTTTTAAGCTCCCGTACTAATGCTAACCAATTATCTTTTCCCCAATCTTTATTAATTTGTTTAAATGACCAATTCTTATGATCAATTTTAGTGGAAGATGTTTCTAAAAAAATAATGCCATTGAATTTTTTTGTGTTGTTTTTTTTCCAAAATAACTTTGCATCATCTATTATAGATTTAGCAACTTTAATTTCGTTAGTTGTAAAATATAATTCACCGGGAGAAGCTTTATATTTATTATTCCATATATATTTTGTATTAGTACTTTTTTCATAATTTATATAAGGTCTGTTTTCTGGATGGTAATCTACAATATGAATCTCCTTATTTTTATCAAGACTTCTACAATCTGAAATATTAGGATTGTTATCATAAATAATAGAATGATGAGCTTGTTTTTTTGCAAAATTGCCAATTACAATTTGTCTATTTGGGAATTTCTTTTTTAAATTTGCTGCTAATGCAGTAACTAGCAAATCATCGCCATACCCCATTATTTTTTAAGTAAATTTTTTAGTCTTAGTGAATTTATTTTTATGAAACCTTCAGCATCTTTTTGATTATAATTACCCTTTTCATCAAAAGACACAAGTGAGGGTTCATATAAACTATTCTGTGATCTTCTTCCCTCAATAATAACATTACCTTTAAAAACTTTTAAATTAACATCACCATTTACATTTTCTTGAGTTTTATCTATTAATTTTTGAAGTGTAATTCTTTCTGATGAGAACCACAAACCGTTATAAATAATTTCGGCATATTTTGGCATGATCTCATCTTTTAAGTGAGCTTCACCTTTATCAAGTGTTATACTTTCAATTGCACGGTGTGCGTGTAATAAAATAGTACCTCCAGGTGTTTCGTAGACACCTCTTGATTTCATTCCAACAAATCTATTTTCAACTATATCTATTCTGCCCACTCCGTGCTCTCCTCCAATATTGTTTAATTCAGAAAGAATTTCATGTGGTTTTCTTTTTTTATCATTTAGCGCTACTGGATCTCCATTTTTAAATGTTATTTTAACTATTGATGGATGATCTGGAGTTTGTTCGATACTTTTTGTTCTTGAAAAAATATGTTCTGGAGGAGATGTCCAAGGATCTTCTAATATTTTTCCTTCTGAAGATGTGTGTAGAAGATTAGCGTCAGTACTAAATGGAGGCTCACCTAGCTTATCTTTGGTAACACTAATTTGATGAAGTTTTGCAAACTCAATTAAATCATTTCTTGAATTAAACTCCCAATCTCTCCAAGGAGCAATAACCTGTATACCTGAATTACTTGCATAATACCCTAGCTCAAATCTTACCTGATCATTTCCCTTACCTGTTGCACCATGAGCAACAGCGTCTGCGCCTACACTTTCTGCAATCTCTATTTGTCTTTTAGCAATTAAAGGCCTTGCAATGGCTGTTCCTAAAAGATAACTGCCCTCATAAACAGTATTAGCCCTAAACATTGGAAAAACGTAATCCTTAACAAATGTTTCCTGAAGGTTTTCAATAAAGATTTCTTTAACTCCTAAGCTCTTTGCTTTTTCTTTTACAGGAGTTAATTCTTCTCCCTGACCAATATCAGCAGTAAAAGTTACAACAGGACAATTATATTTTATTTGTAACCATTTTAAAATTACACTAGTGTCTAACCCGCCAGAATAGGCTAATACTATTTTTTTTGGCATCCTAACACTCTTCAATTAGTTTGTTATATTCCGCGGTAAAACCTTTTAAAGTATATTCATCATTTGTAATTGTGCCTCTAGAAGACTCCCCCTTAACAACAAGTTCTAGTCCTTTTTTCATAGCAAAAATTACTTTTGAGTCTTCATTGGTCCAAGCTGTTCCTGGAATTTCTTTAGTAGTGTAAAAGGTGTAATCACCTTTATCAATTTTTACTATTATGTCAGCGTCTGTATTATAGTTATAGCCAGCTTCTATTTGAACGACAACCTCTGGGTTCCCAATATTTTTATAAACTAATATATAGTAGTCTCCTCTTTTCTTATCTGGAGACAAATCTGATTTAATTGCTTGACTTCCAATATAACAATACTCATCTGATTTAACAAATTTCCATTTACCTTTTTCTAAGGATGATGCAGAAAATGACATTAAACTGATAACTATGACAAAAAGACTTAAAATTATTTTCATGTATTTTTCCTTTTAGTATATCTTACGCAAATAGTTAAGAATGTTTAAAATATATATAAACTAGCACTAATATGGATTATTCTGAACTTTCCAAATTAATGGTCAAAATAAGAGATAACCGCGACCAAATAGCCTTTTCTCAATTATTTGATTTTTTGGCACCAAAAATTAATGGTTATTACCTTCAAAATGGCTTGATTAAGGACAATGCTGAAGAGTTAACTCAAGAGGTTATGAGTACAATCTGGTCAAAATCAGAACTATATGATGCTACGAAAGCTAGTATATCAACTTGGGTATTTACAATAGCAAGGAATAAAAAAGTCGACTTTTTCAGAAAAAACGCAACAAAAAGTCTTAATGAAGAAGATGTTAGAGAGTTTTTATATGAGGAAAATAACAAAAATTCAGTCAATGAAAGTGAAATAAAAGATCAAGTAAATAGAATAAATAAAGAGCTAAATAAAGAACAAAGAAAAATAATAAAAATGAACTTTTTTGAAAATAAAAGCCATAAAAAAATAGCTGAAGAGCTTGAAATTCCATTAGGTACAGTTAAATCAAGAATAAGGCATATTTTAACAAAAATGCAGAGATTATTATGAACGGAACAGTAACTAGAAATCAGCTTATATTTGACTATGCAGCAGGTAAGCTTGGTCCATCAAAATCAATATTCACGTCTGCTTATTTATATCTAAATTCAAAAGCATCTGAACTGAATCAAACGTTCGAGTCCATGTTAGGAGATGATCTTATAAATAATGAAAATGTCCCTACAAGTAATCTTAAATTTACTGACTGCTTAAAATCAAATGACTATAAGGAAAAAGCTTCTAAAAACGTTGACCCAATAACAAAGTTGCTGGGTCCTCTCTCCGATATTAAATGGAAACAGATTTATAAAGGTTTTAGCGAATTCAACCCTAAAATTAATGATGAAGACGAACTCAAACTGATTAAAATGGAACCTGGAGCCTCTATTCCTATTCACTCACACGGGGGTAAAGAATATATACTTGTTTTAGATGGCAGTTTCTGTGACGAATATGGAAAATATTCCAAAGGTGATATACAAATAAATGACCAACAAATAAAACATACACCTATTGCATGTCAGGATGAAGGTTGTGTATGTCTATCGATTACTGAGAAAGATGCTATTTTCTTTGGGCGCTTTGGTTCATTCTTAAATCTGTTCACTTTTATTAAATCTTTTTTTAAGTAATTTACTAAATATATTTTATAATACGGTTGTGAAAGAAATTACAACTAGTTTTCTACGGGCTAATCTAATTGAAAGCAGCCATAAACTTAAGATATTAGTAATGGATAAAAATAATAAAACTTTATTTAGTACTAAAAATGATAGTGATTATATTTACCCAAGATCATCAATAAAAATTTTCCAAGCAATACCATTTATAAAATCAATGGCTGTTGAAAAATTCAAATTAAATTCTAAACAAGTAGCATTAGCTTGTTCTTCTCACAGAGGTGAAAAATATCATATTGCAGAATTAAAAAACTGGTTAAAGAAAATTAATTTTAAAAACAATATATTAAAATGTGGAATACATAATCCATTAAATACTATTGCGTTTGAAAAAATATTGAGATCAAATATTAAAGTAAATGAATTATATAATAACTGCGCTGGTAAGCATCTTGCCATGATAACAGCATCAAAAATACAAAATTATAATATAAAGAATTATTTAAAATTTAATCACCCTCATCAAATTGCGATAAGGGATATTTTTAATTATTTTTCAGAAAAAAAAGTAAGTAAAAAAAATTATGGGATTGACGGTTGTAGCGCTCCTCAATATTCATTTAGAATTAAAGATATTGCAAAAATGTTAATTAAATTGACAGATAATTATAATAATAAATCAAAATACTCAAAAGAGGTAAAGCTATTAATTAATTCAATTTTAGAAAATCCAAAATATATTGGGGGAACAGATAGTCTAGATTCAAAAATTATTACTGTATCAAATAAAAAAATTTTTTGTAAAGGTGGTGCTGAGGGAGTTTTTCTTTTTTCAGATATAAAAAAAGGAGTTGTGGGAGTAGTTAAAGTTATTGATGGGAATGAAAGAGTTTTACCATCTGTAATGTATAATTTATTTAAAAAGCTTAAAATAATGAAAGTTTCTGAATTAAATAATCTTAAAAAATATTATGATTTTAATATCAGTAATCATGCTAATATCAAAATTGGATCAATTCAAACTAACTTATAAAAATTAATAAAAAAACAGAAATAAAAAAAGTTAATGGAAGTCTAAGAAAGTAATATGCTATTTTATTCTGTTTTTTAGAATATATAAATTTATAATCAAATAATAATTGTAAAATTAAAAAGATAACTAGTAATACTATTATTATTTTAAAGTCATAATTAATTAAATTTAAAATAATAATGAAAATAGAATATAGGCTCGGTAATAAGCCATAGATAACAATGATTTTATCTAGTTTTTTATCTAAATTCCAATTTATAGATCCTATAAAAACTATGATTATAATTGTGTAATAGATAGAAAAATGTGTTGTTAATTCTGAATTTATTTGAAAAAGAAAATATTTATTAATAATGATAATTAAATACGGAATTAAACCTAAGTATGAAAATATAAATTGCAGGTTTAGTTTTTGAAGCATAAAAAGATGATTGATAATATTAACCTAAATGCCATAGAAAAATTATTAAATAATAGAAAAATTAATAATAGCAAGTTATTGTCGGATTCTTTTAGTATAAACTGTTATCAAATAGAAACATCTGATGATAAAAAATTTATAGTAAAATTTTACAAAGAAAGAAATAATAAATTTAATGCTATAAATGCTGAAAGTAAAAATTTAAAATTTTTTGAAAAATTTAAACAAAATAACTTTCCAAAAATTAAAGCGTGTAACGATGATTATCTAATTATGACATATATTGAAAATGATAACGAAAAACCATTAAAAATAAATTTAGATCTTCTTTCTGCAATTATTTTTTTACATTCTCAGAAAAATAAAGATTATGGTTTTAGTTTTGATACACAAATTGGAGGATTAAAACATTATAATAGTTTTGAAAATAATTGGATAAATTTTTTTAGAGATAAAAGATTAAATTATATTTATGAGCTAATTAATCAAACAAATCCAATGGATAGACAAATAAATAAAAAAATGGATTTACTGTTAAATAAACTTGATAATTTTATTCCAAATAATCCAAAACCTAGATTACTACATGGAGATATGTGGGAGGGCAATATTTTATTTAATAATAAAAAATTTGTTGGATTTATTGATCCTGGATCTTTCTTTGGACATAATGAAATGGAAATAGCATATTTGAGGTGGTTTAATCCAAATTTTTTAGATAAAGATTTTTTAAGTAAGTACGAAAACTATATTAAAATAGATAAAAATTATTTGGAATATGAAACAGTTTATCAAATTTACTATTGTTTGTTAAATGTATATCTTTGGGATAGATCATATGTTTTAAATACAAAACAATTACTTAATAAACTTAAAATATAATGTTTGAGCTTTCTTAACTATAGCAAATTACTACTTTTGAATAAAGAGCAAAAAGAAATGATTAAGGATGTTAATTATAATAAAGTTAATTTAGCAGCATACCACAATTAAAATAGTAATTAAACACAAGGATTGGGATCAGATAAGTGTATGTTTTCTATTTCATTTAAGATTTCACTTGATAACTTTACATTTATGCTATCGATATTTTCTTTAAGTTGAGACATTGAAGTTGCTCCTATAATATTACTTGTTACAAAAGGACGATCATTTACAAAAGCGTTAGCAAATGTAGATGGAGAAATTCCATATTTTTTTGCAATTTTAAAATATGATTCTATTGCTACTTCACCTCTTTTTGTATTATGCCTACTAAATCTTCTCGGCCACAAAGTATATCTTGCATTCTTTGGTTTTTTATTTCCAATGTATTTTCCGCTAAGTCTTCCTCCTGCTAAAGGAGAATAAGCTAACAGGCCGCATTTTTCTCTTATTGAAACTTCTGAATTTGCAATGTCAAATACTCTATTGACTAGACTATATACATTTTGAATTGATACCATTCTTGGTAATTTCTTTTCATTAGCAATTTGTAAAAATTTCATGACACCCCACGGAGTTTCATTTGACAAGCCAACATACCTAACTTTACCAGCTTTAATTAAACTGTGTAAATTATCTAAAACTTCCTCAATTTGGGTCCATTCATTATCATTAGGATCATATTTAAAATCTAAGGTTCCAAATGAAGGTACTTTTCTCTCTGGCCAGTGAAGTTGATACAAATCAATATAATCTGTTTTTAATCTTTTAAGACTATCGTCAATAGCAGTATTAATATTTTTCTTATCAAAGCCAAGATTTGTTGAGCCTTCTCTAATCCATTGAAGCCCTCCAACTGATTTAGAGGCAACTTTAGAGGCTAATATTATTTTATGTCTATTTTTTTTTACCTTAAACCAATTTCCAATAATTTCCTCAGTTTTACCATACGTTTCTTTTCTTGGCATAACTGCATACAACTCTGCAGTATCAAAAAAATTTACTCCTTTTTCTAACGAATAATCCATCTGATCAAATGCTTCTTCTTGAGTGTTCTGTTCACCAAATGTCATTGTTCCTAAACAAATTACGCTTACATCGATATTTGTATTTCCTAATTTTCTATACTTCATACTATTTTTACAAAATGCCTTGAAATTGTTAGATTTATAGCGATATTAGTAATATTAAAAGGAGAAATTATGGCTTTAGACTTTAATCAACGATCATTTACTAAATCAGTAGATCAGGCGGCAATTGATGAAGGCTTGCGAGCTTATATGCTTAAAGTCTACAATTACATGACAATTGGCTTGTTACTTACTGGTTTCATCGCATATTTTTTTGGGAAAGCATCAATAGTAACTAATGAAATGGGCCAAATTATAGGTGTTACACAATTAGGTGCATTGCTTTTTGGATCACCACTTAAGTGGGTAGTAATGTTAGCTCCTCTGGGTTTCGTATTTTATTTAAGTGCTAGGATTAACAAAATGTCCGTTTCTGCAGCACAAATAACTTTTTGGCTATTTGCAAGTATAATGGGCTTATCATTAGCATCAGTATTTATAGAATTTACTCAAACCTCAATAGCAAGGGTTTTTTTTATAACAGCTAGTACATTTGGTGCAATGAGCCTATACGGATATACAACGAAAAGAGATCTTACAAAATTAGGGGGTTTCTTATTTATGGGACTTATTGGAATAATTATAGCTAGTGTAGTCAATATTTTTGTTGGATCTTCAGCTATGCAATTTGCTATATCCGTGATTGGGGTTCTAGTATTTGTAGGACTAACTGCATATGATACGCAAAATATTAAAAATATGTATTATGGTGGAGATAATGAGGAAATAGGATCAAAAAAAGCTCTTATGGGCGCATTAAAACTTTATTTAGATTTCATTAATCTATTTATCTTATTGCTTCAGTTGTTTGGCCAAAGAAGATAAAACTTTAAAAATACATATTTAATTTTATTATACCCAGTCTTTTAAAGGCTGGGTTTTTTTATGTCCGTTACAAAAGAGCTTGAAGAAATAATTAAAATTGTTAATTCAAATAGAATTGAATTAGCATTTTCAAAAATAAAAAAATTAAAAGAAGAAAACAATAATAATCTAAATGTTATTTATACATTTGCACAAATTGCACAAAAAGCGAACTATATAGAAGACGCTATAGAGTCATTTGAAAAAATTCTAGAAAATAAAAAAGAAGATGAAAAATTATTAAGTATTATATCAAAATTATATATTCAAAAAAATAATACAGATAAGGCTCTCGTTTATATAAATAAAATATTGTCAAAAATTCCTTATGATGAAAGTGCAAATAAAGACAAAGCATACATATTGTATAATTATCAAAAGTATAGAGAGGCAAAAAAATATATTAATATAGTAATAGAAAAATCTCCAAAAGATTACTTTGCTTTAAATATAAATGGACTAATTTTGCTAGAAGAAAATAATGTATTAAAAGCAAAATCCTCTTTTGAAAAAGCAATAAAAATTAATCAAAAATTTCACGACAGTTATTTAAATTTAGGAGTTTGTTATTATAAATTAGAAGATTTTGATAAAGCATTTAAAAGTTTTAAGTATGTTTATAAAGAAAATAAAAATAACATAAGTGCAATTCTAAATATTGCTAATTTACTTAGCTTAAAAGGTAAAAATTTGTATGCAATTTCATTGTATGAAAAAATATTAATTATTGACTCCAATAATAAAATTGCATTGTCAAATCTTGCATTAAGTTATTTTAGATTAAAAGATCTTAAAAATTCAAAAAAATATTTTAAAAAAAGTATTGAGGTTAACCCTAATGATAATGAACTGATGTATAGTTATTCTACTATGCTTATTAACTTAAATTATTTTGCAGAAGGTTTAAAATATTTTGATAAACGATTATTAATTAAAAAGAATACTGCAAACCTAAAAACTTATGAGTGCTTTAAAGATAAGGTGTTCGATATTAGTTCATTAAAACCAAATGAAAGAATATTCGTTTTAAGAGAACAAGGTATTGGAGAAGAAATCTTATTTAGTTCTGTGTATAAAGATTTATTAGAAAAATTTCATAATGTCACAATTGAAGCAGACAAAAGATTAATAAGTATATTCAACAGATCATTTGATAAAAAAATTTTCTTTGATACCGATTATGTTTTAGAAAATAAAAATTTTATTAGAAACTATGATAAAATAATTTATGCAGGTAGTTTAATTAAGTTTTTTAGACAAAAGGAGGCAGATTTTAAAACAAATGCCTTTATAATTGATGACAAAGATAAGACTGAAAAATTAAAAAAACAATTTATAAATGAAAAAAAGATAACAGTAGGGATATCTTGGAGGAGTAAAATAAATATTTTTGGAAAGTTAAAATCATTAAAAATTGAAGATTTTAAAGTCTTATTCAATGAAAAAAGATTAATTATTAATTTACAATATGGAGACATAAATAAAGACAAAGAGTCCTTAAAAAAAACCAACAATAATTTAGTACATTTAGAAAATATTGATTTATTTAATGATCTAGAATCATGTATTTCCCTTTTAAAAAATTTGGATTACTTTGTTACTGTTAGTAATTCTACTGCTCATTTAGCTGGTGCATTAGGTATAAAAACAATTCTTATTGTTCCAAATCAATCTTCAAGTTATTATTATTGGGACTTAAGTAAAAATTCCTCTATCTGGTATAAAAGTATAAAGGTTGTAAAAATTGAAGGCTCAATTAATAAAACAATGGCTAAAATAAATAAAATTATTGTTTAAATGGAACATGCATCTTTAATAAATGAATTAATAAATGAGGCTGTTACAGAAAAAAGTCTATCAGCATATAAGAAGCTTAAAAAAATCTTAAAACAAAAACCTGAAGATAGTAAATTAAGGTTTAATATAGCTGTAATAGAGCAAAGACTTGATTTTAATCAAGAGGCTAAAGCTAATTATAAATATTTGATTAAAAATAATAAAGATTTCAAATCAATTACAAATTTATATCTTATGGAAATAAAAGATGAAAATTATGAAAATGCTCTAAAACTAATTGATATTGGCATAGAAATAAATCCTACCTATGCAACAATTAAAAAAGATAAAGCTTTCATTTTATATAAAACAAATAAATTAGAAGAATCAAAAAAAATATGTAAATTTTTTATTTCACAAAATAAAAAAGATATAACGAGTCTAAATATTCTAGGTTTATGTTATTTTGTAGAAAACAATTTTGAAAAAGCAGAATTTTTTTTGAAACAAGCATTAATGTATGATGAAAATAATTTGCAAATTTTAAATTCTTTAGGAAGATTATTTCATGAAAAAAGAGAATCAGAGCAGGCAGAAAAGTTTTTCTTAAAAGCATTAAAAATTGATGAAAATTCATTCCAAATAATTAATAATTTAGCAGGTTTTTATAGGGAAGAAGGAGAATATAATAAAGCAGTCAAATTTTATGAAAAAGCTCTAATTTTAAATAAGGATAACCCTTCTATAATTAGCAACCTGGCTAAAACATATTTTGATTTAGACAAATTGGATCTTGCAGAAGAATATTCACTTAAGGCGTTAAAGTATAATGAAGAAGATGGTAATATAAAAAAAATTCTATCTTTTGTTTATTTAAAAAAACATAATTTTGAATTGGGCTGGACATATTTTGATGGAAGATTAAATTTATCAGATTTTCAGGATAGGAATGAAACTATAACTAAATTGAGAAAAAAATTATATTTTAAAAATAATTTAAAAAAGAATATAAATTTATTAGTCCTTCGTGAACAAGGTGTTGGTGATGAATTATTGTATGGTTCTATGTATAAAGATCTCTTAGAACAAATAGAGAATGTAAAAATTGAATGTGATAAGCGTCTTCTAAATTTATTCAGAAATTCACTTCCAAAATATGCACAAAAGTTTGTAGAGTTTGGAAATATCTCTAATAATAATAATAAACTCAAATCTGTTGAAAATATTTTATATGCTGGAAGTCTTGGAAAATATTTTAGAAGAAATATTAAAGATTTTAATAATAAAAATTATTTATTTCCTGATAAAATACTTTCTGAAAAATATAAAAAAATTATAGATAAATTTAAAGGAAAATATAAATTTGGAATATCATGGAAGAGTTTTAAAAATAGATACTCTTTTGACAAATCACTAAGCCTAGAAAACTTAAAGCATATATTAGATTTTGAAGATTGTAGTTTTTTTAATCTTCAATATGGAGATATAGGTAATGAAATTGTTGATTTTGAAAGTAAATGTGTCAGTAAAATAAATACTATTAAAGAATTAGATATTTATAATGACTTTGATAGCTTAGCTGCCTTCTTAAAAAATTTAGATATGTTTATAACAGTTAGCAATAGTACTGCTCATTTAGCAGGATCTCTTGGAGTTAAAACTCTATTGATAAAACCAAAAAATCATGCACTATTTCATTACTGGAATCAGTACAATGAAAATACTCCTTGGTATAATTCCGTTACATTAATTAGTAGAGAAGATATAATGAATGAAAATAATCTTATTAATAAAAATCTATTTCAATAAATTAAATTTATTTGATAAATATTCATCTCTTTCAAGAATCCATTCTTTAGCAAATTCTACGTCTTGCCATTCTGTGAACCAAGGACCTCCTCTGGTATAATGAACAGCAAAAGGTTTTTGATCATTGTGTTGTGATGTCCACCCCTCTAACCAATTCCATCTTTCGTCTAATGATCCTATTTCTTCATCTTTACACCATTTAAATTGATGAAGATAAGCTCCACTTTCTTGGTTTACTTTTTCAATAGTTAGATTTTTGGTACTAGGATGCGAACAATTAAATAAAATAAAACTAGACCAATTTTTCCTTGGATAAATTGTTTGTTTTTTACCATCCATCTTGTGTTTTTCTTTTGGAGTGTAGTCATGTTGGACACAATAAATTGCTTTTGAAGAGTCTAAATTAGAAAATAAATTTGATACATCGTTTAAAAAAATAAAATCACAGTCACAGAACACTGCCCATCCCTCATAGTTATTTAATAATGGAACTAAAAACCTAGTGTAAGTAAACTGTGTTGATGCTAATGGATCGATAGGTCTTGTGTATAATTTCTTTGCAATTAACTCATCTAATTTAAGAGACATAACATTTACGTTATTTGATGATCTTTTTAGTAAAGAGTATTTACAAACTCTATATGCAATATCTTCCTTAGGATCATAACCTATAAAAAAATTAACTTTCATTTTAATTTTATTTCAAGTCACTACTTATCATTTTTGAATCAAATACAACAAGAGAATTAAAGTATCCAGAATTTGATAAACTTTCCCATTCTTCTTGTGTTTTATTTGTTATTCTACAAATCCAACTGTTTTCAATAGCTAAATTTTCTGATCTTAAAATCCACGAGTCACTTTTTTGTTTGTCATTATGTTCCCCGAGTTCGATATCAGCCATAAAAAGACAAATTTCTCTAGAGGGATTAGATCCAATTAATCCAGAAATATTTTCTCTTGCAATTTTCCATTCTTGATTTTTAATTGCAAAAAATATTAATAATTTTTTTGACTCATTTTCTTCTCTGTTATTTTTAATTACTTGATAAATAAATGATAGATCTGTTAATTTGTTTTGAATTATTATTTGTGAAACTATAGATCTCAATAGAAAGTTTGGATTGATTGACCAATATTTTTTTATCATTTTCTTTAAAAGAAATAAATTATTGAGTTGAGAAATTATTTCTAAATGTAATTTTATAAATGGTGGAAAGTTTTTCTTAAATTCAAGTGCTTTAATGATATCTTTTAATGCATCCTTAGGATTACTACTAAATTTAATTTTTGCTATTTCATAATGACCTATAGATTTATTCTCGTAAAGTGTTTCTCGGTCAATTATTTTTTTTGAATAAGCTTTATCTGATAATACAAGAAGTTGATTCCAATTTTTTGTTTTAGCTGAAATATAAACTAGTGTTTCATACAATTTTTCAATAGATGCGTTTAGGTAAAAAAGTTTCTCACCATATAAAAAAGCATGATGATAATCTTGGTTGTTTAAGTTTAACTCCATTAAACCTCTATAACCCAAAGCTTCAGTTTTCTTAGATTTGATCATTGTTTCATAAACACTAGACAGTTCGTTTAAATTTTTATCTATTTTATAAACTTCTGATTTTAAGAGTAATGATAATGAGGGATCTTCATTCAAATATACATTCATTTTTTTATGAAATTTAATTGCAGATCGATTGTCTTTATTTGCAACTGCAATCATTGCTTCAACGAAATAATGGTATCCTTTTTCTAACTTCTTAAATTTATTATTTAATAAATACTTTTTTACTGAAAATCTTGATTTGAAATACAGATAAACTAGCACATAGAAAAAAAGTAAAAATAATAAAGTTAAGATAGCAAAAATATTTGAAGTAAATGAATATTTAAGGTTTCCTATATCTAATGAAATAATAAAAGGATTTGAAAATAAAAAAGTAAGTATAATAACTAATAAAATTATTTGTATGGTAAAAATTATAAATCTATACATTATTTTAATTTCAATAATTCATTTTTGAAATCTAAATATTTTGATATTTCCAAATAAGATAATTCGAAAATTTTTTCATGATTTTCTATATTAGTAATTTTAGATAATGCATTTTCTAAATTATTATTATTCAAACTTAATTTTATTTCTTTAATTTTCAAAATTAAATCATCTGTAATTTTATTTTCAGAGCTTGGTGATATTTCAACATACGGCCAAAAAATTTTGCTTAAAACAGAATTTGGATTCTTTATATTTACATTTTTTAAATGATTATTTACTTCTTTGTTAAAAGTATCTTTTATATACTCGTGACCCTTATATGGGTTATTAGTTTTTAGTAGTATTTTTTCAAAATTTTTGTTTTTATCTTTTTTTATACTTTTTTTTAGAAAATCTATTTCAGAATTGAAGTCTATTCCATTTTGATACTTTATTAGTATTAAGTCAATTATCTCGTCATTATCATCATAAATTATATTAGATGTTTTGTTTTCTTGAGACGGAGACTCAATTTTTTCAAATTTAATTTGTTCAATTTCTTTTGATAGTTTATCAAAATTATCATTTAACTGTTTAATATTATTTTTTAGTATAGCGAAGTCACCATTTGTCTTTGAAATGTCTGTAATATTTTTATTAATTTCAAGAATTGAAGATTTTGTAATTTTAATTTCCTCTGAGATATCTTCTATAAGCAATGAGTTTTTGTTTATATTGTTGTTTAATTTTTCTTCTGAAAAAGATCTTATTTGGGAAATATCCTCTTCATTTTTATAATTCAAATAAAGTATATATGACATGCCAATTAGACAAATTAACAAGCCAAAACTTAAACTAAGCTTCGAAAAAATATAAAAATATTCAATTATTTTTTTCATTTCTTTTTTTTAACATTATTGGTTTGTTGTTTCACAGAAGAAAATGATGTACCAAACTAATATGCTTGTATTTGCCTCAGAAACCTCTTGCGACGAAACATCCATTTGTTTGATGGAAGACAATAAAATTATTGAACATGTGATTTTTTCTCAAGAAATTCATAATAATCATGGTGGTGTGGTGCCTGAATTAGCATCAAGGGCGCATTTAGAAAAAATACAAGAAATTACAAATAAAATATTTAAAAGACCAAATATAGACCCAAAAAAAATAGATGTATTTACTTCAACTTGTGGTCCAGGATTAATTGGAAGTTTACTTGTTGGATCTACTTTCACTAAGTCATTATCAATAGGTTTTAATAAACCATTTTTTCCAGTTAATCATTTAGAGGGGCACTTATTATCTACAAGCTTCAATAATTCAATTGTTTACCCTCATCTCGTTTTACTACTTACTGGTGGTCATACCCAAATATATTTAATGCACGATGAAGAAAAAATTGAACTATTAGGTGAAAGTGTTGATGATGCAATTGGGGAAGCATTTGACAAAACTGCCAAATTGATTGGATTAGGTTATCCGGGAGGCGCACAAATAGAAGAACTTGCTAAATATGGTGATGAAAACTATTTCAAACTTCCTAAACCCCTTTTAAATGATCCAACTTTTAATTTTTCATTCTCTGGTATTAAAACTCATATCAATCTGTTAACTAAAAAAAATAAAATTGATGATATTTTTAGAAAAAATATATCTTCTTCATTCCAAAAAACTATAACTGAAATAATTATTTCTAAAATAGAAAAAGTATTAGAGTTTTTAAATACTAAAAATATTTCTTTAAAATCAACTTCAATAGTTGGAGGTGTTGCAAATAATTTTTACATTAAAAGAAATTTAGAGAATTTATTTGAAAAAAAAAATATTGAACTTTATTATCCGATAAAAGAAATGATGAGTGATAATGCAGCTATGATTGCTTGGGCTTGTATTAAAAATTATAGTAAAAAAAATGCAGATATTTTTTTTAAACCAAATCCAAGACTAAAAATAACTTTATAATAATTTTGGAGGATTAAATGCAATATTGGCTAATTAAATCAGAACCAGATGCATGGTCATGGGATAACCAGGTTAAAGAAGGTGTATCAATGTGGGATGGAGTTAGAAATTATCAAGCACGCAACAATTTAAAAAAAATGAAAAAAGGTGATCTTTGTTTTTTTTATCACTCCGTTTCAGAAAGATCTATAGTAGGTATCGTTAAAGTGGTAAAGGAATATTATCCAGACCCAACAGATGAGACTGGTAAGTTTGTAGTTGTAGATGTAAGACCTAAAAAAAAATTGAAGAAACCAATTTCTTTAGACCAAATTAAAAAAGAAAAAAAATTGAAAGACATTGCATTAATTAAACAAAGTAGACTATCGGTTATGCCACTAAAAAAAAGTGAGTGGAGCTTAATATTGAAAATGTCATTATAGGAATTAATATTCTTATTGAAATTTTATAGTTTTCCAACTAATCTTATAATAATGAAAATTAAAAATGAGTGGATAAGCAATGCTAAAATTAATAATGATGAATATTCTTCAATGTATAAACAATCTATTGAAGATGGAGATAGTTTTTGGAAAAAGCACGCAGGTAGAATAGATTGGTCTAAAAAGTTTACAAAAATCAAAGATGTAAAATATTCAAGTGATGAAGTTAATATTAAGTGGTTTGAAGATGGCGAATTAAACGTCTCATATAATTGTATAGATAGGCATGCAAAAATAAATCCTAATAAGGTAGCTATAATTTGGGAGGGTGACGATCCTAATAATACAAAGAAAATTACATATGAAGAGTTAAAAAAAAATGTATGTAAAACAGCAAATGTTTTAAAGAAGATTGGTATAAGAAAGGGTGATAGAGTTACAATTTATCTTACAATGATACCAGAGCTTGCATACGTTATGTTAGCTTGTGCTAGAATAGGTGCTATTCATTCAATTATTTTTGGAGGTTTTTCAGCAGAGTCGATAGCTGGCAGAGTTCAAGACTGTGAGTCTGAGTTTGTAATTACCGCAGACGAAGGAGTCAGGGGAGGTAAAACAATACCTCTAAAAGATACTACGGACAAAGCTTTATTGAGCTGCCCAAATGTTAAAAAATGTCTGATAATTAAGAGAACAGGAAAAAAAATTAATCTAGTTCCAGAAAGAGATTTTCTTTTAGATGACTTAATAAAAGATGTAGATGACAATTGTGAACCAAAAATAATGAGTGCAGAAGATCCATTATTTATTTTGTACACATCTGGATCTACTGGAAAACCAAAAGGTGTTATGCACACTAGCGGTGGTTACATAGTTTACGCATCAATGACTCATGAGTATATTTTTAATTATCAAGCTGAAGATATATATTGGTGCACTGCAGATATTGGTTGGATAACTGGACATAGCTATATTATTTATGGTCCTTTATCTAATGGGGCAACTACTCTGATGTTTGAGGGTGTTCCTAATTATCCTGATTTTTCAAGATTTTGGCAAATTATTGATAAACATCAAGTAAACATTTTTTATACTGCACCTACAGCAATTAGAGCTTTAATGAGAGAAGGTGATGATCATGTAAAAAAAACAAAACGAAATTCATTAAAACTACTTGGAACTGTTGGTGAGCCAATAAATCCAGAAGCTTGGAAATGGTATTTTGAAATTCCCGGAAATTCAAAATGTCCAATTGTTGATACGTGGTGGCAGACGGAAACAGGTGGAATTTTAATATCTCCACAGACAGGCGCAATAGAATTAAAACCAGGTTCAGCCTCAAAACCATTTTTTGGGATTGAGCCTTGTATTGTAAATAAGGATGGTGATGAGCTTTTAGGAGAATGTGAAGGTATGTTATGTATTAAAAGATCTTGGCCGGGCCAAATGAGAACTGTTTATGGTGATCACAACAGGTTTATTAAAACATATTTTTCTCAATTTAATGGCAAATATTTTACCGGAGATGGTTGTAAAAGGGATAAGGACGGTTATTACTGGATTACTGGAAGAGTTGATGATGTAATAATTGTGTCGGGACACAATCTTGGTACTGCTGAAATCGAAAGTGCGTTTGTTTCTCACCCTGGTGTTTCTGAAGCTGCTGTTGTTGGATATCCTCATGATATTAAAGGAAGTGGGTTATATTGTTATGTTTCATTAAATGTTGGAATTTTATCTTCAGAAGAATTAGTAAAAGAGCTTAGAAATACTATAAGAGAAAGAATAGGCCCCATTGCAACTCCTGATTTTATTCATATTACTTCAGGTCTCCCTAAAACAAGATCAGGAAAAATAATGAGAAGGATTTTAAGAAAGATAGCATCAAATGATTTCTCAAATCTTGGAGATACTTCTACTTTAGCTGATCCAAGTGTTGTAGATGATTTGATTGAAAAGAGAAAAAATATTTAATTACCTTGGTTGCCAATGCTTTAAGCATCTAGGCTCATATATATTAGCAGCACCTACTACAGTTCGTTCTCCACCTTCAGTCTTTCTAAAGGTTTTGGTAGCTTCCATTCCACAAACATTACAAAATCCATATATTTTCAAAATTTTATCAGATAAACCTAAAAGTAAAGATGAGGTTTCCCAAGGTTTTCCTCTAGAATCTTGGTCTAAACCTGCACATACAACATCTATACCTTTATTTAAGATTTCTTCAACATTTTTCAAAGTGTCTTCAGTATGCATGAATTGAATTTCATCTAAAAAAACAACATCGACATTCTCTTTGTTAAAAATAAAATCTTTTAATGTAGTATCCCAATCAGACATTGCATAGCACTCATGACTGAGATCATTATGAGTGATAATTTTCTCATTTGAGTATCGATTATCTATACTGGGCTTAATAACAATAATTTTTTTATTTTGATGTTTAGCCCAAAGAATTCTTTTAAGTAGTTCGCTTGTTTTTCCAGCAAACATTGCACCGACTATTGTTTCTAAGTTACCTCTCATTTAATTGATTTTCTATTTATTATTTATGTATAATATAATTATTAAAAATAAAATAAAATGAAAAAAGGAGTAGGCTTAAGACTAGATGTTCATAAAATTCTTTATAATATTTATAGATTTAATAAAATACTAGAAAGCAAGAGTATAAAAAAAATTATTATTAAACATAAAAAAATTGACATAGCTTTTATTTATAACGTTTGTATGGGAACCATGAGATATAACTTTCATGTAGAAAATGTAATTAAAAAATATGTAGATAAAAGACCAAAAGTTAAAGAGTATATTCTACTAAAGTCTGCAATCACACAAATAGTTTTTCTAGACTTTAAAGATTATGCTGTTGTCGACTCAACTGTTGAGGTTGCTAAAAAATTAAAAATACATCATGGTTTTATAAATGCATGTCTTAAGAAAATTGCAAAGAAAAAAAAAGAGTTAAAGGATATTAGTGTTAAATTTCATAATCTACCTTATTGGTTTAGAGATAAAACAAAAAACTTAAATTCTTATGAAAGAAAAACTTTAATTGAAAATTTTTTTGATAAACCAAGCTTACATATTGTTTTTAAAAATAAAAAAAATTTTTTAAATTTTGAATATGATATAATTGGTACTTCTAGCAAATCTGGTTTTTTAAAAGAAGAAATTAAAATTAATGAATTAAAATCTTTAAAGTATGGATTGTGTTGGATTCAAGATTTTTCATCATTTTTTCCAATAAATAATATCAACATTAAAAATATAAAGGAAAAGAATATTGATTTGTGTGCGGCACCAGGAGGAAAATCTTTTCAAATTCTTTCATTGAACAAAAATATAATCATGAATGATAAAAGTAAAAATAGAATTGAACTTATAAAAGAAAATCTTGATAGATTAAAATTTAAAACAGAAATATTTAATTATGATGTTTTAAAATTAGAGAGTAAAGAAAAGTATGATTTTATTATCTTAGATGCACCTTGTTCGGCTCTAGGAACAATTAGAAAAAATCCAGAAATATTTTTCAAAAAAAAGGGGCCTGAATTTGATTATTTGTGTAATTTACAAAGTAAAATGCTTGAAAAATCAGTTAATTTATTAAGTGAAAATGGTTCTATATTATACATGGTTTGCTCTTTTATTGATTGTGAATCTACTAATCAAATTTCGAAATTTTTGAGTAAAAATAAAAATTTTTATCTAGAAAAATTTATTACTAAAAAAGATGATAACGATTACAATTCTATGATTAAAAATGGCATGATGTTTACTTTGCCTTCTAAATATATGGGATTTAATATAGATGGATACTTTGCTGCACATTTAAAAATGAAAGTTTAGATGCAATTAATAAGAAAATTTATTTTTATTTACATACTATTAAAAATTTATAGTAGAAAAAATAATTTAATTTATTCAGATTTAAATTTTAAAAAATTAGATTTTACAAATTATAAACAGATTAAAAGTTTTATATTTAAAAAAAACTTTTACAAACTTCAAAATAAAAATGTTCAAAGTTTCGATTTTTTAAATTTTTCTAAAAATCTAGGCGGAAAAATTGGAATAAATTATTCAAAAAAAAGTATATTTGATTGGAATAAAATAAATAAAAGTAAATTTAATTATCCTTGGACAGAAGATCTAAGCTCTAGAAGATTAATTAATTTACTTTATAACTATGAATTTATAAATTCGTCATCTACCAAACAAGAAACTTATTTATTAAATAAAATTATATTAAATCATGTTCATAGAGTAATTTATGATTTTAATAGTAAGAAAATTTACGGTATTACATCTTATGATTTGGTAGCATATGTGTTATCTTGTCTTATACTTAACAGATTTAGTGAGAAAGATTCGAAATACTTAGATTTTATAACCATAAGTCAAATAGATAAATTAGGAATGCATAAAAGTTATAATATTTTAGAACACGTTAAATATGTAAACAATTTAAGTGAAATTAAAAATATTTTATTGTTTTTTAAAGTAAATATTTCAAAAAATATTGAAGATACTTATATTAAAATGACTTCGATTTTAAATGAATACTTTCACGATGATGGTTCAATACCTCTGTTTAATGGCTCAAATAATAATTATACAAAAACAATTTCTGAGTCTATAAATAGGGAAGAATATTTAAAATCTAGAAAATATGAAGATAATGTAAATGGTATTGCATTTTATAAAGATAAAAATAAAAAAATATTTTTTGATGTTGTTCAGCCAAATAAAGATAAAATTAGTAATAATCTAAATGCAGGGACATTATCTTTTGAATTTAGTAGTTTTGGAGAGAAAATAATTACAAATTGTGGTGCGTCAGAAAGTTTTGGTAAAAATCCAGAGTATTTAAGATATAGTGCTGCTCATTCAACAATAATTTTGCAAAATACTAATATAAGTGAAATCAAAGAGAATAACCCTCATATTAAATTTCCCCAATCTGTAAAGTTTAATTTATTTTCTAAAAATAATAGAACTATATTTGAAGGATCACACAATGGTTATGCTAGAAAATTTAAGAAAATAGTTAAAAGAACTTTGTTTATTGATAATGATAGTAATAAAATCAGAGGAGAAGATGCGATAATTTCTCTTCAAAATAATAATGATAGAATTATTTACCATATAAGGTTTCATTTAGTTGATGGTATTTCATATAATTTTACAAATAGTAAAAAAAATGTAATTCTTAGAACAAATTCTAAAAATATATGGATTTTCAAAAGTGATGTTGAGTTGGTAATTGAAGATAGTATATTTGTAGATAACAATAAAACAATTCCAACTAAACAAATTGTTATTAAGGGAGTAATTAATAATATTAAACAAACAAGAAAATGGTCGTTAGAAAAACAATAAATAAAAAATATGCTTTAATATCGGTTTTTGATAAAAACAAATTAAATTACCTTTGTAAAAATTTAAAATTACACAATTACGAATTTATTTCAACAGGTTCAACATGTGCAAAAATTAAAAGTCTTGGATATAATTGTAAAGAAATATCAGCAATTACAAAGTTTAAAGAGATGTTAGATGGAAGGGTAAAAACTTTAAACCAAAAAATATATGCTTCACTTTTACACAAAAGAGAAAATAAAAAACATGTCAAAGAATTTAAAAAATTAAATTTTCCAGACATAGACTTAGTTGTTGTAAATTTATATCCATTTAAAAAATCTTTAAATAGTAATAATGAAGATAAAATCATAGAGATGATTGATATCGGTGGTGTAAGCTTAATTAGGGCAGCTAGTAAAAACTTTAAATATGTAACAACTATTTGTGATATGTCTGATTATTCTTATCTTATAAAAGAAATTAATAAAAACAATGGTAATACAAGTATTGGTTTTAGAAAAATAATGGCTCAGAAAGCATTTAAAATTACAGCAGATTATGATGCTGAAATAAATAAATGGCTTGGCAATAAAACTGCAAGTAAAAATAAATTTAAGTTAAGATATGGAGAAAACCCAAACCAAAAATCATACATAGAAATAAATAAAAATAATTCTATATTTGACTACCAAATAAATGGGAAAGAAATTAGTTATAACAATATTATTGATGTAGATAGTGGTTTAAGGTGTTTATCTGAGTTTTCAGAGCCAACAACTGTAATTTTAAAACATACAAATCCCTGCGGAGTAGCATCATCAGAAAATATTAGTACTTCATTTAAAAGAGCCTATGATGCTGATCCCAAGAGTGCTTTTGGAGGTGTAGTTCTTTTAAACAGAAGTGTAAATTTAAATCTAGCAAACAAAATATTTAAATCATTTTTTGAAATAATTGTAGCTCCAGAGTTTGAGAGGTCTGCGCTAAATTTATTAAAGAAAAAAAGTAGATTAATATTGCTTAAAATTAAAAACAATTATTTTGATAATTTTGAAGTTAAAAGTACATCTTTTGGAAATATCTTTCAAAGTAGTGGATTAGAAAAGATTAATAAGAATTTCATCTCTCATTCATCTTCTATTACTACTACTAACAAATATTTATCAGATTTAATTTTTTCATTAAAAGTAGTAAGACACTTAAAATCTAATGCTATTGTATTATCAAAAAATAAACAAACAGTTGGCCTTGGTATAGGTCAGACTAATAGAATTGATTCATTAAAAATTGCCCTTAATAGGAAAAAAATAAGTTTTAAAGCTTCCGATTTTGTTTGTGCTTCAGATGGGTTTTTTCCATTTATAGATGGCTTAAAACTACTTAGAGCTAGTGGTTGTAGAGCTATAGCTCAGCCATCTGGTTCAATTAATGATAAGAAAATTATTAGTTACGCAATTCAGAATAATTTACCTTTATATTTTACAAAAAATAGACTTTTTAAACACTAATGAATAAAAGCACAATGCCTCAATATATAAAAGATTTAATAAAAAAATATCCACAAATTGTAAGTGGAAGAAAAAACTTTAAGTTTTATAACGATAGAATAGTTAAAACCCTTAAGTTAATAAAAGAATACTACAAAAATACTAATAACTGAATTTATCTATCCATTTTATTAAATCAGCTTCTGCATTTTTGTTTTTAGAAAAATTTTTCCATCTTCCAATAGAAGTTGAATATAAAGGATTAATAACTTGACTATAGCTAGGTGTTGATATTTTATCTCTTTTTTTGGCAGTTAAATAAAAATTTTTTAAATTATTTTCATACTTTAAACCTATAAAACTCAATAGTTGAGTAATATTTTTTTCAAAATCAGCAATTAAATCTTCGTACTTTATACTAAAATAATCAAATTTAAGTTCATTTTCATAATGTTCAAACAAATTGAATACTTTGTTGTAAAAATCAATTGTGTCCTCCCAATTCAAAAAATTAATCATAGCTTCATTAATTGAAAAAAAACTAAAATAACAACTAAGCACTACGTCGCATGGATGTCTCAATGCTAAAATAAATTTTGAATTAGGAAAAATACTTTTTATAAACCCTATTTCAATAATAGATAAGGGAAGTTTATCTATGATTATATTTTCTTGATCTGAGATTTGTTTCCGAAATTTGTTAAAATAATTATCTCTTATTTTGACTATTTCAGATTCAGAAATATCTAGCAAAGCATTAAGATCATTATTATGTTTTAAAAAATAATCGTGTCTGGCCTCTAGTAAATAAGGCTTTTCTTCTAATACAGTTATTTTCGAATGAGTTCTTAGAATTGTGTCTAAAAGTGTAGTCCCTGATCTTGGAAAACCAACTAAAAAAACTACTTCTCTTTCAATTTTTATATTTTCACTTATCCTTTTAATTTTATTATATTTTTCAAAAGTAAAAAAAGATTTATATTGTTTCATTGTATTAATTATATCGTTTCTATTATATTTTTTGTTCTCTTCTAAATTGAACATAAGCTGATTTCTCTTTTCAATATAATAAAAAGATTTACTAAATTTATTTAATTTTTCATTGTTTTTTGACATTAAGTCATGCAACCTTATAAATAAATTGGTGTTAAAATTTAAATGTGTTTCAAGATTATTATCTCTTATTATTTCTTCCGATAATCTAAAGTTTTTATTTCTATTATAAAGAATTGCTTTATAAAAATTTATTATACAAATCTCCTTTTTTTCACAAAAAATATTTACTGCAATTTTTATATATTTTTCTAGATTTATTAAATCGTTAGTAGTTTCTAATAGATAAAATATTCTAAAGTAAGGTTCAAAATAATCATCTTTACACTTAATTGAATTCTTATACGCATTTAAAGCACTTAAAAAATTTTTATTCTTTTGTAAAAATTTACCAAAAATAAAATATAAATAATACCTATCTTTACTGATTTTATTTTTTGTAATATTGACTAATTCTAAAAGCTCAAAAAATTCATATTCAAAATTATAATTAATGCATATTTTGCCTAAATGATTTGCAATGGTTTCATTATAACTATTCTTGATAAGATATTCTTTTAGGATCTTCAAAGCTTTCGTTTTTTTATCATCAAGAATATACAGATTTGATAGATTAATATAAGCTTCACTCTTAAGACTATCTATTTTGATAGCATCCTTAAAACAATTTTCTGATTCTTTAAATTTTCTACTTTTAATATAGCGAATTCCATAAGTAATTTTATTACTATAAGTCAAATTATTTGAATTTTTTGTCATTATTAGTTTACTATAAACTATTTTGAATATATTTTTCCTAAATAATTAATAACAATGTCTAGTCCAAATTTATTTTTTTCAACTCCAGTATGGGCAACTAAAATTAAAGATTATTTAACAATGAATGAAAAAATATATTCGTATATCAAAAATTTAGAAAATAATGATAAACAAGGCGTGGTTAAAAGTAATGTAAAAGGATGGCACTCTAAAAATTTTAGTTTAAAAGATGAAACTCCCAAAGAGTTTATAAATTTAATTTCTCCAAATATTAATCAAGTTTTTAAAGATATGGATTGGGATTTAGAAAATCAGATAACAAAAATAACAAATATGTGGACGATTATTAATAGAAAAGGTGCTGCGAATGATAGACATCATCATGGTAATAGTGCGATTAGTGCTGCTTACTATGTAAAAGCACCAGAAAATTGTGGTAAAATTGTCTTTTATGATCCAAGACCCGCTCCTATATATTTTCACCCTAATGCTAGATCCTCAAATAGTTTAAATTGTCAGGTAAATGCAATAACACCTGTTGAGGGATTGTTAGTTCTTTTTCCCAGCTATTTAGATCATTCAGTTGAAGCAAATAATTCTAATGAAGAACGGGTTGTTATAAGTTTTAATATTTCTTTAACACCTAAAAATCATATTTCATAATTTTAAAAAAAATATTTGTAATTTATAGATTTCAATTATCGATATTTTTAATGAAAATTATTTTTATTTATTTAAATACTATTTTTATTACACAAATAATTCCATGCCTCACCACTCCTAATTTCTTCGACCGTCCATTGTTCATAAGCCAAATTATAAAAAGCTGAGTAATTAATTTCATTTTTTTCAATATCATCTAAATTGGAAACATTGCATAAGGTTGGATTTGTAAAATATGCTGGCACACCTTCAATCATTGCTAAAAAACCTGCTGTCGAATGATTACTTACAAATGCCCATGCATTTTTTAACAACTCATTTAATGGTATTTTAGATGATCTATTATGAATAATAACTTTTCTATCTGTAATTTTTTTTAATTTATTTTTTGTTTCTTTTACCCAATTGTTTAATTTAAAAAAATAAATATCATCAATACTTGGTTCAGATAAAACTATATATTCTCCAGTTTTTCTAATATTTTTAATTTCTATACCCATTCTTTCAAATCTGTCTTTAGATTTATTGCCTAATGAATTATGCCAATAATTATTATAAACTATCCTAAAATATCCATTGAGATCATTTATTTTTGTTTTATTTTTTTCAAAATTTCTAGAAGATTGTTTAAAATATCCATGATCAATGTAATAAAATTTTTTTGCTTTCTTTAGAGCTTCGCCTGTACCTCTTAAAAAACCATAGGTAGCTATAGTTTTTGAGAAATCACTAAAATTGTTTACGTGACACATCAGTGATTTAGACCCTAATGCAAAATTATGGCATAAAGCTCTATTGACATAATGGTCTGTATAAAGAACAATTGGTAGATCTTGCATTTTATTTCATGGATTTACACAAAACTATAAAATTATTAGAGCTTGCCCTAAAATGTTCAATGTCAAATCTTTCACAAAGTTTAGGCAACCACCATCTAGCTGGTTTTTGAATTAAATGTGCATTTCTTCCATCGCTTAATTTTTTTTGTGCTGCTTTAGTGCCTATTGAAAAATAAGTTAATTTTAGTGTAATATTTTTAATTTCATCCAATACTTCTTCAAGAAATTCATTTTCAATATGTTCCATTACGTCAATACAGGTAACTAAATCAGCAGCCACAGGTTCACCGTACTCAGGAAATACGGGGTCATAAGGAAAATATTCAAATTCTCTAAAGCCAGAATTTAATAAACCTTTTTGTAAATTCTTTTTACCCGCACCATAATCAGATATTGTTTTTATTTTAGTATTGATCAGTAAATTTTTAATTGTTGTAACATGCTGAAGTGATGCTGTTCCATAATTAATATCAGAATGTAATTGCTTTTGTTCTTCAAGGTAATTTTTAGAAATTTTATGCATGTACTATTAAAATCTATCTATAAATTATAGCACAAAAAACTTCAACGGGTAGCATATTACAAAAATTTGATATAGGATAAATCATTATGTTTTTAACAGAAAAATTACTATTCATCCATATTCCAAAGAATGCAGGATCTTCAATGGTTTATCTTTTAGAAAAAAATTTTTCAGGCAGGAAAGATTTTGATATTGATACTCACTCAACTTTTGATTTATTTAAAAAAAAATATCTAGATTTATGTAAAAATAAGACTTCTTTTTGTTTAATCAGAAATCCTTTTTGTAGATTTGTAAGTATATATAGATTCTTTAACAGAGAAATAAAATTAAGAAAATGGTTTGGTCAAGATTTTTTAAAAGTAATGGAAAAAATTGACAGTTTTGAAAAATTCATTGAAAATTTTGAATTTCCAAAAAAGGCCTGGGGAGAAAACAACCTTTATACCAATCAAAATGTTTGGGCAAATAATATTGATTATGTATTTAAAATTGAAGAACAAAATAATTTAAAAGATTTTTTTAGAAAAAATAATATTTTGGGTGAATTACCTTTAATAAATAATAGATCAGTGCCATCGTGGCAAAATAAAATGTACAGAGATTATTATAATTCTAATACAAAAAAAATTATTCAAAAGAAATTTAGAGTTGATTTAGAAATATATCGATATAGTTTTTAAGAACTTAAAAGACAAAAGGGAGTTTGTGGGAGTTAATGGAGTGAGTGAAAGGATTCAGGCCCTCGACTTCAACCTTGGCAAGGTTGCCGGGTACGAATGATTTATAATTTCCCTCAATTTATATGGAATAATTTTAAAACAAATTTACTTTTCGTAATCAAAGTGTCCCCAATGGGTCCCAAGTAGAGAGATGGCTGAGCTATTAAAAGAAACAATCTTGCAAATCAATAAAGAGGTAAGTTCTTAGTGTTTTAAAGTCTCACTTTATCCTAATTACTAAATATAATTAAAATACTTCATTAATGGTTGTAAATTATTATCTATAATTTGAACCTGTGTGTTGGATAAAATATCTTTCCATTGATTTAATTTTCCTGATCTAAAAAATTTGGAATGTCTTGTAGCCTCATCAAAACCATTTTGGTTTTCTAATGTTCTTAGATTATTAAAATTTGTATTTTGTATTATTTGATCAATTTGCTGGTCACTTAAGTCTATATTTAATTTGTGTATTTTGTTTAAAAATTCCTTTATATTTAATACAATTTCCTTTGGATTTAATTTCAAATCTTCATACTTTATAATCAATCTTGGTACAGTATTATAGTTTAGCCATGATTGAACATGAAGATCCCATGTTGAAATTAGTTCCTGAGCACCATGTGTCTTTGTCGATAAGTTTTTATTAAAAACAACATGATTTATAGTTTCGTCTAAACTTTTTCCGCTAAAATTTTTGAAAGATACAACAATATCTCTTGGATCTCTTACGATATATATAAAACCTGCGTTTACAGTTTCGTTTGTAAATTTTTTATGTCTCACACTATGGGTTTTAAATATATTTAAATGATTTGATTTGTTATTTAGTATTTTTTGGCACTCAATAATATTTTGCGACACCCAATCAAAATGCAAAATATTATTGTCAGAATAGATTTTATTTTCAAATTTTTTAAAGTTTTTTTTAATTGATAATAATGGTATTGACTTTAAGGTTTTTAGACTGAACTCGTTATCAAAATTATAAAGGTTTCCAATTATAGCTCTTATCCATGTATTGCCAGATTTAGGATATGAAGCCAAAAAAATATTTTTAAACACTAAAAAATATTTAGAAAAATAATTTTAATTTAATATTCTAAATTTAAATATTTATTTTTTTTAATAAATATAATTATTAATTTAAAAAATTTATATTTGGTAATTAAATTAGTTATTAAATTTTGTTTAAATTCAAGGTATTATACTGTTTTGATATTTGAAGTGTCCCCCAATTGTCCCCGGAGATTTTAAAATAATATGAATTTGGGAGATTTATTGGAGCGGGCGAAGGGATTCGAACCCTCGACTTCAACCTTGGCAAGGTTGCCATGTACAATTGAGATCGGCCTTTTCCTAAAAAAACTATATCAAATTATCCCATAAAGTTAAGAGCGAACTGTCGGAGAAGTGTCGGACAAAGAACGTAAAAAATAAAAAAGATTCTCATTTCATTTCATTACTTGTCTATTGCTCATAAGCTGAATTATTAAAAACGCTGTAATTAATTTAGTATTTTAACAAATTTTAATATATATATTTGATTATTATGCTTGAATTTGACAGTAAAAAACAAGAGTTTTATTTTAATAGAGTTCTATTGGATAAATTAAGTTTTAGAAATGGATCTAACGAAATTGATACACTAAAAATTTCTAAAGAATATTTGTTTACAGACCAAATTAAAAAGAGCAATTTTTACATATTTAAAAATTTTTTAGATAACGATGTTTCAAATAGGCTAAAAAAATATTTTTCTAGTGAAGAAACTTATAAAAGCTTTATTAAATCTTCTAATGGATCTTCAAGACTTTTTTTTTATTTAAATTCTCCATTTTTTTATCCAAAATTTTTACAAAGTCTAATTTTGAAATGTATGATTTTTAAAAATATGATTTATTATCATCATGATTATTATCATAGTTATTGTTTAAAATATAATTTAAATCCATCCGACTTTGAAAAAGTAGCAAAAAATCAAATTCTGCATTCTTGGCAAAGTATATACTGGTATAAAAATAATTGTAAATTTGAAAAACATATTGATAGTTATGGAGAATTAGCCTGTTTTTTAATATTATCTGAACGTGGTAGAGATTATAAGAAAGGTGGATTAGAAGTGGTTTATGATGATGGTTCTACAAAAGATTTAGATGCTGAATATCAAATTGGAGACTTAGTTTTTTTAGATCAGTCTAAAGTATATCATCAGGTTAATAAGATTGAGCATAATGATGATCAAATTGGAAGATTACAATTATATATTCCAACTATTCCACCAAATTACATTAACAAAGTATTGTATTTTGAAGATCATTCCCATAATCCATATTTTACAAGTAACGACATTAGTTTAGGTGAACGTATTAAAAATATTCTAAAATCTTATATAGTAAAAGAAGATGTTCATTATAGTAGACAAAATCCAAGATTAAATGATCACATTCTTTAAAATTTTTGTAGTTCAATGAATTTATCAATTAATAATATATTTTTATATTTCTTATTAACCTCGTACCAAATAAGGAATTATTGAACACGAAGTGCAACTATATTACAACCAAAAGAGGTAAGGGGGTGAAAATTTGGAGCGGGCGAAGGGATTCGAACCCTCGACTTCAACCTTGGCAAGGTTGGGGTTAAGTGCTGATTAAGCCCCGCATATAAACAATTTCTCCCACATATTTCTCTTTGTCACAACTGTGTCACAAGGAGATATGAAATGGCAACAATACGAAGAAGAAATGGTAAATGGCAAATCCAAATAAGGATAAGAAATTATGGAGCTACAAGTAAAACATTTATTAATAAAAAAGATGCATTGCAATGGGGAAGAGAGAAAGAGATAGAACTTCAAAGATGTGCTATAAAATATAAACCACAAAAATATCCACTAACAAGAAAACTAATTGAAAAATATATTAATAATATTTCTATAAAAAAGAGAGGTTATGAATTTGAGAAGTATTGTTTTAATAATTGCTTAAGAGCTTCTTTTTCTAACTTGCCTGTAAATCAGATTTCAACCAAACACTTATCTGAATATAGAGATTTAAGATTAAAAAAAGTTAAGGCATCTACATTTCTAAGAGAACTAAATTTAATTAGACATTTCTTTAATATTTTAAAAAGAGAATGGGGTTATGAAATTGATAATCCTTGTAACAATTTAACCAAACCAAAAGTTTTTCAAAAAAGGGAAAGAAGATTAACTGAATATGAATATAATTATTTAGTTAAAGGAAACTATTCTCAGAACACTCTTAGAAATATAATTGAGATAGCAATTGAAACTGGGATGAGACGTGGTGAAATTTTAAATATAAAAAAAGAACATATCAAAACAGATACGCTATTAATACCCATAACAAAAAACGGTCATCAAAGAATAATTCCTCTTACTGAGAGAGCTATATATATTTTAAATAAATCAAAACTTCCTTTTTCTATGTCTGTAAATGCAGTCAGACTAGCTTGGGAAAGGTTAAAAAATAAAGCTAACATTAAAGACTTACATTTTCATGATTTACGCCATGAAGCTATCTCAAGGTTCTTTGAAAAAGGATTAAGTATTCCCGAAGTAGCCTTAATTTCTGGACATAAGGATGTGAGAATGCTTTTTAGATATACTCATCTCAAAGCAGAAGATATATTGAAGAAGTTATGAGGAAATTTTTGTCATTAATGATTTGTTTGTATAAAGTTAATTTAAGAAATTAATATATTCTTTTAAGTAAAATTTAATTAACTAACCTAAAATTTTTCTAATATCTTTTTCCCACTCATCTTGGAACAGAAGTTTAAACACAACTTGTTCTTTTCCTTTAACTTTCAAATGTCCAATATTTTCAATATTTTCAATATTTTCAAAAAAACATTTGTTTATTAAGTCAAATAGCTTTTCTTTATATAAAGTATCATCATTTTTTAAAAAATTACCCTTAGTCTCTATAAAAAATATCTTTGATTTGTTATTATTATTCATTTTTAATAAAAAATCCGGATAAATTTTGTTAGCTCTCCATCCTTTAATTGAATAATCCTCATTATTTACAGATAATCTATGCCACCATTTTATAGCTTTACTTTTATTAATATAAGAAGCTACGAGATATTCATAATTATTATAATTTGATTTATATTGAGGTTGATAAATATTTTTATTAAAATTTAATGGATATTCATCATGATTTTTTAAAGTAGTAAGATTCTCAACAAGGGTCCAATTGAATTTATAAAATTTTTTTTCTAATAATTTAAAATTTATAATCTTTTTTTCAATTTTTTTTCTAAATATTTTTTCAGACTCTTTTAGAAACCATTTGTAAAAATCATTCTTGATGACATTAACAATAAAAACTGAGTTTTTATTTATTGTTTCTTCATTAATATAATTAACTTTTAAATTATTAATAACTTCATAAATTATTCTACTTGCTTGCCATGGGTTATGCACTTTATCAATTAATTGACTTGCCATTAGAGAAATTTCAAAATCTTTATCAATGTTTTTATCTTGTAATGTTTTTTGACTAAAAAAATCAAAATCTGATTTTCCTTTAATATCAGATTTCAAATCAATTTTAATAAAGGAATCTTCAGGGTTGTGATTTGATAAATTCAATTCATTAAAATTTTTAAAAGAATAATTATCTATTTTTATATCAGGAAGAATGTCTCGATAATAATCAAATTCTCTAACTTTATTGTAATAATTTACTGTTAATTTTGGAATTATTATTGATTTTTTGTATTCATTACTTAATTTCTGAACAACCCTTTTTTTAATATTAGCTTCTCCGTTAATTAAATTAATATTATCATCAATGTCATTTAAGCCTTCTTCCTCTAAACCTTTTTTAACACCTAAAATAGCCTCTCCAACATCCACTGAATTACAATATACATAGCTTTCATTTAATTCTTTAATTTTATATCTTTGTGCATAAGGTTGTCTCAATATTCTTCCAACAAATTGAGTTAAAGATGTTTGATTTTTAGTTTTTGATAATATTGCTAAAACGTAAGCAAATGGACAATCCCATCCTTCTTTAAGAGCATCTTTGGTAATTATATATTTAACATTAGATGTTTTGCTAAGCAAATTAAGATTTGAAATTTCATTAATTTCTGAAAGTTTAATTTTAATTTCATCTTCATTAATATTTAAATTTTGAAGTAAATATTTTTTTACATCTTCAACATGATTATAGGTGCTCTGTTGTTTTTTAGTTTCAACTTTAATAAGCAATATTGGTCTTATATAAGTATTATTAATTTTATATAATTTTTCTGCTGATTTGTTTAATTCACGTATTTTTTTTACTGAATGATTCAAAGTATTTTTCCAATTTGATTCTTCATAAGTACGCAGATTAATAGGCAGCTTAATCATCTCTTCATTTTTTAATGAGACACCACTAATTTCAGATATAACATTGCTTAAATTGGAAGGGGTTGCTGATAGCTCTAATATAAATGAGGGATTAAAGTTGTTTATTGTTTCTGTAGCTAAATTACTTTTTGCCCTATGTCCTTCATCAATAATAACTATCGGTCTAATTAATTTGAATACATTTCCAACTGAATGCTTAATATTTAATCCTTTAACAACATCTATGTTATTTAAATCTGTCAAATCTCCTACATCCAAGTTTGTTATTTCATCTATTAATTTTTTATTGGCAAGATAGTCGTCTTCAATTGGAAAAAAACTTGTATGTGAACTCGAGTCTCTAAATAGTTTTAAAAATTCTTTTGTTTTTCTGTTACTAGACTGCATCATTAGAATCATTATACACAAATTCTTTTCAACATCTTCTTTCGTAAAAGAATCTGTTTTCTCAAGAATTATTGTTTTCCCCCCACTAACTCTGTCAACTACTTGTCTGTATGCATGTTCTTTGTTTCTTAAATTAATTAATGTTTGTGAATAAATAGACTCACTTGGAACAAGCCATAATATAAATCCATTATTTTTTTTAAAATAATCTTGGTTAATAAATTTAATTGAATGTAATGCTAAATAAGTTTTGCCTCCTCCAGTAGGTACTTTGAAACATATATTGGGAATTTTTCTTTTTATACCATCACTTCTATTTTTATATTCAATGGTTTTTACAGGAATTTTAGATTTTAAGTTTTCCCAAGCTTGACTGCAATAATCACTTTTTTCTGGGTGGATGGGTGTTTTATTTTTTTTAATTTGAAAATTGTAATAATCAAACTGTTCATCTTTTATTGTTGCTAATTCTTTTAAAAAAAAGTCCAAATCATTTAATATATTATTTTGATAATCTTTAATTTCCATTTATTTAACAAAAACTTTATGTATGGCATATGGAAGTTGACAAAAAATTATATTAAATTCATCTAGTTGTTTTTGTGACATAAATTTTGAAGTTGCAAAAACTAATTTTTTCAATTTACTACTATTTTTTATAATTTCAGCTTTTTCATAACTTAATGCTGAGTCATTACTTCTTAAGAATGTAATATCTGGTTTGTATATTAAAAAAATTTCATAAAAATTTGTTTTTCCAATAAAATATTTTTGTTGATTCTTTACTGATTTTTCCAAAGAAACTCCAGTTGCAGTATAGAAAACATATCTTGATAATGATTCATAAGATGGAAGATTATTTCCTCTCAGAATTGAGTCTATATTAAATTCTTTACCTAACTTAAAATAGGAAAAGCTTTTATTGTAGCCTTTTTTAAGAATCTTATTTTTTGCAGAAGGGACCCCTTTGTTAATTAATCTTACTCTTTCAGCAGTAAGATTATTTGCATAATCTTCCATTTCTACAAGAATATATTTTCTATTACCGTTATCTTCATGATTTAAATCCATAACCGCGTGAGCTGTGGTTCCACTACCAGCAAAAGAATCAAGAATTATATCGTTTGATTGATTTCTAGTAGATATTCTGAGACATTTTTTAATTAAATCTATAGATTTTGGGTAATCAAAAGGCATGTGTCCAAATATTTCAGATAATAACTCTTTACCATTCTCATTGTTAATGGATTTGTCAGTCCATAAAGCTTTTTCTTTGGTTGTTGCTAAACTAGAATTCTTATATAAATAATCTTTTCTGAAAACTCTCCAATTACCTGTGCTAGCGTATTTTGCGAATAACAAAGAAGAGTTTTTTAAAACTTTTTCCTGACCCCAAGTCCAACAACCTTCTTCACCTTTAGAGTTTAGAGGCAAGATAGGAATATTAAATTCTTTATTTTTTTTCAAAGATATTTGATTATTTTTTTTATTTACATAAATTGGGAAAAATAAATTGGGTCTATTTTTCCTATTAAAAACTGGATTTCTGTTTCTTAGTTCCAAAGGTCGATATTTACCTTTTTTATCTTCATACTTATAATCGGATTGTTGAGTTTCATTTTTTTCAACTTCAAATAAACTACTATTATTTATATCTTTAACATAAGTTAATACATACTCGTGAGTTTTTGCCAAAAATTTATCTAATGTTCTTCCTCTAGGATTTAATTGCACTGTAATCTGAGAGACAAAATTGTATTCTCCAAATATTTCATCCATTAACAATCTTAAATTTGCTATTTCATTGTCATCAATTGAAATAAATATTGCACCATCATCTGATAAAAGTTCATGCAATAACTTTATGCGTGGGTACATCATGCAAAGCCATTTATCATGTCTTTCTAAATCTTCTCTATCTACTGGATTAGCACTATTTTTTAACCACTCTCTTATCAATGGCGAATTTACATTATCATTATAACACCAACCTTCATTTCCTGTATTATATGGAGGGTCAATATAAATACATTTAATTCTACCTGAATAATTTGGAAGCAAAGCTTTTAATCCATGAAGATTATCTCCTTCAATAATCAAATTGTCTTCAATTTTAGTTTCTTTATTTTTTGGAAATGATTTTTTTTTATCTACAACCAATTCTCTAAAAGGAAGTACATAGTGATGAGAACTAATAAATTGTTTACCTTTAAAATCAATTTTTGGCATAATGAATTTAAACTTAATATAATTTAATTATTAATATCAATAATTATAATGAAATTTCTTATATTTTAACAGCCATTCCTTTTTAGCTTCTTTATAAGTAATACCATCCCATCTCTCTCCAAGATGAGAAGGGATATATTCATCACAATTTGCACAATGTATTTGTTGAAGTACATAGGACCATGGACTTGAGGCTTCACCAGTAACGCTCCAATCTGTTGATACGCAAAGATTGCCAGCAACCTCAGTTGCACCGCATTCTGGACATTTGAAAGAATTCATTTTTTCTCCTTTAGCTACTTGTTTTATGTCCCGGCAATTAGAGTATCTAAATCAGGACAATTACATAATATCATAATAAGTATTTTTAACAATCTTGATAAGACCATAATTCGTGCTTATATTAATACTGTAAGGCTACTATTGATATTCGAAGTTCTCATTATTTTTCTACTTTTAAAAATTACCTCCGCCTTACTCAAAAAAATCAAAACAGTAACAGAAAGGACCAATGGGCGACCTACTAAACTTTAACGACCACATTGATAAAACACAAAACAAACGACGATATCTTGGCTATGAAAAAGGAAAAGTCTTAGAAGAAACCATCAAAGGACTCATAGCAAAAATACCTGATATACCTGATGAAACCATTATCAACTACTTTGCCAACATAGTTAAAGGGGGAATTCCTGTGATAGATGATAAACCTTTTCATACAAAATATGTCTGGGCAGAAAACTGTCTAAAGTATTCATCCGAAGAAATTCAAGAAGCAGCAACTTCTTATATGTTTAAAAACAAAAACAACCATAAATTATTGTACCATCTTTCCCTGCTTATTTATCTCTCTCTTTATTTCTTTGATAAAGATGTAAAATCTTTTTATAGGATTGCTCCTCAAGATTATGAAAAATGGGGAATTAGACTTCTTGATAAAAGTATAGAATTTAAAAACAACGTTAGGGATGGGAGTTTTTAGGTTAACTCATGGGTTTATTGAGGTATATTTTCATTTATAAGCATTTGATATAGAAATTATACGAATAAGTTATCCACGTTATAAAAAGTTATTAACGCTATAAAATAGATTCAAAAAATGTGCGTTGAAGAAGTTCTCCTCATCATCATATTAGATAAATAAATCGTTAATGATTTTTTTTATCTGCAACCAAAGGAGATTATATGCAGAAAGAGATTAATACAAACTCTCTACATTACAAAATGCAAGATTGTTTTGATATCGTTTGGAATACTGGCGATGAAATAGAGCGTGATTGGAGTGTTCAAATAGCAACCAGTATGTTCATGGAATACTGTGAAGAATTAGAGTACGTTTCACTGACAGATTCTGCTCACTTGTATTCAGAATTAACAGGTATTTTTTCTACCGATACACCATGGTCATTTACAAGATATTATTGTTATCAATTCTTAGAGAATTACAAAAAAATAGTAGATGGAAATGAACCAATAAACTCAACATTGCATTAAATAATTGGGGGCTTAGGCCCCCTTCTCACATCTTTGCTGCTTGTTCAATATAGGCACAATTCTCACAATACGGATTTCTATGAGGTGCTTTGCTAGAATCCAAAACTGATTTCATTTCTAAAATTTTTTCTTTTATCCAACTTGTATTGGTTTCATAATCAACAAGGGTAATAGCAAAATCCATTTTTGCATCAAATCTATCTGGTGATTTTTCTCCATTGCAAACCATAAAATAGGAAATATCTGAAACTTTAAACCCCATCTCTCTTAAAATATATACGTATATATCCATCTGCATTTTATAACCTTGATGGTATTGGCTCGATAAGTAATATTCTTTTTCAACTGCTATTTTTGTTGATTGTGCTTTATAGTCAGCAACAACTAATTCCTGTGTATCAAGATTAAACCAGATATCATCTACACCTCCATGAAGTATTAAATTAGTTTCTTTATCATGATAAGAAATTCCACCCGTTAGTGAATTTCTCCATTTATCGATATCGTCATGCTCAAAAGGAATAAAATTTAAATTATAATTTCTAAAAATAGGGTGTGCTTCTTTTCGAGCTCTATAATAATCAAATTCTTTTTTTAACAAATCATCAACAGTAGTATTAAGAGACCATCCAGGCATACTAGGCTCTTGTAATCCCCTTACTCTATCTAGGTAAAAACATCTTTGACAATCCATAAAGTTTGAAAATTTAGAACGACTAATTTTAAATTCATTCTTTTGTCCAGGTTTGTATATTGAAGTAGGTCTTGTTCGTAGACCTTTAGCCTCTGCAAATTCACCTTTTGAGTTTCTTTTAATACTTACCATCTCTAATTGACTATACCACCATTTACCCAAAGGTTAAGTGGGTTATTTTTACTAGTCTGAACTAAGCTGATTTATTAAAACCAAATTGTCTCTGAATTTCATCCATTGTCATTTCTTTTTTTATACTCGTATTAAAAGTTGATTCAATAGACTCCCAAATACCATCTCTTGGTCGTTGAATGTGTGTTACATTGCTTACTGTTTTCCCTTTTTCGCTGGTCTTTTGTTTTACACGAATAAATGTTTTCGTATAAAATAACTCCTCTGGATGTGGAATTTCTGAAAGAGATTTAATTGGGTCGTATTTTTCCTTACTTATTAAAGCTCTTGTAACTTTGACAATTTTACTCTTTGAGCTCTTCATTTTTGAATTATTACAAACAGCTACTGCAAACATTGGATTGTCTTCTTCGTCCAGTATTGGCTCATTTGTATTCAAATCAAGAATAGCAAATTTAAATACCATTCTTTGTCCTAGAGGAAATCTTTCAAGGTCTAGACTAATTAAGACAGAAAAGTATTCTCCATCTGGTGTGTTATTACCGTAATGATTTAATTGAAATAATCGCATTGTTAAACGTTCTCCAAGTTGAGTTTGTATACTGATAATTATGAGAATAAATTAAAAGTAAGTCGCTTAACAAACTTTAGTTATATTTAATTATATATATCACATATTCTTAAAAACTATGAATGTTATTTATTATTTTTATTAAATATTTATTACCTGTGTACCTAGTGTTGTAGTTAATAATCTATAAAGAAATAATATAAAAAGATAATAAGGTAATAATGCATAAGGGTAATAAATAAGAAATTTAATAAGGTAAAATTTTAGTAATCTATAATGGTATAAATCTATTAATGTACTAAGGTAATAAGGTGGTTCTTAGTGCCTGTTTTATATAGAATTTGGGCCGCCTTAACACCTTGTAAACATAGTATCTTGTGGAATTAAGCACCCTGCTCATGTTATAAAATAAGACATGCGAGAATTTGTAACATTATTAGGTCTTAATGTTATTCATAAACATCATTTTTAGAGTAATATAATTCATCGTTAATTATAAACTCTGGGTCATTATCTTCAAATCTCTCAACAAAAAGATTATCACACTCACAACATACATAGGTATAATTGTAATCTCTTTTATTTACTTTCTTTAAGTTAACCAATCTTCGAAACTCTTGTTCATCTGGATTTCTAAGATAGTGAGATTGACATTCTGGACAGTGTACACCTGAGTAATAGTCATAATGTTCTTTGACGTGCTTTCGGGCTCTTAATTTTAGTTTTTGTTTTTGATAGTTGTGCATATAAATTATTTTGCAATTACAATATTAAAAATGAATAATCAAGAAAAGCAAATCCTAATAATAATTGCCTCCTCATATTTAATAAAAATAAAAAATAATTAAATTTGTAGTTTCCACTGTAAACCAGATACTCAAGCACGTTGCGAGGTATATATATACCCTACCCCCATAGGACCCCTGCACTACCCCTTTTGGAAACAACATTTTTTATTGTGTCACACTCTTGTCACAACAAGATTATAAATATAAAAAACTTTTAAAAAACTTAACAGACAAAAGAGAGAGTTTGTGGGGTTTATTGGAGCGGGCGAAGGGATTCGAACCCTCGACTTCAACCTTGGCAAGGTTGCCATGTACAATTGAGATTAGGTATTTAAACAGTTTTCTGACTTTAATATGATTGTTTATATCTTGAACTGTCGGAGAAGTGTCGGAGGAAAATATTTTATCTTGGATAACGAATTGGACAAATCGCAGTTGACCTTACAGTAATTGCTTTAGGTCCACCTACTTCATTATTATAAGTACAAACTTTCGTGAGCCCAGTAACGTTATGTGTGTGACTGATTGGACATATTGCAGTTGATCTAACTGTTAAAGCTGAAGGTCCTGACGGTCCATTATAATAACAAACTTTTGTAAGCCCTACATTTGTTGATAGGTTTGTTGTGTTTGAGTAGGTTGGTTGTTGACTCATTGCTGTTCCCATATTTATTAAAGCTTGATTTAATCTTTTTTTTCGAAGACCTGCTGCAATATAAGGTGAGCAGTCTATTCCTCTTCTTTGGATAGAATCCTCTCTATAGCCTTGATTGATATTATAATCTGGCAGAGCATAATAACTAGTACATATTTTTTTTGCTGATTGTGAGTCATAATATCTAGCTGCTTCTTGTGGAGACATGCAAGATTGTAGAATTATTAAACTTACTAAAACCGTTATGGTTTTTGAAATTATACTTAAAGAATAAAAATTCATTATTAGACAATATTTTATTATGAAAAATTGTTAAAACTTTAATTTAAGAAATGATCAAATATTGTGGAAATTAAAAAAGCTATACCGATATTGTCGGAGAAATGTCGGAAAAATTAAGAAAATTATAATTTTTGGAGCGGGCGAAGGGATTCGAACCCTCGACTTCAACCTTGGCAAGGTTGCGCTCTACCCCTGAGCTACGCCCGCTTAATTTACACAATTACCATTTTGAATTTATAAGTCAATATTTGAGAAAATATTCATTCAAATCTTTTTCTATAAACAATATCAACAAGCAGCATATGAGGAAGGGTTAAAGCGGCAAGTCCAATGAAGATTACTTTTAATATTGACTCATATAATGATAAATTTTGAACCAAATAGTAAACAATTGCTAGACCGCCTATCCAAGAAATTGCTGTAAAAATAAATGTAGTGTAAATAACAAATTTTTTATTTGTTAAATTTAAATAAATATTTTTAATCAAATGCTTAAGATGTTTATAAGTATGAAAAAAACAAAAATATATTGCAAAGCTTAGAAGTGGATCAAATATATAAAAAATAAACAAAAGAAAAAAAATTTCTATAATACCTTTGCGTAATTTTTTTTCAAAAAATGAAAGGTAAATAAAATATACTATAGATAGTAATGTGAATAAATATGGGACAAAAAAATATTTTTGAATCAAATAAATTTTATCATTAGTCAAATATTCAAATATCATAAATGATTCATTTTCATTAAAAAATATAATTCCAAAGATAATAGTCATTCCATGAGTAAAACTTACAGAATACTTGTAATTATTTATTTTATAATTTGTCCAATCACATAATCCAAAGTGGATAATAGTCATTATAATAAAAATAGTTAGGGTAATAATTGGAAGGTTTAACCAAAATATTATGACTAAGAAAAATAAGGTGAGATAATAAAATATAAATTTTGCAAATTGAATTTTGTTTCTAAAACCGACTAATGAAGCAACAGCGCCATCAAATGAACCATGTGGAAGACCAATAAAAAAAATTAGTAAAAAAGAAATGATATTTAAGGTTGTAAGTTCGGCTAACATATTATTTAAAAACTTCTTTTAGGAATTGTAACTTAGGCATACTTTTAATAATTTTTAACTTAGTTAATAAATTAGACTCTCCCATCATAAAACTTTGAAATTCATCACCATTTAAATTAGATGCAAGCTTAATAAAAGACTGGCCTTTTTCAGTATTATTTTTCAGAAAGTTAATAAATATTTTATCCATTTTTCTTTCTAAAAATTTATGAATATTTACATAATTTTTTTTTGAGTTTTTCAAAAGTTGAATTTGTTTTATAAGAAAAGAAAAGGCATAACCAGTTGATGGTTTACAAGCCCCTCCTCTAATTCCAATATTGAAAATATTAGAATAAGGTGATTTTTTTTCTTCTGAAAAAAACATTGGTATTATTCCTCTTTCTGTTGCATTTTCTTCATATTCAATAATATTCTTTAGCTTTAGATAACGATTTATTTTTTCTCTATACCAGGAACTATGAAAAGTCTCTTTTGAAAATACGGTCGATTCAACTAGGGCTTTGTTATGACTGAATGGTAGGACATATATAAAATGTAAAACATTATTTTCTTCTGTAAAATACATTAAAGTTAATTTTTTTTCGTCAAACGTATTGTCTGCTACTGTAATATTAATTCCAAAAAAATGTTGAATTAATTCACCTTTTTTTTCTTTTACTGATCTTGAATCATATATTTTTTCAGCATAATATTCTTTGTTATCAGCTGTAATTATTTTAAAATAATTTTTTAAAGGAAGATATTGAACAACTTTTTTATTTTTTATTTCTAATTTATTTTTAGTTTCTAAGCAGTATCTTTTCCAATTTTTAAAGCTGATAACGCAATAAGGCTTATTACTAACACTGTGTGTTACATTAGTGTTTTTATCTCCAATGTTCCATTTATACCATTTTTTTTCAATAATATTTTCAAAAGACCTCATCCAATCTGTTAACCAAAACCCAAAAAAATTATCTCTATTTTTTACATCACCATTTTCAAATGCAATTATTTCATAAGAGCTGTCACCGTAGAGAATTTTATTTACTGCTAGACCACTAGGGCCCAAACCAATTATTGCAGCTTTATAAATTTTCATTTGGAAAACTGTTTCTTATTTTTTGATATTTATAATTTATTAAGGGAATAAAAATAAAAATTGAAATTGATTTTATTGTAATTACAATTTTTTCAAATGTGTTTAAATATACTCTGTCTTTATTATATTTTTTTTTCTTTAATCTTATCTTGATACCAATACCCCTATAAACATTAGCTGCTATAAATATTCCAAGTCTTGTAGATAGCGGTATGTATTTTAAACCAGCAAATCCATTTTCATAAAATTTTTCTGATAAGCTTATTACTTTTTCAATTGCATTTAATATTTTTGTATTTTTTTCTGAGCTTAATTTCTCAAAATTATTTAGGTTATCGAGTGATATATCAGGTATCCAATTAGCAGGTAAATAAATTCTTTTCATTTTTGAATCTTCATAGACATCACGTGCTATATTTGTTAGCTGCATTCCAATACCTAAATCTATTGCGGATTGTGCTGCTTTTTCACTTTTTACTCCTATAATTTTAGACATCATTAATCCAACAGTTCCAGCAACATGATAAGAATATATGATAAGCTCTTGTTTATTTTTAATTTTAATATTTCTCTGATCTAAAATTAACCCCTCAATTAAATCAATAAAAATTAAATTATTTATTTTGTTTTTTTGCAGAAAAATATTTACCTTATGATTTTTATTACTCTTAATTTCTTCTATTGAGTCTTTAAGAAAACTAGTTTTATCTTTATCGTTTTTATCAGCAATATCATCAAAATATCTACAAATTGAATAAAGAATACCTGCGTTTTTTTTCGAACTTTTTGGTAAAAAAAAACTAGCCCAATAAAAACTTTTACCTTCTTTTTTTAAGGCAGTTGTTGAATTGAGCTCTAAATTGATCATTATTTTTTTAATTCAGCCTTAATTATGTTTTCAACAACTTTGGCTGAGGAGAGAACTCCTGGTATCCCTGCTCCTGGGTGAGAACCCGCAGCAGAAAAATAAAGATTTTTTATTTTTTTGTCTTTATTATGATATCTGAACCAGGCTGATTGAGTAAAGATAGGGGCGATAGAAAATCCTGCTCCATGCATTGAATTGTAATCATTTTTAAAATCTTTAGGATTCATCCAAAACACATCTGTTATATTCTTTTCTAAATCTGGCATGATAGTTTCTGATAGTTCTTTAACTATTCTATTTTTAAGATTTTCTGATTCAGTATCCCAATTAATATTCCCTTGTAAATTAGGCACAGGACATAATACATAAAAACTGTCACATCCTTCAGGAGCAAAAGATTTGTCTGTTGCAGTAGGTCTGTGAATATATAAAGAAAAATCTTCTGATAAAATCTTATTTTTAAAAATGTCATGAAGCAAAGATTTGAATCTTTCTGTCATCCAAATAGTATGGTGAGCAACTTTATGATATTGTTTTTTGGTTCCAAAAAAAAGCACGAAAAGGCCCATTGAATACAATAAATTTTTTTCCCTTAAAATAGGTCTGCTTAAATTTTGTTTTTTTAGAAGTTTAGAATAAACCATTGGTGGGTCAGCATTACAAACAACCAAATCTAAATCAGTAATTTCTTCCTTGTTTGTTAATATTTTTGTTATCGTGTTATTTTCTATAATAAACTCTTTTGCTTCTGTATTGGTTTTGATTTTAATACCAGCATGAGTCATTAATTTTTTTAACTCAGATACAATTTTACCTGTTCCACCCATACAAAAAAATACCCCCCATTTTCTTTCTAAATAATGTATTAAGGCATAAATAGATGTCGTTGTATGTGGATCACCTCCGACTAGAAGTGGGTGTATTGAAAATGCCTTTCTAAGATATGGATTTTTTAAGTAACTGTTTACAAGTTGTGAAACAGTGAAATAGCTTTTTAAAATTATTAGGTTGGGAATAACGCCTAACATCTTAAAAAAAGAAATAAATGGTTTGTCTGCTAGTTGTGTAAAGCCAATATCAAAAATTTTTTTGGATTGATTTAAAAGTTTTGAGTAGCCTTTAACATCTCTTTCATCAAATTTACTTATTTCAATATTTGTTTTTTCTACAGTAGAACAGTAATCAAAAGTTTTTCCATCATGAAAATAGTATCTATACCAAGGCTCAAGAGGAACAAATTTTAGATGATCTTCTCTTCTTTGGCCAAATAAATCAAATAATTCATCAAAAAGAAACGGAGCTGTTATTACAGTGGGTCCAGCATCATGCCTAAAGCCATTAATTTCAAATACTCTCGCTCTTCCACCTAATTCATCAAGTTTCTCTATTATAGTTGTATCGTATCCCAGCTTTTTTAATCTAAGACTTACTGCAATTCCGCCAAAACCACTTCCTATAACTACTGCTTTTTTATTCATTGTTAATTTAGTAATTTTATTTAAATAACCTATTTCAAAATAAATATAATATTATTTATGCTTACAAAGAAAGATTTATTGGAAATACTTAGTGCAAAAGCGCTGGATTTTCAAATTCATGATCACGATCCTCTGTATACGGTTGAAGACTCAGAAAAATTAAGAGGAGAAATTAAGGGTGCCCATACAAAAAATTTATTTTTAAAAAATAAAAAAAATAATTTTTTTTTATTAAGTTGTGATGAAAATGCAAAAGTAGATTTGAAACGTTTTTCTAAATCAATTGAGGCTAAAAACTTATCATTTGCAAATAGTGAATATCTTGAAAAGCTTTTGGGTATAAAGCCAGGTTCTGTTTCTCCTTATGCATTACTTAATGATAATAACGATGTGGTAGAGTTTTATTTAGATGAAACCCTTTTTAAAAGTGAAACTATAAATTTTCATCCTCTAATAAACACAACAACTATTTCATTAAAAACTTCGGTATTTGTTGATTTCATTATTGAAAAAGGCAAAAAAATTAATATTTTTTCTTTAGAGAGTTATAGTATAGTTGATATCTTATGAATGAAAATAATAGCATAATTGATGTAAATGAAAATGATTTTAATGATTTGGTAATTGAGGCTAGTCTAAACAAACTTATTGTCGTTGATTTTTGGGCGCCTTGGTGTGGACCTTGTAAACAACTAACTCCAACTTTAGAAAAAATAATAAATAATTCTCAAAATAAAGTTACTTTAGCCAAAATAAATATTGATGAGAATCAACAAATAGCTGCTCAGCTGAGAATTCAATCAATACCAACTGTTTATGCTTTCAAAGACAAACAGATAGTAAATGCATTCCAGGGTGTGATACCAGAAAAACAAATTATTGAATTTTTGGAAAAATGTTTAGGGTCAAAAATAAATGAAGATTTTACTGAATTTTTTGATCAGATAAAAATTTTAATGTCTGAAAATAAATACGAAGAAGCAAAAGATGTGCTTTTGGAATTTATATCAACAAATCCAAAGGAAGCGATAGCGATTAATCAATACTTAGATTGTTTAATAGAATTGAAACAATTTGAAGAGGTTGATACATTTATTCAATCATTAGAAAAAGATATGCGAGATACAGAAGAGATAAAACAGATTATAAAGAAGATGGAAATAATTAAAAATAATGAATCTGGACCAAACATCGAAGAACTAATTGATAGACTTAATAAGAAGCCTAATGATATAGATTTAATTATAGAAGTCGCAGATAAATATTTTTCTATCCAAAATTATGAAAATAGTCTGGACCTATTATTAAAAAATTATCCTAAAAATAGAGAAAAGATTAAAAATAAAATGGTTGAATTTTTTGGCGTGTTGGGTAATTCTGATGAATACACAATAAAATATAGAAAAAAACTATCACAAGTGATGTTTTCATAAAATGGATCTGCCAATCTTTCCTTTGAATGGAGCCGTTTTATTTCCGGAAACTAGTTTGCCATTAAATATTTTTGAAAAAAGATACATTGATATGATTGATTACTCTTTAGCGAGAGAGCGGGAAATAGGAATGATACAGACAATGAATAATGGTGACTTATATAAAATTGGATGTATTGGTAAAATACATAGTTTTAATGAAACAAATGATGGCAGATACTTAATAAGTTTACAAGGATTAAATTGCTTTGAAGTAGTTAAAGAAATAAATGTTGATTATAGCTTTAGAATAGTAAGGGCCAACGTAATTAAAGGTGTAAATAAAGAGGATAACAAATTAGATAATGACAAAAAATCAAATATTTTAAAGAAATATAAAAAATATATTTCATCAAAGAAAATTAATATTGATTTATCAGAAATTGATGGGATTGAAACTTACCAATTAATGAAATTTATTGCCATGATTTCACCATTTAAGGATATTGAAAAACAAGCCTTACTGGAGACAGATAATGTTGAAGATTTTTATTATAAACTTTTATCTATAATTGATTTTGATATAGCTAGTGAACTAGGGAATAAGACTCTTAATTAAAACCCATTGCAAAATCACTTATTGCATTTTTAATATAATTATTTTTCTGAATAATATTTATTCCAACCGATCTTGCGAAATTTAAAATATGACTATTTTGTTGAAATAAATTATCGAGTTTGTCTGTAACTTGATATAGGCTATAAGCCCTATAAAATGTATTGTTGTGATATTTTTTACAAAAGTTATCATTCCCAATCTCTATTCCCAATCTCTTATAATGAAGACAGATTTCATAAAGATTTTCTATATCTTTCATCCCTAGATTCCAACCTTGTCCAGCAATTGGGTGGAAAGAATGAGCCGAATCACCAACATAAATTGTTTTATTATCATAAAATTTTACATTCAAATGTGCTGATAATGGAAAAAGTTGTTTGCTGTATATCTTTAAAACATTTCCAATATATTTTTCAATTTTTTCATTTAAAATGATTCTTAACCTTTCATCTGGAAGTTTATTCAGGCTATTTGAATAATCGTTATTATTTGTCCATACAATAGAGCTAACGTTTTTATTATTTTCACTTTTCATTGGTAATATTGCCAAAGGACCATCTTTGTAGAAAAATTCATAGGCTGTATTTTCATGATTTATCGAGTGAGAAAAATTTATTACAATTGCCTTTTTGTTATAGTTTTTTTTATATAAATTTGTTTTAAGAATTTCTCTAATTTGACTATTTTTACCATCAGCAGCAATGTTTAAATCTGATATTATTTTGTGTCTCTGGGTTTCAATATGAATTTTCTGATCATTCTTTTGAATACGGTTAATTAAATTGTTGTTAAAAATTTTTATTTTTTTTTCATCAAGAATAATGCGATATAAAACATCAAGTAGTTTTTTATTTTTTATTATATAACCTAGGTTAGAATTTCTTCTTTCATTGTCAAAATTTAGTGTATTGGTTGATTCTCTGTCTATTATTTTTATTCTGTTTATGGGTTCAGCATATTTTGACATTTCGCCCCAAACATTAATTTTGCTAAGAAATAGCTTAGTTCCCTCAGATATAGCCACTGTTCTTTTATCTAAATGGTTGTTTCCAAATTTATAAGTTGGGTTTTTTTCAAGGATGGTAATACTATAACCTAATTTACACAAAGATATTGCAGTAGCTGCTCCAATCAACCCTCCTCCAACAATATTTACATTTGAATATAATTCTTTCATAATTTTCTTCGAATTAACATAATCTGAATGTATTACAATCTAACTTATATGTTCAAATATAGTTCATTTAGAAATTTTGTAAAAAAATTTATAATTGGCGTAGTTTTAATAATTTTTTCACTACTATTTCTTATAAGTTTATATTCGCATAGTTATTCAGATCCAGGATTTCAAACCTTCAACACAGAACAGTCTGATAAAATATTATCAAATTATCTTGGTTTGTTTGGGGCTTATTTATCGAGCTACACAATAATCATAATAGGACACCTATCATATTTTTTTGGTTTTTACTTATTACTTGAAGGTGTGAAATCACTATTGGGAATTAATAATAAAAGATTTTTTGTAAAAGCATTTTCAAATATTTTAGGTATATTTTTGGTTGATGTATTTTTAATAAGCTATGGATTTGAAATTTTTAGACATGGTCTAGTATCAATATTTCTATCTGATCTCTTTGAAGGTTTAATTTTGTTGATAACTTCAAATAATTTAATAATTTATTTGATAGATCTATTTTTATTAATTTTAGGAATTTTATTTATTATTTTATCTTATTCATTAAGGTTAATATATTTAAGAAAAATATTAGTTTCATTTAAAATATTACGGTATTTTAAGTATCTAAATTTTATTACTCCTATTTTCTCAATTCTAAAAAGAAATGTGAAAAATTCAAAAATAAAAATAAAAAAAAATGAGCCTACAATTAGAAGGGGTTCGATTATAAATAACAAACATAGAGCTAACACAATTAATAAATTTGGAAAAGGTGGGGTTAGTAAATTTAAATTTAACTTACCTAATGTCAATTTGTTGGAAAGAACAATAAATAAAAAAGTAATTAATAAAGAAACAGACAGGCTCAATACTGAGTTAGCAAAAAAGCTCGAATTAACTCTATCTGATTATGGGGTTGAGGGAAAAATTACTGGTTTTAAAAGTGGGCCAATAGTGACTCTTTTTGAGTTTATTCCAAATGCTGGAATAAAATCTAGTAGAATAATAGGGCTTTCAGATGATATTGCTAGAGCTATGTCTTCTATTTCTTCAAGAATATCATCACAACCAGGTAAGACTAGTTTGGGTATTGAAATACCAAACTCAAAAAGAGATAGTGTTTTATTTGGTGATTTAATTGACGATGATGGATTTAATATTGAAACTGAATCATTAACTTTGGCATTAGGAAAAGATATCAGCGGTTTAAAAATATATGCATCTCTAGAAAAAATGCCTCATTTATTGATAGCTGGTACAACTGGTTCTGGAAAATCAGTAGGTATAAATACTATGATATTAAGTATTTTATATAAATTTAAACCAAACGAATGTAAATTAATTTTGATTGACCCTAAAATGCTAGAGCTAAGTGTATATGAGGATATACCTCATCTACTTACACCAGTGGTTACAGATCCAAAAAAAGCAGTTTTTGCTCTTAAATGGGTAGTTAGAGAAATGGAAAATAGATATAAATTAATGAGCTCCGTAAATGTAAAAAATATAGAGTCTTACAATAATAAGGTTGTTAAAACGATTTCATCAGGAAGAAAACTTTTTAGAGAAGTTCAGACAGGTATTGATGGAGACACAAAAATGCCAATTATAGAAAAAATTGAAATACCTTTAAATAAAATGCCATTCATTGTTGTAGTAATAGATGAAATGGCTGACTTGATGATGGTAGCTGGAAAAGAGGTTGAATCTTTAGTACAAAGACTTGCGCAAATGGCGAGGGCTTCAGGTATTCATTTAATCACAGCAACGCAAAGACCAAGTGTAGACGTAATTACTGGAACAATAAAAGCAAACTTTCCAAGTAGGATTAGTTATAAAGTGGCTAGTAAATTTGATAGCAGGACTATTATTAATGAAATGGGTGCAGAGCAATTACTAGGTAGTGGCGATATGTTATTATTAGAAAATGGAGGAAATACAAAAAGACTGCATGGTGGTTTTGTTTCTGAAAGTGAAGTTGAAAGAGTTGTGAACTATATTAAAAATCAAGCAACTTTTGATTACAAAAAAGAAATATCTTTTGATACCGAAGATACCGCTCAAAGAGTTAATGGAGATTTGATATCGGATAACAAGGATGAACTCTATAACAGAGCCGTAGATATAATTGTAAAACAACAAAAAGTTTCAACTAGTTTTATCCAACGATATCTTCAGATAGGATATAATCGAGCTGCAAGGATTGTGGAAAAAATGGAAGAGGATGGTATTATTACTGAGGCTAATAATGCGGGGAAAAGGCATGTTCTTAAAAAGGAATAAGTCAGTCCTTCTTTTTTTAATTATTACTTTATTTTCTGTTCAATCAGAAGCTTTAAATAACGAAGAAAATTTAGAAAGAATTTTTAATTATTTAAATTCCCTAAACAACTTCTCTGCTTCTTTCATACAAGATGAAAATGACTTAGTTTCAGAGGGAAAAATATTTATAGGGAATGATAGGGTTAGATTGGATTATGAATATCCGTCAAAAATATTAATTATTTTAGATAGAGATAAGGGGATGTATTATAACTATGATCTTAACGAGGATGAGTTTTTTAACCCAAAGGATACGTCTGCTTGGTTTTTTTTTGAAATATTTAAAAACAAAAAATTTTTCTTAGATGCAAATGTAACCCTGGAAAGCAAAAGTATAATTTTATCTAAAAGCGGATATTCCTTTGATGAGTCATATGAAATTTTCTTATTTTTTGAGGATGGGCCATTATTAATAAGAAAGATAAAATTATTATTTCAAAATATAGAATATACATTATCTATTTACAATCATAGTTTAGAAGAAAAATTTAATGATAGGTTTTTTAAACTAATTAATCCTAAGCTTCTTAATTAGTCTAAAATTATATAGTTTTTTTTTGATTTAAGGCTGAGACTAGTCTGAATTTTTTCAAATTTTTTTCTTATTCTTGAAAGATGACTATCCAAGGAATGTGTATCTATTTTGTGACTAATATTTAAAATATTTTCTTTTAAATAGTCTTTTTGACATTTTTTAATTTCGATTAATTTAATTAGTATATTATTCTCTATATCAGTAAGCATGCAGTATTTTTTGTTTTTTGTATTAATTATTTTTTTGTTATTTATGCAGATATCTTCAAAAACGAACTTCTTATTTGCTATTAATTTTTTCACTGAATTAATAATTTGATTTGGTGTTGTTGGAGCTTTTAGAATAAAATTTTCCCCATAATTAGTTAGAGAATTCAAATTATTTGAAATAATAAGAAAATTGTTATTAAATTCTATCAAATTAATTTTTTCTTGATCTGACCTAGATTTAATAAATATTATTGCACTTTCATTAAGGTTGTTCTTCTTCAAAGCCTCAATAGGCATACAAGAAACTTTATAATTTTCAAAAAGCTGACAAACAAATGGATATATATCTTTTGAGGCATATACATTTATTTCTTCTTTCATTTCCGATTTCCAAATAATAAGGTTCCAAGGCGAATATATCTAGGATTAAAGCTTAAAGCCTCCATATAGTCATTACTCATTCCAATACTGAGTTCCTTTAAATTGTTTTTATTCGCCAATTGTCTTAATGCCTCGAAATGATTTTTTGGTATATCATTTATTGGTGGGATGCACATAAGGCCTACTATATTTAAGTTCAGGTCGTATCTGCAATATTTTACAAATTCTGCTAAAGTATCTGAGGAGACGCCACTTTTGGTTTCTTCGTTTCCAGTATTTACTTGGACAAAAATTTTTTTATTTTTTAGCTCAAAATCGTACTTTTTGAACTCGTTGGCAATTTTTTCTCTGTCTAGTGTGTGGAATACATCAAATAACTTAACTGCATCTTTTACTTTGTTTGATTGAAGTGGACCTGTAAGGTGTAGTTCTATTTTTGGTAAGTTATTTTTAATATCTGAAAACTTTAATTTTGCCTCATTTACTCTGTTTTCTCCAAATATCTTAACACCCATCTTTATTGCCTTTTCAACACTCTCAATTGGGTGGTTTTTTGAAATAGCTATAATATCTGTAGTTTTTTTTAAAAAACCTTTAATTTCTCTATATTTCTCAATATTAAACATAATCTTTATTGTTGTAAAAAAACAACACTATTAAAAATAATTTAGAATTTTCTATGCTTTTTTTGAAATTAAATCAATTTTTTAATAAATACACCTCAATGTGAGTTTAGTTCTCACATTTAATGAATATTCATTAACTCAAAAGGAGTAATTATGAAAAAAGAACTATTAATTGGTACTGCCCTTGTATCTACGCTAGGTGCTGCTTCAGTTGCTGAAGCTGTAACTGCTACTATGAGTGGTAATCACCAAACTGGTATTGAGTTCGACTCACCTTCATCAGGTACAGATACAAGAGCTCAAATCAATGATAATAACTTTACTGTATCACTATCAGAAACAACTGATGGTGGTGTTACAATTTCTTCAAGCTTTATGTTAGCTAACGAAGATGCTGTAGACGGTGATTTAGATGCTGGTTTCACACTAGCTTTCACTGATGGTTCAAAGTTAGATGTAATCAACGCTGGTAACGCATCAGGATCTCACGATATTTCAGTTCCTGGTTCAGCTGGTCCAGAAGGTGTTACAGTAACTACTGCAAACTTAGCTCCAACAGGACTTGATTTTGCAACTGGTGCAACTGTTTTTGGTGTTGAGTATCACACTGCTGCTGACTTCCTTGCGGATGGTCTAAGCATGTCTTTCTCAGCTTCAACTGATAACGGTGCTGCGGCTTCATCTACTTATAAAAATGACGGACACTTAGCACTTGGTGGTACTTATGTTACTGACCTAGGTGACTCAGCTGTAACAATTGGTTTTGGTCTTTCTGAAACAGAAGGTTCAACAAATGGTACAAGCCCATCTACTGAAGAAGGTGGTATCCATATTGGTGTAAGTGCTGTAACTGGTGACTTAACTGTTGCTCTTGGTTTTGCTGATGGTGATCACATGGGTGCTACTGGTACTACAGGATCAGATAGAGAGCTTGACTCTGAAGTACTTAAAGCAGGTCTTAAATATGTATCTGGTGACTTAACGTTTAACGTTGGTGTTGCTTCAGGTACAACAAAAGACGGCGCTTTTGGAACTCCAGGCACAACTGAAGACTCAAAAGATGTAACATCTGCTTCTGTATCTTATGCGGTTGCTTCAGGTGTAACAGCTATCTTAGGATACACTACAGTTGACTCTGCTAACGCAGGTGCAAATGATAACACTGATGGATCAGCTTGGTACATTGGTGCAAACATGTCATTCTAATTTAGATAATATTTTATTGAAAAACGGCACTTTGATAGTGCCGTTTTTTTTATGTTTTACTTTTAGCCTCCGATACAATAATTAAATAATATGGTTTTGTTTAGATTAATACTTCTGCTTTCTTTTTTACAATTTATCTATTCATGTAATTCAAATAAAACTGAAGAAGAAATGGAGGAGCTTTGGAGTAAAGCTCAAACAACTGGTAAGATAATTGAAAGATCTGGAACTAAATTTAATTCAGGCCAAAATAAACAATTGGCTTTACAAGATGCAGAAACAAGACTTCAAAGTGGTGGCGGTCTGTTAGGAAATGATGGCTTGTCAGTTAGTGGAATTATAAACCAAGATAATTCAAAAGGAAGTGTTGGAACTTTTGGAATGCCAATAAACACATTTTTGTGGAGGGGTGCATTGGATACAATAAATTTCATGCCACTAAATTCAGCTGACCCAATTGGTGGTACAATCCTTACTGATTGGTATTCTTCCTCAAATAATGAAAATGAAAGGTGTAAATTAAATATATTTATTTCTGGGGCAGAACTGAAAACCCAAAATTTAAAGGTTACATCATTTTGTCAAGAATTTAAAAATCAAAAATGGATAAATAAGGATGTTAGCCCAGAAAATAATATCAAACTTGAAAATGCTATATTAAATAAAGCTAAAAAACTAAAATTGCAATCAAGTTAAAATAGTGTCATCAAGATACAACCACAAAATAGTAGAAAAAAAATGGCAAACTCAATGGAGTGATAAAAAAATATTTTCTACTGAAAAAGATAGTAAAAAAGAAAAATTTTATGTTTTAGAAATGTTTCCCTACCCTTCAGGTAAAATACATATGGGTCATGTAAGGAATTATACTTTAGGAGATGTAGTAGCCAGGTATAAAAAAATGCAGGGTTATAATGTTCTACATCCAATGGGTTGGGACGCTTTTGGATTACCAGCAGAAAATGCTGCAATTACAGAGAAAAAACATCCCCAAAAATGGACATACGAAAATATAAATACAATGAAAAAGCAGTTACTTGAAATGGGCTTGTCTTTAGATTGGAAACGAGAAATAGCTACATGTCATCCCGATTATTACAAACACGAGCAGAAGTTTTTTATAGATATGTATAAAGCAGGACTTGCTTATAAAAAAGAGGCTGAGGTTAATTGGGATCCTGTTGATAAAACTGTTTTAGCAAATGAACAGGTTATAGATGGTAAAGGTTGGCGCTCTGGCGCTGTGGTTGAAAAGAAGAAACTTTCTCAATGGTTTTTAAAGATAAGCAAATATTCTGAGGAGCTTTTGAATGATTTAGATAAACTTGAAAATTGGCCAAATAAAGTAAAGGTTATGCAATCTAATTGGATTGGAAAATCTACAGGTGCAGAAATAAATTTTGAAATAGAAGAAAATTTTGATTCTTTAAAACATATAAGGGTTTTTACAACCAGACCTGATACAATTTTTGGTGCAACGTTTATTGCTCTATCAGTTGACCATCAATTATCTATGAAGTTATCTGAAGATAATGTCGATTTACAAAAATTTATAAACGAATGTAAAAATATAGATCCAGAAAAAAATAAAAGGGGTTTTAAAACTCAAATATCTGTTAACCATCCTTTTATAAAGAATAAAAAATTACCTGTTTTCATAGCTAATTTTGTATTGTCTGAATACGGTCTAGGGGCAATTTTTGGTTGTCCTGCACACGATCAAAGAGATTTAGATTTCGCTAAAAATTATAATATTGAAATTATACAAGTTGTAAAACCCATAAAAACAAATACCGATAGTTTAGATAAAACCAATACTGCCTTTACAGATAATGGTGTTGTTATAAATTCTGATTTTTTAAATGGATTAACAACGGAAGAGGCCAAGACAAAAATTTTACAAATTATCGAAAAAAACAAAATTGGTATCAAAAAAATAAACTATAAATTAAGAGACTGGGGTATTTCGAGACAACGATTTTGGGGGTGCCCTATTCCAATAATCTATAGAGAAGATGGTTCGGTGGTTCCAGTAAAAGAAGAGAGCCTGCCAGTAAAACTCCCTGAAATTAGTGAATTTAATGAATCGTCCAGTGCTTTGAAAAATTTTAGTAATTGGAGTGAAACAACTTGCGAAGAAACTGGAATGAAAGCTTATCGTGAAACTGACACCTTTGATACTTTTTTTGAATCATCTTGGTATTACTTTAGATACTGTAATGCAAGAGACACTGGTCCTTTTAAAAAAGAGGATGTTCATTATTGGTTACCAGTTGATCAATATATAGGGGGTATAGAGCATGCCATTCTTCATTTGCTATATTCAAGGTTCTTTACCAAGGTTTTAAGAGACTTAGGCTATTTTAAGTTGGATGAGCCGTTTAAGGGACTGTTTACTCAAGGAATGGTGACTCATCAAACATATAAAAATTCTAAAAATGAATGGGTAGAACCAAAAGATGTAAAAGAGGTAGATGGAATTTTGTACGATTTAAATAACAACAAGATTGAAATAGGAAAGATTGAAAAGATGAGTAAATCTAAAAAAAATGTCGTTGATCCTGGGGACATTATTAATTTATATGGTGCTGATACAGCCCGGTGGTTCATGTTATCAGACAGTCCGCCTGAGAGAGATTTGCAATGGACAGAGACTGGTGTTGTTTCCTCTCATAAATTTATTAACAGAATATGGGATCTGGTTTTAAAATTTAAAAACTATAATACAATGAATACAGCTGGGGACGATGTTGTTAATAATCTTAAAGCAATAATTAATGATGTAACTTCTAATATAGACAAATTTCAGTTTAATAAATCAGTTGCAAAAATTTATGAGTACTCAAACTTACTTAATGATTCAATAAATAAAAACATCTTATCTGTTAAAAATTATGAATGGGGGTTAAAAAAATTGGCAATAATATTACAGCCATTTGTGCCTCATCTGAGTGAAGAAATTTGGTCAGAGGTTGGGGGTAGGCAAATGTGTATAGAGCAAAGCTGGCCTAATGAAAAAGTAGAGGATGAAAAAAAGAAAAGTAATATTGCAATTCAGGTTAATGGGAAAACCAGAAGTGTTATTTCTGTAAATAATTCTATTACTAAAAAAATGTTGTTAGAAATAGTTATGAAGGATAAAAAAATATTAAAGTATATTGAAAATAAAAGTATAAAAAAGGAAGTTTATGTACCTGGAAAAATCTTAAACTTGGTTTTATGATATACTTTAGATCATTTATAATATTGTTAATTTTCTCTGTGGCTTCGTGTAGTGGAATAGAGTTTGTTTATAAAGAACAAGAAAACTTCACAAACCCTATTTATAATAAAGCTGTTGTAAACTTATCTGGAAAAGAAATTCCGTTTGCTCAAAGATATATTTCTAGATATATTGGAAATGGATCAGAAAAAATATATAGTCTTGGAATAAGCATAGCTGAAGAGAAGATAAAACGGTCGGTTCAATCTAACCAAGCAGTTTCTAAAATGGATTATAATTTAGAATTTTTTTATTCATTAAGAGATTTAAACAAAAACTGTGTTGTTTATGAAAAATCATTATTCTCAAACTTCTCGTATGCACCTAAATCAGAAGGTTATAATTTTGGATCTGATGAATCTTTAGATCAAATGTATAAATTGGCAACAAAAGAAAATATCGAGCGTTTTGTAAGATTTATATCTGCAGAAAAATTAGTCTGTAAATAATGAGAATTGACCCCATAGAACTAATAATTAATCCCAACGCTAACAATAAAAAAACTTTTTACTTTATATCAGGAAATGAGTTTACTTTGATGGAGAAAACAAAAAATGTTATTTTTGATATTTATAATAAAGAAAGTGGGTTTAATAAAAAAAAAATAAAAAATCTTTCTCTATATAAAAGTGAAATTGGACTTTTTGAAAGCAGAAATATTTATCTAATAGATGACGTAAAAAATATAGAAGAAGATCATTTAGACAAAATCAAATTAAATGAAGATGTTTTTGTTTTTATTTCAGAAAACAGCCCTAAAAATAAATCACTTAAAAATATTTTTTTAAAAAGAAGTGATAGTTTTTTAATTGATTGTTATGAAATGAACAAACAAATTAAGGTAAGATTATTTAACTCATATTTAAACAAAAAAAATATTATTTTAGAAAAAGAACTTTTTTGGAAAGTTGTCGATATCCTGGACAACAAATATCTTTTTTTTGAGAAAGAATTAGATAAACTCTCTTTATTAGAAAATCAAAATATTAACGAGGATAATTTGATAAGGTTAATCTCAAGATCATCGCCAAACATTGAAAAAATATTTTTTAGAATACTTGATAAAAGTGATGTTTTGATTGATAATTATAATAAAAATATTTCTAACCAAAGCGATGTTTATAATTTATTTGCTTCAGTTAAGAAATATTGTTCCTTGATAATAAACAATGATAATTTAAATGATTTTGAAAATAGTATTCCAAAATATCTATTTAGAGAAAAGAGTTTTCTTTTAAGTTTGTTTAATTATCTTGATCATAATAAAAGAAAGAAGATAATCGCTCTTGTCTCAAATACAGAAAAAACAATGAGAATAAATAATGAATTAACAATGGTAATTTGTTTAAGGTTTTTATTAAATTTAAAAAGAATAATTACTTCTTAAGTCTTTTCATTAGATCATCTAATTGATTTAGGTCAGAATAATAAAGTGTTAAAGATCCTGATGATCCATTTTCATTAAATTGAATAGAGGTTTTAAGGCCTATTTTGTCAGAAAGTTCTTTTTCAAGGTCTGTTATGTTAGGATCTTTGGTCTTTACAGATTTTTTATTATTTTTAAACTTAGAGGTAATATTTTCTACCTGTCTAACACTTAATTTCTTATCTATAATTTCCTTAGCTCTATCAAGAGCATTGGGAACACCTATTAAGGCCCTGGCATGACCCATTGATAGCTTGCCGTTAATAACAAAGTTTTTTATTTCATCATCTAACTCTAAAAGCCTTAAAATATTTGATACATGGCTTGAACTTTTGCCAATCTTCTTTGCTAAATTTTCATTTGTTATATTTTTTAATTCAATTAATCCTTTATAAGCATATGCTTCTTCAATAACATTGAGATCTTCTCTTTGAATATTTTCAATCAAAGCTGCTTCAAGAACATTAATATCCTCAACATCCCGAATAATACATTCGATCTCATGAAGTCCAGCAAGTTGAGATGCTCTCCATCGCCTTTCTCCAGCAATAATTTGATATTGCCCATCATCAACCGGCCTAACAATAATTGGTTGAATTAGTCCTTGGTTTTTAATTGATAATGATAGCTCCTTTAATTCATTTTCAATAAAATTTTTTCTAGGCTGTGATGGGTTAGGTATTATTTGTGAAATATTAATTTTTTTTACTCCTTGGTTACCATTATTTGTATTTGTAGATAATAAAGCTCCCAAACCCATTCCTAATTTATTATCTTTATTCATGTTATTTATTTTGGTTTAAAATTACTTCTTTTGCAAGCTCAATATAAGCTAAAGATCCGGCAGCTTGTGTATCATATACAAGTGCAGGTTTCCCATGGCTTGGAGCCTCAGATATTTTTACATTTCTGGGAATTGTGGTTTTATAAACCTTTTCTCCAAAATGTTGCCGAACATCTTTTTCAACCAATGAGCTTAGAGAGTTTCTTTTGTCCATCATTGTTAATAATATTCCTTCGATTTTAAGATCACTGTTGAAGTTTTGTTGAATTAATTTGATAGTTTGCATTAGCGCTGAAAGACCCTCTAGGGCAAAAAATTCTGACTGAAGAGGGATCAGTGTTGTATTTGATGCTACTAATGAATTGATAGTTAGCAAGCCAAGTGCTGGTGGGCAGTCTACAAAAATAAAATCAAAGTTATCAATTTCATCAAAGATTGATTTAAATACAAACTCCCTATTTTCAAAATTTGTCAACTCTACCTCCGCTGCAGCTAAGTCGGTGTTTGCTCCAATTATTTTTAGACCAGGAATTAATGTTTCTTTTATTCCTTCTTTAAGAAATTTCTTTTCATGAATCATTTCATAAATAGATGGCTTTCTATCATTGTGGATAAGCCCAAGTCCTGTGCTTGAATTTCCTTGCGGATCAGCATCGACAATTAAAACATTTTTTTTTACTGCAGCTAATGAAGTAGCTAGGTTTATTGTGGTTGTGGTTTTGCCAACACCACCTTTTTGGTTAGATATAGAAATAATTTTTTTCACAGTTTGTTATATTTGTTTATTTTTAATACATACCCATCTCCTATACTTTGACTTTGATAAAGATCGTATTCAAAGCTAAAGGATTTTTTTGCATCATGTATTTCTTTCTTAACATTTCTTCCTTTTAGAAAAAGCAGTGATGTATTTTTTTTAGTAAAAAAGCGTGAATAATCTAATAATTTAGCTAGTGGAGCAAAAGCACGACAGATAATAAAGTCAAATTTTTGATTTTTTATTTTTTCAACCCTTGTACAAATAGTTTTTATTTCTAAATTCTGCTCGTGTGCAAATTCTTTGATAAAGTTTATTTTTTTCATCTTTGAGTCAATCAATAATATATTTGAATGCCCAAAAATATGTAGGATCACCCCTGGCAACCCTGCGCCAGTACCAAGATCTATTATAGATGCATTTTTTTTCAAAATAAATTCAGACAATTGTAATGAATCATTAATATGTCTATCCCAAGCAAAATCAAGTGTGGAGGGTCCTACTAAATTGTGTATTTGGTTGCTTTTTGTTAACTTTAGTATGTAGCTATCGATTAAATCAATTTGCTTTTTGTTAAGATTATATTTTTTTATTACAGCGCTTTTATTCAAATTATGCTGCTTTTTTATTTTTATTTTTTTTAATATATCTAAGAAGTGCTATGGTGGCTGCCGGTGTTACACCCGATATTCTTGAAGCTGCCCCAAGTGTTGGTGGTTTAATTTTCGATAATTTTTCTACTATCTCATTAGATAAGCTGCCAACTAGTTTGTAATTAGTTGATTTTGGAATTGTTAAACTTTCTTCTTTTTCAAAATCTTGAATATCCATTCTTTGCCTATCAAGATAGCCTGCGTACTTAGCTTCAATTTCTATTTGTTCTATTACGTCGTCTTCTAAATCACATAATTCAGGAAGTATTTTTTTGAGCTTGGTGGTTGTAATATTAGAAAACGACAAAAGGTCTATGATATTTCTTTTCTTTCCATCTTTGTTTATTTTTATACCCTTTTTCAGAAGTGCGTCTGGTGAGAATTTGTAATTTTTTACAAACTTAAACCCCTCTTTAATTCTTCTGGATTTTTTTTCAAATTCTCTTTGCCTATCTATATCAACACAACCTATATCAATTCCAAGAGGTGTAAGTCTTAAATCTGCATTATCAGCCCGAAGCAAAAGTCTATATTCAGACCTTGATGTAAACATTCTATATGGCTCTTTAGTTCCTTTTGTAACTAAATCGTCTATCAAAACACCTATATATCCGGAGGACCTGGATATTATAAATTCTTTATTAGATGTTGTTTTAAGTGATGCATTTATCCCAGCTATTATACCTTGTGCAGCTGCTTCTTCGTATCCAGTTGTTCCATTTATCTGCCCGGCAAAAAATAAATTTTTAATTTTTTTTGTTTCAAGTGTGTGTGTTAGTTCTTGTGGGTCAACAAAATCATATTCAATAGCATAAGCAGGTTGTGTAATTGTAACATTCTCTAAACCTTTAATCGTTTTAACAAATTGTTCTTGAATTTCAGTTGGAAGTGAAGAGGATATTCCGTTTGGATATATTAAATCACTATCTAATCCTTCTGGCTCAAGAAATATCTGGTGTGATGATTTATTTTTGAATTTATGAATTTTATCTTCAATAGATGGGCAATACCTAGCTCCCATTGATTTTATTTCTCCAGAATACATTGGTGATAGGCTCAGGTTCTGAGCGATTATTTCATGGGTATTTTTATTAGTATGAGTGATAAAACAAGATATTTGAGGAATGTGGATATCTCTGTTAATAAAAGAAAATGGAACAGGCTTTTTATCTGGGTATTGTTCATCTAAGTCATTGAAATTTATAGTTTTTTTAAGTAATCTTGGGGGTGTTCCTGTTTTTAATCTGCCTATTGAAAACTTTAGGTCCTTAAGCCTTTTTGCAAGCTTTATTGAGGGTTTATCACCAACCCTTCCAGCTTCTTGCTTCTCTGAGCCTATTCTTATTAAACCCTGTAAGAAAGTACCCGTAGTTAAAACCACAGATTTCGAGGATATCTTTTTATTATCACCTAAAACAACTCCATTTACCTGATTATTTAAAACAATTAAATCTTCTACTGAACCCTCAATAATTTGAAGATTCTTTTGCCTAGATACAAGCTCATTTATGGCATTTTTATATAAAATACGGTCTGTTTGTGCTCTCGGACCCCTTACAGCAGCACCTCTGCTGGAGTTTAACATTCTAAACTGAATACAGGATCTGTCTGTAGCTTTGGCCATAATTCCATCTAAAGCATCTATTTCCTTTACAAGATGTCCTTTTCCAAGACCTCCAATTGCAGGATTGCATGACATTTCTCCTATTTTATCAACTTTATGAGTAATTAAAGCTGTATTTGATCCAGTTCTTGCAGATGAACATGCTGCTTCAACGCCTGCATGCCCCCCACCAATTACAATTACATCAAATTTATTGTCCATGTCTCTTTTCACGTGAAATTACTTACCTATACAAAAATCACTAAATATTATATCTAAAATTTTCTCAATATCAAATTTTTGATTAATTCCATCAATATACATAATTGATCTTCTAACATTTTCAGCAGCAATATCTATTTCTTTTAAATCTAAACCTTTAAGTAGCACAAGGGATTTTTTTAGGCTTTCCATATGCCTTTCACGTGAAAAAACCGGTCCAGAAATTGGTTTTTTCTTTAATTTTGAAGATATGGTTTTAATAAGAGACTCAATTCCATAACCAGATACTGATGAAATACTATGTACCCCACTAATTTTCTTTTTATTTGTATCATATTTTGATTTAACAAATATTTTTGATTTGATTTTGCTGTAATTTTTCTTTTCATTATTTTTGAGAAAAACAATATTTAGATCAGACTTTTCAGCGCTCTCTAAGGATCTTTCAATACCTATTTTTTCAATTAAATTTTTATATTTTCTTATCCCAGCTGTATCAATAAATGTGTATTTATCTCCTTTGATATCTAGCGTGGAGCTTACTAAATCTGTTGTAGTTCCTGGTATATTAGTAACTATAGAAACGTCCTTGTTATTAATATAATTAATAAATGAAGATTTTCCTGTGTTTGGCTTTCCAATAATAGTTATTGTAAAACCATCATGAATTTTTCTAGATAAAGATGATCTTAAAATAATATTTTCAATTTGTTTATATATGTTCTTATTTTGTTCTCTTATACCTTTATATATTTCTTTAGGAAGGTCTTCGTCAGCAAAATCAATTATGGCCTCTATATCCGCTAGAAGTTTTTTTTGTTTATTTGATATTTCATTAACTAATTTATCTAAATTTCCACTTAAATTACCAATGGCTGTCTTTCTTTGATTTTCAGTTTCTGCGTTAACCAAATCGTTAATTGTTTCAGCTTCTAAAACACTGAGCTTATCATTCATTAGAGCTCTTTTGGTAAACTCTCCAGGCTCAGCAATTCTGATCTGTTTTTTTAATAGGGTTTTAGTTATTTTGTTAATTACAGAAATACTTCCATGACAAGATATTTCCACCATATCCTCCCCTGTATAGCTTTTTGGTGATTTAAAAAAAGTTGTTAGCGTCTGATCTACAACGCTCTTTCCGTCTAATAAATCGTTTAATGTAGCAAAGTTTGTTTTAAATTTTTTTTTAGAAGATATTGATTTAATTATTGTATGAGAGTTTTTTCCCGAAACCCTAAAAACAGCTATACCTGATTTACCTCTTTGCGTAGCAAGAGCAAAAATTGTATCCTTTGAAGCTTTCATTTTTTGGGAATTAAACCCAAGATAGAATTATGTAAATAAAAAATATTAAAGCTAGTGTCTTTTATAATTTAGTTTTTATTCCAACCAGTCTACCCACTTATCAACTTGATCGGGATTTAAAACATCGAACTGCATATTTCCTTTATTGAGAAGAAACAAATTAGCACTTTTAAAATCATGGGCAACATTAGAGCATAATGCATCCATTAAACTGTCGCTATTAATATCGATTAATATGCTTTTGTTGCAATATGTGTTCCATTGTGTTGTCTCTGTCATCACCATCTGACCCCAGATTTTAGGATCTTGCCACTCATCAAGGGGTGGTAAAATAATATTTACGTCAACTAGCTCTAGTTTGTTATTTTTATTTTCATATACAACCCATGCTGAGCCCGAGTAATACATTCCTACAACTGAGCTAATTAAATCCAAATCTCCATCATTATCAAAATCAAAAGATGTCATTTCAACAACCTCAGAGAAAATAAATTTTTTTACTCTTGCTGGTTCTAGTACCTGTTTTTTCTTAAATTTTCCTTTTCCATTTCCATAATAAAGAGAAATATTATGTGATTTAGGTGTCTCTTTTACAACATTTCTTTGTTGAGAATATTTTCTATAATCTTGGTTGTAGTGTGCATTTCCAGTAACCATGTCTAAATAACCATCGTTATTAAAATCACCCAACGTTACAGCGAAAGTTGTGTTGCTTGTACATTTCTTTGCTTTGAAATTTCCATTTCCATCATTAAAATGGCATATAGCGCCTGTAAAATCAGTTGTTACTACATCAATATCCCCATCATTATCAACATCTCCGGCGTCAGAACCGTGTGAGAAGCCTGTATAAGTTCCAGTTTTTTTATCAACTAAATGACCTGTGTGCCTAGATTGTTTCCATTTGTTTGGGCCAGTTGATATGAATACATGGTTAATTCCATCGTAAGTAAACTTACCATTGTTTAAAGCAACTGATGAATTAGGAACAAAAATATCGTCTATTCCATCTCCATTAAAGTCTTCAATGATTATTCTTTGAACACCTGTTGCAAAACCATTTTTTTCAGTGTTATTATAATCAAATACAGTTCTCATTTTTGAAAAATTTAAAGATGAGTTTACCGAAAACGGAAGTATTGGGTTGTATATTGAATTAATATTATAACAACCAACCCTTCCTTCTTTTATTTTGCCACCACTTTGGCAAGCTACACCTGTCCCAAAACCAACGTAATCAAGCTTTCCATTACCATCCCAGTCTCCATATCCAGATCCTGTTTTATAAAAAACCCGACGATCACCACTAATATGTTTTCTAAACCATGAATTGCTTGGCAAAACATATTTGCCGTTCTCATTTTTCATTGTATCGTCAATATAATGACCAGAAAGTGTAAGTCCGAGTCTTTCTATTTTTTTATCAAACTGATTGGCAAATAAGTTTATTGGAAATAGAAATATTAATAAAAAAACAAAATTTTTTTTTGAAAACACATCTATCTATTATTAAAAAAAAATTAAAAAAAAAAGAAAAAAATTTTATTTATTTAGTTCCCATACTTTGGAAGAAGTCATTGTTAGTTTTTGTGTTTTTCATTTTTTCTAACAAAAACTCCATTGATTCAGTAGTTCCCATTGGTGCTAATATTTTTCTTAAAATAAAGGTCTTACCAAGTTCGTCTTTATCTAATAAAAGTTCTTCTTTTCTGGTTCCAGACTTACCTATATCAAAAGCTGGATAAGTCCTTTTTTGACTTAGTTTTCTGTCAAGAACCATTTCACTATTTCCTGTACCTTTGAATTCTTCAAATATAACCTCGTCCATTCTACTTCCAGTATCAATTAAAGCTGTTGCAATAATGGTTAAAGATCCACCTTTTTCAACATTTCTTGCTGCACCAAAAAACCTTTTAGGTCTTTGAAGTGCATTTGCATCAACTCCTCCTGTTAATACTTTTCCACTAGAAGGTATTACAGTATTATAAGCTCTTCCAAGTCTTGTTATAGAATCAAGAAGAATAACAACATCATGTTTATATTCAACTAGACGTTTAGCTTTTTCTATAACCATTTCTGCTACTTGAACATGTCGTGATGCTGGTTCATCAAAAGTTGAACTAATTACCTCCCCTTTCTTTAATGATCTTTGCATATCAGTAACTTCTTCTGGTCTTTCATCTATTAAAAGGACTATGAGTTTAGTATTAGGACTATTAGCAGTGATTGCATTGGCTATTTTTTGCATAATAATAGTCTTACCAGTGAATGGTTGTGCAACTATTAATTGTCTTTGACCTTTGCCTAACGGAGCAATAATATCGATTATTCTTTCAGTTAAATCAGGCATTGGTTTTTCTTGTTCAAGTTTAAATCTTGAATCAGGATAAAGTGGGGTTAAATCTTCAAAATTTACCCTATTTTTTACTTGATCTACATTTTCACCGTTTATTTTATTAATTTTTATGATTGCAAAATATCTTTCTCCTTGTTTTGGAGATCTAATTTCACCTTCGACACTATCACCTGTTCTTAAGCTGAATTTCTTAATCTGTGAGGGTGAAACATAAATATCATCAGGACCTGGTAAATAATTTGATTCTGAAGAACGTAAAAAACCGAAACCATCTTGCATAATCTCAATAACACCTATACCTGTTATAGCAGTACCTTCTTCAGCTATAGTCTTAAGTATTGAGAACATTAAATCTTGTTTTCTTAAAGATGACGGATTTTCTATTCCTAGTTCATCAGCTTGTTTTAATAGCTCTTCCGGATTTTTGCTTTTTAATTCTTGTAAATTCATAATGTTGGGGCTGTTTTAGAAAAGAGATTTAGTCTTACAAAAATAAAATATTAATGTCAAAATAAATAATAATATATTTTATTTAAATAGTTGTAGTTGTTGGATATATAAAATACGATAATTAGATTATATCAATAATTCTTCAAAACCTTATAAACACGTTGACAAACTAGTAATTCAGCCTGTTTATAAATCTAACAAGTTAGATAAAACAATCTTTTCAACGTTTATTTAACGTTTATTTTAACAACAAAAAATATGATAATATGTGAATATAAAAGGATAAGAATTTTAACAAAATTGCACTAATATTTTCAGTTATATATATTATTTTGTTAATAACTTTTTATTATAAACTAAAATCTTTTTATCAAATACAAATCCACTCTAATTATGTTAGTAAGTACCTATTTTATTAACATGATTACTCACAAAAAATATATATTAGCAAGCTCAAGTTTTTCTAGAAAAACAATACTTAAAAACTGCGGGTTCAATTTTGTACAGGTAAGGCCAAGTTGTGACGAAGAAGTTATTAAAAAGCAAATCAAGAAAAAATCTAAACCAGAAGATGTTGCAAGAATCTTATCTTACCAAAAAGCAAAGAGTATAAGTGAGAAAAAAAAATACTTTAATTATAATGTAATTGGATGTGATACCCTTATAAAGCTCGGAGACAAAATTTTTGACAAGGCCAAAAATAACAAAGAGGCATTATTAAAAATTAAAAAACTTTCAGGAAAAAAACATAAAATAATTTCCTCTTTAACTATTTGTAATCAAGGATCAAAAATTTGGGAGTGTTCAGAAACAACAGTGGTTGAAATAAGAAAACTCACCACAAAACAAATTGAAGGGTATTTAAAAAAGTCTGGAAAACAAATACTTCAATCAGTGGGGTGTTATCAATTAGAGGCACTCGGTCCTCAGATAATAAAAGATATAAAAGGTGATTTTTTTAATGTAATGGGCCTTCCTTTATTTAAGTTACTAAAATACGTTTTTAATGAAGAATGAAAAAATTTTTCGTTATTGGAAATAAAGTATCAAAAAGTTTATCACCAACAATTTTCAACTATTGGTTTAAAAAGCATAATATTGATGCACACTATGGCCACCTCGAACTGAATGATAAAAATTTTGAGTCAAAAATAAAAGAACTGCTTACAAAAAAGGATTTGGCCGGTCTTAATATTACAATACCATTTAAACAAAAAATAATGCGTCACATCATTGACTTTGATCAACACGCAAGAAAAATAAATGCTGTTAATTGTGTCTCAATTAAAAAAAAGACTAAAGGTTTTAATACTGATTGGGAAGGTTATTATAAAACACTCCCAAGAATGAAGAATATTAAAAATAAAAAAATAATAATACTTGGATATGGAGGCGCAGCGCTTGCAATACATTATCTCTTAAAAACCAAAGGTTGTAATAACATCACGGTTTTTAATAGAACTAAAAAAAAACTTAAATTTATTAAAAATACAAGATTTACTGAAAGCATTAAAGACTTGGACAAATACCTCAGTACAGCTGATATAATAATAAACACCACACCTAAAAATTTAATAAATTCTAAAAAAATAAAAATGATTAAAAAAACTACATTATTAAGCGATATTGTTTACAATCCTAAAGAAACAGATTTTTTAAGTTCATTTAAAGAAAATAAAAAAATTTATGGTATATCAATGTTAATTGAACAAGCGGCACTATCTTTCAAAATATGGCTTGGTTTCAAACCTTCTGTTGACAAAAAATTAGTCAAAATATTAGACAGAATAATTACATGACAGTAGTTGTTGGAATTACAGGGGGTATTGGCTCTGGCAAATCCACATTTTCTGGAGAGGTTTTAAAAAGAGGGGGTAAATTATTAGATTCAGACAAAGAAGTAGATGTTTTATATAAAAATCCAAAAAAAGAATTTATAGACTATTTAAAAAAAATAGGACTCGCCAAATCAATAAAAAATAAACAAATTAATAAAAAAATAATAAGAGATATTATTTTTGATGATAAAAAGGTTAAATTAAAACTAGAAAAATATATCTTTAAAATAATTAGAAAAAAAAGAAAAATTTTTATCAATAAAGAAAAGAAAATAGGTACAAAAACACTTTTTTTTGACGTCCCCCTATTATTTGAAAACAACCTAAAAAAGGATTTTGATATTATAATTTCAATTATTTCAACAAAGAAAAACAGACTAAAAAGACTAAAGTTTTCAAAAAAAATAACCAAAAAAACATTTAAAAATATTTTAACTTTTCAAACATCAGACGTGATAAGAAAGAGTAAGTCTGATATAGTTATTTACAATAATGGCACACTTGAAGACTTTATTAAAAAAACCAAAATTGTTTTAGATAGGATTATGGGGTGAGAGAGGTTGTAATAGATACTGAAACTACAGGCCTAAGCTTTAAATCTGGTGACAGAATTATTGAAGTTGGGTGTGTAGAACTAAAAAACCATGTGCCAACTGGTAAAACTTTACAATTTTATTGTAAACCAGATAAAGAAATTTCAGATGGAGCAAAAAAAATTGTTGGAATATCTGATGATTTTTTAAAAAAACAAAAAACTTTTGAAGAAAATCATAAACTTTTTCTAGATTTTATAAAAGAAGACATTCTTATTATCCACAATTCTGAGTTTGATATTGGTTTTATAAATAACGAACTATCTCTTATTGGAATTACTCCTCTTAAAAACCCAGTCGTGGATACTGTTTCCTTAGCAAGGGAGGTTCTGAATACAAGAATAGCAAACTTAGATTATTTGTGCAGAAGATTTGATATTGACCTTTCTGACAGATCATTTCATGGAGCGTTATTAGATTCACAGCTTTTGGCATCTGTATACTTAGAATTAAGAGGTGGAAAGCAGTTTTCTATGAAATTAGATCCTGTATTTACCATAGACACAAATTCTCCAACTAATAACATCAATGAAGAAAAAACCAAAAAAATCATACTTTCTGCAGAAGATATATCATCACACAAGGAAATGTTAAAAAAAATAAAAAATCCGATTTGGAATAAATTTAACTATTAATATCTTAAAAAGTAATTATATATTTATATTATGGTTTATGGAGATTTACAGTTTTTCGACATAATATTATTTGCTGCTATTGCTGGTTTTATAATTTATAGACTTAGAAGTGTATTGGGAAAAAGAACGGGTTTCCAAAAAAAACCAACTGATCACCAACCAAAATATAAAGAGCTTAAAGAAGAAGAACAAAACCAAAAAATACCTTCATTACTTGATAATCAATTAAAACTTGAAACTGTTTACAAGAACGTAAGCAATTTTGATCATAAACAATTTCTTGATGGGGCGAAAAAAGCTTTTGAAATTATCATAACCGCCTTCAACAACGGAGATAAAAAAACATTAAAGAATCTTGTCTCACAAGATGTTTATAACGCATTTGAGAAAGCTATTGATGAAAACACGAATAATCCTTCTGCCCAGTTTTACTCTTTAATAATAGATAGTGTAGAAAACGCAAAAGTTGAAAACAACACCATATCTATATCCCTAAACTTTATTAGTGAACAAATGTTAAATAATGATGAGGGAAAAATTGTAAAAAATAAAGACACATGGACTTTTGAAAAACCAACAAATTCCTCTAGCCCAATTTGGATTTTAACACAGACGTAATTTTTGTTATTTTATAACCTAAAAAAAAGAATCAAAATAAATGAGGGTTATTGTGCCAGACCATACAAAGATCAATTGGGTTATTTAACAATTGGATACGGACATCTTATTATGCCAGGAGAAAAAAAATATTTTCATCATAATTATACAAAAAAACACTTTGAAGAACTATTTGAGGTCGACTTTCATAAATCAGTTAGAAAATATAATAAGGAATTTAAAAAAAAATATCATACCAAAAAAGATAAAGAGCTTCTTATAGAAATGATATACCAACTTGGCTCACAAGGTGTTTTAAAATTTAAAAAAATGCTTTTTTATTTAAATAAAAGACAAAAGTATATGACCTGCTTAGAAATGATGGATAGTCTATGGTATAAACAGACACCAAGCAGGGTTAATGATTTAATTAAAAACTTTGTTAAGTAAAATGGAGGATGAGTTTTTTTTAAAAAAGATGAAAGGCGTTAAAGCTTTTAAAAAAGATGAAAAATTCATTAAATTTGAAAAAAACAAAACTAAAACAGAGATAAAAGCAGAAAAAAACAACGTAACTGCAAAAAGAACTACACCCACAAAAAATAAAACTGATTTTAACTTAACATTTGGTGAAATAAACAAAGAGCTAAAAAGAGGAAAAGTAAAAATAGATAGACGCTTAGACCTTCATGGATATACGCTTAAAGAAGCAAATGATAAATTTAAAGATGAAGTAATCAAAAACTATAACAAAAATAAGAGGTGTATGCTTGTAATTACAGGAAAAGGGGTTCTAAACAAATCAAACAAAAAAGAAGAGGATACACCAAAGCTTTATTATGGAAAAATAAAGAACTCAATTTTGAACTGGATACATGACATAGAAATTAAAAATCTTATACTGACTTATCAAAATGCTGGAATTGAACATGGGGGTGATGGGGCAATTTTTATTTATTTAAGAAAAAGAAAAACCTAAGTTTTTTCTAATTTAAAAACCCTTTCTTTAAAATAAATTAATATTTTTTGAGGCAGAAAATCATCACCAACAATAAATTCAATTTTTTTTAAATCATTTCTTTGATGATCAGCCCAGATATTTTTATAGTTATTAATGTTTAAAACTATCTTACTATCATCAACACCAATATCTTTTTTAAAAGTATATACTCTCCTGCCATCAATTGTGTTTGCTTCATTGCTTCCATTTAATATATTTAAAAAAGATGTAATTGGATCAAAATAAAGATACAACTCTTCAAAATTAATACGTGAAAATTCTTTTTCAGTAGGATCTTGAAAAAGGTCAATTAAATAATCATCAAATATCATATTAACAATTTTTGTTTTCTTTCTGGTTTTCCAATACTGTTTATACTCTTCTGCTTTAAAAAAGTTTTTATTAATACTACCAAGAGAAATATAATGGCCTTCAAACTTATAGAGCGGAGTTAGAAATCCAGTATTTTTTAAACCTATCTCAGTCTGATAAACATTATTTTTAATAATTAAGTTCCAATTAAGATAACCAATTTTAATTCCTGCAGTACTTATTTTGTATTCAACATTAAAGTTGTTTGCAGAAGAGGTATTAAAAAAAAATATTAAAACAATAATTAAAATTCTATTCAAATATAACCCCATAAATATCAAAATTTCTTTTTGTAAATTTTTGGTCAGGTGCTATTTTTTTAATAAGTTTATATTTATTTTCCAAATAATTAATGTCTGATGGTGAGCCAATTAATAAAAAATTCTTTTCTGTTTTACTCTTTAGAGGAGATGATATTTTAAAATGATTAGTTATCTCAGTATTTTTTTTATGAGGCATATAAAACTCTATATTTTTTTCTCTTAATTCATAACTCATACTTGAAAATAAAAGTCTATCTGAAATAACAATTCTTTCTACAGATTGATTTGATGATAAATTATAAATTTCTTTTGCATAATTAGCCAATCCATTTATTCTGTTAAAAAAATTAAAAGGATAACTTGTTGCTATCATAATAAAAAAAACTGCACAAAAAGTAAAATTAAAAACGAAATTGAGTATTTTTAAGATAGAATTTTTAATACCCATATAAAACAAAATAAATAAAGATATCAATGCTGGCGCAGCCCAATTAGCATTAGCTCTTACTATTACCGCCTCTACAAAAACAATGATGATTATAGGTAGTGAGAATATTAATAAAATTTTTTGTAATCTATTTTTTTTTATTAAACTAAAAGCACCACCAAAAACAAGAAGTGGTCCTAGCATTAACACCTGAATAAATAAAAATTCTAAACCTCTAACTAAGTCAAATTCAATGTTTTCTAAATTAGCATTGTCTGAAGTATGACTGAAGGTAATCCAACCGTTATTAAAATTCCAAATAATATTTGGCATAATAATTATAAAAACAGATAAAAAAGCTAAACTAAAGCCAAACAAATTATCTAAAAAAACTTTTCTAAAATTTTTATCTAATAAAATTAAGATAAATAAACAAATAATAAAATATACGGCTGCATATTTTGATAAAAAACCCAACCCCACAAAAATACCTAAAAGTATGAAATTTTTTAATCTTTGTTCTCTACTAATTTTAATTAATTCATTGAGTGAAAGTGTCCAAAATAATAATAAAAAAAGATCAGTGCTAATTATAAAAGATGAAAAAGAAACAGCAGGTATAAATAAAAAAATTAAACAACCTGCCAACGAATCTTTCTTATTTAATCCAGAGTTAACTAAAAGGTTAAAAATACTCCATGCAATTAATAAATAAACAAAAGTTGGTAGAAGTTTTAATGAAACAAAACTACTACCTAACATTTCTGTATAAATTCGTATTATCCAAGACAAAAAAGGAGGCTTTGAAAAATAACCAAAGTGAATATCTTTAGACCACAGCCAATACTGTGCTTCATCACCAAATAAATTGAAAGTTGTAAAATTTAAGGCAACTATTTTTAATAATAGTAAAATAATAACCGATGGTAACAAGATTTTATTTGGCATAATATTTTTTATACAATTCAAACAAAATTATATTTAAAATAACAATAAAAATCCCAGCAAAAAAAATGTCACTTAGAAAATGGCCACCAGCCATTATTCTAATTAAACCTAACACTAAGCCTGCAACAACACTTGCGTAGAGAAATATTATTTTTTTAGTAATTAAATATAGAATTATAATTGAAAACCCAACAGAGGCATCACCAGAAACAAAAGAACAATTACTCCCACAAGCATCAGTAATTTCATACCAAGGCGAAAAGGTTTCTTTTCCACCTAATTGTAAAACATCATCTGGTCTAGCCCTTCCCCATAAATTCTTAAGTATCAGATTTACGAGAATTAATACCCCAACAATTTGAGATCCCCACAACAAAAAAATTTCCTTGATAGAAAATTTATAATTAAAAAAAATTTTATCAATTTTAGCAAAGCGTCCAATTATTGGTATAACTAAAATATAAATAAGTATTAGTGGCAATAAAATATCTCGGAACAATATTGAAGTTAAATCAAAACTTTGTAAGGAAAACTGTGATGCTCCGTAATAAAACAAACCTGAAATATACAAATCTATAGACGGGCCTGAAGTAATAAATACACAACTAATTACTAAAAATAATACATAGTTGTAAATTTCTGAATTGTTTTCAGGTAACAAATTTGAAAATTTAAATTGATTATATTTCTTTTCTAAAATTGTATTTATAACTTTAAATGATATAAGTGCCAATATAGCACCAGCAACAATATCAGTAAAAAAGTGAGCACCAACAACCACTCTACTTAAAGCAATAACAGATGCTAAAAAATAAAAAAAGTATTTTAGCTTTGGAAAAGTGGCAACAAGAATGAAACAAACTATAAATATCGTTGATGAATGGCCTGAAGGAAAGGAATGAAAATTTGAGTCGAAAGTAAAAAAATTAAAACCAAAAGAGTCCTCAAAATTTGTGTGATTGGGTCTTGGTCTACCAACAATATGCTTCAGAACCTGTGTTACAATTCCAACAACTAAAATATAAAAAAAAGACGATATAAAAAAATTACTTATTTTTTTTTGTTTCTCAATTTTTATAAAACCTAATTTATTGTTTAAATAAACAACACCAAATCCAATAATAGAAATCGCAAAATACCAAGAGGAGCTTCCAAGCCTTGTTATGTCTTCAAAAAATTCTTTTAAATAAACACTATTAAGACTTTTATTAAAATCTTTAAAATAATTATAAAGTCCTAAATCTAAATTAAATGATATAAAAACATTTAAAGATATTATTAAAAGAACAAGCAGTTCAACTCTTATGTTTTTAAAAAGGCTCATTTTGTAACTTTTAAGAAATTAAACGAGCTTTACAATATAAACTTAGATAAGTCCTGACTTTTAATGAGCTCACCAAGACTTTCCTCAACGTATTCCTTATTAATTATTATTTTTGTTGGCCCAATATCAGATGCAGTAAAGCTAATCTCCTCTAGAAGCTTTTCCATAACTGTGTGCAGTCTTCTAGCGCCAATATTTTCAACATTTTGATTAATTTCTGTAGACAATGTTGCTATAGTTTCAATCCCACTATCCTCAAATTCCAAATCTACCTTTTCTGTTCCCAACAAACCTTTGTATTGCTTTATCAAACTATTTTGAGTTTCTGTTAGTATTAACCTAAAATCCTCCTTGCTAAGACTGTCTAACTCAACTCTTATAGGAAGTCTCCCTTGAAGTTCAGGAAGCATGTCAGCTGGTTTTGATAAATGAAATGCTCCTGATGCAATAAATAATATGTAATCAGTTTTTACAACACCATGTTTAGTTGTAACAGCAGTCCCTTCTATTAATGGAAGAAGATCTCTTTGGACACCTTCTCTAGACACGTCTGCACCACTTCTATCACTTCTCGATGTAATTTTATCAATTTCATCGATAAAGACTATTCCATTTTGCTCAACATCATTAAGCGCTCTTGTGTTAATTTTGTCTTGATCAAGTAATTTTTCAGTCTCTTCATTTAAAAGATAGGTGTGGGATTCTTTAACTGTCATTTTTTTCATTTTTTTTTGCCCACTAAAACCCTTACCAAAAACATCTCCTAAATTTATCATACCCATCTGAGAACCAGGCATTCCAGGAATGTCCATAGTTGGTAAACTAAAATTAGCATTTGCTGAAACTGGTATCTCAACTTCTTTATCATTCAGTTCTCCAGAGCGGAGCTTTATTCTGAAGTTATCTCTAGTCGCAGGAGTAGAACTTTTTGAAACAAGAACATCTAAAATCCTTTCCTCAGCATTTTTTTCAGCTTTTGCCTTAACTTCTTTTCCCATTTCAATTTTAGTTTTGGTAATACTAATTTCTACTAGATCTCTAATAATTTGTTCAACATCTCTTCCAACATAACCAACTTCAGTAAATTTTGTTGCCTCAACTTTTATAAAAGGGGCATTGGCTAATTTTGCAAGTCTTCTTGATATTTCTGTTTTTCCGCAACCTGTTGGTCCAACCATTAAAATATTTTTTGGAACAATTTCTTCTTTCAAAGATTCCTCTAACTGTTTACGTCTCCACCTATTTCTTAATGCAACAGCAACAGCTCGTTTTGCCTTGTTTTGACCAATTATAAACTTATCTAGTTCAGAAACAATTTCTCTAGGGCTAAAACTTGATTCCATTTATAACTCTATTGTTTCAGAAATTATATTGTGGTTTGTATATATACAAATATCAGCTGCTATATTTAAAGACTCAACAGCAATCTCTTTTGCATCCATATCTGTATTTTTAATTAATGCCTTTGCAGCGCTGTTTGCATATGGCCCCCCAGAACCAATTGCTAAAATTCCATCATCAGACTCTATAACATCGCCTGTACCAGACAATAATAGACTTACATCCTTGTCTGCAACAATCATCATAGCTTCTAACCTTCTTAAATATCTGTCTGTTCTCCAATCTTTAGCAAGTTCAACACAAGCTCGTTTTAGTTGATTTTTATATTGATCCAGTTTTCCTTCAAGCCTTTCAAATAAAGCAAACGCATCAGCTGTAGATCCAGCAAATCCAGAGATTACAGTTTCATCAACCCCTAATCTTCTAATTTTTTTTACATTTGACTTCATAACAGTATTACCCAAACTAGCTTGTCCATCTCCAGCAATAACGACCAAATTCTTTTTTCTAATACCTATAATAGTTGTAGACTTAATTTTATTTTTATCCATACGCTTATCCTGTCTATAAAATGGCTATTTAATTATATTTATCAAGTGATTTACCTAGAATAAATTCAATTTCGCTGATAATAGGCAAAAATGCGAAAAGGATTTGTAGAAAGAAACACAAAAGAAACTAAAATTTTGTGTAAAATTAATTTAGATGGAACAGGAAAATCAAATATCTCAACAGGCATTGGTTTTTTTGATCACATGCTAGAATTATTCGTACACCACAGTTTAATAGATATGGAGCTAAAAACAGAGGGGGATACGAATGTTGATTTGCACCACAGTGTTGAAGATACAGCATATGCAATTGCACTCGCAACTCTTAAAGCGCTTGATGATAAAAAAGGAATTAAAAGATATGGTTTTTTTTATGTACCAATGGATGAATGTCTTTCTCGTTGCGTAATCGATTTTTCTGGAAGACCAGAATTGGTTTGGAAAGTTAATCTTGGTTTAGAAAAAATAGGTGAAATGGATACCGAGCTATTTTTAGAATTTTTTAAAGCATTTACTAATGAGGCTAAATGCAATCTTCATATTGAAAACATTTATGGACAAAACAACCACCACATAATTGAGTCTTGCTTTAAGTCTTTTGCAAAAAGTTACAGAATAGCCATAGAAATAGATGAAAGACGAAATAATGAAATTCCCTCTTCTAAAGGCACGCTGTAATTTCAATGAAAAAAATTACTATAGTTGATTATGGATCAGGTAATGTTTTATCAGCACAAAAATCATTTATTAAAATAACAAAAGATAATAATATTAAAGCTAATGTATTAATATCTAAAAATTTAGATGATATTAAAAATTCTACACATTTAGTTTTACCAGGACAAGGCGCCTTTTCTACTTGTATGTCCGGAATTAAAAATACACCTGGTTTAGCAGATGAGCTTTATGAATTTGCCATTATAAAAAAAAGACCTTTTTTAGGAATTTGTGTCGGCATGCAAATGCTTGCCAATGAAAGCGAAGAAAAGGGGCAGCATAAAGGACTTGGATGGATTGAAGGAAGGATAAAATCAATTCCTAATAAAAACCTTAAATTACCCCACATGGGTTGGAATACAGTAAAACCAATAAAAAATGATAACCTTATTGAGACTTCAGATGATTATTATTTTGTTCATTCCTACTATTTTGAATGTCGTAATAAAGAAAATATTTTGGCAGAAACCCAGTACGGAATAAATTTTACTTCAATTATTGGCAAAGAAAATATATACGGCGTTCAGTTTCATCCTGAAAAAAGTTCCTCCCAGGGATTAAACTTACTAAAAAACTTTATAAATTAGAATGTCTGTACAATTAAAAGAAAAAATAAATATCTCAGTTGAAACTTTAGACAATTTATCCGAAGTTGATCTTGCAGATCTCTGTAACATTACAGAACAAGCAATTGATGCAGGAGGTGGTTTTGGTTGGATACGTGTTCCAACTAGAGAAATACTAAATCAGTACTGGATTAAAATAACTAAGGATAACTTAAATAATCTTATTGTAGGAAGGTTAAATGGAGTTATAGCTGGCACGCTACAATTATCTTATGAGGCTCCAAATATTGAATCTAGAAAAAATATTGCTCAAATTAAAAGACACTTTGTTACTCCATGGGCAAGAGGATATGGTTTGGCAAAAAGTATGATTGATTTCTCAGAAAAAAAAGCAAAAGAAGAGAATATTAAATCAATTCAGATGTCTGTACGAGAAACCCAGGAAGCCGCAATTCAGTTATTTTCAGGAAAAAACTTCAAAGTATGGGGTGAAAATCCCTACTATGCATTTATTAATGGGAGCTTTATTAAAGGGATATACTTCTATAAAAATCTGTAGTGAATATTATTCCTGCAATAGATTTAAAAAACAATAAGTGCGTCAGGCTCTCAAAAGGAAAAGACAACTCAAGCATTATTTTTAATGATGATCCAGCAAAACAAGCAATTTTTTTTGAAAAGATTGGATGTAAAAAAATTCATATAGTTGATTTGGATGCAGCTTTTTCTCGGCCCGATATAAATATTTCTTCAATAAAAAAAATTAGAAACTCTGTTTCAATTCCAATCCAACTAGGTGGAGGTATTAGATCAGAAGTTCTCGCTGATAAATATTTTGATCTAGGTATAAACAATTTAATTATAGGATCCATGGCAGTAGAAAAACCACATATCGTAAAATCACTTTCTCTAAAATATAAAAACATGATTTATATATCACTTGATATCAGTAAAAATAATGTAATGGTAAAAGGATGGAAAGAAAAATCAAAGCTTAAAATTGATGATCTATTGAACTTATATAAAGGAAGCAAAATTAAGGGATATATAGTTACAGATATTGAAAATGATGGAATGTTAAATGGCCTCAACATTGATTTTATTTCTGAGTTTTCTAATAAAATTGAATTAATTCACAAATTGTCTAAAAAATTTATTATTGCTGGCGGTCTCACTAATTATGATGATCTAATAAATTTAAAAAAACTATATTTGAAAAATGCAGAAGGTATTATCTCAGGAAAATCATTTTATTCTGGAAATATTGATTTAATAAAAGCACAAAATATTTTGGATTCAAATGAATAAAGTTAGAATAATACCATGTTTAGATGTGAAAGATGGAAGGGTTGTTAAAGGAATAAACTTTATAGACTTAATTGATGCTGGAGACCCAGTGGAGCAAGCTAAGCACTATTCTGAGAATGGAGCTGATGAAATTTGTTTTTTAGATATAAGCGCATCTTTAGAAAATAGAGATACAATGATAAATGTAGTAGAAAAAACAGCAAATGAGGTTTTCATACCACTTACTGTTGGGGGAGGTATTTCTTCAATAGAAAATATTCAATCTTTATTAAGGGCTGGTGCAGACAAAATCTCAATAAACTCTGCGGCAATAATTGAGCCTGAAATAATTAAAAAATCATCAGAATATTTTGGTAATCAGTGCATTGTTGTGGCAGTTGATGCAAAAAAAATTCAAAATGACTGGTATGTTTTTTCACATGGGGGAACCAAAAATACTGGAATATATGCACTAGAGTGGATTGAAAAAGTACAAAAATTTGGTGCCGGAGAAATTTTACTTACTTCTATGGACAAAGATGGAACTAAATCTGGTTTCGATACGGATCTATTGTGTAAAGTTTCGCAACTTTTACAAATACCTTTAATAGCGAGCGGTGGTGTTGGTGAGTTAAGCCACTTTTACGATGGTATAAGCTTGGGTAATGCAAATGCATTATTGGCTGCATCAGTCTTCCATTTTAATGAAATCAGTATTAAAGAAGTTAAGAAATATTTATTAAGTAAAAATGTAAATGTAAGAATATAAAGTTATGAATATTGAAGAGTTATTTAAAATAATTGAAGAAAGAATTAAGCATAAGAAAAAAAAATCATATACAAACAAACTTTTACAACTTGGTCCAAATAAAATTGCTCAAAAATTTGGTGAAGAGTCTGCAGAATTAATAATTGATTATTTAAAAGGGTCAAAAAAAAGAACTATAGAGGAGGCTGCAGATGTAATATATCACCTAATAGTCTTACTAAAATCTAAAAAAATAACATTAAATGAAATTAATAAAGAACTTGAAAAGAGAAAAACTAATGTACGATAAAAATAATATTTTTGCAAAAATTTTAAGAAAAGAAATTCCTTGTGATAAAATTTATGAAGATGAAAACTTTTTATTTTTTAAAGACATAGATCCAAAAGCAAAGATCCATGTTCTTGGTATACCAAAAGTAGAATGTGCTGATTTTTCAGATTTTGTATCTAAATACGACAACAACCTTGTCTCTCAATTTTTTAAAAAAACTGAATATGTGATTAATTTACTCGGTTTAAATAATGGTGGATATAAAATTATATCAAATTCAGGTCTAAACGGAGGTCAGGAAGTTCCACATTTTCATATTCATATACTTGGTGGAGAAAAATTAAACTTTAAATTGTAATTATTTTTTTACAATTACATAATTCACAATTTCTTTAACCCCTTTAATTGTTTTTAAAGATTGTATTAAACTTTCAAGTTGTTCAGGTTTATTTGTGATGCCAGCAACATAAACTTTTCCATTTATCGTTTCAAAATTATAACCAACAACTCTTAACCCAACTATTTTTGCAGAAACTGCTCTGGCCTGAGTATTTATCCATAAATCAGTAGCATAATCTTTTAAAGTATCTCTATTTCCTATTTCTAATTCATTTATAACTTCATTAACACCATTAATCTCCCAAACCAATCTAACTGCCTCAATTCGTGTTTCTTGATCCTTTACTAATCCTGTAAGCAAAACTCTTCCTTCTAGAACAGTAGTGTTTATTTCAACAAACATATTAGATCCGGCATTTAAAAATTTTGCTGCAATATTTACTTTTATAGTAGCATCATCTACAACGGTACCAAAAGTCCGATCTCCTTCTGCAACAACCATCGCCGTGCTTCCCCCAGTTGCTAAAACATTTGCTGGAGAGCAACCGACATTTAGTAATGATAAAAATAATATCGAAACAACAGTTGAAAAAGCTATTATTTTTTTAATTCCAAAATCCATTTGTATAATTTGTTTTTATTTTTTCCAGATAATTTATGTACTATTTCTACGACGTCGGTCAAAGAAAATTTTGAAAGTAGCATATTTATTTCCTTAGAAAACTCATTTAGATCACTTAGGTTATTATTTTTTTTTATGTTTTTTCCTAATACAATTACGAACTCACCTTTTAAGTTTGCTTTTTTATTTAATATTTCATTAAGTACTTTTTTTACGTCACCTCTAAAGATCTTCTCATTAAGTTTAGTTAATTCTTTAGATATGCTTATTTGCCTATTTGGCATAACCTCGTTTAATATTTCTAGAAGTTTAATTAAATTATGATTGGAAACAAAAAAAACTGAGGTTTGTTCTGCATTCTCTATTTTTTTAAATAAATCCCTAATTTGTTTTTCTTTTTTGGGAACAAATCCATAAAAACAAAATTCATGAGCTGGAAGACCTGATAGTTGAATTGCTGGTATCATTGAACTTGGCCCTGGAACAGATGTTATATTAATCTTATTTTTTATACAAAACTGTACTAATTTGTACCCAGGATCAGAAATTAAAGGAGATCCAGCATCAGAAATTAATGCCACAGCTTTATTTTTTAATTTAGCACTAATCTTTTCAATTAAAATTTTCTCATTATAATCATGTAATCCAATTAATTTCTTTTTAATGCCTAAATTGTTTAGTAATTTAAGACTATGTTTTGGATTTTCGCAAATAATCATATCTGCACCATCTATAGTTTTAATTGCTCTTTCAGATATGTCTTTTAAATTACCAATAGGCGTTGCAACTATGTATAGGCCACTAATATTTTCATTTAACATCTTTTTTCTTTTTATATTTATAAATTGTTGTTCTCCAGTAAATTTAAACAAACAAGCTGATAAAAATAAAGATGTTAATAGTATTTCAACAAAAATATTAAAAAAACCTGAAAAAAAATTAGAAACAAACAATAAAAAAAATGTATCTGAAAAAACTACTATGATTGATAAAGAGGTTAAATTAAACAATAATATCACTGTATTATTCTCAAGTAGGAATGACGTAAAAATAATTGACCAGTTTGTTAATGTGCTTGAGATGGGTATATATGATAAAAATTTTGAAGATGTAACTTTACAACTAGAATATTTCGATAATTATGATGAGTTGAGTCAAATCATAAATGATACAAATAAAAAAGGAAATATTTTTATCGGACCAATCGATAGTGAAAATACAGAAATAGCAAAAACAAACTGCAATAACAAAAGAATATTTTTTTCATTCTCCTCAAATGTCCAGTTAGCAGGTGATTGTATATATTTAATTAATTTTTTTCCAAAAAACGAATTAGAAGAAATATTTGGTTCATTGGATGAAGACTCTAAAGTTGCCCTTCTTTATCCTGAAAATAATTATGGATATCTAATTAATGGAATTATAGATGAAGTTGTAAATAAAAGTAAAGCGGTTCTGGTTAGTAGATCATCCTATAAGAATGACCTTTCAAATGTTAGAACAGCTATAAAAGAATTGGGCAAATATGAATTGCGTAAATATGAGTTAAACAGACAGAAAACAATTCTTAAATCAAAAAATGATAATCTTTCAAAACAAAGATTAAAAAAACTAGAGAGGTTTAAAACTACTACAGACTATGATTTCACACATGTCTTAATTGCAGACTATGGTATCAATTTGTTACAGGTAGCTCCTCTTCTTCCTTATTATGATATTGACCCTAACATAGTTCAGTTTATTGGAACCGGCGTAATAGACGATGAGAACTTTTTTTTTGAACCTTCATTGCAGTCAGCTGTATTTCCAGGAGTTGAAAAAAATAAAAGAATAAAATTAATAAACAATTATTTTGATATTTATGAAGAAAATTTGAATAGAACATCAACACTTCCCTACGACTTAATTGGTTTGTTAAATTTTATTTACTCTAGAAATATGAACTTATATGAAGTTAAAAAATTACTTGATAGTCCAAATGTAAGGTTTGAGGGTATTGATGGTAATTTTTATTTTAAAAATCAAATTATTGAAAGAGACTTAAATATGCTCAGAATATCAAATGGTGTTGCTAACAAAATTAATTAGTCAAAAAATTTACTAACTTTTTCATAGCTATAGACCTATGGCTAATTAAATTTTTTGTTTCAATATCCATTTCAGCAAATGTTTTTGAATATCCATTTGGAATAAAAATTGGATCATAGCCAAAACCATTTTTCCCACATACTTTATTTGAAATTTTACCCCTTACAATACCTTCAAAACAAACAGTTATACCCAATCTTATTGTTAAAGAAATAGATGTTTTAAAAAAAGCAACCTGCTCACCACTTTTCTCTACTTGATTAATAATTTTATTAAAACAATCTTTATTACTTTTAAATTTATTTAAATATCTTTTTGATAAAATACCAGGCTTATAATTAAGAGCCTTTATACAGATTCCTGAATCATCTGCAAAACAAGGAATATTTGTTTTTATAAATCCAAAGTCTGATTTTATTTTTGCATTCTCTGCAAAACTTTTACCACTTTCTATTGGTTCTCTAAAATTTTTAAAGTTATTCAGCGTATATATTTTAAGATTTGTATTTTTTAAGAGCCTTTTTATTTCACTATATTTATTTTTATTACCAGTAAAAAAAAATATATTTTTCAATTTATTCTAAAATTTTTTTTTGATGATCAATAATTTCTTTAATACCTTTTTGAGCTAGACCAAATAAATCATTATACTGATTATCACTAAAAAAGTATTCTTCACCAGTTACTTGTATTTCAGAAATTTCTCCACTGTTGCAAATAACAAAATTAGCATCAACTTCAGCCATTGAGTCTTCATTATAATCTAAATCTAAAAGAGGCTTGTTATCAATAATTCCAGCTGAAACGGCACCAATAAAATTTTTAATTATAGGCTTTTGAATATTGTAATTTTTTTTAATCTTTTCTATGGCAAGAAATAGAGCAACAAAACCACCACTTATTGAGGCTGTTCTTGTTCCACCATCTGCTTGAATTACATCACAATCTATTTTTATCTGACGCTCTCCAAGATTTGCAAGATCAATAATAGATCTTAAACTCCGACCTATTAATCTTTGTATTTCTTGTGTTCTACCTGATTGTTTCCCTTTTGCTGCCTCTCTATCCATCCTAGTATTTGTTGATCTTGGAAGCATGCCGTATTCTGCAGTCACCCAGCCTTTCCCAGTATTTTTTAACCAGTGTGGAACTTTCTCGTCAATTGTTGCAAGACAAAGAACATGCGTATTTCCAAATTTTACCAAGCATGAACCATCTGCATGAATATTTACGTTTTTCTCAAATGAAATTTTACGCATTTGATTGAAGGATCTATCTTTTCTCATATAAATTTAATAATAGTAGATAAATAATATTTTTAAATAAAATTTTTATGTCTGATAATGTATATGCACAAATTAATGATAGATCAAAATTAATTTTTAAAAAATTAGTAGAGTCATATCTTAAAACTGGGTCTCCAGCAGGATCAGAAACAATTATGAAGATGGGAGGGTTAAATCTTTCATCAGCATCAATTAGATCCATTTTGTCAAATTTACAAAAGGAAGGGCTTTTATATGCCCCACACAGATCAGCTGGAAGAATGCCTACTGAGAAGGGTATGAGATTTTTTGTCGATGGACTTTTAGAGTTTGGAAGAATTTCAAAAATAGATAAAGAAAATATTAAACAACAATGTTTAACAAAAGGCAAATCTTATGAAGAGGTGCTTGATGTTGCTTCTAAAGCTATTTCAGGATTATCAAGTTATGCAGGAATAGTTATCGCGCCTAAATTTCAAAAAAACTTAAAACACGTTGAATTCATAAGGCTTAATAATAGTCAATTAATGCTTATTCTTGCTTATGAGAACGGGGAAGTAGAAAATCGTATTATTGAAGATAATGGAAAATATAATAGTTCATTATTGATACAGGCTTCTAATTATCTTACATCAAAATTTACCAATAAAAATATTTCACAAATTAAAAGAATAATTCAATCTGAAATAAAAAATTCACAAAATGAATTAGAGTCAATTTCTTCAAAATTAATTCAACAAGGTATTATTGAAACTCAGCCTAATAGTAAAAATCCTTATATTTTTCTACATGGTCAATCAAATCTATTAAAAGATGAAATTGTTTCAAAAGACTTAGATCAAATTCGAAATCTTTTTGATGAAATTGAGAAAAAATCCAGTTTTGTAGACATATTAGAAACTGCAGGAAAAGCAAAAGGGGTCCAAATTTTTATTGGATCTAAAAATTTTTTGTTTAAACACTCTGGTCTTTCTATGGTAATGGCCCCATATAAAAATAATGATCAAGAAATTATAGGAGCAATAGGCGTAGTTGGTCCTACAAGATTAAACTACTCCAAAATCGTTCCTCTTGTTGATTATACGTCAAAAATTATTGGAAAGGTGATTGATTAATGGTTGAGAAAAAAGAAGAAGATATCCAACAAGAAGAAATTAAAGAGCCTGATTCTGAAGGTCTCGAAAATGAAGAAGACAATAATGATAGCGAAGAAAATACAGACACAGAAGAGACAACCGAAGATGAAAACACAGAAGAAGACAATTTAGAAAAGGAAATTGAAACACTAAAAGAAGAAAAAATTCGATTACTCGCTGAAATGGAAAATCTTAGAAAAAGATTTGAACGAGAAAAAGTTGAAACAATAAAGTTTGGTAGCATAAATTTGGCTAGAGACATACTATCGCCAGGAGATAATCTAGAAAGAGCGCTAGATGTTTTACCAGAAGATGAAAATCATCCAGAAAGCATAAAAAATCTTATAGATGGTTTAAAAATGGTGCTTAAAGAATACAAAAGTACTCTAGAAAAACACGGAGTAAAAAAAATTGAAACTTTAAATCAAAAATTTGACCATAATTTTCATCAGGCAATGATGGAAGTTGAAAATAATGAAGTTGAAGAAGGAACAGTAGTTCAAGAAGTCCAATCTGGCTATACAATGCATGATCGATTGCTTAGAGCAGCAATGGTTGGAGTTTCCAAAAAACCAGTTGCTAAAAAAGAAGAACTTAAAGAAGAAAAAGAAGAAGATAATCCTGAAAATAAGAGTAAAGAAAAGTCATAAAAAGTCATAAATTGCCTGTTTTTTTGAATATAAATAGCGAACATCCTTGTATTTTAAAACTTTTTTCCCATATTTAATGTAACCAATGTTGATTGGTAAATAATTAAGTAAAGAGGATAAAAATATGGCAAAAGTAATCGGTATTGATCTAGGTACTACGAACTCCTGCGTTGCAGTAATGGACGGTAAGGAAGCAAAAGTAATTGAAAACTCTGAAGGTGGAAGAACAACACCGTCAATGGTAGCATTCAGTGAAACAAAAGAAAAACTTGTTGGACAATCAGCTAAAAGACAAGCAGTAACTAATTCTGAAAATACTTTATTTGCCATAAAAAGATTAATCGGAAGAACATTTGAGGATAAAGCAGTTAAGTCTGATAGCGGATTAGTACCTTATAAAATAGTAAAAGGTGATAACGGCGATGCTTGGGTTGAAGCACGTGGAGATAAATATAGTCCAAGTCAAATTAGTGCATTTATTTTACAAAAAATGAAGGAGACCGCGGAGTCTTATTTAGGAGATACTGTTACACAAGCGGTTATAACAGTTCCTGCATATTTTAACGATGCTCAAAGACAAGCAACAAAAGATGCTGGAAAAATAGCTGGACTAGAAGTCTTAAGAATTATTAACGAGCCTACTGCTGCAGCATTAGCATATGGTTTGGATAAAAAGAAAACTGGAACCGTTGCTGTTTATGATCTTGGTGGAGGTACATTTGATATTTCTATATTAGAAATCGGTGATGGTGTTTTTGAAGTTAAATCAACCAATGGTGACACGCACCTTGGTGGTGAAGATTTTGATCTTAAAATCATTGATTATCTCGCTGATGAATTCAAAAAAGACAATGGTATTGATTTACGTTCAGATAAACTTGCGCTTCAGCGTTTGAAAGAGGCTGCTGAGAAAGCAAAAATTGAATTATCAAGTTCAACTGAAACAGAAGTTAACTTACCATTCATAACAGCTGATCAATCTGGTCCTAAACATTTAACGATTAAATTATCGAGAGCAAAACTAGAAGCTATCGTAGGTGAACTTTTAAACCAAAGTTTGAAACCTTGCGAAATGGCACTTAAAGATGCTGGATTACAAGCCGCAGAAATCGATGATGTTATTTTAGTTGGTGGTATGACAAGAATGCCTAAAGTAACTGAGATTGTAAAAAACTTTTTTGGTAAAGAACCTAATAAAGGTGTTAACCCGGATGAAGTTGTTGCATCAGGTGCTGCTATTCAAGCAGGAGTATTACAAGGTGATGTCAAAGATGTACTACTACTTGACGTTACGCCTTTATCCCTTGGTATAGAAACTCTTGGTGGTGTATTTACAAAACTTATTGATAAAAACACAACTATCCCAACAAAGAAGAGTCAGGTATTTTCTACAGCTGAAGATAATCAGAGTGCAGTAACTATTAGAGTTTTTCAAGGTGAGAGAGAAATGGCCGCTGATAACAAATTACTAGGTCAGTTTGATTTAGTAGGCATCCCACCTGCTGCAAGAGGAATGCCACAAATCGAAGTAACTTTTGATATCGATGCAAATGGTATTGTTAATGTATCGGCTAAAGATAAATCAACTGGAAAAGAGCAACAAATTAAAATCCAGGCATCTGGTGGATTATCAGATGAAGAGATTGAGAAAATGGTTAAAGAGGCAGAAGAAAACGCCGAGTCTGATAAGAAGAAAAGAGAAGCTGTTGATACTAGAAACCATGCTGATAGTTTAATTAATGAAACTGAAAAGAACTTAAAAGAACACGGAGATAAAATTCCTGAAGCTGATAGAAATAAAATCACAGAGGATATTGAAGAGCTTAAAAAAGTAAAAGACGGTGAGGATCTAGAAGCTATAAAATCTAAAACTGAAGCACTAGTTCAATCATCTCTAAAAATGGGTGAAGCAATTTATAAACAAAACCCACAAGGTGCTGGGCCGCAACCTGATCCATCTGGTGCTGAACCATCAGCTGATGATAAGAAAGATGAAAAGGTTGTAGATGCTGAATTTGAAGAAGTAGACGAAGATAAAAAAGATTAACGCTCCATAACTTTTATAAGGAGGAGATGTGGCTGATAAAGATTTCTATGAGATACTAGGCGTTCAACGAAATGCCAGTGAAGATGAAATAAAAAAAGCTTATAGAAAACAAGCCATGAAATATCATCCTGACCGTAACAAGGATGATAAAACTGCTGAAAGAAAATTTAAAGAAGCAGCTGCAGCTTATGAAGTTCTGAAAGACTCAGAAAAAAGATCAGCTTATGATCAATATGGACACGACGCTTTCAAACAAGGCGGCATGGGTGGAGCTCAAGGCTTTGGAGATTTTGCAGGCGGTTTTTCTGATATTTTTGAAGAGTTCTTTGGAGGAGGTTTTGGTGGACAATCATCAAGAAGACGAGGACCTCAAAGAGGAAGTGATCTTCGCTACAACATGTCCGTTTCACTATTCGAAGCTTTTACTGGAAAGAAACCACAAATAAGAATTCCAACTTATATTGGTTGTGATTCATGTGCAGCAACTGGAAGTGCAGATAAATCTGGACCAAGTACCTGTTCTACCTGTGGTGGTGCAGGTAAAGTTCGATCACAACAAGGCTTCTTTTCTATTGAAAGACCATGCCCTACATGTGGTGGGGAAGGTTCAAGTATAAAAAATCCATGTCTTAAATGTTCTGGAACAGGTAATTTAAAAAAGCAAAAAACAATTTCTGTTACTATTCCAGCTGGTGTTGATACAGGCACAAGGATTCGTATAGCTGGTGAAGGAGAACCTGGCGAAAGAGGTGCGGGAAATGGAGATCTGTACATTTTTGTTGAGGTTCAAAAGGACAAACTCTTTGAAAGAGAAGAAGAAAATCTATTTTGTGAAATACCAATTTCAATAACTACTGCTATTTTAGGTGGTGAAATAGAAGTACCAACTATAGAAGGAAAAAAAGCCAGACTTAATATTCCAGCGGGAACTCAATCTGAGACTCAATTTAGACTACGAGGTAAAGGAATGAGTATACTTCGACAAAGTAGACGCGGAGATATGTATGTGCAAGCAAACGTTGAAATACCAGTCAATCTAAACAGCAAACAAAAAGATATTTTGAGAGAGTTCGAAAATGAAGGAGGAACCTCAAAAAAACATAGTCCAAAATCACAAGGTTTTTTCTCAAAATTAAAAGAAGTCTGGGAAGATTTAACTTAATTTCTTTTCAACTTACAATCACCAAAGTATAAGAAGTTTTTATGGCAAAAATTAAAATAGCAGTTGCAGGTTGTCTTGGCAGAATGGGTCAGGAAATATCGAAACAAATTTTACAAAATAAAAATTTAGAATTTGTCGGTGGTTTTGAAAACAAAAAACATAAAGATATAAACAAACCACTAAATAAAGTATCAGATATACAGTCTTCAAAATTAGCTAGTACTAATTCAACTCAATTAATTAAAGAAGCAAATGTGATAATTGATTTTACAACACCCGAGTCTACGTTAGATAATCTTAAAATTGCCTATGCAAATAAAACAGCAGTTGTTATCGGTACAACTGGAATGACAGATGGGCAAAAAAAGAAAGTAAAAAGTTATTCTAAAAAAATACCTATACTCATGTCTTCTAACATGAGTTTGGGCGTTAACTTACTATTTAACTTAGTAAAACAAACGGCATCAGCTTTAAAAGATACTGATTATGATATTGAAATTGCTGAGACTCATCATAAACATAAAAAAGATGCCCCTTCAGGAACTGCATTATCTCTGGGTGAGTATGCTGCTGAGGGTAGAAAAACTAAATTAAATAAATTAAAAGTTTTAGATCGTACAAAAAAAATAACATCTAGAAAAAAAGGTGAAATCGGTTTTTCTGTTACAAGAGGCGGTGAAATTGCAGGTGAGCATACAGTAAGTTTTATTGGTACCAACGATAGAGTTGATCTAGTTCATAAAGCTAATAATCGATCAATTTTTGTAGATGGGGCCATCGAAGCAGCCATTTTTTTAAAAAAAAAGAAAAATGGCTTATTTTCAATGAAAGATTTATTATTTTAGAATTACTATAAATCAAAAATCAAAAATAATATTAAATTTAAATAATAAATTCGCAATTTGAAAATAAATTATCTTTATTATAAATACTTTTAATATAAAAAAAATTTATGAATAATATATTTTTTAGAACTACTATTTTAATTCTATTTATCATCTTTTCGTCAAGTGTTAAGGCTGAAGAAAGTTTTTCTTTAGGTGTTGATTTTGGATATGGTTTTCTTGATATTGGTGCTGATGAAACAGCGCAATCAATTGCAAATACAGCTGGCTCAACAGTAACGTATGAATCAGACACTGGTTCATGGATGGGAAGAATATATACGGATTTAGAAATAGCAAATTCATTATATATCGACATTGGATATTTTCTTACAGGTTCAATTGATGCAAAGTATACTTTATCAGGAGTAACAGTAACTGAAGGTTATTCAGCAAATGGAGTCGAGGCCTCTTTGGCTTACAAAGAAGGAGATAAAGAAGGTTTCTTCTTAAAGGGTGGAGTACATTCCAGTACCGTAGATGGTAATGCATCTATTACTATAAGTGGAACAACATATGCTGCAAATGCAGCAGCTTCCGGAACAGGCTTATTGTTTGGTGGCGGTTATGATTTTTCTGACGGTACTAGAATAGGCTATACATACTATTCTGATCTAGGCGGATTAAGTAAGGCCGACTTAGTTTACATATATTATGGCTACAGATTTTAATTTATTTTGAAGCAGTTATTTAACTGCTTCTTTTTATTTAACTTAAGATGACTAAAATAAAATTCATTTATAAACTTTTTCTATTATCTTTTTTTGTTTCGTTTCTTGTGAACTGCAGCGGCGGCGGCGGCGGTGGTGGTGGTTCTATAAATTACAATTCTGAATATAATAATCAACCTGGTCTTGATATGATTGGTGTTCAAACTGCAACAGATGCCGGAATATACGGAGATGGTGTTGATATAGCAATTGTTGACTCAGGATATGATTACACCCATGATGAGTTAGGGGCTACCGATGTAGTTGGAATATCTTATGACTCAAACTCTGTTTATTATGTCGATGGTAATGGTCACGGTTCACATGTAGCTGGTATTATTAGAGCAAAAAGAGACGGTACAGGGATGAGAGGAGTGGCTCCATCAGCAAATTTAAAAATTTATAAAATTTTTGATCAAAATGGCACCTATGCATTATCAAGCGCAGAACATGTTTCTATGATAAATTCAATTACTGCCAATGCTGATTTTTCAAATAATAGTTGGGGCTCAACTTCTGTAATGATAGATGATATAAACTCAACTTGGATAACTAACAATTTTTCTTCTGAAGCAGCTAGATATCAAAATTCAGTTTCAAACGATACTGTTCATGTTTGGATAACTCATAATGAAAGTGACACACAACCATCTTATCAAGCAGGACTTCCTGCAGTAGTAGATAATATTGAAGATGGATGGATCGCCGTTATGGCGCTTGATAATAGTAAACAAGAAACAGATTATACAAATCGTTGTGGAAATGCGGCTGATTGGTGTGTAGCAGCACCAGGCGGTGGAGATAGTCAGAGTACTGAAGGTATATATTCTGTTAAAAGTGGCGGTGGCTATACGAGAAAAAGCGGTACATCTATGGCAGCACCACATGTTACCGGTTTACTTGCTTTAGTAAAAGAAAGATTCTCATCATCATCACTTACAAATAAACAAGTAAGAACAAGGCTTTTAAATGGTGCTACCTACACTGGTTTAACTGACTTTCAGGGAAATTCTGCAAGCAGTATGTCAACTTCTACTAAAGAAGCTATTTTCGGTCAAGGTTTGGTAACTTATAGTGCATCTGTTGGTCAAATTGGAAATTTAAATTATCCAACTTCAAATAATTTTTATAGCGACAAAAATATAAACGTTGATTTAAAAAAAATAAATTTACCAGGCTCATTACACAATAATATTGCTGACCAAGTAGCCAGCCTGGATTTAATGGCCTTCGATAGTTTTGATGGTGCAGATTTTACAGTTAAGGGCAGCAAAATATTTGATACTGATAAGAAAAAGTTTGTCAAAAATTTTGGCTATTCTGGAATAGATAATAAAAATTTAAATGAAGATTTCAACTTTTATAATCAAAAAATTAATTACACTGCTTCAGACACAATTCATATTCCTCAACAAAAAAATTGGGACAGCAAAGTTAATTTTCTAAATTATTTTACTGATACTAAAGGGTCTTATTCAAATCTCGAGCATGAAATTGGTAATTCTTCAATATCCTACTTTGTACAATATCCAAATAATGACAATAGGTTAAATTCTTACTCTACAGGATTTAATTATAACAAAGAGTTTTATGATAAAAAATTTAATTTAATATTAAACTATTCCGATCATAAAAACCTTATCTCGGATTATAGTATTATTAGAAAAAACAATTCACTTTCAAATGCAAAAATTTATGACTATGGTTTAATTTATAAATTTAATAAAAATACGGACTTTTTCTTTAGACAAAGCAGGGAGCATTTAAGTTCAGAAAATAATTCAAATTATAATTTTAGCATAAATTCAAGTCTTATACAGTCAGAGACTTATGGTTTAGAATTCAAAAAAAATGACCTATTTTTAAATACCGGTTTATATAAACCAAGTCATTTTAGAAGTAGTAACATGACTTTTTTAACGCCAAGTGGGAGAAAAGAAAATGGTGAGATTTTATGGAAAGAGACAACATTTGAATCAAGTAATAGTTTAAATTATTCACCTTATGTTTCTTTTCAAAACAAACTTCCCACAATATTACCACAATTTAAGGATAATTACTTAACTATAAGCTTAAGACAATCACCATATAATAATGACTTAATTGACTCAGGAGAGATACTATATACCTTAAAATTCTAATTATAATTTTTTTATTTTTATCAAAATATTCATTTGCTAAAGATTGTGAAATTCACGAAGAAATCACTGGTCATTTTAATTATAATATAAATCTTGAAGGCATCATTTTAGGCAATAAACAAATAGAGGAAATTTTTATTAAAAATGATTCAAATATAAAATATTCAAAAAAATTATTTAGAAAATATAAAAGAAAAAATATTTTTGCTTTAATTGTTGCTCCTTTTAGAAAATCTTCAGATTTACAAATTAATATTAATACTAAAACTGTAAAAGATAAAATTGAAATACGCACAGATTATAAATTGAGTGACAATTCATTAGGTGTGCTAAATCAAAAATTTTACTTAGGTATTTACTCAGATGATTGTTTGCTAGAATTTAAAAATATACCTACTTTAAAAAAAATTACTAAAGAAACTAAAAATTGATAATATAATATATTTCTAAAAAATTTAAATTTAATAAAAACTTAGTTGTTTTTTAATTTTTAAATACAAATTTTCTTTTAATTCTGCATGTAAAAAAGAAGCTACCTCAGTTTCTTTATCTGATTCTCTAATTGACAATTTAGATTTATTTTTAAATTTAGTAAAAAATACTTTAGACCAATAAGTGCTGAATTTAGATGAATGTAAAAGTTTATCACCTTTATATTTTTTTATCGATATTTCATTTTGATTAATATTAATTTCATCCTTAATATTTTTTCCTTTAAAATATAAACGAATTAAATAAAATATTACCAGGTATTCAACCCCAAGAAATATCGATACAGGCCAAGCGCCTTGTACAATTAGAAAAATAGAAAATAATGATATCCAACTTATAAATATAATTCCTAAAATTAAGAAAACTGATTTAGAACAGCTTTGATAAGGTTTTATATTTTCGTTAAATGAATTCATAATTTAATAATAATATAAAATACTCCTTCTGATAAAGGGACATATGTACACAGATATTACAAACTATATTAATCATATATTATTAATCTATAACTGCTTACAAACCCCAAAAAATGGTTAAATTCCTTAGATCTCTTGAAAATTTTGTAAGGAACATATAGATGCAACCCCAAAAAAATATTAAGTAATAATCTTGGTTTAATGGTGGGTTGATGAAAAAGATTAGCAAAATTTTAGCAGCAAACAGAAGTGAAATTGCTATTCGAATTTTTAGAGCTGCCGAAGAGTCTGGTATTAAAACAGCTGCCATATATTCTAAAGAAGATCGTTTTGCTATTCATCGATTTAAAACTGATGAAAGTTATTTAGTTGGTGAAGGCAAAGGTCCAATACAGGCATATCTCGACATAGACTCCATTATTAAAATTGCTAAAGATGCTAACGTAGATGCGATTCACCCTGGTTATGGTTTCTTATCTGAGAGTCCTGAACTAGCAGAGCAGTGTGAAAAAAATGACATAACATTTATTGGGCCCAGTAAAGAAATACTAAAAAGATTTGGAAATAAAACAGAAGCTAAAAAAGTAGCTGAAGAAGCAAAAGTTGGCACCGTTCCGTCTGTTCTTGTAACAAAAGAAAATTTAAAAAATGTTGAAAAAGAAGTTGAGAAAATTGGTTACCCTGTAATTGTCAAAGCTAGTTGGGGCGGTGGCGGTCGAGGAATGCGTGTTGTTAGATCAAGCAACGAATTAATAGATCAAATTACAACTGCTCAAAGTGAGTCACTTAAAGCTTTTGGAAAAGATGAAGTATTTATAGAAAAATTTTTAGAAGATGCTGCGCACATAGAAGTGCAAATTTTAGGTGACAGACATGGAAATATTTTACATCTTTTTGAAAGAGATTGTTCTCTTCAAAGAAGGCATCAAAAGATTATTGAAAGAGCGCCTGCACATTTTCTTGAAAATAAAACTCGAGAAGAAATTTGTAGCGCTGCAATTAAAATTGCAAAACAAGTTAAATATTTTGGTGCAGGAACTGTTGAATTTTTATTTGATAAAAAATCTTGTAAATTTTATTTCATTGAAGTTAACCCAAGAATTCAAGTTGAACATACAGTAACTGAAGAAGTGACTGGTATAGATATAGTAAAAGCCCAAATTAAAATTGCAGAAGGTGAAAAAATTGGAAGTCATCCCGCACTTCCAAAACAAGAAGATATTCACCTTAATGGCTATGCGATTCAATGTCGAGTTACTACAGAAGACCCCCTCAACAATTTTATGCCGGATTATGGAAAGATCATGACTTATCGATCAGCAGCTGGTTTTGGAGTGAGACTGGATGCAGCTAACGCATCTTCTGGTTCAATTATTACACCATATTATGACTCTTTACTTGTAAAGGTAACAACTTGGGCAAAACACCAAGACGATTGTATTAAAAGGATGGATAGAGCTTTACGAGAATTTAGAATTAGAGGCGTTAAAACAAATTTAGTTTTTCTTGAGTCTCTTATTAATAATAAAGATTTCCTTGAAGGAAACTACAATACAAATTTTGTTGATACTAAAAAAGAGCTTTATGCTTATAATCCTCAAAAAGATCGAGCATCAAAAATAGTATCTTATCTTGGAAATATAATTGTAAATGGACACAACGATATATCTGGAAGAGTCAGCAGTAATTCGACTGTAGAGGTTCAAATTCCTATTTCAAATATTAAGAGTGAAAAAAACAATTATGTAAAGGATTTACAAACTTTAGGTCCAGAAAAATTTGCAAAAAAAATAAAAGAAACACCATATACTTTAATTACTGATACAACGATGCGTGATGCACACCAATCGCTTCTTGCTACAAGAATGAGAACTGATGATATTGTTAATATAGCTGAATATTATAGTGAAAATCTAAGCAATCTATTTTCATTGGAATGTTGGGGAGGTGCAACATTTGATACTTCAATGCGTTTTTTAAAAGAAGATCCTTGGGATAGATTGGAAAGATTAAACAATAGAGCGCCTAACCTACTTAAACAAATGCTCTTTAGGGGATCTAATGCTGTTGGATATAAAAATTATCCAGATAATGTGGTCAAACACTTTATTCAACAGTCAGCTAAAGCAGGGATTGATGTTTTTCGAGTTTTTGACTCACTAAACTTAATTGATAATATGCGTGTTGCAATTGATGAAGTACGCAATCAAAATAAAATTTGTGAAGGAACTATTTGCTATACAAATGATGTTACAGATCCACTCGAAAAAAAATATACACTAAAGTATTACATAGATCTTGTTAAAGATTTAGAAAACGCAGGAGCAAATATTATTGCTATAAAAGACATGGCAGGTCTGGCAAAGCCCAATGCAATAAAAAAACTGGTTAAGGAAATAAAACAAACAACTGATCTACCAATTCATTTTCATACACATGACACATCTGGTACTTCGTCAGCATCAGTACTTGCTGCCATAGAAGAAAAAGTAGATATCGTTGACCTTGCAATTGACTCTATGAGTGGTTTAACGTCCCAGCCTGCACTTGGTTCAATTGTATCCATAATGAAACAAAATCACCAAGACCCTAATCTTGATGAAGAAGCAATCAGAACACTCTCTTTATATTGGGAACAGGTTCGTCAAAATTATCATGCTTTTGAAACTGATTTCAAAGGTGGAAGTTCTGATGTGTATCTTCATCAAATGCCAGGTGGCCAATTTACTAACTTGAAAGAACAAGCCAGATCTCTTGGAATTACAACTGATAAGTGGGGAATGGTTGCCAATAAATATGCTGAGGTTAACCAACTCTTTGGTGATATTGTTAAAGTGACACCTTCTTCTAAAATTGTAGGAGATATGGCTCTTTACATGATTGCTAATGATTTAAGTAAAGAAGATGTGTTAGATCCAAAAAAAGAGATTTCTTTTCCTGCATCTGTTATTGAGTTTTTCAAAGGTGAAATTGGTATACCTCACGGCGGTTTTCCAAAAGAGTTACAAAAAAAGGTTCTTGGAGATTTACAACCATTAACAAAAAGACCAGGGGAAGTTTTAGAGTCAGTTGATTTAGATAAAGAAATTAAAAAATTAGAAGATGATATTGGAACGAAAGTTAATCAAAAGCACCTTGCTTCATATCTGATGTACCCGAAAGTTTTTAAAGACTATGTTGAACATTTTAAGGAGTTTAGCGATACATCAATACTTTCAACTGAATTATTTTTTTATGGTCCTCAACAAGATAAAGAATATATTATTGAAATAGACAAAGGAAAAAGTTTAATTCTTAGATATTTGGCAAAAAGTGAAATAAATAACACTGGCTATTGTTCCGTATTTTTTGAAATAAATGGACAACCACGAACTATTGACATTGAAAATAAAGAGTTTTCTAAAAATATTGTCCAAAGGGCAAAGGCTGATGATAATAATAAAGATCATGTAGGATCTCCTTTACCCGGACAGGTAGCAAAAGTTTTTGTTGAAGCAGGTAACAAGGTTATCAAAGGAGATAAGCTTCTAGTCATAGAGGCAATGAAAATGGAGACAACAATTAATGCTGAAAAAAGCGGAACCATTAAACTAGTAAACATTTCTTCAGGTGATAATGTTGAAACCAAAGATCTCTTAGTTGAAATTAATTAACTAGGCTATATTCTTTATAACAAACTTCGAGTGATTTTTTAGTATCAAGTAAATCTCCAAAAGAATCTCTAAATTCAAAATGCTCAACTCTCTTAGTATTAGAGTTTAACCCAAAAAACAGAAAGAGCCTGCAAGACTTACTATCATAGCGCATCGTATACACAATGCCGTCTGAGCGAGTTAATTCAGCAGTACCCATTTGACTTTCAATTTCATTTATTTTTTTTCCAATAAAATTTATTTGAGCTAACTTTTGTTGAGTCTTAACAATAGTTTTTTCCTCCTCTTTTTCTTCTGAAATTATTTGTTGTTCTTTAACAATTGTATTATCTTCAACTACTTCTACTTCTTCTTTTTGAAATTGGTCCTCTACCTTTTCCTTTACAACATTCCCAACCTTAACTACTTCTTTTGTAACTTCAATTGTCGTACAAGATGAGAGAAAAAATAATATTACTAAATAAATGAATAACCGCATTGCCCTTAGTTATTTTTCTATATATGTTATATTTTATGATTACAGTAATTAAATCTTCTTTTCTTCAACACAAATTAACTATCCTTAGAAATAAGAAAACTTCAAATACTGTATTTAGGCAAACAATGAATGAGGCAAGTTATTTAATTGCAGCTGATGTTTTAAAACATTTACAATTCAAGAAAATCACAATTCAAACTCCCTTAAAAAAAATGCAGGGTTTAACAATTGGTCAGCCTATTATTTTAGTTCCAATTCTAAGAGCTGGATTAGGATTACTTGAAGGATTTAGTAAATTTTTACCCGATGCAGAAAAGGGCCATATAGGTCTTTATAGAGATGAACAAACATATGAACCAGTTGAATATTTATTTAAATTACCAAAGCCAAAAAGTAAAAAAGTCATAATTCTGGACCCAATGTTAGCAACTGGTAATTCTTCAATTGCAGCTATCAATTTAATTAAAAATAAAGGAGTTACCAATAAAGACATATTTTTAGTTTCATTACTTGCCGCCCCAGAAGGTATTAAAAATATTCAAAAACACCAAAAAGGCACCCATATATTTACTTGTAGTATTGATACAAAATTAAATAAAAATAAGTTTATAGTACCAGGACTAGGAGACGCAGGCGATAGGTACATGGGTACTTGAAGTTATCCATAAAAAAACCTATTATTTATCCATTATCTCATTTTTTAATGCATTTTTTTTATAATAAAATGTTATCAATGAGGTATCTATAATTCATATTTAAGGGGGATTTTTGGTATGAAGAAAATTTTAAGTATTTTTACAGTTTCTTTCGCTCTTGTCTTCTCTTCAAGTGCGTTCGCAAACACAATAGGAGTTGTTTATGACTCAGGTGGAAAATTTGACAAATCATTTAACGAGCTAGCATTCAATACAGCTGAGAGAGTTGTAAATGAACTTGGCTGGGGTATGATTGAGTTTGAATCTGCAAACGACAATCAGATCGAGCAAGGTATGCGTAAGATTGCTGATAGAGGAGCAACAATGATCGTAGGAATGGGATTTGCTCAAGCTGATGCAATTGCAGCAGTTTCAGCTGATTACCCAGATATAAAATTTGTTGCAGTTGATGTTTGTTGGTTAGACGATCCAAACAACAATATTTATCAAGCTTGTTATAAAGAGCATGAAGGTTCTTTCTTAGTTGGAATGATGGCTGCTATGGCTTCTAAAAGTGGAACAATAGGTTTCGTTGGTGGAATGGATATTCCTCTGATTAGAAAATTCCAAGGTGGTTATGAGCAAGGTGCACAATATGTAAATCCAGATATATCTGTAATAGCTAACATGACTGGAACTACAAACGAGGCATGGAATAACCCAACTAAAGGCGCCGAGCTAACAAAAGCCCAAATAGATGGTGGCGCTGATGTTGTTTACCAAGCTGCAGGTGGAACTGGAATTGGTGTTTTACAGGCCGCTGCTGATGCTGGCATTATGGCTATTGGTGTTGACTCAAACCAAAACTGGATGCATCCAGGTACCATGCTTACTTCAATGTTGAAGAGATTAGATCTAACAATTTTTGAACAAGCTAAAAATGTTGAGTCAGGTAGATTTGAATCTGGCATAAACATTCTTGGTCTTTCAGAAGGAATGCTTGGGTATGCAACTGAAGATGGAATGGTAACATCTGAAATGGCTGCTGCTGCAGATGCTGCTGCTGCAGACATTGCGAGTGGTGCTCTAGTTGTTGCTGATTGGTCACAAGAGTAGATACTAAAATAAATATTTGGTGAGACCAAAGATTAATAAATAATTTATGGTCTCACCTATCTTAGAATTAACGGATGTAAATAAATCATTTGGTCATGTTCAGGCCAACAAAAATATTAATCTCAAAATAAATAAAGGAACAATTCACGGCATAATCGGCGAAAACGGAGCAGGTAAATCTACTTTGATGAGTATAGTCTTTGGTCTTTACCAAGCTAATTCGGGTTCAATTAAGATTAATGGAAAAGAAATTAATTTAAGATCACCAAGAGATTCAATAATAAACGGCATTGGAATGGTTCACCAACATTTTATGTTGGTAGAAAATTTTACTGTACTTGAAAATATTATTCTTGGTTTTGAAGGTGAAACAGTATTTGGAGAAAAATTACAAAAGGCAAAAGAAGATTTAGAAAAATTATGTCAAACCTATAATTTTAATATTGATCTTGATGCTACTATTTCAGATTTATCTGTAGGTTTTCGTCAAAGAGTGGAAATATTAAAATCTTTATACAGAGGAGCAGAAATTTTAATTCTTGATGAGCCAACAGGAGTGCTTACTCCTCAAGAAGTTGATGAATTATTTAAAATTCTTCGTTCATTAAAAGATGAAGGTAAAACTATAGTATTAATTACGCATAAATTGATTGAAATAATGGATTTAACAAGCGAAGTATCAGTGATGCGTCAAGGCGAAATGGTTGGGCATACAAAAACTGAAGATACAAGCAAAGAACAATTAGCCGAAATGATGGTAGGAAGAAGTGTCTTGCTTAGAGTTGATAAAAAAGAAATAAAAAAAGGAGAGACCGTATTTAAAGTTAACAATCTTTCAGTGAAAGACGATCTAGATGTAACGCGTGTAAAAGATGTAAACCTAGAAATATGTTCAGGAGAAATTCTGGGTATTGCTGGTGTAACTGGTAATGGACAAACTGAATTATTAGAAGCTCTTTCAGGGATTAGAAAAGTAGAGTCTGGAAGTATTGAATTATTTGGTGAAAAAATTTCTGATCAGAATAATTTCTTAAACCCAAGAATGCTTAAAGAAAAAGGTTTAGCACACGTACCTGAAGACAGGCAAAGAATGGGTTTAATAAGCGATTTCAAGGCTCATGAAAATTTAATTTTTGGTTATCATGATCAAGAGCCATATTCAAAATCTGCAATTTTGAACAATAAAGAAATTACTGAATATTCAAATAAGGTCATGCAAGAATATGATGTTAGACCCAATTCTCCAAACTTAATAACATCTAATTTTTCAGGAGGTAATCAACAAAAAATTATTTTGAGTAGAGAGCTTAATGAAAATCCAAAAGTTCTTTTAGTGGGGCAGCCAACAAGAGGTGTAGATATTGGAGCAATCGAGTTTATTCATCAACGTCTTATTGATATGAGAGATAAAGGTGCAGCAATACTATTAGCATCAGTTGAGTTAGATGAAATACTGTCCTTATCTGACAGAATAATCGTTATGTTTGATGGTAAAATTGTTGGAGAAAAGGAAAATAAAAATGTCACTGACCGTGAACTAGGATTACTTATGGCCGGTGTTGCGTAATGAGTAACATAGTAGTTGATAAATCCAAGGTACCATGGTGGGTGTCTAACGTAATCGTACCTTTAGTAAACTTAACATTAGCATTATTAGTATCAGGTCTGTTTATTTTTATAGCAGGTGAAAATCCAATAGAGGCTGTTAAGTTAATTATTTATGGATCATTTGGTTACATCCAAGGATTTGCTTATACACTTTATTACACAACAAATTTTATTTTTACTGGACTAGCTTTTGCTGTAGCCTTTCATTGCAGACTTTTTAATATTGGTGGGGAAGGGCAAGCGTATATAGGTGGTCTTGGTGTTTTTTTAGTAGCAATAAATTTAAGTTTTCTTCCAATTCCAATTGTCTGGCTTTTATCAATTTGTGGAGCTTTCTTATTTGGAGCGGCTTGGGCTTACATACCAGCTTATCTTCAATCAAAAAGAGGAAGCCATGTTGTCATTACCACAATAATGTTTAATTTTATTGCTTCATCTTTAATGATTTTCTTACTTGTAGATGTGATTAGAGATACAAATCAAATGGCCCCACATACTGTTAAACTACCTGAAGCAATCTGGCTTCCCAGTTTTGAAGCATTTTCTGGTATCCTTGGCATAAAGATAAGGTATTCCCCTCTTAATCTTACTTTTTTATTAGCTATTGCTTCTTTATTCTTTGTTTGGTTTTTAGTATGGAAAACAAAATGGGGTTATGAGATGCGAGCTGTTGGTCACAATACTCAAGCAGCGATCTATGCAGGTATATCCCCCCACAAAAATATTATTATAGCTATGTGCATTTCAGGAGGTCTAGCAGGGTTGCTTGGTGTTAATGAAATTCTTGGAGTAAGTCACAAAATACAAGCCGGCTTTCCAGCTGGATATGGTTTTACTGGAATCGCGGTAGCTTTGATGGGTAGAAATCATCCAATTGGAATTTTACCCGCTGCATTTTTATTTGGAATTTTGTACCAAGGTGGTTCAGAAGTAACATTTGAGATGCCTAATATCACTAGATACATGTTTGTTGCTGTTCAAGGCTTGATAATTTTATTTAGCGGAGCGTTAGAAAACTTATTCAGACCACAAATTGAAAGTTTTTTTGTAAGAAGACTTAATAAAGAGGTAAATGCATAATGGAATTTTTGTCTGACATTGCTTCTTTAATTAATTCTACTTTAAGAATATCTACACCTTTAGTTTTTGCTGCCATGGCGGGTATTTTTGCTGAACGTTCAGGTGTAATTGATTTTAGTTTAGAGGGCAAAATGCTTATGGCCGCATTTGTGGCAGCTGTTGGTTCATACTATTTAGGTAACCCGTGGTTAGGTTTATTATTAGCTATAATTGTATGTGTGTGTTTATCAATGTTACATGGTTTTGCATCAGTAACACATAAAGGTGATCAAGTAGTATCATGTGTTGCTATAAATATTTTAATTATTGGTTTAACAACAGCTTTAGCAGCTGCGTGGTTTGGGCAAGCAGGTCTGACACCAACATTAAATGAAGAGCAACGTTTTCTAGAAATCCATTTACCTTTTGCAGACTCTGTAAGAGATATCCCAATTATTGGAACACTTTATAGTGATATTTTAAGTGGCCATTATGTATTTGTTTATTTAGCTTATTTATCAGTCCCAATTGTTTTTTGGATTGTATTTAAAACCAGCTTTGGTTTACGTCTACGAGCTGTAGGTGAAAACCCAAGCGCTGTAGATACTGCTGGCATTAATGTTTTTGCTATGAGGTATAAGGCCCTTGCCGTTAATGGTGTACTAATTGCTTTTGCCGGTGCTCATTTATCAACTGCCGTTAATGCAAATTTCTTCAGAGAAATGTCAGCTGGTAGAGGATACTTAGCTCTAGCAGCAATGATATTTGGAAAGTGGCACCCTAAAACAGCTTTAATTGCTTGCTTGCTTTTTGGATTTACAGATGCTCTTCAAATCAGACTTCAAGGTGTTGAACTACCTGCAATCGGTGAGATACCTGTTCAATTAATACAGGCACTTCCGTATATACTGACAGTAGTATTGCTTGCTGGTTTTGTAGGTAAAGCTATTGCGCCTAACGCTATTGGACAACCCTATATTAAAGAAAGATAATTATTATTTCATTTTAATAATTTTTAAACTTTTTAACCCTATATATATAATAAAAAAAGGAGCTAATATGTTAGTTAAATTAACTCAAGATTTAAAAAATGGTTTCGGGCCTTGGAAAGAAATGCTTCTTGCAAATGGTCATAAACTTAAAGAACATGGTATGACTTGTATATTTGCAGCTACTGAAAAAGATAATGATAACAAGTTAACTGTTATTATAGATTTTGCTACACCTGAGGGCATGATGGGTTTCAAAAATGATGAAGAATTAACACAAAGAAGAATTGAAGCTGGTGCTATGGTAGAAACTACAGTAATGACACCAATGACTTCTGAAGCAGTCACTAATTTTTCAGGTTAGTTAAGAAAGGAAAGAGATATGAGTTTAATGGAAAGATACCAAAAGGCCATGAAAGACAAAAATGAAGCTGAAATGAACGACATCTTGCACGATGACTTTAAATTCACAATGCATGCATCTGGAAATGTTCTATCAAAATCTGATGTAGTTAGTTGGGCTATGTCAGACGATATTAATTCTGATAAAGATAGAATTGTATATGAGAATGACGAAATAGCCGTTCTTCATGCTTTTGTTACGTTTAATGATGGCAACACTCAGGCAGTAATGTCTGTTTTTAAAATTGAAAATGGTAAAATTGTTTCTTTAGAAACAGGTGCAACGAATATGCCAAAATAAAAAAAGTGGAACTTAAAGTTCCACTTTTAAACTAATATAAATTATTTTTATTGCTCTAGATCGAAACGATCAGCATTCATCACTTTATTCCAAGCCTTTATGAAGTCCTTTTTCATTTTTTCTTCACTGTCATTACTTGCATAAAGTTCTGCTATAGCTCTTAGTTGAGAGTTTGATCCAAAAACGAGGTCTACCCTAGATGCTGTTCTTACTTTTTCACCTGTAATTTTATCAGTTGCTTCGTAAGAGTTACTCCCAGTTGGCTTCCAGCTTACACCCATATCTAAAAGTTTATCAAAGAAATCGTTAGTAAGTTTACCACCAGTTTCTACGAATAATCCTCTCTGATCTGCACTAATACCCATTGATCTCATTCCTCCAACGAGTACAGTCATTTCAGGGGCTGTTAGTCCAAGAAGTTGTGCTTTATCTAGCATTAGCTCCTCAGCTGTAACATCGTAGTTCATTTTTAAATAATTACGAAATGCATCCGCCTCAGGTTCAAGAACACCAAAAGAATCAATATCAGTTTTGTCCTGAGTGGTATCACCTCTACCAGGTGTGAAAGGAACTTCCATTCCTGAAGCTTGTTCGACCCCCACATTACCTGCAAGCACAATCACATCAGCTATTGAAGCTCCTGTGTCTTTTGCAATTGGTTCAAGAATACCAAGAACTTTTTTTAATTGTTCAGGTTTATTAACCTCCCAATCTTTTTGAGGAGCAAGTCTAATTCTTGCGCCATTTGCTCCACCTCTCATGTCTGATCCTCTGAAAGTTGAAGCGCTAGCCCAAGCAGTTTCAACCATCTCTTGAGTAGTCAAACCACTATTTAAGATCTTAGCTTTTACTGCTTCAACATCATAGTTTGAATGACCTCGAGGTACAGGATCTTGCCAAATTAATTCTTCTTCTGGAACTTCTGGTCCAATATATCGTATTTTTGGACCCATATCTCTATGAAGAAGTTTAAACCAAGCTCTTGCAAACTGATCAGCAAAGTATTCTGGGTCTTTGTGAAATTTTTCTGATACTTTTCTATATTCAGGATCCTCACGCATTGCCATATCTGCTGTAGTCATCATTGTTGGAACTTTTATTGATGGATCATCGACTTGAGGAGCCATGTGTTCCTCTTTTTGATCAATAGCATGCCAGATTTGTGCACCTGCCGGGCTTTTTACTAACTTCCATTCGTAACCAAGAAGCATATCAAAGTATCCATTATCCCATTGAGTTGGATTAGATGTCCACGGACCTTCTATACCACTTGTTGTGGTATCGCGACCAACACCTGAACCATGCAAGTTGTTCCATCCCAGGCCCATTTGTTCTAACGGAGCACCTTCCGGCTCAGCCCCAACAAGAGCTGGATCACCTGCACCATGCGCTTTACCAAAAGTATGTCCACCAGCAGTTAGTGCCACAGTTTCAGTGTCGTTCATTGCCATTCTTGCAAAAGTTTCTCTAATATCTTTCGCACTAGCAAGTGGATCAGCTTTTCCATCTGGTCCTTCAGGGTTTACGTAAATTAATCCCATCTGCACTGCTGCAAGTGGATTGTCTAAAATTCTATCACCAGTATATCTTTTATTTTGAAGCCATTCTTCTTCGACACCCCAGTAAATATCTTCTTCTGGTGCCCAAATGTCTGGACGACCACCACTAAATCCAAAGGTTTTACCCCCCATAGATTCAATTGCAACATTTCCTGTTAAAATAAATAAATCAGCCCAACTAATTTTATTTCCATACTTTTTCTTTATCGGCCAAAGAAGTCTTCTGGCTTTATCTAAGTTACCATTATCCGGCCAACTGTTTAATGGAGCAAAACGCTGAGCCCCTGTTCCACCACCACCACGGCCATCACCAGTTCTATAAGTACCAGCAGCATGCCATGTCATACGAATAAAGAAACCACCATAGTGACCATAATCAGCTGGCCACCAATCTTGAGAGTCGGTCATCAAATTATGGAGGTCTTTTTTTAATGCAGCATAATCTAATTTTTTAAATTCTTCTCGATAGTTAAATCCAGCTTCCATTGGATCTGATTTACGATCATGTTGATGAAGTATGTTTAAGTTAAGTTGATTGGGCCACCACTCGCGGTTTGACGTACCTTCACCCATATTTTTTGTAATTGCTCCGTGCATTACAGGGCATTTACTCTCTGCATCCATTTAGAACCTCCGTTATTTAATGCTAATATATAAAGAATTTAAATTAAAGAAAAGTGAAAACTATAACTCAATTTTAAATTTTTCAGGTCTCCACGTCGCAGGCGCAAGTTCAAAGTCATCAAAATCAAAAGCAGGTGCGACAGTACATCCAATTAAACTGTAAGAACCAGAAGATCGCATCGCAAACCATGTATTTGCTGTTACTGTGTAAATATAATTATTATTTAATCCTAAAGAATAAACTTCATAATTAACCCCATCACTAGATGTAAAAACTTCTAGAGGATCCCCAGTATAAAAATGTAATATTTCATTTTTAGTTAATCGATGCCAATGAGATTTTTCATTTTTTTTCAATAAGTAATAAATTTGACTAACATTTTCATTCTTAAAATTTTCAACATAATGTCCCCCTTCAGGGTGACTAATCATATCAAGTTTTTTTATTAAACTATCTGCTTCCACTTAGATTAAATGGCCAAGTTTACTTTTCTTAGTTGAGATATATTTTTCATTATACTTATTTGTATCTGAGAAAATAGGAACTCTTTGATTTACTTCGATTCCCATATCTTCAAGTGCCTTAATTTTCTTTGGATTATTTGTCATCAAATCTAATCTTTTAATTGCTAAATATTTTACCATATCAGCTATATTTTCATAAGTTCTTTCATCATCCTTGAACCCCAGCTGATGATTGGCCTCAACTGTATCCAATCCTTTATCTTGTAAACTATATGCTTTAATTTTATTTGACAGACCAATGCCTCTTCCTTCCTGTTGAAGATAAAAAACTACACCCCTACCAGCATTTGCAATTTGTTTAAGAGATTCTGTTAATTGAAATCTGCAATCGCATCTCATGCTAAAAAAAGACTCACCGGTAATACACTGTGAATGTATTCTTGATAATACTGGTTGATTAGTTAGCAAATCACCCATACAAATTGCTAGATGATCTTTTTTTTCTATTTCATCAGTAAATGCATGAATTGTAAATTCCCCAATATCAGTTGGCAGTTTACTAGTTTCAATAAATTTAAGTTTGTCTTTCATTAATCAGAACTTTTATTCTTTAATAAAACTTTGTAAATACTATAATTTTGTTGGATTAGGAGTATCACCGTAAACTTCCTTAGGATCAAAGACTTTTTCTTTTTCTTCAAACTGAAGTACTACTTTTGAATTATCTCTATCTATTGGGATACTTCTGTAGAAACACGATCTATAACCAACATGGCAACTAGCACCACCCTTAACATCAACTCTTAGCCAGACACAGTCTTGATCATCATCAATTCTTATTTCCCTTATCTTTTGAACAAGGCCACTAGTTTTCCCTTTATGCCAAAGTGATTTTCTACTTCTTGAAAAATATACGGCTTCTCCCAAACTAATTGTCTGTTTAAAAGCATTTTCATTCATATAGCCCTGCATTAATACTTCACCTGAAGAAAAATCTGTTGTGACAACAGGTATAAGACCGTTTTCATCAAACTTTGGTGCAAGTTCAGTTGATTCTTCAACCTGTTCTATTGATTTTCTTTTTTTAAATTCAATGTTACTCATTTTTAAGTTTTTTAGCTATGTCTAAAGCAAAGTAAGTAAGTATACCATTTGCCCCTGCTCTTTTAAAAGACAAAAGAGACTCCATAATTACTTTTTCGTTTAACCAGCCTTTATTTATTGAATCCTTTATCATAGAGTATTCACCAGAAACTTGATAAGCAAAAGTTGGTACTTTAAATTCTGCTTTTATTCTAGAGATTATATCTAAGTAAGGCATGCCAGGTTTAACCATAACCATATCTGCACCTTCATTAATATCAAAAGCCACTTCCCTGAGTGCTTCATCACTATTTGACGGATCCATCTGATAAGTTAATTTACCATCCTTACCTAATTTTGATCCTGATCCTATGGCATCTCTAAAAGGGCCATAAAATCCTGATGCATATTTTGCAGCATAAGATAAAATAAGCGTATCTTGAAAATTATTATTATCCAAAACTGTTCTAATTCTTCCAATACGACCATCCATCATATCTGAAGGTGCAATTACATCACAGCCAGCGTGTGCTTGGACTAATGCCTGTTTTTCTAAAACTTCTAATGTTCTATCATTGTCAATTTTATTATCAATAACCAGGCCATCATGTCCATGTTCTGTAAACGGATCAAGTGCTACATCACAAATAATTCCAATATCGGTAAATTCTTTTTTTATGCTTTTAATTGACCTACAAACAAGATTATTTTCATCAAAAGCTAAGCTACCCTCGTTATTTTTAAGACTAGCTTCTATTTGTGGAAATATAGCTATTGCAGGAATAGAAAGTTTAACTACTTCTTCAACTTTATGTAAAAGTTTATCAATAGAATATCTACTAACACCCGGCATTGATTTAATAGGATCCTCAACATTATTACCATCACATACAAACAAAGGTAGAATTAAATCATTAGTACCAAGATTGTTTTCAGCAACTAACCTGCGTGAAAAATCTTTCATTCTATTACGTCTGAGTCTCGTTTTTGGAAAGCTACCTTGTATGTTAGTCATAATTTACTCTATTGGTGATTTTACTTCACTAGATAAAGTAGTAGTGATTTCATCTAATTTAAAGGTCTTAGTCTCGGTTGATCCAATTCTTCTAATCGACACTGTTTTTTCCTGAGATTCTTTTTTCCCCACTGCGATGATTACAGGGATTTTACTATTGCTATGTTCACGAATCTTATAACCAATTTTTTCATTTCTTAAATCTACCTCAGCTTTAATACCCTCTTTAATTAATTTATCTTTAACCAATAAAGCATAATCGTCAGTATCAGATGTAATTGTTGCTACCATAACTTGTAATGGTGACAACCAAAGTGGTAGATGTCCAGCATAATGTTCAATCAGTATACCTGTGAATCTTTCAAGTGATCCAAAAAGTGCTCTATGAAGCATCACTGGTGTTTTTTTATTACCATCCTCGCCAATATAAGTTGCGCCTAATCTACCTGGTAAATTTAAATCTACTTGTAAAGTGCCACACTGCCAATCTCTTCCAATTGCATCTCTTAAAACAAACTCTAATTTCGGACCGTAGAATGCACCTTCTCCTGGATTAAAGGTGTACTCAAGACCAGTTGCTTCCATTGCTTGCTTTAATGCAGCCTCAGCTTTATCCCAAACAGCATCATCCCCTACGCGTTTTTCTGGTCTGTCTGAAAATTTAATTTTAACATTTTCAAAACCAAAATCCTTATAAATACTCAGTATTAAATCACAGACTGTTTTACTTTCTTCAGTTATTTGATCTTCTGTACAGAATATATGTGCATCATCTTGTGTGAATGCTCGAACTCGCATTAATCCATGAAGGGCGCCTGATGGTTCATAACGATGTACTTTTCCGAATTCGGATAACAGAAATGGAAGATCTCTGTAACTTTTCAATCCTTGTTTAAAAATTTCTACAGCACCAGGACAATTCATTGGTTTGATAGCATAAATTTTGTCATCTTTCGCTTCAGTTCTAAACATCATGTCACTAAACTTGTCCCAGTGTCCAGAGGTTTCCCAAAGTGATTTATCCATCATGTCTGGTGTATTAGTTTCTACATATCCCGCCTTATCTTGTCTGCTTCGCATATAATTTATCAACGATTGGAATAACGTCCAACCTTTAGGATGCCAAAACACCGCGCCAGGAGCTTCCTCTTGAAAATGAAAAAGATCCATTTCCTTACCAAGTTTACGGTGATCTCTTTTTTCTGCTTCCTCAATTTGTAAAAGGTGATGTTCAAGCTCTTTTTCTGTAGCCCAAGCCGTACCATAGATTCTTGTGAGCATCGTATTTGATGAGTCACCTCTCCAATAAGCTCCAGCAACTTTCATTAATTTAAATGCTTTACCAATTTGTTTTGTTGAAACCATATGTGGCCCACGACATAAGTCTAGCCAACTACCTTGTTTGTAAATACTAATTTCTTCGTTATCAGGAAGGTCATTTATTAATTCAACTTTATAGTTCTCACCTTTATCTTTAAAATATTTTATTGCTTTATCTTTTGGCCACACTTCTCTAATAAAACTTTCATTTCGTTGAATGATTTCATACATTTTTTTCTCAATTTTAGGAAGGTCAGAAAGAGTAAACGGTTCATTTCTAGCAAAATCATAATAGAAACCATTTTCAATCGCTGGACCAATTGTAACTTGTGTGCCAGGATATAGTTCTTGGACTGCTTCTGCCATTACATGGGCACAATCATGTCGAATTAATTCAAGTGTTTCTTCATCATCTCTTTTTAAAATTTCAACAGATGCATCACTACTAATAGGTGAGCTAATATCTTTTATTTCATTATTAAGTTTTATGGCAACTGACTCTTTAGCAAGAGATTTAGAAATTTGTGAAGCTAATTCAAGACCGTTTATTCCCTTATTAACCTCTTTTTTATTTCCATCTGGAAATGTAATTATAATTTTTTCACTCATCTAGATTTCCGCCAAATCGTTCCTTTATCAGTATCCTCTATTTCTATGCCTTTATCTTTTAATGTGTCCCTAATAGTATCTGCCAAATTAAAATTTTTACTGCGTCTAGCTTCATTACGTTGATTTATCAACCTTTCAATTTCTTCGCTATTCTCTTTACTTTTTTGACTATATCCTAGCCAATTTTCCGGATCATCCTCTAGTATTCCTAATATTTTCCCCGTAGATAAAAGATTTTTTTTTATTTTAACCTTCCTATCTTTAGAAGCTGATGAAGCACTATTAGCTTCTTCATTGAGTTTAGCAATTATCTTTGGTGTATTTAGATCATCTAAAAAAGATTCCATTATAGAATCAGTTGGCAATTCTAATTTCACACTTATATCTGATAGCTCCAAAAGAACCCTATATAACCGATCTAGCATTTTACTGTTTTGTTCGATGATTTCTTCTGTCCAGTTTAGTGGCTGCTTATAATGTGCAGACAACAATGTTAAACGCAAAACTTCACCTTTGTATTTTTTATTCAGTTCATGTACCAATCTAATATTACCAATTGATTTAGACATTTTTTCACCCTCTACATTTACAAAGCCATTATGAAACCAATATGTTGCAAAATCTTTTGGTTCTTTATGTTTAGATATTGAACATGTTTGTGCTATTTCATTTTCATGATGAGGAAAAACTAAATCAATACCTCCACTATGAATATCAAATGGTAGGCCCAATGATTTTTCTGACATTACGGAACATTCCAAGTGCCAACCAGGTCTTCCAAAACCCCACGGTGAATTCCATCCAGGAAGTGGTGATGGAGAAGGCTTCCATAAAACAAAATCAGCTGGATCTTTTTTAAAAGGTGCAACCTCAACTCGACTTCCAGCTATTTGTTCATCTCTATTTCTTTTTGACAAAATTCCATAATTTTCAAAACTTGGTACATGGAATAGAACATGACCATTTTTTTCATAAGCTTTATTCGCATCAATCAATTTTTGTATTAGCGCAATCATTTCTTTAATATGATCAGTCGCCCTTGGCTGTATGTCCGGTAGTTTTACTCCAAGTGCGCTCATATCATTATTGTAAATATCAGTATATTTTGAGGTTATTGAATAAATTTCTTCACCAGTTTCTTTTGATGCTTCTATAATTTTATCATCAATATCAGTTATGTTTGAAACATAAGTTACTTTTTTAAATTGCGTTTTTAAAACCCTAACTAGTAAATCATTTACAACAGCCATCCTTGCATTACCAATATGAGCATAATTATAAACTGTTGGTCCACAGGCGTAAATTCTGACATGTTCTGGGTCCACAGGTTCAAACAATTCTTTTTTCCCACTTAATGTGTTTTGTAATTGCAATGACATTTATCGAATAATTTATTTAATAATTAAGCTCTATTACCACGGGTTCGCCGTGAACTAAAACTATTGCGGCTTTTTCAAATGAGGGTGGGCCTTTTGGTTGGTAATTATTACTAAAAGCAAAACCTTCTTTAGGACGCCAGAATAATCCAGTTTTCAATTTTCCATTAGAATCTTCATCATGATAAGCAACAATTGCTATTTTTCCTTCATGTATTTTACTTAAAGGAACAACTACCTCACCTTTTTTGACTCTTTTTCTAACACTTTCAATTGCGAGGTCCTCATCCAAAAAACTCTCTTTTGAGTCATATATTTTGACATCTATAAAACCTTCATCATGTTCAACATTAGGAAAAATTATCGTTCCATGACCATAGGCGCTTAATGAAATCATGAAAAATAAAAAAATAATGCATATTTTACTAAAAGTACTTTTCATTTATCTATCCTAAATATAATAGAATTTAGTGTTGAACAATAACGAATATTTAAATAAGCTTTATCAATCTGATCAACCACTTATTATTTATAAAACAAATAATGGATTTGACGTCTATACCGACTTTTCAAAAAAATATTTGATAAATAAAGAAAATATAAAAAACTTTCTAAACATTCAAACTAAAAAGAAACAATCAAGTTCAAATAGTCTTAATTGTTATGTTGGGTTTTTTGGATATAAACTACTATGTGAAAATATTGGTATAAAATTTCCTAAACAAAAAACTAATAATTTTTATAATGGTATTTTTTATCAACCATTGACTAAAGTGCGCATACGTAAAAACATTTCAATTCAGAGCTTAAAAAGTAATTTTAGAAATATCAAAATTAATAACAAAAGATATTCATTATTAAATAAAAAATTTGATCTAAATTTATCTCTGAAACAGTATAGTAAATTATTTAATGATTTTTCTAAAAATATTAAACAAGGTAAAACTTACCAAATTAAAATTGCACAAAATTACTCAAAAAAAGGGAAAGTAAATGCAGTCAAGCTTTTTTGGAAATTAATGCAAATGAATGAGTCTCCAGAAAGTTTTTTAATCAGAGATAAAAATTATAGCATTATTAGTTGTTCACCAGAGACACTCATTTTAAAAAAGAAAAATTTGATTAAAACAAAGCCAATAGCTGGTACATTAAGAAAAACAAAAAGTTTAAATAAAAATAAAGCACTATCTTTTTTTAGAAAAAGTGAAAAAGAAACCAAAGAACATAATATGATTGTTGATATGGAGCGAAACGATCTCTCTAAAATTTGTAAAACTGGATCAGTAAAAATAGAAAAGCTAAAAAGAGTTGAAGAATACAGAGACCTATATCACTATGTTTCAACTATAAAAGGATTAATAAAAAAAAATATCACTAATCACGAAATAATTTCATCATTAATGCCGGGAGGATCAGTTATTGGATGCCCAAAGATTAGCACAATACAATTGTTAAATAATAAAGAAAAAAATGATAGAAATATTTATACTGGAAGTTTTGGAGTAATTCATTCAAATGGAGATATGCGTTTTAACATAATGATAAGAACGCTACTTAATTTCAAAAATAATATTAATTTATCTGTAGCTAGTGGAGTTATTTTAGGTAGTACTGCAAAAAAAGAGTATAATGAAAATTATATTAAAGCAAAGTCCCTTTTAGAGTTATTTCATTAATGATTTATCTTATAGATCACGAGGATTCATTTACATATAATCTGGCTCACTTGCTTGATAGTATAGAGCCAACATTTGTATCTAATTATTATGATATTAATTTAGGCAAACTTGAAAAAGCATCAACAATTGTCCTATCTCCTGGACCTGGAGAGCCTAAAGATTACCCTAAAACAACAAAGATTTACAAAAAATATAAAGGAAAGAAAAAAATTCTTGGTATTTGTCTAGGCTTTCAACAAATTGTTTATTCAGAAGGAGCAAAAATAGTTCAACAAAAGAATATTTTGCATGGCTATCAAAGTTACATAAAAATAATTAATGACAAATCAATCTTTAAAAATAATTCAGAATTCCTTGCTGGTAGATATCACTCACTTAAAATGGCAGAACCATTTATTTCAAAATCTATGTATATTACAATGCGTTGTAAAAAAACAAATGTAGCAATGGCTGTCGAAGATGATATTAATCAAGTCTATGGATTTCAATTTCACCCAGATTCTTTTTTAACACCAAATGGAAAAAATCTTATTAAAAAAATCATTTCGCATTAAAGATTTACAAATTATTAATTTCAACTCTCTTTGGGGATATAAAGGTATATTTACAACTATAAGATTAGTTGGAAAAAAACCAAAATTAATTTTAGTTGAAGAACATATAAAAAAACTTAATAGAGATACTAGTCGGTTTGGTATAGATTATAAATTATCTAAAGAATTTTTATTAAATTTTATAAATAAAAATTCTAAAATTAAAAATTATGATCATTTACTGAGAATAGCAGTTACTAAAAAAATTTTATCTATTTCTTTACGTAAAAGAAATAAAGAAGATAAATTGTTTAAAGCTCAAATCTATAGATACCAAAGAATTTTACCATCATTTAAAAACTTACAATATAAAAAAATAATTTCTTTACAAAATAAAATTAATTTAAAAAAGGAGGAAATAATTTTTTATAACAAAAATAAAATTCTTGAAGGCTCAACAACGAATATAATATGTGTAAAAGATAATACATTATTTATTCCAAGAACATCATATTATTATGGAATTACACTTGAGTATTTAATTAAAAAATTACCTTTCAAAGTTCATAAAAAAGATATTAATGTGAAAAATCTAGATGAATTCACTGAATTACTTTTAGTTGGCTCAGGCAAAGGTGTGGTTAGTATTTCTTCCATTCAAAAATTAAATTGGTATAGATCCTCTATGAAGATATATAATTTCCTATTTAAAAAATATTCTAAACTTCTAATTAAATGATTTTAGGTAAAAATAATTTTAAAATAAATGCTCCAATTGTTATGGGTATATGCAATGTAACACCAGATTCTTTTAGTGATGGCGGAAAAAGTTTTAAACAAAAAGATGCTCTTAAAAATATCAAAAATATGCTTAAAGATGGTGCACAAATAATTGACATAGGTGCAGAAAGTACAAAACCAGGGTCTGATCCTCTAAGTTATAAAGAAGAAATTAAAAGATTAGATCCAATATTAAAAAAATTACCAAAAAACAATTTTATAATATCGGTTGACTCATATAAAATTGAAACTCAAGAATATGCATTAAATAATGGTGTGCATATAATCAATGATATATTTGGTGGTTCACAAGACCTCTTTGATTTAACAAAAAAATTTAAAACAGGGTTAATTTTAATGCACACACCAGCACCACCTAAAAATATGCAATCTATGATAAATTCTTATGATAATGTTGTTACAGATATTAAAAAAATTTTTAAAAGAACAATTGTAAAATTAGAAAAATCCAAGATACCACCTTATAAAGTATGGTTTGATCCTGGTATTGGTTTTGGTAAAAATTTAAAACAGAATATTCAGATAATGCAAAAAATAAACCAATTTAAATTTAAAAATTATGGCCTTTTGTTAGGTTCATCAAGAAAGAGCTGGATAGATAAAATTGACAAAAGCGACTCTGGTAAAAGAATAGGTGGTTCATTGGCTTCAGCATTATATTGTTATCAAAAGGGGGTTGATATATTTAGAGTGCACGATGTTAAAGAAACTTCACAGGCATTGAAAATTTTTGAGAAACTATGTTTAAAGTAGAAATTAAAAACTTATCTATAAATGCTAATATAGGAGTTACGGCCAAAGAGAGAGCAAAAAAGCAACTTTTAAAAGTAACATTATCATTTAATTACTTTGTTAATAGTTCACTTAATTTAAATAATATAGAAAACGTAAAAGATTATTCATCGATAACAAAATATTTAAAAGAGAAAATAAAAAACTCTAATTCACATACTTTAGAACACTTAATAATTAAAATATCAAAAGATTTAGAAAAAAAATTTAAAATTAAAAATATTAAAATAAAAATTAACAAAACAGCTGTAGCAAAAAAATATGGTGCAGATTCAGTAAGTGTATCAAACTAAAGTTTTCATAGCACTAGGGTCGAATATTGGTGATAAAATATTTAATATCAATCAAAGTATATATGAAATTAAAAAATACGGCCAAGTAGTAAACTATGGAGATATTTATATTTCAAAACCTTATGGATTTAAAAATCAGCAAAATTTTTTCAACACGGCTATCCTTTTTTTTACCAATCTCCAACCAATAGAACTTATGAAAAAACTTTCACTGATAGAGACAAAATTAAAAAAAAATAAAAAAATTGAAAATGGCCCTCGAAAAATTGATATGGATATAATTTTCTATGGAAAGCTAAATATATCAAATAAAAAACTTACAATTCCTCATCCAAGAGCTCATCTAAGAGATTTTGTTCTTCGACCCATTGCAGACATTGATTGTAATTTTATTCATCCAACAAAAAAAATATCAATCAGAAATTTGATATCTAAATTAGATGAAAATTTTACCTTTAGAAAATTAAGCAACAGAAATTTGAGATAAAAAAGAGTTTAGTTTTTTTGGAGATAAAATATTTTTAGAATTTTTAAGACTTCGAGAGATATCTAAACCATCAGGTCTGACAGAATTTATGATTTTACTGACGTTATTTTGATTTATACCACCACCAATGAATAAAGGAATCTTAAGTCCCTTAATACAATTTATTTGGTCCAAGTTCTTTTTTAGTGAATACTTTCTAATAGATTTAGTTTTATAAACATTTAAATCATAATAAATTACATTAACTATATTTTTTATGCTCCTAAGATAACTAATATTAAAATTTTCTGGATTTACAGCAATACCAATTCTCAATTTTTTAAAAGTATTTCTTATAGTTTCAAGTTCGGCTTTACTAAAGTGAAATGAACATGAAATTGTTTTTGGTTTAGTAAAATCTATTTGTTCGATTATTTTATCTAAAGAAACGTATTGAGTTAAAAGAACTGATTCTATTTTATAATTTTTGCATTCTTTAATTAATGTTTTTATCTTTTTATCACTAACTGTGTTTGGACCATTTAAATTTTTACTTGCAAAACCTAATGATTTTATCTTATTTTTATATGCCATTTCGACTGATTTTACATTTGTTATTCCACAAATTTTTAAAGGTATTTTTTTCATCAATTTCGATTTTAAATATTCTAAATACATGTAAACTACTTTTTTTAAAATATGTCATTAAAATTTTATAGACGAGTTGCATTTGGTTTATCACCAAATGAAAAACAAGATAAGGATCCTCTTAATTGGGCATTAAGTCAACTGAATACTATTCCTGACCTTTTATGGCCAGGCTCAATACCATCAGAAAAAGATCTAAGAAAAAAATATGGAGAATGGGTTTATGGAGATAGAGAAGTTTTAAGAAAAAAATACAAAAATGACAAAAATGCTTACAAAATAGCTAAAGATGAATTGAGAATAAAAACTGGTGAGAGATATTTTGAATTAAATGAACACGCTATTCGGCATTTTCAAACAAAGTATAGTGCTCAACCTGTATTTGAACGTTTCTGGCTTTTCTGGGGAAACCATTTTGCCATAAGTGAAAAAGATTTTTTGGCTGAGTTTAGCACAGGGCCTTATCAACGTGAAATTATAAGACCTAATATGGTTAAAACTTTTGAAGATATGGTGCTGTCTGTTACGACTTCCTGGTGTATGATTCACCATCTAGATAACTCAGAGTCTTTTGGACCAAATTCTAAAAAAGGAATGGAGTGGAGAGAGACGATAAATGAAAATCATGCAAGAGAATTATTAGAACTACATACTGTCTCTCCAAATGCTGGGTACACCCAGGAAGATGTTATTCAGTTAGCTTATATCATGACAGGTTGGAGCCATAAATGGAGTAGAAAAAATCTAGAAACAGGAGATGTATGGTTTGATCAAGAGATGCATCAAAAAGGTGACAAGGTAGTTTTAGGGGTTAAATATAAAAACGATGCAAAGCGAGAGCTTACAAAAGTTATCCATGATTTGGCAACTCATCCAATTTGTATAAAATTTGTTTCTACAAAATTATGCAGACATTTTATTACAGATGAACCAACTGAAGAAATGATAAACCCAGTGATAGAAGCATGGAACAACTCAAATGGCAGCTTAGTTGAAATTCATAAAGCAGTTATAACTCAAGCTTATAAGTATAATGAGACCACACATAAATTTCATCCACCAGAAATATGGCTGATGCAATTATCTAGAATGTTTGATTTAAATACTCCACTTTCTGCAAAAAAAATGGAATATACTTTTAAATCTAGACCAACAAATAAACAAAGACAGTTATCGTGGATACTCAGAGAAATTGGTAATTCACCATACCGTGCAAAACAACCTAATGGTTGGAGTGATTTTGAGGTTGATTGGGTATCACCAGAATTATTGTTACGTCGTTTTTGGTTTGCCTCAATTGAGCTTCCAATGCTTATTAAACCTGGAAATAAATCTCACGACTTTATTTTAGCTTGTCTTAAAAATAATTTTGAAGACCATGAAAATATGGCTTCCATTATTCATCAATTCAGGTTTGGTACATCAGATAAAGATTTGGGAAGAAAATATGGAGTTATTTGTAACTTACCAGGGGTATTAAAAATATGAACTGTACAAGAAGAAATTTTCTAATTGGAGGATCAACAACCTTGTTCCTTTCAGGATACTTTCCAAAAATAAGTTTTGCTTCAATGCAGAAAAAAAATTTAATTATAATTTCACTACGTGGAGGAATGGATGGTTTAACAGCTGTTCCTGTTATTGGAGATAAAAGTCTTAAAAAATTAAGAAAAAAATTAATTTTAGAAGATGTACTTAATTTGAATAGTGATTTTGGGCTTCATCCTAAATTAGAGATTTTTCATAAACTTTGGGAAATAAATCAAGCAGCATTTGTACATGCAACTAATATTCCTTACACAGGGAGATCTCATTTCGATGGACAAAATTTAATGGAAACTGGTGCACATATTCCATACAAAGAAAAAACAGGATGGCTTGGAAGGGGGCTATTAGCATCAAATATTATAGGTAAAGGACTGGCAATATCTTTACCAATGCCACTTTTATTAAGGGGTGTGCCGCAGAATAACAATTTTTTTCCTTCACCAGATTTTGTTGAAACAAAATTAATAGATCAAATTTATAATGAATTTAAGGGTGAACATAATGAGTTGATTAAATCTACACTTGATACAATTAAGCAAAGACCATTTTCTATGCAAATAGCAACAGACTCAGAGGACAGAAAAAAACTTGCTCTTGAAGCAGCCAAACAATTAAAAGATCAAAGTGGTCCAAGAGTTGCTGTTTTTGATTTAGATGGTTTTGATACTCATGCAGCTCAAGGAGGTGTTGATGGAGCGCATGCTGATGAATTAGAAGAGATAAATAAAATTGTTACCATTTTATATGAAAATCTTGGCCAAGCATTCGATAATACACTTATCCTAACTTTGACAGAGTTTGGCCGAACTATAAAGCAAAATGGAGGGTATGGAACTGAACACGGATATGGAAGTGCAATACTAATGGCTGGAGGCTTAGTAAAAAAATCTCAAGTTTATACAGATTGGCCTGGATTAAAAAAGAAAGAATTATTTGAAGGAAGAGATCTAAATTCCACTATTGACTCCAGGGCTGTTTATAATTCCGCAATGTCTGTTTGTTTTAACCAAGACCCAGAATTTTTGCGCAAAGAAGTTTTTTGGGGAGACGAACTTCCTGATTTGTCCCAAGAATTGTTTAAGATTTAGAAATAAATAATTTTTTTAGTAATTTCATGTTAAATAAGAATATGATCTCAGAAAATTTTGATAGTTTATTTAAGGCTGCAAAAAAAGTGAGAGAACAAGCTCATGTTCCTTATTCAAATTTTAAAGTTGGAGCAGCTTTTCTAACAGAAGATAGTAAAATTATTACTGGTTGTAATGTTGAAAATGCAGCATATCCCCAATCACAGTGCGCCGAAGCAACTGCAATTGGAAATATGATATCTAATGGAAACAAAAAAATTTTAGAAGTTGTGGTTATTGGCTCTGGCGAATTATTGTGTTCACCTTGTGGTGGTTGTAGACAAAGGTTGAGAGAATTTGCTGCTTTAAATACTAAGATTCATATGTGTAACGAAAATGGTCATATGAAAACATCTACGCTCGAAGAACTACTTCCAGACTCCTTTGGCCCAGAGAATCTCTAATGCTACCTTCGGCCAAAAAATTTTTAGAAATAGCTAATAATACTTCACCAGACATTGCTGTAATTTTAGGAAGTGGACTAACTAATTTTTTTGAAGAAAAAGATGTTCAAGAATCAATTTCATATGAACAGTTATCTGATTTTCCACAGCCAACTGTAAAAGGTCATGCAGGTAAATTAGTTTTAGGAAAAATAAATACTCTTAATGTTGTTTGTATGTACGGAAGATCACATATTTATGAGGGCCACAATCCTCAAAGCTTAGCTTCACCCATAAGAGTTTTAAAGGACATTGGATGTAAATTATTAGTTGTTACAAATGCAGCAGGTAGTTTAGATGAAGCTATGCCGGCTGGTAGTTTAATGGCAATTAAAGATCATATTAACTGGAGTGGTTTCAATCCACTTATTGGACCCAATGCTGAAGAGTATGGCCCTCGCTTTCATGATATGAGTGACGGGTATCATAAGTTTTATAGAGATCAGTTAATAAAAGTTGCTAAAAAAATAGATCAAAAAATTTATGAAGGTATTTATTGTATGTACTCAGGACCAAATTTTGAAACACCTGCTGAAATTAATGCCTTAAAAGTAATAGGTGGAAATGCTGTTGGAATGTCTACGGTACCAGAAGTTTTAGTTGCTAATCATTGTGGGCTTCCTGTTATTGGCATCAGTGTAATCACCAACTTAGCCGCTGGTATGAATAAAACAAAATTAAGTCATCAAGAAACTTTAGAGAATGCAAGTTTAGCAGAGAACAATGTTTTAAATTTAATTAAACAATTTATACAAGAAGTTCAATTCGATGATACCTCAAGAGATAATTAGAAAAAAAAGAGACAACCAAGATCTGTCAAAAGAGGATATCAACTTTTTTGTAGACGGTTTAACAAATGGATCTTTTTCAGATGCACAAATTGCAGCAATGAGCATGGCAATATTTGCAAATGGAATGACTGCTGAAGAAACTGTTTGTTTAACTGAAGCAATGACGAACTCAGGCGATACACTGAATTGGTCTGAGATTGTCGATTCTGAGTTGGTTTGTGATAAGCACTCAACTGGTGGTGTTGGAGACAAGACGAGCGTTATATTAGCACCAATACTTGCAGCTTGTGGACTGTATGTACCAATGATTTCAGGTAGAGGTTTGGGTCATACGGGCGGTACTCTAGATAAATTTGATTCAATACCTGGGTACAATACAAAGCCCGATTTAGAAACTTTTAAAAAAGTTGTAAAAGACGTTGGTTGTGCAATTATCGGTCAAACTTCTAACTTAGCACCAGCTGATAAAAAATTATATTCTATAAGGGATATTGTAGGTACAGTAGAATCTTTACCCTTAATAACATCATCTATTCTTTCAAAAAAGATTGCAAGCGGTCTTTCATCTTTAGTACTCGATGTGAAAGTTGGAAATGGATCTTTTAATAGTACTATTGATATAGCAAGAGATTTATCCAACTCCTTAGTAAGAGTCGCTAGAGGAGCAGGTTTACATTGCGAAGCTATATTAACAGATATGAATCAGGTCTTAGGTAAAAGTGCTGGTCATACACTAGAGATATTAGAATGCATAAAATATATTAAAAATGATTTTAAAGATCACCGATTAGAAAAGATCACTAATGAATTAATATCTTCGCTACTAGTAAACATTTATAAAATTTCCAAAGAAGAAGCATATAATAAAATTAATACGGTTATTAATAATGGACTAGCTGCAGAAAAATTTGAAATGATGGTTGCAGGCTTGGGTGGACCAAAAAATATTTTATCATCTTATGAAAAAGATTTAATAAATACTTCCGTTCGAAAAGATGTATTTTCTAGTGAAGAAGGGTGGATAGAAAAAATTTATACCAGAGAATTAGGCCTTATACTTATTGAACTTGGAGGTGGAAGAAAACAGGTTACCGATAAAATAGATTACGGAGTTGGATATGATAATGTACTCAACATTGGTGATGAAGTGCATTCCTCAACTCCTTTATTAAGTTTATACTCAAATAAAAATATAGATGAAAATTTAATAAATAAAATAAAAAGCTGTTTCATTATTTCAGACAAAAAAACTCAGAAACTATCTGAAATATTTGAAACTATAAACTAATGAGTACCCAAACTGAAATTAATGAAGCACTTGTTCAATATTTACAAAGCGTAGGTTACCGAGAAGATAAAATAATTACTGAACTAGAAAATCAAACTTTAAAACTTGGTAGTGTTTCACAAATGCAGATTGCAAAAGAACAAGGCCAGTTTTTACAAATTATAACAAAAATTTCTAAAGCTAAAAACTGTTTAGAAATTGGCAGGTTTACTGGCATGAGTACTTTGTTTTTAGCCAGGGGTTTATCCGAGTTAGGGAAAGTTGTAACTGTTGATAATTCAGATGAATTCTTACCCTTAGCAAAAAAATATTGGGATCTAGATAATATGAGTTCAAAAATTGAATCGATTATTGGAGATGGTGTAGAGGTTATGCAAAGTATGATAGACCGACAACACATCTATGATTTAATTTTTATAGATGCTGATAAAAATAATTATCCAAATTATTATGAGCTATCTCTTAATTTGTTAGCTTCTAATGGGATTATAATTATTGATAATATGCTTTGGCACGGTGATGTTGCTGATGAAGCTAAACAGGACTCTCAAACAAACACTATTAGAGATTTAAATTTAAAAATACAAAATGACGCAAGAGTGGAATTCTCTCTTCTACCACTATCTGATGGATTGATGTTTGTAAGAAAAAAATAATAAAGACTTGAATTAAATACAATAATCCCCACATTATAATTGTTAGTATGCCATTGTGGGTACTAATAAATAAACTTGCTTAATAAAGGAGTTATTATGACTAGAAACCTATCCGTTTGGAATTCTCTCAGACCATTTTCTGTTGGATTTGACTCAATTTTTGATGAATTTGATAGAATGCTAGAGTCTACAGAACGATACAATACAAACTATCCACCCTACAATATTCATAGAGTTGACGAGCATAACTATAAAATTGAAGTTGCTCTTGCTGGATATAGTAAAGAAGATATTGAGATTGAATTAAAAGAAAACAACCTCACTGTTAGAAATAAACCTAAAGAAAAAGTGGTTAATGAAAATGGTAACGGTGTAATCCATAAAGGAATCTCAACAAGACAGTTTGAAAGATCATTTACAATTTCAGAAGACATTAAAGTTAAAGATGCTGAATTGAAAAATGGACTTTTAGCGATTGATTTGGAGAGAATTATTCCAGAAGAAAAAAAAGCTAGATTAATATCAATTAAATAGTCTTTGATAGGGGCCCAAAGTGGCCCCAACATTTTTAACTTTAAATTTAGAATAAATCTAACTTTATGAATTTTAACAACACTGATATTAAAAAAAAATTTATATAGATCTACATTCGTATTCTGATAATTTTTAATAAGATTCTTAATCATAGAACGTGGAGATATTTATTATCTCCACAAAAACAGAAGGTTATATGAAAATTATTTTTAGATTACTATTGATACTAATTGCATCTACCATTTCACTAAACTTGTTTGCCAAAGAGGTTAATGTTTATTCTTACAGGCAGCCGATTTTAATAGATCCTTTCTTTGAGGAATTTACAAAATCGACTGGCATAAAGGTAAATGTTTTACATGCAAAAAAAGGATTACTAGAAAGAGTTTTAGCTGAAGGTGAAGATACACCTGCTGACTTGGTATTAACAGTTGATATAGCAAGGTTAAACCAATTTGTCGAAAAAGATATTTTGCAACCAATTAACTCAGATATTTTGAATATGAATATTCCAAATCATTTAAGAGACAGTAATAATAAATGGTTTGCACTTTCAAAGAGAGCTAGAATTGTTGCAATATCAAAAGAAAGAGTATCTACAGACTCAATTAAAAGAATAGAAGATTTATCTGATCCAAAATGGAAAGGTAAAATTTGTACAAGACCTGGTAGCCATGACTACAATAGATCACTTTTAGCTTCAATTATTGCTGCAAATGGTGAAGTTATTGCTGAAGAATGGGCTGCAGGCGTTGTTGCAAATTTAGCACGTAAACCTGAGGGTAATGACAGAGCTCAAGCAAAAGCAATTTATGAAGGTGTCTGTGATATTGCTGTAATGAATACCTATTATTTTGGAAAAATGAAATTTAATGAAAAGAATGCAGAACAAAAAGAGTGGGCTAAATCAATAGAGTTAGTTTTTACTAATCAAGAAGACAGAGGGAATCACATTAACGTTGCTGGCGGAGGTGTAATTAAGTACTCTAAAAATAAAGACAATGCGATTGCACTACTTGAATTTCTGACTCAGCCAAAAGCACAAGTCCTTTACAGTTCTATAAACTATGAATATCCGGTTAATCCAGATATGCAATTAACTGATGAGTTAAAATCATGGGGCGAGTTTAAAGAAGATAAACTGCCTGTTGAAAAACTTGCAGAACTTGCTCCCGTAGCTCAGAAAATCATTGATAGAGTAGGCTGGTAAATTATAGGTTAACTGTTTTGATAAATTTTAATTTATGGTCCAATTCTGTGGCGATAATTGCTCTAGTAATTATCGCCCCTATTTTTTCAATATTTTATTACGCGATCTTAGGCGATACATCACTGTGGCCACATCTATTTTCTACTGTTTTGCCCAGATATCTCACCAATACAATAATTCTAATGTTTGGTGTTGGAGGATTAAGTTTAGTCTTTGGTTTGACTACTGCTTGGATAGTGACAAGATATAATTTTTTTGGGAAAAAATTTTTTGAATGGATGTTATTATTACCAGCTGCTGTCCCAGCTTATATTATTGCCTATACTTATACTGACTTTTTTGAATATGCTGGTCCTCTTCAATCATTATTAAGAGACATCTTTGGTTGGACGAGTTCGAAAGATTATTGGTTTCCAAATGTGCGATCAATGGGAGGTGCAATTTTGGTAATGTCTTCTGTACTGTATCCATATGTATATTTAATGACTAGAGCATCATTTATAACGACACCTATATCTTTTTTTCAAACTAGTTCTATTTATGGAAGGAATTCCTTCTTCAATGTTGCTATTCCATTTGGTCGTCCAGGTATAATCGCTGGTTTGGCCTTAGTACTAATGGAAACAATTTCTGATTTTGGGACAGTTGATTATTTTGCAATTGAAACATTAACCTTAGGTGTATTTAATGTTTGGCTAGGAATGAATAGTCTATCTGGCGCATCACAGATTTCTAGTATTTTATTTATGATTGTTATAGTACTTTTAACTTTAGAGTATTTGGGTAGGCGTAGCAGAAAATTTCATGAAAAGTACAGTGGTGCATCTTATACACCAACCCAAACAGTTTCTAGTCTTAAAAATTCTTTATTGTTTTTAATTTGCCTAATACCTTTAAGTCTTGGTTTTATAATACCTGTTTCAATTTTATTGAATTTTGTAATTAAAGGTTATTCTATAATAAATTTTATTGAGATTTTTCAAATAACACTATCAAGCATATCTTTAGCTTTTATTTCTTCATCATTCATTATGTTGCTCTCTTTATTAATGATTATAGTCGGAGTATATAAATCAAATAATTTTCAAAAAATTTTAATATTTTTTGCTTCTTCTGGTTATGCTTTTCCAGGAACAATTCTTGCTGTTGGAATAGTGGTATTTGTTGGGTGGCTTAATGATTTAATTTATTTTCGTATGAGTTATGCTGTTGGTGGATTTATAATTTTATTATTTGCGTATAGTATAAGATTTTTAGCTGTTGGTAATGGAGCCATTACATCAGGTATTTCAAGAATTCATCCGAACTTATTAGATGCATCAAGAACAATGGGTGTTAGTTTTTTCAAAAGTATAAGAAAAATTATATTACCCTTGCTGTATACAAATTTATTAGTTGGAGGAATATTAGTTTTCGTAGACATCTTAAAAGAACTTCCAATAACTCTTTTATTAAGACCATTTAATTTTGAGACACTAGCAACCTATGTTTATCAATATGCCTCTGATGAAATGTTGGAGGAGTCAGCATTTGCAGCTCTAATTATCGTTATTGCTGGATTAGGACCGGTAATTTTTCTTAACAGAACAATTACTAAATCAATAAAAAACTAAAACTTAATTCTTAAATATGTAAGCCTGATCATTATCAATTTCTATCTCGACTGCAGACGATTGTTTTGGATTAAAGTCAGCAGGCATGTGGCTATGAACATGAACAACTTCATTATTATTATCTAACACAGATAAATGGATAAAACTAAATGACCCCATTAATTTTGATGCCATAACGGTTCCCTTAATTCCATTAACTGGCGTTGGTTGTTTGTTGAGTTTTATACCTTGGGGTCTTATGTGTACTACAACTTTTTCACCTTCTAAATTTCCAGGTGTTTTAATTTTCCCAACCGGTGTGTAAATATGAGATTCTTTAACGACACCTTCAAATTTATTTGTTTCACCAAAAAAACCTGTAACATATGAATTTTTTGGATTGTTATAGAGATCATTTGGAGTTCCTGACTGCACAATCGAACCTGATTTATCAAAAATATTTATATGATTTGAGATAAACATTGCTTCGAAAGGATCATGAGTGACTATAATTACAGACACATTTGATTTTTGTAAAAGATGCAGCGTATCATCTCTCACCTCCTCTCGAAGGCTTAAATCCAAACTTGAAAAAGGTTCATCTAATAATAGTAAATCGGGTTGTGAAATTATAGATCGTGCAAGAGCAACTCTCTGTTGTTCACCACCACTTAACTCGTGTGGGTATTTATCTAGTGAATTTGGTAATTTTATTAATTCAATAATTTCATCAACATTATTAGTTGAATTTTTAGCATTAGTTGGAAATCTCAAATTTTCTTTTACTGTCAAATGCGGGAATAAAGCGTAATCTTGAAATAAAAAACCAATTTTTCTTTTTTCTGTAGGTAAGTGTTTTGCTGTACTGCTTACTTCTTCACCATTAATAATAATTTTACCTGACTGTACTTTTTCAAGACCTGCTATAAGCTTTAATAAAGTAGTTTTTCCACTACCTGACGGTCCCAAAATACAAGATATACTATCTTTATTGAGATTAAAATTTATATTATTTAAAATTTTTTTATTATTAATAGAGTGAGTAAGATCTTTAACTTCAACAGCAATCATAAAATACCTATTACACTAAAATTAAACTTGAGGAAATTTATCTATAATTTCACTTTCCCATTCAAGAAACTTTTTAGATCTATTATCAGGACTTGGGTGTGATCCCATAAATTCAGGCACTCTTCCTTCTTGACTCGCCATCATTCTTTGCCATAGTTTAGCAGGCTCCTTAATATTAAATCCAGCAAGATTCATAAATCCCATACCTAAATAATCAGCTTCACTTTCCATTTTTCTACTAAATGGAAGAAAAATACCATACTTGACAACTGAGTCATAAACATTGCCTCCTACATTTCCAACTCTAAAAGACTTATTTAGAAGTTCTGCATATTTACTTCGTGATATTCCAATTGTTGCCATTTGAATCATAGATGCTTGAGTTAATTTTTCTACTGTGTGTCTAGCAAATGCATGAGCAATTTCATGTCCCATCACTGCAGCAATCCCATCATCATTTTTACAAACAGGAAGTATACCAGTGTAGAAAGCAATTTTACCTCCAGGCATACACCATGCATTTTTTGTATCAGACTCAATTAAAGCAAACTGCCAATTAAAATTTTCTACAGGATTTTTCTCTCGCTTATTAAGATAATATGTATCTAGAGAGGTATAAATTTCTTTTCCGATTTCTTCTATTTTTTTAGATTCATCTGTACTATCTAAAAGAACTTTATCTTTTTTAGCTTTAGATAAAAATCTTGAATATGTTTTTTCAACTTCTTGATTTAGAGCTCTTTCATTTGGATAAATTTTTGGAAGACCTGCAACACCACCACCCATTAAAATTATAGGCAAATTGCTATCATATAAATTTAGCTGGCTTCTATTTGTTAATGGCACTTGTGTACATGACGGTAAAATCATGGAACCACATAAGGAACAACTTGCCCCAAAAACAAAGCTTCTTCTGTTTATTCTTGCTTCCATATTAATATTATATAGGTATTTTTATTTATATGAATATTTTTAATTCAGTTAAAAAAGCAGAAATACATGTTCATTTAGAGGCAACTATTACACCAGATTTATGTAAAAAATTTGCCAAACGAAATAACCATGAAATACCTGAAGAAATGTTTGGTTCAAAGTACGCATACCAATGGGATGATTTTTATGATTTTATAAAAAAATATGACATTGTTACTTCTGTCATACATACACCAGAAGATTATTTTGAATTGACATATGAATATTTAAAAGATTGTGCAGCTAATAATGTACTTTATGTTGAAGCAATGATCTCATCTACTCATGCTAAAGAAAAAGGTATGACCTATCATTCTTTTATTGAAGGAGTTTATGAAGCTTCCAAAAAAGCTGAAGAGGATTATGGTATTGTTTCACGTTACATAATGAACGGTATTAGGCACTTAGGAGCAGACTCAGTACAAAAAACTGCAGAAGAGGTATTAAACAATTCTCATCCTTGTTTAGTTGGATTTGGTTTGGCTGGTGATGAACTTCATTATCCTCCAAATTTATTTGTTGAAACATTTGATATGTTAAAAAAAGAAAATTTTCCAATTACCGTTCATGCAGGTGAATGGGATGGGCCAGAAAATATAAGAAACGCAATTAATCTTCTCTATCCAACAAGATTAGGCCACGGAGTTCGATCAATTGAGGACGCCGAGTTAGTAAAAGAAATAATAGATAAAGATATTGTTCTAGAAACTTGTCCAACCAGTAATATTGCAACAAAAATTTATGAAGACTATAAAGATCATCCAGTAAAAACATTATTTGACCAAGGAGTAAAAATAACAGTGAACTCAGATGACCCTCCTTTTTTTAATGCAACGATAAACGGTGAATACAAAGTTATGGAAGATTTAGGTTTAAATGAAAAGGAACTAACATCCCTTACTCATAACGCAATTAAATATTCTTTTTGTGATGAAGAAAATAAAAATAAATTATTAGCTAAATTAAACTAGACAATTTTACTAAAGGTCTTGCACCATAATGCGAAATAATTTCTGCAGCAGAAATTGATGCATAATTACCACATTCATTCATTGCTTTACCTTTAGAGTAACCAAATAAAAAACCAGCTGCAAATAAATCTCCAGCTCCAGTTGTATCTACAACTTTTTCTACTTTTTTTGCAGCAACTTCAGTGATGTCATTACCAGAAACAATAACTGATCCACTACTTCCTTTAGTAATAGCAGAAATTATATTTAATGATTTTGCATATTCTAGACCTTCTTCAAAACTTTCTGTTTGTGCCATTGCTTTGATTTCATCTTCGTTAGCAAAAAGAATATCAACACTCTCAGTTATTAATTCTTTAAAAGAGTCCCTGTGTCTATCAACACAAAAAAGATCAGATAAAGTAAATGCAATTTTTTGATTATCGGCTTTGCAAATATCCACCATTTTTTTCATAGCCTTTTTTGCATTTTCATTGTCCCATAAGTAGCCTTCCAGATATGCAATCTTATGATTTTTAATATCATCCTCTTTTATATCTTCAGGTCCTATTAATGTCCCAGCACCAAGAAAAGTACACATTGTTCTTGTTCCATCTTCTTCAACAAAAATTGTACAACATCCAGTTGAAATATCAGGAGACGTAAATCCTAACGGAAATTTTAGACCTTCCCGGATCATATCTTTTTGAAGGTAAACTCCAATTTCATCATTTTTAATTTTTCCAATAAAGCTTCCATTACCGCCAAACGAGGTGATTCCAAACATAGAGTTACCGAGGGAACCACCACCAGCCATTTCTCTGATGGAATAACTTTCATGCAAATTATTTTTTAAGTTTTCATCAATAAGATTCATAGAATCTCTATTAATTTCATATTTTTCAATCTCACTTTGATTGGAAGGAATTATGGCGTCTACCATAGCATTTCCAATTCCAACTACGTCTAATTTATCATTCATTTTTGTTTAATAATTATTGGTACTAATTGTACTATAATGACTCCAATAAATATTGCAAGGCATCCAAGTATTTTTTGTGTGTCTAAAACTTGATTTAAAAGTATCCAACCTGCTATTGCAGCAAAGACTGACTCCATTGATAAAATAATAGCAGCTGGAGCAGGATTAGCTTTATGTTGAGCAATAATTTGAAGTGTATATCCAATACCAGCAGAAAAAATTCCTGTGTATAAAATTTCAAACCATTCAATCTGCATATTTGAGAGCTTTGGTTCCTCCCACATGAAGGCTAAAATCATAGATAAAATAAAAACAATAAAGTACTGAATACTTCCAAATAAAAAAGGACTGTTGAGTTCTTTCATAAAAATATCAATACAAATAATATGCAAGGCAAAAAATAAAGCAGCAATAAATAAGAGTGAATCTGATTGTTGAATTTCAACTGATTGATTCGAGGACAAAAGATATGATCCATATAAACAAAGTAAAATTGCAATCCAAATAATCCAATGTACATGTTTTTTAATTATAAATCTTGATATTATACCAACAAAAGGAACATAAAGAGTACTAAGAAAGGCTGCATTTGATATTAATGATTTTTGTAAAGCGTATTGTTGCAGACCCATCCCACCAAAAAGGAAAAAACCTGTAGCCAAACACAGATAAATTTTTTTTTTATCACTTAATATTTTTAAAACATTTTGCTGTTCTAGATAAAAAGCAAATGGAATTACTGTTAAAAAAGCAAAAAAGAATCTTCCAAAGCTAAAAGTAAAAGGACCTATTGCTCCCATCCCTGTAGTTTGGCTTACGAATGCTGTACCCCAAATAAGTGAAGCAATTAACATTAGTATATTAGCTCTTGTATGACTCATAAAAAATTTTGATTAACTTATGTTATTGTTTATCTTTATTTATCCACCAGGACTCAATTACAATTCCGTAAAGTGGAATTTCATCAGGGTATTCAAAAAAATCCCAATAAGCCATTCTGTCCTTGTTGCTATGATAAAGAGGAATCACATAATGACCCCATAATAATATTCTATCTAGAGCGTGAATTGCAGTTGTTAATTCCTCTCTATTTTCTGCATTAATAAGTTTTTCAATCATTGCATCAACAGCAGGACTATTAATGCCAGGATAATTCCTACTTCCATCTTTTTGACCAACTTCTGATCCCCAATAAAATTGTTGCTCATTTCCTGGGCTTAAACTAACACCCCAGTATCTTTTAATCATATCAAAATCATAACTTAAGAGACGTTCTTGATACTGCGATGAATCAACAGTCCTAACAT
>CACJGU010000003.1 GCA_902593125.1 uncultured Alphaproteobacteria bacterium
AATTAGCGCAATGTGACTTATTTTTTTTTTATTCAAATTAAACTTTCAAAATATCGGATTTTTTTATTTCTAAAATTTTTTCTATCCTCTCAATATTTTCATCTGTAATTTTTTGAATATTATCAATGTTTTTTTTTAACTCATCTTCAGAAATATTTGATTCTTTTTTTTGTTTCTTTTGAGCATCAATAAATTCTCTTCTAATATTTCTAATTGTAACTTTGGAATTTTCAGAGAATTCAGAGGCAATTTTACTTAATTCATTTCTTCTTTCTTCACTTAATTTAGGAATTGGTAATCTAATTAAAGAACCATCTATCTGAGGATTTATTCCCAAGTTAGAATCAAGGATTGCATTTTCAATACTTTTTACTAAGCTGTTATCCCAAACTTGAATTGTTAAAGTGCTTGCGTCAGGTACTGATATGTTACCTAATTGATTTATTGGTGTTTTTGAGTCATAGGCATCAACGAACAAATTTTCTAACATAGATGGATTTGCCCTGGAAGTTCTTAAAGAATTAAGTTCTTTTTCAAAGTGATCTATTGCAGACTGCATTTTTTTTTCTAAATCTATCATTAACTTATCTTACTATAATCCCCTTTTTCTTTTAAAACACTAATTAATGAATTATTTTTAAATATATTTGTAACAAATATTGGAATTTTTGTTTCTTTTGCTAAGCTAACTGCTGTTAAATCCATAACTTTTAAATCTTTATTAATTACATCATTGTATGAAATATTCTTAATTAATTTTGCCTTAGGATTTATGTTTGGATCGCTATCATATATACCATTAACTTTAGTAGCTTTTATAATTAGAGAACAATCTAGTTCTGAAGCTCTTAGAGTAGCTGCTGTATCGGTAGAAAAAAATGGATTTCCAGTACCTGCAGCAAAAATGACAATTCTATTTTTTTCTAAGTGTCTCAACGCCCTCCTTCTAATATACGACTCAGCAATTTGTGACATTGATATTGCAGATTGAACTCTTGTTGGAACTTTAATTTTTTCTAAACTGCTTTGTAATGATAAAGCATTCATAACGGTTGCTAACATACCCATATAGTCAGAAGTTGATCTATCTATGCCTTCTGAAGCACCTTTTATTCCTCTAAAGATATTTCCTCCTCCAATTATAAGGCAAATTTGATATTTTAATTTATAAATTTTTTTAATTTCATTTGAAATTTTATTTATAGTAGAAACATCAATTCCATAATTAGATGTACCCATTAATGATTCACCTGAGATTTTAAGCAAAATTCTTTTGTGTATCATGAAAGACTTACAAAGATAAATGATTTAATTTTAAATTTATTTTCTTTACCTTGTTCTTCAATTATAGATTTTACATTTTTATCTGGATCCAAAATAAAAGACTGGTTAAGAAGAGTGACCTCAGAATAATATTTATTCATTTTACCTTCTAAGATTTTATCAACAATTGCTGAGGGTTTTCCAGAGTTTAATATTAATTCCTTTTGTATATCTTTCTCTTTTTGTATTTTATCTTTATCCAGATCATCAATGTCTAATGAATCTGGTTTCATAGCTGCGATATGCATACAAATATTTTTTGATAAGGTATTTATAAAATCATTAACTTTATCTGCTTCAAATAAAATTAGCGAAATAATTTTACCTATATTTTTTTTATAACTATTATGAACGTAAAAAGAGTAATTTAAATTATTTACATCTATAATTTGAAGATCATTTAAAACTAAGTTTTCTCCAATTTTAGATATCATACTTTTAAAGTAATCTGAGACAGTATCTTCATTATATTTTAAATTAAGAAAGTCTTCTTTTTTTATTCCTGGCTTACTAAGACTCAAAGCAAATTGACCTAAATCATCTAAAAAACTTAAAAATGTTTCACTTTTTGCTGCAAAGTCAGTTTCACTGTTAATACGAATTAATACTACTAATTCTTTGCTTTCGTAAATTCCGACAGCACCCTCATTTGCTTCTCTAGAGGTTTTTTTTGAAGCTTTAGCTAAACCTTTTTTTCTTAAATATTCATTTGCTTTTTCTATATCATTATTATTTTCAGAAAGAGCATTTTTACAATCTAAAAAACCTGCGCCTGATTTACTTCTTAATTCTTTAATCAACTCAGTTACATTGGACATATTTTTACCTTAATTTATTTTTTTACTTCAGTTTTTTTTTCACTTTGATCTTTGCTTTCAATTTCGACAGCATCAGATATGGTTTCTTGAAAATACTTTTTAAATAAGCTTATTGATCTTATAGCATCATCATTTCCTGGAATAACATAATCAATTTGATCTGGATCAGCATTAGAGTCTACTATTCCAATTACTGGAATATTAAGTTTATTTGCTTCTTTAACTGCTATTCTATCTTTCAAAACATCAAATATAATTAAAAGGTCTGGCTTACCATTCATACTTCTTATTCCGCCTATATTCAATTCAAGTTTTTCTTTTTCTCGAGAAATATCAAGCAATTCTTTTTTTGATAAGTTTTTTGAAGAAGAATCATCATTTAAAAAACTTTCAATTTCATTAAATCTATTTATTGAATTAGAAATTGTATTCCAATTAGTGAGAGTACCACCAAGCCATCTTTTATTTACATAAAAATTATTATTAATATTAGCTAGTTCTTTGACAGTATCTCCACATTGCTTTTTTGTTCCTACAAATAAAATTTTTCCTGATTTTTGAACAGTTTCATGAATTTTAGTTAAGGCTGTATTTAAAAGCTCAACTGTAATTCTTAAATCAAATATATGAATGTTATTTCTAACTCCATAAATATATTCTTTCATTTTAGGATTCCATCTTCTAACATTGTGTCCAAAGTGTACTCCGGACTCAAGCAAGTCTTCAATCTTTATTTCGGGTAAGTTCATATTTCCTCCGGTTTTACCTCCACAGAAAGAAAAACACCGGTTTTTTCTGTGTGCTAGATTTAATTTAATTAGTCTATTACTTATAATAAATTATTTTTTCAAGATATTTCTAGAGAATAATCTAGCATTTTTGAATTATTCAATTCATCAAGTTTTTTGTAAGATTTAATAGTATATTTATTAAAATCAAAATTGATTAATTTTTGATCCAAAGTTATGAATAGGTCTATGGGTTTATCATTATTATTTATGCTTTTTTCAAAAATATCATTCTTTATGGATGAAATATTTTCAATATTTGCATAAATATTAAACTTAAACTTATTTTTTAAAAAAGTTTTTTCTAGTGAAACAATATCTCTAATAATAAATCGAGTATCAGTTTTATTATCAATAAAATCAATAGTAAATATTAGTAAATTACCTTCTTTTAACAAAGGTCTGAATTTATACAAATTTTCACTAAATATTGTTAATTCAAACTGAAAATTTTTTTCTGAAACAGTAATAAATGCATATTTCTTTCCATCTTTATTAGATCTTTCTTTTATATCTAAAATTGCCCCACAAACTTTCATCATTTTTATTTTATTATTTTCAGAATAATAGTTCTTAAAAGAATTTATATTTTCTAATTCAAAAAATTTTCTTGGATAATGATTTAATGGATGATCAGAGAAATAGAAACCGATAACTTCTAACTCATTAGATAAAATTTCAGAATTTTTCCAAGTTCCTAGATTTTGATTAAATAAGTTTTTATCATTAAAAGAGATTTCATTCTCTTCAAAAAGCAAATCTTGATTTTTATTTTTATCGACACCAAATAATTCTACAAATTTAGTTACATTGTTAAATAACTTAGATCTATTTAATTCAATACTATCAAAAGCTCCTGCTTGAATAAGTTTTTCTAGTTGTCTTTTATTAATTACATCTTTTGAAACTCTATTCATAAAATCTATAATATTTTTAAATTTGCCATTTCTATTTCTTTCTTCTACCATGCTTGAGATAGATTTAATCCCAACACCTTTGATTGCCGCAAGACCAAATCTAATTGATTTATTGCCATCAGTTGTATCTATTGAAAATAAAGGAGTGGAAAAATTTATATCTGGTTTTAAAAAAGAAATATTTAATCTTTCTATTTCTTGTTTAAGTAGAATAATTTTATCTGTTCTATCAATCGAGTAATTTAATGTTGCCGTAAGAAATTCATGTGGAAAATTAGCTTTTAAATAAGCTGTTTGATATGAAATTAATGCATATGCAGCTGCATGACTTTTATTGAATCCATAGCCTGCAAACTTATCAACTAAATCAAATATTTTTGAAGCTTCTTTTCTTTCAATATTATTTTGGATGGCACCTTCAATAAATCTGGATTTCTGCATATCCATTTCTTTTTGTATTTTTTTTCCCATTGCCCTTCTTAGCAAATCAGCTTCTCCTAATGAATAATTAGACAATACTTGTGCTATCTGCATTACTTGTTCTTGATAGACAATGATTCCATAAGTTTCTTTTAAGACATCTTCTAACATTAAATGAAGATACTTGATTTCTTCACGTCCATGCTTTCTATTGCAAAAAGAAGGAATATTATCCATTGGACCAGGTCTAAATAAAGCAACAACTGCAATTATTTCCTCAAATCTATCTGGCTGCAATTGTCGAAGCACACTACCCATTCCATTACTTTCTAGTTGAAAAATTCCAACAGTGTCACCTTTACTTAACTGATCATATGTTTTTGTATCATTTAAGGGTATATTATTTATAGAAAAATCTTTACTATTTTTTTTTATAAATTTTATACAATCTTCTATTATTGATAATGTTGTTAGACCTAGAAAATCAAATTTAATTAACCCTGCTTCTTCTACATATTTCATAGAAAATTGTGTAGCATTAGTATTTGTGTTTTGATCTTTATATAATGGTACAACTTTTGATAACTTTTCGTGACCAATAACTACTCCAGCTGCATGTGTTGATGCGTGTCTATGAGTGCCTTCAATTTTTAAACTTACATCAATAATATTTGCAATTCTTTCATCATTATTAATTCGCTCCTGCAAACTCCTTTCTGATCTTATAGATTCACTTAGTGTAAGTGGATTAGAAGGATTAAATGGTATAAGCTTAGCAAAAGAGTCTACCTCACCATATGGCACTTCTAAAACTCGCCCTATATCCCTTACAGCTGCTCTTGATGCTAGAGTACCAAAAGTAATAATATGTGCTACACATTCATTACCATATTTATTATTAACATATTCTATTACTTCATCTCTTCTAGTTTGGCAAAAATCTATATCAAAATCTGGCATTGATACTCTTTCTGGATTTAGAAATCTTTCAAATAGCAAATCATACTCTAGTGGATCTAAGTCAGTAATTCCTAAACACCAAGCTACCAAACTTCCTGCTCCTGATCCTCTACCTGGCCCAACAGGGATATACTGCTCTTTGGCCCAATTAACGAAGTCAGCAACTATTAGAAAGTATCCTGCAAATCCCATTCTAATAATTATTTCATTTTCATATTTCAATCTATCTTTATAGATTTCTTCATTCTCAATATTCTTTTCTTTTATTTTTTTACTAAGTCCTATTTCTGATGATTTTAATAGAAAATCTTCAGCTGATAAATTTTGATTATTCTTAAATTCAGGTAATTGTGGTTTTGTTGATTCAGGAAAATAGTTACAAGATATAGCAATATTGAAATTATTTTGTATTATCTCAGGAATATCATCAAAATTTGAATACATTTCTGCGCTCGATTTAAAATAGATATTCTCATTTGAAGTATTTCTTTGTGAATTATTTATAGTGGATTTTTGAGCAATACATAGTAATGCATCGTGAGCTGAATAATCATCTTTATTAGCGTATTTAATATTATTTGAACCAATAAGAGGTATATCAAACTCTTTTGATAAATTGATAAATTCTTTTTCAAAAATATCTATATTTTGATCGTTAATTCTCTGAATTTCAAAGAGGAAATTTTGTTTGAATATTTGTTTAAAATTATTAATTAATTGAATGATATCTTTTTTTTTACTTTCTTTGTTTAATAAAAGTAAAGGATTAAATTCACCACCTATATAACAATACAAACCTTCAGAGAATTTCTCTAATTGCGAAAAGTATATTCCAATATTATTCCCTTCATTAAGGTGAGAAAGTGAACTTAATTCTAAAAGATTCCTATATCCAATTTCATTTTTGACTAAAAATGTAATTTGGGAAATTTGATTATTTACAATAATATCTAGTAAATTTATTGAAGTTCCAATTATGGGTTGAATATTATTTTTTACACATTCTTTGGAAAATTCAAATACTCCAAACATATTATTATTATCTGTAATGGCGATTGCAGGCATACCATTTTTTTTAGCAAGCTCTACTAAATTAGTAATTTTAAGCGTACTTTCAGATAAAGAATATGAAGATAAAGATCGCAAATGAATAAAAGGATTATTCATTCTTTAATTGTAAATTCTTATTTTTAAAATAATAGATTTCATCAGCTAATAGAGAATAAGTTTTGTTATGAGTGACATATACTAAAGTTTTTTTATTTTGTTCGATATAATTGATAAAAAATCTAAAAATGTTGTTAGCAGTATCTTCATCAAGATTTCCAGTCATCTCATCAGCTAAAATTAAATCTGGATTATTTACTAATGATCTTGCAATAGCGACTCTTTGTTGCTCTCCTCCTGATAACTTTAAAGGTTTAAAATTAATCCTTTCATCTAAACCAAATTCATGAAGTAGTTTTTTAGAAATTTCATAAGTTTTCTTTTCATTTTTATTTATTAATGATGGAAGCATAACATTCTCGATAACAGTAAGTTCAGGAATCAGATGAAAAAATTGATGAATAAAACCAATTGATAATCCTCTAATTTTATTTATTTCATCTTTAGAGCATAAAGAAATATCTTTATTCTTAAAATAAAAGTTTCCATCATATTCTGAGTCAAGTAAACCAATAATATTAAGAAAAGTAGTTTTGCCTGAACCTGAAGGTCCAACAATCGCAACTTTAGTGTTTTGCATTAATTTAAAATTCAGATTTTTAATTATCTCAATTTTTAAATTATTTTCATTGGAATAATGTTTACCTAAACTAGATATCTCTAATAAATATTTGTTATTCACTTCTTAAACTCTTAACAGGATCTATTCTAGCTGAACTTAAAGCCGGAAAAATAGTTGAGATAATTGATATGATTATTGCCACACAAAGTACGTAAACAACCTCATTTATACTAATTTTTGAAGGCAAAGATGATAAATAATAAACTTCTTCAGAAAACAGTTTTGTTCCAAGTAAATTTTCTAAAAAACTTTGAATTGATTTAATATTTATTGTGAAAATTATTCCAATTATTAATCCTATTAAAGATCCAATCAAACCAATTGAGATTCCAATAGTAAAAAATATTTTTATAATACTTTTATTACTCATTCCAATAGTTTTTAAAATACCAATATCTTTGTTTTTTTCTTTTACAAATATAATTAACCCTGAAATTATATTTAATGATGCAACTAAGATAATTAAAGAAAGAATAATAAACATAACATTCTTTTCCACCTTAAGTGCATTTATTAAAGTTTTGTTTTGATCCTTCCAAGATATTGAATAAAAATTTAATAAAAGATTAGATGTTTCTAATTCTACTTTATTTTTAAATAATTCAATTTCATTAGGAGATGATGTAAAGAATTCAATTTTGTTGTATATATCTTCATCATATAAGAGTAATTTTCTAACAAGTTCTGAAGATAAAAAAATTAAATTTGAATCATATTCATATAAACCTAGATCAAATACACCTACTACCTCCAATGTTTTAAATCTTGGAATATTTCCTAATATTGTTTTATCAGTCTTAGGAATTGCAATTTTAACCTTATCTCCCACGCTTAAATTCATTTCATTCGCTAAGGAGTCTCCAATTAATATTTCACTTTTTGGATTTTGAATTAATGTACCCTTATTAATTGAATTAAACAAATAATGATTTTTATCATATTCGTCATAGCCTTTGATCATAACACCTTTTGAATTATTTGATTTTATAATTAATCCATTTGTTTCAATAGATTTGTAGTGTTGGTAATAAAAAGAATTATCAATATTCAATATGAGTTCATCAGCTTGATTATTTGTTATCTCATTATCAAAACTATAAATATTAAGGTGTGAATTAAGACCAATTATTCTGTTAGTTAAATCAATTCTAAAACCATTCATAACAGACATTACTATAATAATTGCTGCTACTCCTAAACTTATACCTATTATTGAAAACCAAGCGAAAATAGACACATAGCCATCAGATTTCTTAGAGAATAAAAATCTAAAAATCAGTAATCGTTCTGATTTAGAAATCATCTATTTTTTTAACTTATTATTAATAAAATAAATTACACTACTGGATGAAATTTTTTCGCTTTCATTATTTTGGCGATTTTTTATTTCTACTAAATTATCTTTTAAATCTCTTTTGCCAATAATAATTTGATATGGCGTCCCAATTAACTCATTATCAGATAATTTTTTTCCTATACTGCAGATTCTATCATCTAAAATGACTTCAATATTATTTTTCATAAAATATTCATAATATTCTGATGATTTTGTGGCACAATCTTGATCTTCTGGCATTAAATTAACTATGGAAATCTTAAATGGAGCAACCTCTAAAGGCCACCTAATTCCTTTTTCATCATGATAAGCTTCTATAATTGCACCCACAAGTCTTGAAACACCAATGCCATATGATCCCATATGTACTGGAACATTTTTCCCACTTTTATCTTGAACAAATGCATTTAATTTCTCAGAATATTTTGTTCCAAAATAAAATATATGACCCACTTCAATGCCCTTAGAAATTTTTAAATCTTCATTTGAAATTGGGCAATTTTTTTCATCATGCTGATCATCAACTGCAGCATAAAATGACTGCAACTCATTTGGGTCTATTGTTTCATGGTTTAGTGTTTCTAATTTTTTATCATAATAAAGTGTACTTTCACCAGTCTTAGCTAGTATTTGAAATTCATGACTTAAGTTACCTCCAATTGGTCCTGTTTCTGCTCTTAAAGAGATTGGAGTTAAACCCATTCTAATAAAAGTTTTTATGTATGCTTTAAACATATTGTCATAAGATTTTTTTGCTTCGCTTTCATCAAGATCAAATGAATAATTATCCTTCATTAAGAATTCTCTTCCTCGCATTACTCCAAACCTAGGCCTAACTTCATCTCGAAATTTCCATTGAATATGATAAAGATTTTTTGGAAGATCTTTGTAAGAATTTATGTGTGATTGAAATATATCTGTAATTAATTCTTCATTTGTTGGGCCGTAAAGCATTTCCCTTCCACTTCTATCTGTAATCCTTAACATTTCTTTTCCATAATCATCGTATCTTCCTGATTTAATCCATAAATCAGAAGATTGAATCGTAGGCATAAGCAGTTCTACTGCTCCTGCATTATTTTGTTCCTCTCTAACAATCTGTTCAATTTTTTTTAATACAAGCAGACCTAGAGGTAACCACGAATAAATACCGGCGCTAGATTGTTTAATCATGCCAGCTCTTATCATTAATTTATGTGAAATTATTTCAGCATCTGATGGAGCATCTTTAATAGTGGGAAGAAAAAAGTTAGAATATTTCATTTATTAAATATATTTGATAAATCAAATCCAAATAAAATCAAAAAAAATAAAATTAAAGCTGATATTAATGAAGTTACTATAAATTTTATTAGAAGATATGGCTTACTTGGAGCGCTTTTTGCATGTCCAGATTCTACATTTTGGGGTACTTTTATCTTAATCGGTAGGAGTATGAAAAATAAAATCCACCAAACAAGGATAAAAATTAGAACGTGAGTAAATAGTGCCATTAAGATCGTATTAAATGAACTTCAATTTCTGGTTTTTTTTGAATTGAATTTTTTATAATCTTTCTAAAACTATTTTTAACTAAGTCTGATACTATGAGATCTGATGATTTTTGATCTTTGTTAAGTTTTGTATAGTTTTCTATAAATAATATTTTAAAATCATTTTTAATATTTTCTTCATCTATTCCCGGCAATCCTTTTAAAGTAAGTAGCATATTTTTGTTAATTGAATAGTCATCTTCATTAATAATTAAAGAAATTAAAACTAGCCCCTCAAATGAATATTTCCTTCTCTCTTTAATAAATGCAGATTCAGAGTCATAAAGATTTTTACCCTCAACAATTAACTTTCCAGTTTCAAATTTTTCTACAATTTTAGGTTCACCAGGTGCAATTTTGAGACATTTTCCATTTTCTAAAATTTTAGTAAATGGTACTTGAGATGAGTAAGATAATTGTTTATGCGCCTCTAGATGCATGGGTTCACCATGAACAGGAATAGATAAGTACGGTTTTGTCCAATTATACATTTGTTTTATTTCATCTGCATAACCATGACCTGAAACATGTACTAGATCATCATCAGCAGTTACTATCTCAACTCTTTGTCTAATAAGTAAGTTCTTTAAATTATTTATTGATTTTTCATTACCAGGAATATCTCTAGAGCTAAAAATTACTACATCTTCAGGCTCTAAATGTAAATGTTGATGAGAATTATAAGCTATTCTGAAAAGTGCAGATCTTTTTTCACCCTGACTTCCAGTACAAATTATAACTAAATTTTCTCTTGATATATAAGAAGCTTCATCTTCACTAATAAAAATTTCATCATTTGCAACATAACCACATTTTCTTGCTACTTCGATATTTTTTTTCATACTCCTGCCAACAAGAGCGACCTTTCTTTTATTTTTTTTTGCTGCTTGAATAATATTTTTCATACGTGCAATATTTGAAGAAAAACAGGTAACAACAATTCTATTAGAAAATCTTGAAAATATACTTGTCAGCTCATCTCTAACATCACTTTCAGATTCTGATCTACCAGGCACATTTGCATTAGTAGAGTCACCTATTAAGGCAAGTAATCCATCATTTCCTAATTTTTCAAATTTTTCTTTTGAAAATGAGTCTCCTAAAGTAGGTGAATTATCTATTTTCCAATCAGCAGTATGAAGTAATGATCCATATGTTGTTTTAATTACTATTGCAGTTGGTTCAGGAATTGAATGTGTAGTTGGAATAAAACTTATTTCAAAATTATTGAGTATTAATTTCTTGTCTAGATTTATCTCTTTTAAAGTAAATTCTTCTACTTTATTGAATTCTTTTAGCCTATTTTCGATAAGAAATTTTGCAAATTTACTAGCATATACAGGACATTTAATTTTATTTGCTAAGAACGCGACAGCTCCTGCATGATCTTCATGACCATGGCTGATAATAATGGCCTCGAGATTATCTTCTAAACTTTCAATATGATCTATTTTTGGTACCAATAAATCTACACCAGGAAACTTTTCATCTGCAAATGAAAGGCCTAAATCTATCATTATCCATTTTCCATCACATCCGTAAAGATAACAATTTGCACCTATTTCTCCAATACCCCCAAGAGATAAAAAGTGTAGTCCTTCATTAAAATCATTTAGTTGTAAATTATTACTCATAAAAATGTTTGTTACCGATTTCTTTTATTCCTTCTAATGTCAAATATTCCATATATATAGGTTTATAAATAATTTTATCCCTAAATATTTTACCTAGACCACCTGTAATATAGACTTTGGGCTTAAAGTTATTCTCCTTAATAGTTTGCTTTAATATGCCATTAACTGCATGCAAATAACCAAAATAGAAACCTGATTGAATAGAAGCAGATGTATTACTATTAACAATTTTATTTGATTTTGAGATTTTTGAAGTTTTTATTAACTCAGCATTTTTTAAAAGTGTCTCCATTGAAAGATTGATACCTGGAAAAATTAATCCACCTAAATATTGATTATTTTTAATGACATCAAAAGTAGTAGCTGTACCAAAGTCTACAATTATACAGTCTTTGATTTTCTTACTATATATATAGGCATAGTTTGCTATTCGATCACTTCCAATTTGATTTAAATTATAATTGATACTATTTCTAAATGATATTTTTTTTGCATTAATTACATAAAATTTGAATTTATTTTTTTGAAAAATATTTTTAAAAATTAAATTTAAAGAAGGTACAACAGAGGACAGGATACAAAATCTATCTTTAAGATTATTAATCAACTTTTTGTTAGATTTAAAAAATTTATTTATTTCTTTTTGTGTAATATTGATTTTTTTTTCTGTTTTTAATCTAATAATTTTAATTAATTTATTTTTAATATAAAAACCTATAACTATATTAGTATTACCTACATCTATAACAATCATTAAATTATTCTAGCATTATATATATTTTCAAAATTAATATTATTTTTTAAAGTGATTGAACCATCTGGGTTAAGATTATGAAATATTCCTTGTTTTACATTTTGTTCATCAATTTTCAAATTAATATTACCTCCTAAATATAACAATCTACTTTTATATTCAGTCATAATTTTTTCGTGACTATTTAGCAGTTGTTTAAAATTGTTAAAATACTCTTTCATAATTTCATACACAAAATAAAAATTGTTAATTTCTTTATTGTATTGATTAATATTAGTTGTTGGATATTTTTCAATTTTTGGAGAAGATACTATATTAACTCCAAAACCAGTATTTATATATTTATCACTTTTGATACTAAATATTTCAGAAATTATTCCAGAAATTTTTTCTTTATTAATTAAAATGTCATTTGGCCATTTAATTTGAGTTTTAACATTACAAATATTTTCAATCACAGAACAGATCATATTTGTAATAAAAGCATTGTTTATAAAATGATTTTCTATTGGCAGTATATTTTTAGATAAAATAGAAATATAGACATTATTTCTTGGACTTTCCCAAGTTGTTCCCCGTCTTCCAAATCCTTTTTTTTGTTCATTTGCCATCAAACATATATTTCTATTATTAATAAGTTTTTTAACCTCTGACATTGTAGAATCTACAGATTCAATGAAATGAAAATCAAAATTGTTTTTATCTAATAGATTTTTAATTTTATCTAATGACATTAATCAAATGGTCAAACTTGCTGATATATTAATCAATAAAGACGGGTAAAATATAAAACAAATAATTAAAAATAAACTTAAAGATAAAATAATTTTTGATTGAAAAGAAATTTGAAAATTAATTATTCCTTCACTTTTACTTTCATCAAAATACATTATCTTAATAATTCTTAAATAATAAAAAGCAGAAATTACACTAGCTAGGACACCAAGAACTGAAAGTACATATAATTCTTGTTCAATTGCAGCGATGAAAACATAAAACTTTCCAAAAAATCCTATAAATGGCGGAATGCCAGCCATAGATAGCATTATGATTGAAATAGAAAGACTAACGATTGGATTACTTTTACTTAATCCTTTTAAATCACTTATATTAATTAAATATTCATTTTTAACTTTTAACGAAAGTAAAATAGCAAAAATAGCAACATTCATTATCATGTATGAAAACATATAAATTGATGCTGCTTTAATTCCATCATCATTTGCGGCAACTAAAGCGATTAAAATATAGCCTATATGTCCGATAGAACTATAAGCTAATAATCTTTTAATATTTGACTGTGCTATAGCCGCTATAGCTCCAAGAAACATTGAGGATATTGATAAAAATAAAATTATTTGACTCCATTCTAAATAAAAATTTTCAAATGGAACTAAGCAAAAACGATAAATTAAAGCTACTGCAGCAATCTTAGGGACAATAGCGAAAAAACCTGTAATTGAGTTTGGAGCTCCTTCATAAACATCTGGAGTCCACATATGGAAAGGTACGGCTGAAACCTTAAAAGCCAAGCCTACCATCACAAATACAAGCCCAAATATTAGACCTAAATTTAAATTATCATATTTTGATAAATAGAAACTTATATCATAAAAATTCATTGAACCAGTAAATCCATAAATTAAGGAGAAACCATACAAAAGTATACCAGACGATAATGCTCCTAAAATAAAGTATTTTACTCCTGACTCAGCTGATGAGATTGAATCTCTTTTTATTGCTGCTGCAACATACAAAGATAAACTTTGTAGTTCTATTGCCAGATACATAGACATAAGATTATTTGAAGCAATCATTAACATCATCCCAAGTGTTGAAAATAAAAATAAAATAGGAATTTCAAAATTTTTTAGCCTAATGCCTAAGAAATAATCTTTAGAAATGATGATACTAGCTATAGATCCTAATAGAGCTAAAATTTTAAAAAAATTTATAAAAGAAGAGTGACTAAATAAACTTTTATAATTTGCAAAATTTGATTCACTATCATAGTAAACAAGAAAAATAGTTAATAATAAAACAAAAACTGCTAGATTGGAAGTTTGTCTAAATGCATTCTTTTTTAAAAAAAGGCCAAAAAGTAAGCAAACAAAAGAAGAGCATGCTAAAAAAATTTCAGGTATAAAAAAAATATTGTAAATATTATTTAGCATTGGCTATTTCATAGTTTGTTATAATTAGTTCAAGTGATAATCTCATAGGATCTAAAAATAGATTTGGAAATATACCTAGTAATATTACTGAAATTGCTAAAGGAATTAATATGATTTTCTCTCTTGTGTTTATATCTAAAATATCTGCAAGTTTATTATTAGTTATGGTGCCAAAAATAATTCTTTTATAAAGGTATAGCATGTAAACAGCGGATAATATTATTCCAAAAGCTGCACCAATAACAACGTAACTTGAAAATTTAAATGCGCCAATAATAACTAAAAATTCTCCAATAAAACCACTAGTCCCAGGTAATCCAACTGATCCCAGCATAAAAATCATGAATACTGTTGCATAAAGTGGCATTCTTTGAACTAATCCTCCGTAAAATTTAATTTCTCTAGTATGCATTCGATCATAAATAACACCAACGCATAAAAATAAAGCTGCTGAAACTAGTCCATGACTAATCATTTGCATCATTGCTCCTTCTAAACCTTGTTGATTCACTAAGAAAATTCCGATTGTTACAATTCCCATATGAGCAACAGATGAATATGCAATTAGTTTTTTAATATCAGTTTGTGCTAGTGCTACTAAGGAAGTGTATACTATAGCAACTATACTTAATGTCATAATTAAAGGAATAAAAAACTCTGTTGCTTCTGGAAGCATACCTAAAGAGAAACGTATAAAACCGTATCCTCCCATTTTTAAAAGCACTCCAGCTAAAATAACAGATCCAGCCGTTGGAGCTTCAACATGGGCATCGGGCAACCATGTATGAAACGGCCACATAGGAATTTTAACTGCAAAGGAAGCAAAGAAGGCGAGCCATAGAAATAATTGAGTATTATAGGAAAAATAATTACCTTGTAAGAACTCAATACTCATTGAACTTGTATTTCTATACATCACAATAATAGCAATCAACATGAGTACTGACCCCAAAAGAGTGTAGAGAAAGAATTTAAAAGAAGCATAGATTCTTCTATTACCTCCCCATATACCTATTATTAGATACATTGGTATTAATACTGCTTCAAAAAAAATATAAAATAAAAGTATGTCTATAGAAGCAAACATTCCAATCATTACAGTCTCTAAAAATAAAAAAGAAAGCATGTATTCCTTGACTCTTTTTTTTATATTATGCCAACTAGCTAAAACACAAAGTGGGGTCAAAAATGTACTTAGTAAAATCATAAAAAGTGAGATACCGTCAACTCCAACATGGTAGAAGAAATTAAAATCATCAAACCATCTAAATTTTTCTTCATATTGATAAGACGGATTGGAATAATCAAATTGTAACCAGAGTATTAAACTTAAAATAAATGTTCCTAACGTTGTTAGTAAAGCAGCCCATTTAATATTAATTGATGTTAATTCATCTTCTTTAATAAAAAGTATGATTGAAGCACCAATCAAAGGTAAAAAAATTATTACTGATACTAGTGGCCAGTCAATCATTTAGTAATATAAAAACCATGTTAAAATTATTACTAAGCCACCAAGCATAGCAAAAGCATAATGAAACAAATACCCTGATTGAAATAAACTGACATAAGATGAAGATTTTGAAATAATCCAGGAAACCCCGTTTGGTCCTAAACCATCAATAGTTTTTTCATCTCCTTTTTTCCAGAAAAAGTTTGCCAGTTTGAAAAAAGTTAAAACAAATACTTTATGATAAAGCTCATCCACATACCATTTATTTTTAGAAAGAGAATATAAAGGATCTAAGTTATAGGAAAGATTTTTTGCTCTGTTTAAACTATTTGAATATATCAACACACATACAAGAATTCCAATTGCAACAGCCGATTTTGATATTAATGATTGCGTAAAAGGAAGATATTTATGAGAACTTTCTGTTAATAATATTGCATTATCCCAAAATTCTTTTTTGTAATATCCAATAAAATAATCAGCAAAGAATATTCCAGAAAAAATAGAACCAATTGCAAGAATAAATAATGAAACTGTCATCACTAAAGGTGATTCATGGACGTGATCATATGTTTTATTACTTGATCTATTTTCACCATGAAATGTTAGGAATAATAATCTCCATGAATAAAAAGCAGTAAGTAAAGCAGTTAAAATACCTACTAAATATGCAAAGTATGCTATTCCATTTGAGGCATAGAAAGCATTCTCTAAAATACTTTCTTTTGAATAGTAACCAGATAGATATGGGAAACCAATAATTGCAAGAGATCCAATCCACATCATTGTAGCAGTAAAAGGTATTTTTTTGAAAAGTCCCCCCATTTTTCTCATATCCTGTTCATGATGCATTGCGTGAATTACAGAACCTGCAGAAAGAAATAGAAGAGCTTTAAAAAAGGCATGAGTTGTTAAGTGAAATATTGATGCATTATAAGCTCCTACACCTGCTGCAAAAAACATATATCCTAATTGACTACATGTTGAATATGCAATGACTCTTTTAATATCATTTTGTGTTAAGGCTATAGAGGCAGCAAAAATAGCTGTGGCCGCACCAATAAAAGTAATGAATAAATTAGTAAATGTAGCAAATTCATAAAGAGGACTCATTCTTGCAACTAAAAATACACCAGCTGTTACCATTGTTGCAGCATGTATTAGTGCAGATACTGGAGTAGGCCCCTCCATAGCATCTGGCAACCAGGTGTGTAAACCTAATTGAGCAGATTTACCCATTGCACCTATGAATAAAAGAAAACATAAAAAATCTAAAGTTGGAAAACTGAATGAAAGGAATTGAATTTGATGTTCACTAAATTGATCCACTTGTGAAAATATACTGTCGAAACTTATCGTGCCAAAAATATAAAAAATTCCAGCAATTCCAATTGCGTATCCAAAATCTCCAACTCTGTTTACAACAAATGCTTTTATAGCAGCTTTATTTGCTGAATCTTTATGGTGCCAAAAACCAATTAATAAGTATGAGGCTAGCCCAACACCTTCCCAACCAAAAAACATTTGCAGCAAGTTATTACTTGATACTAGAACAAGCATAAAAAAAGTAAATAAGCTTAGATAACCCATGAATCTTATTTTTGATGGATCTTCTTCCATATAGCCTATTGAATATAAATGAACACAAGCAGAAACAGTTGTAACCACAATGAACATCACAGCAGTTAAGGTGTCTAATCTTATCGACCAATTAACAATAAAGTTTCCAGAAGTTATCCAATTAAGAATAAAGATTATTTCAGTTTCCTTATTATTAATAAACTGAATGAATATTATCCAAGAAAATAAAGTACAAAGAAAAAGGATTGAAGTTGTTGATATTTGATAAACCTTATAGTTAAACTGTTTACCAAGTAAAAAACAAAAAAGAAAACCAAGTAGAGGTAAAAATATAATTGAGGTTGCCATCTACTATCCCTTAAGCTGATTAATTTTATTTACTTCTATTGATCCTAAATTTCTAAAAAATACTACAAGTATGGCAAGTCCAATTGCTGCTTCAGCAGCTGCAACAGTAAGTGTAAGCATTGCAAAAATTTGCCCTGAAATATCATTAATATATGCTGAGAAAGCAATAAAATTAATATTTACTGACAACAATATTAGTTCTATGGACATTAATATTATAATTAAATTTTTTTTGTTTAAAAATATTCCTAAAACACCTAAGGTAAAAATAATTGCTCCGAGAAAAAGATAGTGTTCAAGAGTAATCATAAATTAAATTCCTTCGCCTATTTTTACTTTTTTCTTTTCTATAGCTGTTGATGCATCAACTGTATTTTGAGAATCTATATTTTGCCTTTTAACACCACCTTTATCTCTTAATGTAAGTGTAATAGAGCCAATCATTGCGACTAATAAAATTATCCCACATATTTGAAATAAATAAAAATATTCAGTGTATAGTATTTGCCCAATCATTTTTGTATTCTCCACTTCATTAACTATAGGTTGTAATGGAGTTTGATTGTTGTAAATATTTGACGATCTATCTGTTAAAAAAAGTATTCCAAGTTCAATTACTAGAACTATCCCTAATAATGCTCCAAAAGGTAAATATTGCAAAAAACCTTCTCTCAATTTTACAAAATTTATATCAAGCATCATTACAACAAATAGAAAAAGGACAGCAACAGCTCCAACATATACAACGACAAGGATCATTGCCAAAAATTCAGCACCTAACAAAACAAAGAGTCCTGATGCGTTAACAAAGCTTAAAATTAAGAACAAAACTGAATGAACAGGATTTTTTGCACTTATAACCATCAGGGCTGAAAGAACTGCAACAGATGAAAAAAGATAAAATGTTAATGAATAAAGAACCATTCTTATCTATATTTTCTATCGAGATGAATATTTTGAGCAATTTCTTGCTCCCATCTATCTCCATTTTCTAAAAGTTTATCTTTATTATAAATTAATTCTTCTCTGGTTTCAGTGGCAAATTCAAAATTTGGTCCTTCGACTATTGCATCAACTGGACAAGATTCTTGGCATAAACCACAGTAAATACATTTAGTCATATCTATATCATATCTTGTTGTTCTTCTGCTTCCATCCTCTCTTGGCTCAGCCTCAATTGTAATTGCCTGAGCAGGACATACTGCTTCACAAAGTTTACAGGCGATACATCTTTCTTCTCCACTAGGATACCTTCTTAGTGCGTGCTCACCTCTAAAACGTGGACTTAATGGACCTTTTTCATGAGGATAATTTATTGTAACTTTAGACTTAAATATATATTTGAAAGTTAAAAATAGACCTTGAATTAATTCAAATAAAGTAAAAGATTTAATTAATTTGTACATATTAATTTGGTAGCATGTCAAAATATACTAAAAAACCTGAAGTTACTACAACCCAAAACAAAGAAAAAGGTAGAAAAACTTTCCATCCAAGTCTCATTAACTGATCATATCTATATCTTGGAAAAGTTCCTCTAACCCAGATAAATAAAAATAATATAAATATCACTTTCAAAGTAAACCAGATGACTCCAGGAACAACATTTAATGGGTATACATCAAATGGAGGAAGCCATCCGCCTAAAAAAAGAATTACAGTCATAGAAGACATCAAAATCATACTCGCGTATTCACCTAAAAAAAATAATACAAATGAAGCAGATGAATATTCAGTAAAAAATCCTGCAACAAGTGTTGATTCATCTTCAGGAAGATCAAAAGGTAATCTATTTGTTTCAGCTAAAGCAGAAATAAAAAAAATAATGAACATAGGCAATAATGGAATTGCAAACCATACAGTCTGCTGAGCTAAAACTATCTTTGATAAATTTAAAGAACCTACACATAATAATACTGTAATTATTACAAATCCAATAGATACTTCATATGAAACCATTTGAGCAGCTGATCTTAATGCTCCTAGAAAAGGATATTGAGAATTACTAGCCCAACCAGCCATTATTATTCCGTAAACTCCAAGAGATGATACTGCAAACAGATACATGATACCTACATTAATATCAGAAACTACCCATCCTGGAGCAAAAGGTATTACTGCCCAACCCGCCAAGCTTAGTACCATTGTTATTATAGGGGCTAAGATAAATACAATTTTATTAGATCCACTAGGTATGATATTTTCTTTAGTGATAAGTTTTAATGCATCTGCAAAGCTTTGTAATATACCAAAAGGCCCAACTATATTTGGACCTCTTCTTAATTGTATTAGGGCTAAAACTTTTCTTTCAGCATAAACCAAAAAAGCTACAGATATTAAAACTGGCACAACAACAGCAAGTATTTGGGCAACGATGATAAGCCCTGTAATTAATATATCATAACTCATGTAATTATTATGCTGCCTTGTTTAAAATATCTTTGGTACATTTTGCCATTGTTTCAGAGGATCTAGAGATAGAGTCATTCATATAAAAATTTTCAATGTTATATTTAATTTTAATATTCTCAATTTTATTTTTTTTTGCAAAAGTAATTTCACCAATAGAATTAACTTCATTTAGTAAAGCAAATTGACCGTGGGTATTTGTTAATTCATTTCGAAGCTCTCCAAGATTGTTAAAATTTAAATCTTTTTCAAATAAGTCACTTAAAACTCTAAAAATTTTCCACTCCTCTTTAGCTTCACCTAGTGGATTATGACACTTAGTCGTTTGAATAACTCTACCTTCTATGTTCATGTATGTAGAACTTTTCTCGGTATATGCAGGAGTTGGTAAAATTATATCAGCTATAGATGCTGAAACATCTCCATGATGACCAAGGTAAACAACAAAAGAATTTTCAAATGTTGAAAAATTTATTTCATCTAATCCCATTAAGAAAACTACAGGCTTAGTTTTATCAATATGTTTCTTTAATTGTTTGTTGTAATCAGCATCAAATTTTTTATTATAAAATTTTAAATCTAATGCTCCTACCCTAGAAATATCTTGGTTAAGAATATTTAATGGATTTATATTTTTATTTTTTTGAATATTTTTTGCAATCAATCCTGCGGTTTCTAATATTTTTTCTCCATGATCATTATTTATTGCTGAAGTACCTAATATTATGAGTGGGTTTTTTGCCAATTTTAAAACTTTATTAAAATCACATTCATTATTAGATAATTTATTAAGATAATCTAAAGAATCAGATAGATGATGATAATTGTAAGTAAGATCTAATTTAGGACCTATAAGACCAATTTTGCAGTTATTTTCAATATATGCCTTTCGAATTCTAGCGTTAAGTACTGCCGCTTCCCATCTAGGATTGGATCCAATTAAAAGAATAGCATCAGCCTTTTCAATTTCTTGTATTGTCGAATTAAATTTATAACTTGAAGATGAATTATCAATAATTTGCGCATTATCAAATCTGCAATCGTAGTTTTTTGATTTTAGTGAATGACTAAACTTTTGTGAAGAATATAAAGTTTCAATGTCTGTAAACTTACCGGATAGAAATACCGTATTTTCTTTCCCTCTTTTTGTAATTTCTTTTTTTATTAATTCAAATGCATCATCCCATGAAGATTTTTGGAGTTTTTTATTTGATTTAGAATAAACAGTATCTAATCTTTGACTTGAAAGTCCATCAACAGCAAATCTAGATTTATCACTTATCCATTCTTCGTTGGTTTCTTCATTTATTCTAGGAAGAGCTCTTAAAACTTTTTTTCCTCTTGTATCAATTCTTATACTTGAACCTATACCATCAAATACATCAAATGTTTCTGTCTTGGTTAGTTCCCATGGTCTAGATTTAAATGCATATGGTTTACTTGTTAAAGCACCTACAGGACACAAATCAATTACGTTTCCAGATAATTCTGATTCAATAGTTTTTTCTAAGTATGTCGTGATCTCAGCATTTTCACCTCTACCGAGCAATCCTATATCGTCAACACCAGCAACTTCAGTAGAAAACCTAACACATCTTGTGCAATGTATACATCTTGTCATAATTGTTTTAACAAGTGGTCCCATATTTTTATTTTGAACTGCTCTTTTGTTTTCTTCATATCTAGTTTTATCAAAACCATAATACATCGCTTGATCTTGAAGATCACATTCTCCCCCTTGATCACAAATAGGGCAATCCAATGGATGATTAATAAGAAGAAACTCCATTACACCTTTTCGAGCTTTTTTAACTGTTTCTGTATTTGTTTTTATAACCATTCCATCTGCAGCTGGCATGGCACATGATGCAATAGGTTTTGGAGCTTTTTCCATTTCTACTAAACACATTCTACAGTTCCCTGCTATTGAGAGTTTTTCATGATAACAAAATCTTGGAATTTCAGTTCCTGCTTGTTCACAAGCTTGCATTACAGTCATGCCGTTTTCAAATTCGTATTCTTTATTATCAATTGTTATCTTTGGCACTAGGCTACTCTTATGTTTCTTTCTGTAATTCTTTTTTCAATTTCAGGTCTAAAGTGTCTAAATAAACCTTGAATAGGCCAAGCAGCAGCATCACCTAAAGCGCAAATAGTATGACCTTCGATTTGCTTAGTCACATCTAAAATTTTATCAATATCTTGATGTTCAACATTTCCATGAATCATTTTTTCCATCATTCTGTACATCCATCCAGTACCTTCTCTACAAGGTGTACATTGACCACAACTTTCATGCTTATAAAAATGTGACAATCTGGCTATTGCCTCAACAATATCCGTTGATTTATTCATTACAATAACAGCTGCAGTGCCTAATCCACTTTGCACTTCTTTTAGACTATCAAAATCCATTTTAACAGTATCACAAATAGACTTAGGTAATAAAGGCACACTTGCGCCTCCAGGAATTACAGCTAATAAATTTTCCCAACCACCAATTACCCCACCTGCATGTTTTTCAATGAGATCTTTCAGTGGTATGCCCATTTCTTCTTCTACATTACATGGGTTATTTACGTGTCCAGAGATACTAAAAATTTTTGTACCTGTATTATTTGCACTACCTAAATTAGCAAACCATTTAGAACCACGTCTTAAAATAGTTGGCGAGACAGCAATTGTTTCAACATTTGTAACTGTTGTTGGGCATCCATATAAACCAGCGCCAGCGGGAAACGGAGGTTTTAATCGTGGTTGGCCTTTTTTACCCTCTAAACTTTCAAGTAAAGCAGTTTCTTCGCCACAAATATATGCTCCTGCTCCTCTGTGAAGATAAATATCAAAATCCCAACCTGTACCACATGCATTTTTACCAATTAAATTATTTGTGTAAGCCTCATCAATTGCTTTTTGTAAATTAGAAGATTCAGAATAATATTCACCCCTTATGTAAATATAGCAAGTATGCGCATGCATGGCAAAGGCCGCAACTAAACAACCTTCTAAAAGAAGATGTGGGTCGTTTCTCATAATCTCTCGATCTTTACATGTACCTGGCTCTGACTCATCTGCATTAACAACTAGGTAATGATCCTTTCCAGAGTCTTTTGGCATAAATGACCACTTTAGTCCCGCTGGGAAACCTGCTCCTCCCCTTCCTCTTAATTGACTATTTTTAATTTCCTCAACAATTTTTTCACTACCCATTTTTATAAGTTCTTTAGTATTTGACCAAATACCTCTTTTTTTAGCGCCTTCTAATTTCCAGTCTTCAAAACCGTATAAATTTTTAAAAATTTTATCTTTTTCCTTAAGCATCAAATTTTCTTTCAGGTTGTGATGATTTTCTACCAATTTGCGAACCTACTTTTATTGATTTATTATCTTTTAAATCTTGAAGTATTTTTTTAAATCTCTCTTCATCTAAATCTTCATAATAATCATCATTGATCTGGACCATAGGAGCATTGCAACATGCACCTAAGCATTCAACTTCGACAACTGTAAATTTTTTATCATTACTTGTCTCACCAATATTGGTTTCACAAACTTCTTGTGCAACTTTAGAAAGTTTATCACTTCCTCTTAGCCAACATGGTGTTGTTCTACAAATTTGGACAAAATTTTTACCAATAGGCTCTAAATTAAACATCGAATAAAAAGTGGCAACTTCTAACACTCTTATATAAGACATACTTAGAGTTTCAGCTACTTTTTCCATTGAGTTTTTACTTAGCCATCCATTATTTTGTCTTTGCGCTAAATCAAGTAAAGGGATAACTGCGCTTTGAATACGATTTGATGGATATTTTTTTATTATTTCAGAAATTTTTTTAAAATTTTCTGATGACCATTCAAAATTATCATTAATTTTTTTATATACTTTATTATTTGTACCAGGATGATGCATTATCTATCTATCTCTCCAAAAACAATATCTAAGCTACCTAGTATAGCAGCTATGTCAGCCATTAAGTGACCTTTAGATAAGTGATTCAATGTTTGAAGGTGTGCAAAACCTGGTGCTCTTATTTTACATCTATATGGTTTACTAGATCCGTCAGAAACAAGGTAAACGCCAAATTCACCTTTTGGAGCTTCAACTGCACTATATACCTGACCAGCTGGAACGCGGTAGCCTTCAGTGAAAAGTTTAAAATGATGGATTAATGCTTCCATTGATTTTTTCATTTGATTTCTTTTAGGGGGTGTAATTTTATTATCCTCGATTGATATCGGACCTGGTTTAATTTTATTCAAACATTGGTTAATAATACTAATGCTTTGTCTCATTTCTTCTATACGCACTAAATATCGGTCAAAACAATCTCCTTTTTTTCCAACGGGAACCTCAAAATCAACTTGATCGTAAGCGTCATAAGGCTGTGATCTTCTTAAATCCCATGCAATACCTGAACTTCTTAATACTGGGCCAGAGCACCCCCATTCAATTGCTTCAGCCTTTGAAATAATTCCAATATCAACTGATCTTTGTCTTAGTATTCTGTTATTAGTTAGCAAGCTTTCTAGATCATCAATAAATTTTGGAAGAGATTTAAAATGTTGAAACAATTTATCTTCCATACCTTCTGGCATATCTTGATGAACACCACCGGGTCTAAAATAGGCTGCATGAAATCTTGCACCAGACACTGCTTCATGAAATTCCAAAAGTTTTTCTCTTTCTTCAAAGCACCATAGGAATGGTGTAACTGCACCAATATCAGCAGCATAAGCAGGTATATTTAATAAATGATTAAGTATTCTGGTAATTTCAGCAAAAATTACACGAATATATTTTGCTCTTTCTGGAACATCTATACCTAAAAGATTTTCAGTAGCTAATGCAAAGGCATGCTCTTGACACATCGGTGAAACATAATCAAGTCTATCAAAATAAGGGACAGCCTGAAGATAAGTTTTATATTCAATTAATTTTTCTGTTCCCCTATGCAGTAATCCAATATGTGGCTCTGCCCTTTGAACTACTTCTCCTTCAAGCTCAACTACTAACCTTAAAACACCATGTGCAGCTGGATGTTGTGGTCCAAAGTTGATTGTTGTTGTATTTAGCTCTACTTCTTTCATTTAATTTTCACCAGTAGATTTTTCATCACCAAAAAGTTTGTTTTCCATCCCTTCCCAAGGAGATTCACTATCAAAATTTCTAAATTCTTGACTCAACTTAACTGGCTCATATATAACTTTTTTTTCAAGATCATCATAGCGAACTTCTGTATGCCCTGTTAAAGGAAAATCTTTTCGTAATGGATAACCTTCAAAATTGTAATCTGTCATTATTCTTCTTAAATCGGGATGATTAACAAACTCTATTCCAAATAAATCGTAACATTCTCTTTCATACCAATCTGCAGATTTGTAAATGTTGGTAATAGACTCTATATTTTCATTTTCTTTAATAAAAGTTTTTAGAATAACTTTCTTATTCTTTGTTAGGCTTTGTAAGATATAAATCAAATCAAATCTAAATTCTCTTGATGGATAATCAACTGCAGTAATATCTAACAATTGATTAAAACTAAGATCAGCATTATCTTTTAGCTGGTTAAATATTTTTAAAATATTAGTTTTATCAAATTCTATTTCTAACAAATTATTTTTTTCTAAAACATTATTTATACCATTTATGTTATTGAGAATTCTAATCATATAAAATTATCTTTTAAATTTATTTTCTCTTCTTATTTTTTTTTGTAATTGAAGAATTCCGTAAACTAATGCCTCTGCTGTTGGAGGACATCCTGGTACGTAAACATCAACAGGAACTATTCTATCGCATCCTCTTACTACTGAATAAGAGTAGTGATAATATCCTCCTCCATTTGCACATGAACCCATTGAGATAACCCATCGAGGCTCAGGCATTTGATCATATACTTTTCTTAAAGCTGGAGCCATTTTATTTGTTAGGGTGCCTGCAACTATCATTACATCAGATTGTCTTGGACTACCTCTTGGTATAACTCCATAACGATCTAGATCATATCTTGCCATATATGAATGAATCATTTCAACGCCACAACATGCTAATCCAAAAGTCATTGGCCAGAGAGAACCTGTCCTGGCCCAAGTAAGAACTTTGTCATAACTAGCAACTAAGAAACCTTTAGAAGATAGTTCCGTATTTAAAGTGTCTTCAACATATTTTTTAGCTTTATCTACTCCCATTCCAATGCTCCTTTTTTCCATTCATAAATAAAACCAATTGTTAAAACTGTTAAAAATATCATCATTGACCAAAAACCAAATAATCCAATTGTACCCAAGGTTATTGCCCAAGGAAACAAGAAGGCAACTTCTAAGTCAAAAATTATAAATAGAATTGCCACTAAATAAAATCTTACATCAAATCTTCCACGAGCATCATCAAATGCTTCAAATCCACATTCATATGCCGATAGTTTTTCCTGATCTGGTTGAGAATCTCCCACAACAAAAGAAAGAAGTGTCATTCCAACTGCTAAAGCTAAAGCAATAAATATGAAAATCAAAATAGGTAAATATTCAAAAAGAAACTCTGACACTATAATCTCACAATTAAATTAGTAATGTATTTAACGATTTATTCAACAATAACAACGTGTCTAATTGCGACTTTAATACACAAAAAAGATAAGTGGCGCGAGAGACGGGATTCGAACCCGCGGCCTCTGCCGTGACAGGGCAGCGTTCTAACCAGCTGAACTACTCCCGCGCATGGTGGGTGTTGAGAGACTTGAACTCCCGACCCTCTCGGTGTAAACGAGATGCTCTACCAACTGAGCTAAACACCCTAATAAAAACGGCTGTTAAATTATTTAACAGCCGGTGCAAGAAAAAAATTTTTAGTTGTTTACTGTATCTTTTAAAGCCTTACCTACAGTAAATTTTGGTCTTTTAGAGGCTGGAATCTGAATTGACTCACCAGTTCGTGGATTTCTTCCAGTAGTAGCTTTTCTGTGACTTACGCTAAAATTCCCAAAACCTACAATACTAACTTTCTCATCTCTTTTTAGAGCATTTGTAATTGCATCTAAAAAGCTTTCGATAGCTCTAGTAGCATCAGATTTAGATAGTCCAGCGGAAGAAGCGACAGAGGCAATAAGATCGTTTTTATTCACTTTAAATCTCCTTATTATTAATAATTAATCTATGGATACTCTTGGTTTTTGGGCCAAGTCAATATTTATAATATTTTATGTCCCAGTTTACAGCGAATTTATAAAAAAAAACCTAGAAATGCGCGATTAATGAGTAATATTTTTCTCAATTTGTTGAGGTGATATATCGGTTTTTTCAGGGTTAGAAATATCTGATTCGCTCAAATTTAGTGGAACAATAGCCTTGAGAAGAGTATGTTCCAAAATAGAAATTGCCTCACTTACTGGAATAATCTTAAGTGTTTTCAATATTTCTTTATCAAATTCTGAAATTTCCCTATAATTTTCTTGAGGTATTAAAACTTTTTTAATACCAGCCCTATTAGCAGCATATATTTTTTCTTTTAAGCCTCCAATTGGAAGTACTCTTCCTCTAAGGGTAATTTCTCCAGTCATTGCAACATCTTTCTTAACTTTATTATTAGTTAGTGATGAAACAAGAGAGTTGAAAATAGCTATACCTGCACTTGGACCATCTTTTGGAGTAGCACCTTCAGGAACATGAACATGGATATCGTACTTATCAAAATCTCTTGGATTAATGCCAAGGCTTGGAGCTTTCGATTTAACATATGATGTTGCAGCCTGTATTGATTCTTTCATGACTTCACCAAGCTTACCAGTGATAGTTAGTTTACCTTTACCAGCTGATAATAGAACCTCAATAGAAAGGATTTCGCCTCCAACTTCTGTCCAAGCCAGTCCATTTGTAATCCCAACTAAATGTTTTTTTTCAATTTCGTTAGATCTAAATTTTGTTATACCTAAAAGCTTTTCAATACCTGAATTATCAAGTGAAATTTTCTTCTTCTTTGAAGTTTCTAAGATCTTTACTACTTTTCTACAAACTTTTGAAATTTCTTTTTCCAAATTTCTTACACCTGCCTCTCTTGTATATCCTCTAATAATATGATTTAATATTTTTGAGTTAAATCTAAGCTCTTTTTTATTAAGACCGTGATTTAACATTTGCTTAGGTACAAGATATTTTTGAGCAATTTGATTTTTTTCTTTATCAGTATATCCAGGTATTCTTATAATTTCCATTCTATCTAAAAGTGCTGGTGGGATATTTAATGTATTTGCAGTACAAACGAACATTACGTTTGATAAATCATAGTCAAGTTCAAGGTAATGATCATTGAATTTATTATTTTGTTCTGGATCAAGAACTTCAAGCAAAGCAGATGATGGATCTCCCCTCCAATCTGATCCGAGCTTATCAATTTCATCAAGTAATATTAGAGGGTTTGAGGATTTGGATTTTTTCATAGACTGAATAAATCTACCGGGCATTGAGCCAATGTATGTTCTTCGATGTCCTCTTATTTCCGCTTCATCTCTTACTCCACCTAATGACATTCTAACGAAGTTTCTCCCTGTAGCATTTGCTATAGATTTCCCTAAAGAGGTTTTACCTACTCCGGGAGGTCCAACTAAACATAATATTGGACCCTTAAGTTTTTCTTTTCTTTTTTGAACGGCTAAATATTCTAAAATTCTTTCCTTAACCTTATCAAGTCCATAATGGTCATTTTCTAGTACTTTAGATGCTTTAAGTATATTTTTTGATATTTGATTTGGAATATTCCAAGGAATAGACAAAACCCAATCTAAATAATTTCTTATAACGGTAGCTTCAGCAGACATAGGACTCATATTTTTCAGTTTTTTTAATTCTGATTTACATTTTTCTTTTGCTTCAGTAGAAAGCTTCAAATCTTCAAGTTTTTTTTCGATTTCACTAATTTCATCAATTTCCTCTGTATCACCTAATTCTTTTTGGATAGCTTTCATTTGTTCGTTAAGGTAATACTCCTTTTGAGTTTTTTCCATTTGTCGTTTTACTCTTCCCTTAATCTTTTTCTCAACTTGAAAAGAGTCAATTTCTGAAACTAAATATCCGTATATTTTGTTTAATTTATCTTCGAGTTTATCTATTTCTAGAATTTCTTGTTTTTGATCTAATGAAATATTTAAGTTAGCGACAATTGTGTCAGATATTTTATTTAGATCTGACATTGATTTTATGTTTGAAACCAAATCAACTGTAATTTTTTTATTTATTTTTTGATATTCTTCAAATTGCTCAATAATAAGTTTTTGGAGAGCTTTGACTTTAACAGATTTTTTTTCATTATTCTTAATTTGTAAAATAGTAGCAATTGTAAAATCTTTATTAAATACTAACTTCTCAACTTTTGCTTTATATAAGCCCTCAACTAAAACCTTAAGTGTACCATCTGGAAGCTTAAGCAGCTGTATTACTTTTGCAACTGTACCATATCTGTAAAGATTATCTTCCACTGGATTATCAACCTCTGAATTTTTTTGTGTAAGGAGAAAAATTTTTTTATCCCCAGACATTACGTTGTTCAAAGCGTTAACGGACTGTTTTCTACCAACAAATAGAGGAGCTACCATATTAGGAAAAACTACAATGTCTCTTAAAGGAAGGGTTGGTAAGATTATTTTAATCATATAGATATAAATGATATTACAATATTTAAAATCAAGAGTTATTAGCCATAATTTTTTGGGTATTTCCCTTACTTGAGTAAATTAATATTGGTTCACTTTTTTTAGAAACTACATCTTTATTGATAACTACTTTATCTAAGTCTTTAATGTCAGGTATAGAAAACATTAGTTCTATTAATGTACCTTCGATGATTGACCTTAAACCTCTTGCACCTGTATTTTGCTTAATAGCTAACATTGCTATTTGAATTAAAGCATCATTTTTAAACTCAAGATTTACATTATCCATTTTAAATAATGATTGAAACTGTTTTACTAGTGCATTTTTGGGTTTTGTCATTATTTCAACCAACATATCTTTATTTAACTCATTTAATGTGGTTACTATAGGAAGCCTGCCAATAAATTCTGGTATCATACCAAATTTTAGTAAATCTTTGTTTTCAAGTTTTTTTAGAGATTCATCTAATACTTTAGTTTGATTATTTATATTAGAGTTAAATCCAATTGATGATCCCTTAATCCTAGAGTTAATAATTTCTTCCAATCCAGAAAATGCTCCTCCACAAATAAACAATATATTAGAAGTATCAACTTGTAAAAATTCTTGCTGAGGATGCTTTCTTCCACCTTGAGGTGGAACACTGGCAATAGTTCCTTCCATTATTTTTAAGAGAGCTTGTTGAACACCTTCACCCGAAACATCTCGAGTTATGGAGGGGTTATCACTTTTTCTTCCAATTTTATCTATTTCATCAATATAGACTATGCCCTTCTGAGCTCTTTCAACATTATAATCTGAAGCTTGTAGTAGTTTTAATATAATATTTTCTACATCTTCACCAACATAACCTGCTTCAGTCAAGCTTGTGGCATCTGCAACAGTAAAAGGAACATCTAAAATTTTAGCTAATGTTTGTGCAAGTAGTGTTTTACCTGTACCAGTTGGGCCAACCAATAATATATTTGATTTAGAAATTTCAACACTATCATAATCAATATTTTGGAGCCTTTTGTAATGATTATATACTGCAACGGATAGTATTTTTTTTGCTTTATCTTGACCTATTACATAATCATTTAAAAATTTATTTATCTCAGAAGGTTTTGGAATATCTTTTTTAACTTTATTGTTATTATTTTTATTATCCTCTTTTATGATATCCATGCATAATTCAACGCATTCATCACAAACAAAAACTGTTGGGCCAGCTATTAGTTTTTTAACTTCTTTTTGATTCTTGCCGCAAAAAGAGCAAAATAATGAATCTTTATCATTTTTCTTTGTCATTTTTCCTATTCTCTATAATTTTATCTATTAAACCAAACTTTATAGCTTCATCAGCAGAAAAATACTTATCTCTTTCCATGATTGATGAAATCTCAGTAATTTTTTTTCCAGTATGTTTTGAATAAATTTCGTTTAATCGTTGTTTGGTATTCTTAATCTCTGCTGTCTGAATTTCAATATCAGTTACTTGTCCTTGATATCCTCCACTTGGCTGATGAACCATAATCCTCGAATTTGGTAAAGAAAATCTCATGTCTTTTTCACCTGCTGTTAAAAGTAATGATCCTGCTGATGCTGCTTGCCCAATACATATGGTCATAATTTTTGAGGAAACATATTGCATTGTGTCATATATTGCTAGACCTGACCAAACAATACCACCAGGTGAATTTATATAAAATGAAATTTCTTTTTTAGGATTTTCAGATTCTAAGAATAATATTTGGGCACATATTAAACTTGCAATATTATCATCAATAGGACCTGTAAGAAAAATTATTCTTTCTTTTAATAGTCTAGAATAAATATCATATGCTCTTTCACCTCTAGATGATTGTTCTACCACCATAGGTATTAGATTGTTACTTAGGTTATCTAATGGATCTTTCATTATATATTCTCTTTCTTAATATTAAATGTTTCTTCTTCAAGCTTTTTATATTGTTCATCATTAATACTTTTTTTTGACAAGTTAGCCATAGAACTAATGCTATCAATAATCTTTTGCTCTAGAATTGGTCCTCTTATAGATTCGACGCTAGTTGGATTTTTTTTAAGATATTCCATAATCTGTTTTTCTTGACCAGGATATTGACTCGAGTATTGCATTATACCTTGACTTAACTCTTGTTCAGATACTGTAATTTTTTGTTCATTAGCTATATGTTGCAAAAGCACACCCAACTTAACTCTTCTTTCTGAAATTTTTTTATATCTTTTCCTTAATTCTTGCTCAGATAAAGCTTTATCATCTTTATCTAGATTTCCATTTTTTTTTGCGTCTTCCAATCTTTGCCATATTTCATTAAAGTCTTCTTCAAGAACACCCTCAGGTAAATCAAAATTATATTGCTCATTTAGCAGATCCATTAATTGTTTTTTTTCAATTTGTTTAATGCCCTGATTATACTGTTGACTTGAATTTTCTTTTAATAACTTTTTTAAGTCATCCTCACTTTTAAAACCATTTTTTTCTAAATACTCTTTATTTATCTCAAACTTTACTTTTTCTTCGATCGAAACTACTTCTATTTCATAATCTATTTTGTTTAATTTTTCATTCTGAAGTAATTTCGATAGATCAAAAGTTATATTTTTCTTATCGCCTTCTTTTAATTTAGATATTAGTTGTTTATTAATACCCGGTAATAGTTCTTGCTCTAAGCCAGTATCAATAGGCATATTTGTTTGAGACCTTAGGTACTCTGGTATAGTTTCGTTTGTAGTTTTAAAATTAATTAAGACTCTGTCATCTTTTAAAATTTTTCGATTATTTTCAATTTTTTTAAAACTTTTTTGACTATCAATAAATTTTTTGTATTGATCATCTAAATTTTTTTTTGATAAATTTATTTCATATTTATTTAATTTGATTTCTTTAAAATCTTTCAGTTTAATTTCGGGCTGTAAATCAATTTTAATCTCAATTTGAGTAGGTTTGTTTTTCTCAAATTGTTTTAAATCAATTTTTGGTTGTCTAAATAAATTTAATTTTTTTTCTTTTATTAAATCATTAGTTTTTGAACTTACAACATTTTGTATTACTTCATTTAAGACACTATCTTCATATTTTTTCTTAACAATACTTAACGGTGCTTTTCCTTTTCTGAACCCGGGAATTGAAACTGTGGGAATGAGATTATTTATTTTTTCATTAATTTCTTTATCAATGTCTTCAAATGGTATTTCAAGAGAATATTCTTTGTAAAGTTTTTTTGATTTTATTTCTTTTATATTCATAGTTAAATATCCAATAATGAAATGGTAGGCCGGAAAGGACTTGAACCTTCACACCTCGCGGCACTAGAACCTAAATCTAGCGTGTCTACCAATTCCACCACCGGCCCAATTACAGAAACGCTTTTATGTAGTTTGAGCTAAAAAACAATAGAGAATATAAATATAAAAATAATATTTAAAAAAATGGGGCGAACGATGGGATTCGAACCCACGACATCAGGCACCACAAGTCTGCGCTCTAACCAACTGAGCTACGTTCGCCATATTATATAATAAAAAGTTTTTATTTTTTTTATTATTTCGCTATATCAAATATATGGAACTTTCAAAAAGAATATTTGATCTAGAAACAGAAACTGCCTTTGCTGTTCTAGCAAAAGCTAATAAATTGATATCTCAAGGTAGAGATATAATTAATCTAGGTATTGGGCAGCCTGATTTTCCAACACCAATAAACATACAAGAAGCTGCAATTAGAGCAATAAAGGATGGTAAACATGGATATACACCATCTAATGGAATACCTGAATTACGTGAAGCAGTTGCTGAAAAAATATTTAATGATTACAATGCTAATGTTAGTCCAGAAAACATTTTGATTACACCTGGTGGTAAACCAGTAATTTTTATATCAGCCTTAATATTTGGTGGAGAAAGTAAAGAAATTATTTATCCTGACCCCGGTTTTCCAATCTATAGATCAATGATTAAATTTAGTGGCGCTAAACCTGTTCCACTAAATTTAGAAGAAGAAGACAATTTTGAAATAAATTTGGATAAATTAAAAAAAATTATTAATGATAAAACAAGTTTAATAATAATTAATAATCCAAATAATCCAACTGGTTCATTTATGAAAAAAGATAAAATTGATGAGCTAGTAAAAATTTTAGAAGAATTTCCACAGACATATATATTAAGTGATGAGATTTATAGTAAGATAATCTTTGATAATTTAATGATGCCTTCTTTACTAAACTACAAAAAATTATTTGATAGACTTATTGTTCTAGATGGTTGGAGTAAAACCTATTGTATGACTGGTTGGAGATTAGGTTACAGTATTTGGCCAAGTAAAATAATTGAGCATGCTAACAAACTTTGTGTAAACAATCATTCATGTCCAACTTCTATTTCTCAATATGCCGGACTGGAGGCAATCAAGGGTCCGCAAATTGAATTAAAAAAAATAGTTTTAGAATTTCAAAAGCGTAAAGAATTTCTTCATCATAAAATCAATAAGTTGGACAAAATATCATGTTTTAATCCTGGTGGAGCTTTTTATGCCTTTCCAAATATTTCTAAAACTGGTTTAAGTGGAGAGGAGTTTTGTAGTTTAGCTCTCGAAGATAAAGGTGTAGCGTTAGTCCCTGGAACAAGTTTTGGAAACAAAGCAAATGAATTTGTAAGAATTAGCTTTGCAAATTCTCTAGAAAATATAGATGAAGCTATTAAAAGGATATCAACAATATGAAAAAGATTGAAGCAATAATAAAGCCATTTAAATTATCTAGTGTGAAAGATTCACTTCATGAGTTAGGTATTTCTGGAATGACTGTAAATGATGTAAAGGGTTTTGGCAGACAAAGAGGTTCAACAGGTGGAATTGACAATGATGATAGTTTTGATGACGAATTTTTAGCGAAAATGAAATTAGAAGTAATAGTTGAAGATAAACAAGTTGAAAATGTAATTGAAGCTATAAAAAGTACCGCATATTCTGGGAAAATTGGTGATGGCAAAATTTTTGTATCAAATATTGAGCAAGTTATAAGGATTAGGACAGGAGAAAAAGACAGTGAGGCTGTCTAATTTTACTTTACTTTTTACAAAATAGCAGTAATTAAGCCATAATCGTTCAACTCATAGTGAGTCGGAAGTAGGTACTTGTACCGAAGGAACGCATGCAAAAGTTATAAATCGTTCAATCTAATGTTGATTAGATCGGAAGTAAGCTCCAGCTGAAGGAACGCGCATAATGCAGATTTCATAACTAGAGCATGATTTAACCGGGTAAACTGGTGAAGTTGCCCTTTTGTTGAATAGGAGATAGATATGAAATTGAAAAGCTCTACACCAAAAGACTTGATGTCTGAAATTAAAAATATGGACATCAAAATGGTTGATTTGAGATTTACTGATATTCCAGGAACAACTCAACACTTTACAATTCCAATTAAATTTTTAGATGAAGATATATTTTCAGATGGTCTTGGCTTTGATGGATCATCAGTAAGAGGTTTTCAAGAAATTCAGGACAGTGATATGATAGTTTTACCAGATGCACAAACTGCATACATTGATCCATTCTTTTCTGAAAAAACCCTTGCTTTACATTGTAATATTAAAGATCCAGTTACTTTGGTTGATTATAGCCGTGATCCAAGAAATATAGCTAAAAAAGCAGAAGCATATTTAAAATCCTCAGGAATTGGTGATACCGCATTTTTTGGCCCTGAAGCAGAGTTCTTTGTATTCAATAATGTACAGTTTGATTCTGGTTCAAACTTTGCATTTCATGAAGTTGACTCAACCGAAGGAACTTGGAATAGTGGTACAGATGAAAATCCAAATTTAGGTCACAAACCTCGTCATAAAGAGGGATATTTTCCTCTTCCCCCAGTTGATACACTTCAAGACGTAAGAACTGAAATGGTTATGACTATGCAAGATATTGGTCTTACAGTCGAAGCTCACCATCATGAAGTAGCTACAGGTGGTCAATGTGAGATAGACTTAGAATTCTCACCATTGCTTAAAATGGCAGATGACATGATGAAATATAAATATGTAGTTAAAAATGTTGCAAAGCAACATGGAATGACAGCAACATTTATGCCAAAACCTCTTTTTGAAGATAATGGATCAGGTATGCACGTTCATCAAAGTGTTTGGAAAGATGGTGATACGCTTATGTACAAAGAAGGTAACTATGCCAACTTAAGTGATTTAGCTCTTAATTATATTGGAGGAATACTTAAACATGCGCCTGCACTATTAGCTTTTTGTGCTCCTACTACCAATTCTTATAAAAGATTGGTTCCAGGCTTTGAGGCCCCAGTGAACATTGTTTACTCTCAAAGAAATAGAACAGCTTCTGTAAGAATTCCTGCTTATTCTCAAAGCCCTAAATCAAAAAGAATGGAATTTAGATGCCCCGATCCAAGTGCAAACCCATACTTAGCATTCTCAGCAATGTTAATGGCAGGATTAGACGGAATTAAAAATAAAATTGATCCCGGTGATCCAACGGATATAAATCTCTACGCTGCTAGTGATGAGGTTTTATCGAAAATTCAATCCACGCCTGGATCGCTAGCTGAATCTCTTGAAGCTCTTGAAAAAGATCATGCATTTTTATTAGAGGGTGATGTATTTACTAAAGATGTAATTGAAACATACATCAGCTATAAAAAAGAGAGTGAGGTTGATCCTATTAATATTAGACCTCATCCACACGAGTTCAAACTTTACTACGACGTGTAAATAATACTTATTTCTTATAAAGAAAACCGCCTTAGGGCGGTTTTTTTTATATTTTTAGAACAACACTTTTGATAAGAAATATTAGTGCCAAAAAAATCTACTTATGATGCGAAAGATATAGAAGTACTTGAGGGTCTTGAACCTGTTCGCAAAAGACCAGGAATGTACATTGGAAGCACAAACCAAGATGGGCTTCATCATTTAGTTAATGAGGTATTGGATAATAGTATAGATGAAGTTTTAGCTGGCCACGCGACTGATATAAGTTTTCATTATAAAAAAGATGGTTCAATAAAAATAAAAGATAATGGAAGAGGTATTCCTATTGATTTTCATCCAAAATACAAAAATAAAAGAGCACTAGAGGTAGTCTTAACAACACTTCACGCTGGTGGAAAATTTAACGGCAATGCATACAAAACTTCAGGTGGCTTACATGGAGTTGGTATTTCTGTTGTTAATGCACTAAGCTCTTTATTAAAAGTTCAGGTATTTAAAGATGGTAAAGTATATAAGCAGGATTATTCAAAAGGTAAAATTAAAACAAAAATTAAAGCTGAGAAGTGTAACAAGAAACTGAAAGGTACTGAAATTTCTTTTGTGCCAGATGAAACTATATTTGAAGATACAAAATTTGTTCCAAAAAAATTATATAATTTTATAAACATGAAATCGGTATTAGTTGGTGGCACGACTATCAACTTTGAAATAGATAAGGAACTAATTAAAGATAATACACCAAATAAAAAAAGCTTTTTTTACAAGAAAGGAATTGAAGATTATTTTGAACTTGAATATGCAAAAAATACTAAATTATTTGAAAAAAAATTTTTATTAAAATCTAAAATTAAAGAAAATGAGAATTTTGAGACATTAATATTATTTAATTCAAATGAAAATTCAAGTTTAATGTCTTACTGTAATACAATTGAAACACCAGATGGTGGTTCACATGAAATTGGTATTCGTAATGGGATTTTAAAAGCTGTAAAGCTTTATGGTCAAAAAAATCAATTTTCAAAAATAAATAATATCAATCATAGTGATATCTTTGATTACTCTAATGTTATTATTTCTATCTTTATTAATGATCCAAGTTTTGAGGGTCAAACTAAAAAAAGAATAATAATGCCTAATTTACAAAAAGAAATTGAAACTAAAACACAACAAGAATTTTTACTATGGTTAAATGCTAATAAAAAAAATTCAAAAATACTTTTAGAAATTTTAATTGAAAGAGCGCTTCAAAGAACTGATCTATCAAAAATCAAAGAGTTAGATAGAAAGAGTATCAAAGAGAGAAACAGACTGCCCGGCAAACTAGTAGATTGTTCTAGTAAAACAATAAAAGGGTCAGAAATTTTCATTGTTGAGGGTGATAGCGCTGGTGGATCAGCAAAACAAGCAAGAAATAGAGAATTTCAAGCAATACTACCTTTAAGAGGAAAAATTTTAAACGTTTACAGTGTTGGATTATCAAAAATTGCTGACAATAATGAAATACAAAATCTTATTCAATCTTTAGGATGTGGTATTGGTAAAAATTTTGATATTTCAAAACTTCGTTATGAAAAAATTATTTTGATGACTGATGCTGATGTAGATGGCTCACATATTGCAACACTGCTAATTACTTTTTTCTACAAATATATGAAGCAATTGATAGATGAAAATAAACTTTTTTTAGCTATGCCTCCTCTATTTAAGATTTATGATAAGAATAAATCTTTTTATGCATTTGATGAAAAAGAAAAGGACAAAATCATAAAAAAAGAATTTAAAACAGACAATTTAAATATAACAAGATTTAAAGGCTTAGGAGAAATGCCAGCAAATCAATTAAAAGAGACTACAATGGATCAAACTAAAAGAAATTTAATTTCAATTAATACTGAACTAGCAAAAAAAGATTTAAAAACAACTGAAAAGCTATTTGAAACATTGATGGGAAAACAGGCTGAGTTACGTTTTAAATTTATTCAAAATAATGCTAACTTTATTAAAAATTTAGATATCTAAATTATGAAAGACTATCTGTTAGTTATTGATCAGGGAACAACTAGTTCTAGAGTGGTATTGTATAACAAGAAATTTAGAATTTTTGATATTGTTCATAAAGAGTTTAATCAGCATTTTCCTAATGAGGGCTGGGTTGAGCATGATGCACTAGAAATATGGAATGATGTAAAAAATCTCATTAAAAGAATTTTAAAAAAAAATAAATTATTATCTAAAAATATAATTTCAATTGGTATAACAAATCAAAGAGAGACTACAGTAATTTGGAATAAAAAAACTGGTGTTCCTATATACAATGCAATTGTATGGCAAGATAGAAGAACTGGAATTTACTGCTCTAATTTAAGAAAAAAAGGATTGCAAAAAAAGATACAAAAAATTACTGGATTAGAGCTTGACCCTTACTTTTCAGCAACAAAAATAAAATGGATATTTGATAACGTTACTATAGCAAAAAATAATCTCAAGAATGATAATCTTTTATTTGGAACTATAGATACATGGTTGTTATGGAATTTAACAGAGGGTAATTCTCACCTAACTGATATTACAAATGCATCAAGAACTATGATTTTTGATCCAAAAAAAGAAGAGTGGTCTAACGAAATGTTAAAAATTTTTGGAATATCAAAAAAAATATTGCCTAAAGTTGTTGAGAATTCTTTTGATTTTGGATCAACAAAATTATTTGGAAAGCCTATAACAATTGGTGGTATGGCAGGTGATCAACAATCCGCTACTATTGGTCAAGCCTGTTTTAATAAAGGTCAATCAAAAAGTACTTATGGAACAGGTTGTTTTTTGCTTATGAATATTGGGAATAAATTTAAAATGTCTAAAAATCGGTTGCTTACTACAGTTGCATTTAAAATTAATGGTAAGAAAATGTTTTGTTATGAGGGAAGTATATTTGTAGCCGGGTCTGCAATTCAGTGGTTAAGAGATAATCTAAATTTTTTTAGCAGTTCATCAGAAACTGATAAGCTATATGAAAAAGCAAATAAAAATGAGAGTGTGTATTTTGTACCTGCATTAACAGGACTAGGGGCTCCATATTGGAATTCTAATGCCAGAGGTACCTTTTTTGGAATAACTAGAAATACTTCCAAGGAAGATATAATTAAAGCAACAATTGATAGTTTATCATATCAAACTTATGAATTGATTGAATGTATGGAAAAGGACTCAAAAACTAAAATAAATGAAATAAAAGTTGATGGCGGGATGGTAAAAAATAATAATTTTATTCTAAGTTTATCAAATATTACTCAAATTAAAATTATAAGACCAAAAAATATTGAAACAACCTCGTTAGGCGCAGCTTATCTCGCAGGCTTGCAATCTGGTATAATTAAAAATACTAAAGAAATTAATAAATTTTGGGAAAAAGATAAAATATTAAAATCTAAGATTCCAAAAAATAAAGCAATTGCAAATATTAATAAATGGAAATCAACAATTAGAGCAGTAAATAAGTTTTATTAATTATTTAGATTTAACCAATTTGTTAATTCTAATGAATGTATTTTTTCATTAAGCACATCATTGTATAGACTATTATTGATAAATTCTGAAGTAGACTGATTTTCAAAAATTTTTTTTTCTTTTTCTAAATCAGATAATTTTTCATATATATTATTTTCTAATAAAATCTCTTTTCTTTGTTCAATTAATCCAGCCATCCATTTTGGATTAAATTCTGGATGATATTGCACTGCCCAAATAGTTGATTGATTAAAATTGAAACTTATAGATTGAAATTTGCTTTTTTCATTCGATGCTAAAATTAATGTATCTTTTGGTAAGGTCTCTGCCTCATCATAATGCCAGCAAAAAGCATTGAATGATTTTTGTTTATTTTTATACATTTTATGATTAATACCATCATCGCTTAGTTTAATATTTCTAGCCAGAATTGCCTCAAGTCCATTTGGGTTATTTCTTACCTTACCTCCTGCTGCAGTTACCAAAACTTGCAAACCCCAACAACTTCCAAATATTTTATTTTTTCTTTTAAATAACTCTTTAGCCAATTCTATTTGTTTTATTATTGGTTTTGTTTGATCATAAATATTAAGTAAACTTCCAGTCCAGGCTATTGCTTCAAAATCATCTAAATTTACACCAAGCGGAAGATATTCTTCATGAATTGCTGGATGAATAGTGGTAATATTTATATCTGATTTAGAATTTTTTTTTAAAACTTTTTCATATACTTCATATTGAGTTTCCATTCCTAATCTTTTATATCGATCAGAGGCTTCTTTCTCATTTCCATCTACAAGTAAGATATTCATATTTATCTTTATTTTTTATCTATCATGAAATATTAAAAACATCATGAAAATTAAACTAGGAATAGCGCCAATCGCGTGGAGTAATGATGATATGCCAGAGCTTGGTGGCGATACTCCAATTGAAAAGTGCTTGGAAGACGCAAAAGTATCAGGTTTTACAGGTATAGAATTAGGAGGGAAATTTCCTAGAAACCCAGGAATAACAAAATTTCTTTTAGAAAAATTTCAACTAAAAATGCCAGGAGGATGGTATGGTTCTCTTCTCAGAACAAGAAGTGCTAAAGAAGAATGGTTAGCTATTCAAGATCATTTGAAATTATTAAAGTTGGTAAATGCAGATGTTTTTGTTTTTGCTGATGTATCTGGATCAATCCAAGGTGATCAATCAAAAGCTTTGAGTAAAAGACCAAAACTTGAAAAAGATGAATGGGATATCTATTGCAAAAAAATTAGTGAATTATCGGATATGCTGATGGATGAAGGAATGCCACTGTCGTATCATGAGCATATGGGAACTATTATACAATCTGAGGAAGATGTGGATCGATTTATGGAAATGACAAATAAAAATACATTTTTACTTTATGACACTGGACATTTGATGTTTGCTGAGGCAAATTATGAAAGAGTATTAAAAAATTATATTTCTCGAATTAACCATGTTCATTGTAAAGATATTAGAAAAGATGTTTTTCTAAAATCCATAAAGAATGACTTAAGTTTTAGAGAGTCTTTTTTAAATGGAGTTTTCACTGTTCCAGGTGATGGATGCATCGATTACGTGCCATTGGTTAAAATATTATTTGAAGAAAAGTATCAAAAATGGCTCATAATTGAAGCTGAACAGGACCCTATAAAAGCTAATCCTCTTGAATATGCTAAAATTGGTTATAATTACCTATCTAATATATTAAAAAAAAATGGCTACTCATTGTAAAATTATACTTATTGTCCTGTACTTGATCACACCAACTATATTGATGGGTCATAAAGTAACTTTAGAAGATAAATCTCTTGAAGAAATTGTTAATAATAGAATGGCTTTAATGCAAAAAGTTAAAAATACGTCATCTCAAATATTTAGATTATTAAAAACTAATGATTATGAAGCAATTCTTGAATTAAACGAAACTTTGTTGCACGCAGCATCGGAGTTTAAAGATCACTATCCTGAAGGCAGTCAGCACAAAGGAGCTAGTGAAGAAATATGGAATGATAGAGAAACTTTTAATGAATTAAACGATAAGTTTGTTAGTGATATTGAAATGATTTCACTTAGTGCTGAATTAGAAGATAGTGAAATGCTAAATGATGCTTTTAAAATAATGTCAGCAAATTGTGGAGCATGTCACAAAAAGTTTAGAAATTAATTATTTAATCTTAAGTGTGGATTATATTTCCATTCTAAATATTTAACGAATTGTACCATTAAAAAATTTAAAAATAAATAAAGTATACCTGCAGCAATAAATGCTTCTACTGGAGCAAATGTTTTAGCCATTATCTTTCTCGCTATACCAGTCATTTCCATATATGTTGTAAGACTAACTAAAGAGGTAGCTTTGACCATTAAGATTAACTCGTTACCATATGATGGTAGAACTTTTCTTATAGCTATGGGTAATATAATTTTTCTTAAAAGTAAAAATTTTCCAAACCCTAGAGATAAACCAGACTCTACCTGACTTTTTTCAATTGATTGAATACCTCCTCTAAAAATTTCTGCTCCATATGCAACAGTATTAATTGTAAGGGCTATTACCCCACACCAAAAAGGTTCTTTCAATGCGTACCATAAAAAACTTTCTCTAATAAATTTTATGGAGCCTAAACCAAAATAAATTAAATATATTTGGACAAGTAAAGGGGTTCCTCTAATAATAAAAATATAACTTGCAATTGTTCTTGATAAAAATGTAATTTTAGAAACTCTTCCCAAAGCAAATAATAATGCTAAAATAAAACCAAGTGGTAATGAAATTAATAATAATAAAATTGTATTATCTAAACCAGATAGTACCAAAAAGAAATTTTTAAATATAAGTGAATTTTGAATATTGTTAAAAAATTCCATCATGCAGAAAACCCTTTTGAATAATTTACTTCTAAAGTTTTAAAAACCCTGCCTGAGATTGTTGTAAGGCATAAATACAGTATTGCAGCTGTTATTAAGAAAGTTAAAGGCGAATGCTCAACATTAGAGGATATCCTTGATTGACGCATAATTTCAACAAGACCAGTGACTGAAATGAGGGAAGTATCTTTAAGAGTTATTTGCCATACATTTCCTATTCCTGGTAAGGCATGTCTAATAACTTGCGGTGAAATAACTTTAAAAAAAATGCTAAATCTATTCATACCTAGTGCTCTTGCAGCTTCTAATTGACCTTTAGATATTGCCAAATAAGAAGCCCTTAAAACTTCACTGGAATATGTTGCTGATATTACTGCAATAGCTATTGTTGCAATTGTAAGTGCATTAAGCTCAATATACTTATTATAACCAAATACTTTAGCTATACTCATTACAACTGCATTCCCACCAAAGAAAATTAGATAAATAACTAATAATTCGGGAACACCTCTGATTACTGTTGTGTAAAAATTTGCAATAAATCTTGTTATCCTGTTTTGTATTATCTTTGCCCAAACTGTAATAATTGCTAAAAAAAGACCTAAACCCATTGATAAAATACTTACCAGTAGAGTCATAAGTGTTGCTATAAGAAATTCATCGCCCCACCCTGCATCTCCAAATACAAGCTTATCAAATTTGAACATATAAAATAAAATAAGTAATGATGAAAAATATACTTGTCTACCTTCTAATATATGGAATTTTAAATCAAAACTTTTTCTATTTCTTCAATTACTCTAGAGACAGGTATTTTATTGATATTTTTCGAGTTAAAATCACTTGAGGATATTGAAAATAGATTTGGATTTTCAGGAGTAAATTTTGTAGAATCTTTAGGGCCAAAGAGTTTTATTAATGGGCAATATCCAGTTGATAACATATGACTAACACCACTATCGTTCGAAATGGCTAATTGTAAATATTTGGTTGTAGCCATAATAATTTCTATATTTTGATATCCAGTAATATGATCCTCAATAAATATTGAGTGAGGATAAAGATTTTTTAATTTTTCTTTTAAATATAATTCGTCAGGTCCAATAAAAAAAACTATAATCTTATTATTTTTTTCAAGATAGTTACATAACTCGATGTAGTTATCTAAAGACCAAATCTTATTTTTTTCACCAGCTCCAGGAGCTATACCAATATAATTTTTATCTTTTATTAAAATATTAGTAATTAATTCTTCAAGTTTTTCACTAATAGGAAACTTAAAATCATCTCTTATATTTTTAATTACAATTAAATCTAGCAAATCTAAAATATAGTTTAAATAATATTTTCTTTTCTTAGTATTTTTAATCTTATTAGTAGAAAAGAATCCATTAGCTGACCCAGAAATAAAATTTTTGTGCTTGATTCTGTTTAATGCTATAGTTCTTATTACTGATTTTTGTGTATCTAGAATATAATCAAAAAATTCATTCTCTAAATTATATCTTTTTGATATTTTATTCCAAAAAAAAGGACTAAGATCTGCTTGATCAAGAATCTCATCAATATAGTTACATGAAATAAATTTAAGAGTACTTGAATAAACAGTTTTACCCTTATTAGTAAGCCAATATAATTTATAATCTGGAAGTCTTGACTTAATTTCATGAAGAAGTTGTAATTTTATAATTCCATCCCCAATTTTTTCACCATTTGAAAAAACTAAAATTTTTTTTTTCATAAATCTTTGCATAATCTTAATGAATCATAAATAGAGGCATGTATATTTCTACTAGATACTGCATCACCAACTCTGTATAAAAAATACTTTCCCTCATTATTTAAAACAATCTCATTAAGTTTTCCTTTTATGAGTGAAGTGTAGTCAATAGACCCTAAATTTTTTGATTCATTTTTAAGTTCAAAATATAATTCTGCATTTGGAATAGTCCCATGCTCAACAACAATTTGGGATGTTTTCTTATTTTCAATTTTATTAGAATAATCAGATCCAACAATTGCAGATAACCTATTTCCATCTTTTTTAATACTCTTTAGTCTTTTGTTAATTGTAATAGTTACATCTTTATCAATAAATTGTTTTGCATAAATAACGTGGTTTAAACCTCCTATTTCTGGTGAAAAAAATCTTTCAGGTGTTATTATTTCAAGTGTGGAACCTTTATTACTTATAATTTCAGCTGCTTGTAATCCAGGATAAGCTCCATTATCATCAAATAAGATTACATCATCTTCTATATTAATTGTTCCTGAAATTATATCCCAAGCTGAGCAAGATAATTCATTACCTTCCTCTAAAATATCTTTGTTAGGTAAACCACCAGTAGCAATGATAACTATGTCTGGATTTTCATTTAGTATAATTTCTTTAGTTGCAAGAGTATCAAAATAAAATTTTACATTATGTTTTTTACAAGCTTTAATTCGCCAATCTATAATGCCAACCATATCTCTTCTTCTTTTAGATCTTGTAATTAAATTTAATTGACCGCCTGGAATATTACTTGCTTCAAATACTACTACTCTGTGGCCTCTTTCTGAACTTATTTTCGCTGCTTCTAAACCAGATGGACCAGCACCAACTATTACAATATTCTTTTTATGATTTGCTTGTATTGAAATTTCATGAGGAATAAATCTCTCCCTACCTGTTGCAGGATTGTGAATGCATAGAGCCTCATGACCTTCGTAAATCCTATCTAAACAATATGTAGCACCAACGCATGGCCTTATATTATCCTCCATTCCATTGATGATTTTTTTTACTATGTGAGGATCAGCTATGTGAGCTCTTGTCATTCCCACCATATCTAGTTTTCCTTCCCTTACTGCATATCTCGCAGTTGCAACATCATTGATTTTTGATGCATGAAATACAGGAAATTTTGTTTTTATCTTTATTTCAGTAGCAAAATCTAAATGCGGGGAAGAACGCATACCTTGAGTGGGTATTACCTTAGTAAGTGACGCATCAGTATCAATATGTCCACGGATTATATTTAAAAAATCTATGTTATTTGTTGATATTAATTTATTTGCAATCCACAATCCATCTTCTTTTGATAAACCTTTGTCCCAATCTTCATCAGCAACCATCCTTACACCTATAATAAAATCTTTGCCTACAGCTTTTCTAATTGCTTCTATAACATTTAGAGAAAATCTTATTCTGTTATCCAAGCTTCCACCATATTCATCATTACGCTTATTTGTTGCGGGAGACCAAAATGAATCTAAAAAATGTCCATAAGCTTCAATTTCAATTCCGTCCATATTAGCTTCTTTCATTCTAGATGCTGCTTCAGCATAATTTTTTTTAATTCTATTAATATCCCAATCCTCAGCTTCTTTTGGAAAAGCGCGATGAGCTGGTTCTCTAGTTTGTGAAGCAGAAAGAATTGGAAGCCAATCCGAATGATTCCAATTTGTTCTTCTGCCTAAATGAGTTATTTGTATCATGACTTTAGATCCATAATCATGGCACTCTGCTGTTAACTGTTTAAGCCATGGTATTATTTCATCTTTGTAGGCATGTAAGTTTCCAAAAGTTGAGGGTGAATCAGGAGATACCACAGCACTACCTGCTGTCATAGTTAAACCTAATCCACCTTTTGCTCTCTCTACGTGATAAGATCTATATCTTTCTTTAGGGAATCCATCTTCAGCATAAGAAGGTTCATGAGCAGAAGTCATTATTCTATTTTTAATTTCGAGATTTTTAATTTTATACGGGATTAAAAGAGGATCATTACTCATTGATTTCAAGATTTTAATTAAAATTAAAAATATACAAAAACAAGTGAAAGATTAACACATGCATAATAACTGAATATCTAAACTTTAAAAGAGAGTATAAACTGTTTTGCAGAACAAGATAATGAAAAAGTGGTGCCCAGGGGCGGAATCGAACCACCGACACGAGGATTTTCAGTCCTCTGCTCTACCAACTGAGCTACCTGGGCACAAAACATCAGATAAAGTATTTATAATTAAATTCAATTAAAAATAGAATATTTAATCAGATTTTATTTCTAATCCATGTTCATCTGTAAGCCATTTCATTAAGTCAAGATTAGCACATTTTTTTGAGCAAAAAGGTATAAAAGGTTCTCTAGATACCTTTTTACATGTTGGACACTTAGATTTTTTTTTTAATGAAATAATATTATTTTTTTTAGATTTTTTTACTTCCATCTAAAAGTAATTCTGCCTTTAGTTAAATCATACGGAGTCATTTCTACTGTAACTTTATCACCTGCTAATACTCTTATTCTATTTTTTCTCATTTTACCTGATGAATGAGCTAGAATTTCATGATCATTTTCTAATTTTACTTTAAACATTGCATTGGGAAGAAGTTCTAAGACGACTCCTTGAAATTCAATTGATCCCTCTTTTGGCATATTTTATAAGCTTATAGTAAAAATTATTTCTTTTGTCTAATTTTAACTGACAATTTATGTCCATCTAGACCTTCAAGTCCAGACATTTTTTGAGTATCTTCTGAAAGAGCAGAAAAAGATTTTTTATTCATCTCAACTACAGAACTTCTCTTCATAAAATCTAAAACACCTAATCCAGATGAAAATTTTGCAGCTCCTGATGTCGGCAAAACATGATTCGTTCCTACAATATAATCACCAAAAGCTTCAACAGAATACTCACCTAAAAATATACCACCGGCATTATTTATGTATGATAATAATTTTTTATTATCAAGAATATGAATATGTAAATGTTCCGGTGCAACAAAATTTATTATATCTGCAGCAATATCTATGTTGTCAACCACGACAATGATGCCATTATTTTTTAAACTTTTCTCAATAATTTTCTTTTTTGATAGATCTTTTTTAATTTTTGTAATTGAATTTATAACTTTAGTAGCAAAATTTTTATTGTCAGTAATTAATATTGACTGTGCATTTTCATCATGTTCTGCTTGTGCTATTAAATCTGATGCAACCCAATCTGGATTATTATTATTATTTGCAACAACAATTATCTCAGAAGGACCTGCAAGTAAATCTATACCTACTTTACCATATAATTGTTTTTTTGCTTCCGCTACATAAGCATTACCAGGTCCAAATATTTTATTAACTGGCTTAATTGTTTGAGTACCAAATGTTAGTGCACTAATAGCTTGTGCTCCTCCTACGAAATATGTTTCCTTGATACCTAATTCCTTAATTAATCTTATAAAATATGGATTAATAAATTCAGTTGGAGGTGTTATACAAACAATTCTTCTTACTCCAGCTATAATTGCTGGAACTGCATTCATAATTAAAGAGGAAGGATAAAAAGCCTTTCCACCAGGTACATACAATCCTACTGAGTCAATGGGCTTCCATACAGATTTCAATGTTGCACCATTATTTTTAAAGACAATATTTTTAGGTAATTGTTTTTTGTGAAATGATGAAATATTTTTTATAGCTTTTTTAAAACTATTAAATATTTGTGGTTCAACATTAGATTGAGTTTTTTTGGATAAATCTAAAATAAGATCTTTTTTACTAATTGCAACTTTATCAAATTTTGCTGCATATCTAATTAGAGATTTATCTCCATTTTTTTTAACATCATAAATAATTTTATTTACATCTTTTTGAATTGATTTACTAGAAAATGAATTTCTCTTTTCAATCTTTGTCTGAAATTGATTATAAAAATTTTTATTAAATTTTATTATTTTCATTTAACAAAAGTACCTATTTCAGAAATAATTTTTGAAACCTCATTCATATTTGTCTTATAAGCAGATCTATTGACAATTAGTTTAGATTGAATTTTCATAATTTCTTCAATTTCTATCAAACCATTTTCTTTTAATGTTTTTCCTGTAGAAACTAAATCTACTATTCTTCTACACATATTCAAAGAAGGTGCCAATTCCATTGATCCACTTAATTTTATAATTTCAACTTGAATGTTCTTATTATAAAAAAATTTTTTTGCAATATTTGGGTATTTAGTAGCAATTCTTATATTACTCCATGTTTCAGGATCTTCTTTTTTTAATAATGATTTCAAAGCAGCGACTGATATACGGCAATGGCCAATATTTAAATCAAGTGGAGCATATATTTCAGAATACTCAAATTCATTAATTACATCTTCACCAGCAATGCCAATTTGTGCTGCCCCAAATGCAACAAAAGTGCATGCATCAAAAGCTCTTACTTTTATATATTCAATATTTCTTTTTTTAGATTTAAAAGTTAATTTTCTTGTATCTTTATCAAATAGTAAAGGATCAGGTGCAAAACTAGTTTTGAGTAAAAAGTTTTTACATTCTTTCGTAATTCTACCTCTGGGCACTGCAATGATTATTTTGCTCATAAAATGCAGGCTTTTATATTGTGATTGAATAAAAAACTACAAAAAGTTAGTTTTTCTGTCTTTTTATTTTTACACCCAAACTAACTAATGTTTTTTCTATATTTTCGTATCCCCTATCAAGATGATAAACACGATTTAATGTTGTTTGACCATTTGCATTCATTGCAGCTAGAACTAAACTTATACTAGCTCTCAAATCACTTGCCATTACCTGTGCTCCTTTAAATGTTTGATTACCTATAATTATAGCAGTATCTTTTTCTACTGTAATGTTTGCCCCTAATCGATTCAGTTCAGGAACATGCATAAATCTATTTTCAAAAATTGTTTCTTTAATTTTAGACTTCCCATCTGAGAGACACATAAGTGACATTAATTGAGCTTGTAGATCAGTAGGGAAACCAGGATAAGGGCTAGTTGAAAGACTAGTAGATTTTAGCCTTGATCCCTTAAAAACTTTTATTGAATTTTTACTTACTTTTAATTTTGCACCCATTTTTTTTAAAATATTTATTAAAGATTTTAAATAAACAGTATTAAAGTTTTTAATTTCTAAACTTGAATTTAACATCAAGGCTGCAATTATATATGTACCTGCTACAATTCTATCAGAAATTATTTCATGCTCCACTTTTTTTAAATTTGTAACACCTTGCACCAGGATATTTTTTGTTCCTTGACCCTCAATTTTTGCACCCATTTTTATAAGACAATTTGACAAATCTTCTATTTCTGGTTCTCTTGCAGCATTTAAAATCTTAGTTTCACCTTTTGCCAATACCGAAGCCATTAGTATATTTTCAGTAGCTCCTACACTTGGAAAAGGTAATTTAATTTTATTACCAATCAATTGTGATTTAACACTACCTTCAACAAAACCATTTTGAATATCAAAATTAGCACCTAGTTTTGATAAACCTGCAAGATGTATATCAATTGGTCTGGTACCAATTGCACAACCTCCTGGTAAAGATATTCTAGCCTCACCAAATCGAGAGAGCAAAGGTCCTAGAATTAAAATCGAAGCTCTCATTTTTCTTACAACATCATAATCTGCTGATAGATTCTTAATTTTTGAGGAATTTATTTTTAATTTATTTTTTTTGTGTTCAATTTTTACGCCATAATTTTTTAGTAATTTTATTAAATTGAGAACATCAACCACATTAGGTACATTTGAAAGTTTTAAAGTTTTTTCAGATAAAAGGGAAGATACTATAATAGGTAGTGCAGAATTTTTTGCTCCATGAACATTGACTGAGCCAGAAATTGTATTACCTCCCTCTATTATTAATTTATCCATTTTTGTTAATAGCTTTTTTCCTTTTTAAAATATTTGATTTGAGTTGTTTTTCTAACCTTTTTAATCTTGTTAAACGTAATTCTTTTTTTGAGTCATCTTTTTGATGATTTAATTTTTCTTTATTGAATTTATCAGTCACAAATAAGATTTATTTATTACTTTTTTTGTTTAAAGCATTTTTAGAACATTTCTTAGAACAATATAAAACATTTTTCCAATCTCTTTCCCATTTTTTTCTCCAATTGAATGATTTATTGCAAACAATGCAAATTTTAGAAGGTAAATTTTTCTTCAATTTTTACTCAAAAAGATAAAAATATCCATAAGCAACAACTAATGCTGGTATTGCACTATAAAGTGTAGCTAAAATTGCAGCTTTTGGTGCAAGAGCTATTGCTGGGAATAAGGCATCACCATCATTTGAAATTGCATTACCTAATTCTGCAGAAAGAGGGATATAACCATTTAGATAAAAAGTTGCTACGACAACTTGTGGTCCACAACCTGGTAAGAAGCCAAATAGAATTGCTACTAATGGAACAAAAGGTAGCCATAAATCAAAAAATATTTTTAAATCCAAACTTGTAAAATACATAAAAATTTCAAAGACAAGAAAACCACTTATTACCCAGGTAGTTACAAAATTAGTGGTGTCTACTACTCTTGATAATAACCCCCTGCTCTTATCAGTAGAACATTGAAAATCACTTAAAGGATTTAATGACCACATGAATATTGAAAGTATTGCTCCAGCAGAAGCAATGAAAACTAAAAGTGAGTTATAAATTGGTGTATCAAATTCTATCTGGAATGCAACTAGAATACCTAAAATAAAACCAGGAATAAATATAAAAAGCCAAAAGAAATTAAAATTGGATACAAAAGTTTTATTTATTTTTTCAAATTCAACTTTTATTTTTGTTTCTGCTTGCATAAAGTTTATGCCATGGATAAAATCTATGATATATCCAGATATAGAACCAAAAATTATTCCAATTCCAAATATTAAAAGTCCAGTTGTTGGCTCAATAGCAAGAATTAAGAATGCTGCATCACCCATTGTTGCTGTTAATACAGCGACTAAGGAGCCAAAAGAGATACGGCCCTGAATATATTGTGTGACTACTATTATTGCTCCGCCACATCCAGGTATTGCACCTAAAAATGCTGCTATACCAACATGGAACTTTTGAGTTTTAGATAAAAAATTCTTTACATCAAATTTTGTTAAACTATCCAAGCCAATAAATACAAAAAGAGTAAATCCTACAAAAACTGAAACCTGAATATAAGCATCTATCATTGATGATCGAATAACTTCACCAAATTCACCCCCTTGAAAAACAAGTGAAAGCAGTAATAGACCAAAGAAAGATTTCTTTAATAACCGTCCATCATTCTCAAGAATGATTTTTGTTTTTTCATTAATAGCGTTAATTAGCGCATTCATAATTGTATATATAGCTAATAAATATAGCTATGGCTATATTTTCTGTTAATTTTTATTTATTATTATGTTAAAAAAAGGCATGTCGTTTAGCAAAGTCCGAAATGCTCATAAAACAGAAAATACTGAAGATTATTTAGAACTCATTGCAGAATTATTAAGCTCTAAAGGAGAAGCACGCATAGTCGATATTGCAGATAGCTTGGGTATTGCGCAAGCTACAGCTAATAAAACAATTCAAAGATTGCAATCACAAGGTTTTATTAAAAGAGAGCCCTATCGATCTATTTTTTTAACACTTAAAGGCCAAAAAATAGCGAGCAAATCAAAAAAGAGACATAATATAGTTTATAATTTTTTAATAAATCTTGGATTAGATAAAAGTACCGCCTCTGAAGATGCAGAAGGTATTGAGCATCACGTAAGTGAAAAAACACTAAGAAAAATGGATAATTTTAACTCAAAAAAATAATTTGAATTTGTTGCCAAATTAATTTTAAGTAGTGTATAAAAAAAGAAGGGACACGGCGAATATCCCTTCTTTTATACATGTGATTTATTGATGTAGATAAACCTTTATTCCTTTTAACCGATTCTCATTTAAGTAACAAATTTTAAAGTATTTGCCAAAAACACTAAATTTTTTGCAATAAAACAAGCCTAATTTTAATTTTATTAGAAAAATCTTTATTTGCAGGCAAGTAGTTGTTTGGCCCAGATATGAATTTAATTTTAAAATATGATTTATGAGCATTTAATATCTCATTAAAATTTTGTTTTTTCCATAGATCAATCCTATGAGAAAAAACAAAATAACCATTTTTTAATAGGTAATAATAGATATTTGAAAACAATTTTTTGAAATTCTTACAATATGTCATTGCTCCAATCATTGAGACTAATTCAAATTTAATTTGAAAATTTATTTTCTTTTCGAAATCTTTTTTGAAAAGTTTTTTATAGATTTTTTTTTCTTTAGCTATAATCAAGCTTTTTTCTGAAATATCTGCTCCATATATCTGACTATTTTTATATGTTTTAATAAGCTCTTCACCAAATAGTCCAGTCCCACAAGCTAAATCAAGTATTTTATTTGGTCTTATATTAAATTTACTTTTTAACAATCTAATACTTTTTTTAGGAACTGTGTACTTCCATTGATTTAATGTTGAGTCATATTTTCTAGACCAATCATCGTAATATTTCTTTGTTGTCTTTAGGTCACCAATACCGCTAACTAAAGATACTGATTTATCCATGTTTAAGCGAAGGTATTTTTTTTCTAGCTTCTTTTACTTCATTCAAATTAATTTTTGTATTAAGTAAAGCTGACTTATTAAAACTTTTATTTAATAATTTGCCCCATGGACTTACTAAAACTGAATGTCCATACGTTTTTCTATTTTTATGATGAGTACCACACATATTTGTTGCTATTAAAAATACATTGTTTTCTATTGCTCTTGCTCTTGTTAATATTTCCCAATGATCTTTTCCTGTTGGGACGGTAAATGCAGCAGGCGATAAAATAACTTCTGCCCCTTTTTTTGCTAATTCACGATACAGATAAGGAAAACGAAGGTCATAACAGATCGAAAGTCCAAATTTCGTATTTTTAAACTTGGTGATTTTTATTTTTTTTCCAGGTTTAAATGAATTAGATTCTCTATGACTTTCATTTTTGTTAATATTTACATCGAACATATGAATCTTATCGTAAAATGATTGTATTTTTCCTTTATTATCAATTATGAAAGACCTATTTACTAATCTCTTTTGGTTTTTCTTTTTTAATAATAGAGATCCAATATTAATATAAACATTGTTCTCATTTGCAAATTCTTTACTCATTTTTAAAATAGGACAATCATTTTGATAATTTGCAAATTTAAACAAATGCTTTTTATCACTTGTAATAATATTTGAACATTCTGGTGTGCATATTAAATCAGGTTTAAATTTAAGAGCTTTCTTATAAAAATTTTCTAATTGATCACAATTTTCTAGAGGTGTTGGTTTTGCTTCAAATTGTATTTGCGAGATTTTTAAATTTTTCATTGATTAATTTTTATAATAAAATTTTAATATTTTATATTAAGTTATTTATCATATTTTAGTATATTAATATTTAAACATAAGTATATAAGTCAAATTGTGAATAATTTACTAGAAATATGGAAAACAAAAAAAGCTGTTATTAATTCTTGGTTATCAATTCCAAATTCGTTTACAGCTGAGGCCTTTGGTAAAATGGGCTGGGACTCAATAACTATAGATATGCAACATGGTCAAAATGATTATCAGTCAAGCATTTCAATGCTTCAAGCACTTTCAAATAGCAATTCAGTACCAATGGTAAGAGTTCCATGGAGTGAACCAGGTATCATAATGAAAATGCTTGATTTAGGTGTAATGGGCATCATTGCTCCTATGATTAATACAAAAGAAGATTGTGAAAATTTTGTATCTTACTGCTATTATCCTCCTATTGGTCAAAGAAGTTTTGGTCCTATGAGAGCTCAATTAATTTATGGTCAAGATTACTTCAATAAAGCAAACAAAAATGTAATGAGTTTTGCAATGATTGAAACAAAACAAGCAATTGAAAATTTAGATGAAATTATGTCAGTGCCTAATTTAACAGGTGTCTATATTGGTCCAGCAGATATGAGTTCATCATATGGTTTACCTCCAAAATTTGATGTAAGAGAAGATCCGGTATTTTCTAACATTAAGCTTATTGCTCAAAAAGCAAAAGACTACGGGAAAATAGCTGGAATTCATAATGGAACCACAGATTATGCTAAAGAAATGATTGAGCTGGGATACAAGTTGGTAACTATTCTATCAGATTTTAGAGTGATGAGCTCAAATTCTCAAAAAATAGTTGATGAAATGAAAAATCAAAGTTCTGATAAATCCGCATCAAGCTCTTATTAATTTTTTTTTTTAAAATAGGGTATTAGAAATACAATACAAGCTAAGAAAAAAAATATACTCCCACACATAGCCCAGAAGTTTCCAATACTTGATATAATAAAACAGAGTGAAGAGATTACGAAGAAAATCCAACCAATGAAATTTAAAAAATTATCATTCATTTTTTAATTTTTCCTCTATTTCTAGAAGCTCTAACCATCTATCCTCTTTTATTTTTAATGTTTTATTAAGAGATTCCATTTTTTTTGTTATTTCTAAGTATCTTTCATAGTTTTCCAAGTATATGTTTGATTGTTTTAATTCATTAGTCATCATATTTAATTCTTCCTGAATTTCATTTATCTCTTTTGGGATATTTTCTAATTCGAATCTATATTTATAAGATAATTTTAAAGATTTAGTTGTTTTATCATTCAAGTTTTTATTTTTTTTTGGACTTTTATTTGTATTTTTTTTAGTCTGTGATTTTAAAAAATCACTATAACCACCTAAAAATAATGATACATTACCATTAGTATCAAAATGAAGAATTTTATTAACTGTTTGATCTAAAAAATCTCTGTCATGTGATACAATCAATAATGTACCCTTATAATTTGATAGCATTTCTGTCAGTAAATCTAATGTTTCTAAATCAAGATCATTAGTTGGTTCATCCAATATTAAACCTGTTGTAGGGTTTGCTAATACTTTAGCAAGAAGAAGTCTATTTTGTTCACCACCAGATAGTGTTTGAATTGTATGATTAACATTTTTAGGATCAAACTGAAAATCTTTCACATAACTACAAACATGTCTATCTCTACCTTGAACTTTTAAATAATCACCGCCAGATGGAACCAAAATATCTTTTACTGATTTTCTTCCATTTAGATCGTTTCTCATTTGATCAAAATATGAAAATTCTAAATTCTTTTTTAATTTTAACTTTCCCCCTGTAATTTTAACTTCATTTAATAGAGTCTTTAAAAATGTAGATTTTCCTGTTCCATTATTCCCAAGTAATCCAATTCGATCATTTTTTGCTATTTTAATAGAAAGTTTTTCAAATACTTTATCTTTTTGATTAGGATATTTAACGTCAACGTCTACATATTCAGCAATAAATTTTGATTGATCAACTGATTTTTTTGCAATTTGAGGTTTTAAAGATTTGATCGCACTTCTATAAGATGCCTCGTCTTTTTCTAATTGTATTTTTAACTCTCTGGCTCTTCTTAATCTTTTTTCATTTCTCTTTACTCTTGCTTTAACTCCTTTGTTAGCCCATTCAAGTTCAATATTGACAAATTGTTTTCTGTTTCTTAATTCTCGATATTCCTGATCTAAAAGCTCCTCAGACCATTTATCAAAATTTTTGAAACCATTTGGACTTACTCTTAACTTTCCTCTATCTAACCAAAATACTTTATTGGTAAAATTACTTAAAAAGGTCCTATCATGACTTACACATAAGATTGTTTTATTTAAATCTCTAAGATAATTTTCTAACCACTGGATACATTCTAAATCTAAGTGATTTGTTGGCTCATCTAGAAGAAGAATATCAGACTCCTTTAATAAAGATCTGATTAAATATACTTTTCTTATCTGACCACCAGATAGACTTCTGATCTCTGATAATTTGTTTAAATTTAATCTTTCACAAAAAATATCAATATAATGTTTGTTTTTTTCATTTATTAAATCATTGAAACTTTCTAATATTGTTGAGTTGTTAATTTTTTCAAACTTTTGATTAAAATAACTGACTTTTAAATCAGGAAAATTCCAAATAATTCCATTATCTACATCTTGTTCACCACTAATAGTTTTCATTAGAGTACTTTTACCTACTCCATTTTTACCCACTAGGGCAACCATATCCTTTTTGTGAAGATTTAGATATAAATTTTGAAAAATAGTTTTTTTACCAAATTTAATCTCAACTTCTCTTAGAGAAAAAATGAGGTCGCTAGGCACTAATTATAATACTTGTAATAAATAACAATAGAATCAAGAATAGCAAAAAATATTAATATTATTGCAATTCTTTTTATCGACCACTGGCCTTTAGGAAAAATTAAATTAAAATATTTCATTATTTAATAAATAATATTAAAAATGCGAGTTTCAATACATTTTGTAAAAGTGGGCAATTTGCGCCCACTTAAATAATTATCTACTATAAAAATAAAAGCCTATTGCAAATAATGCCGTTAAAATAATATTTACATAAGCAGTGGCTCCTGCCACAGCTCCAGTTATAATATGAAATAAAATAATTAATGTGAATAATAACCCCCCAATAGCAAATAGCATTCCAATTGACTTTAGATTTTCAGCAGCAATATCTGGAAATCTCCAACTCCAAATGCCATTAACTATAAAAACCACTCCAAGAAATTGCCCAATGGTAATTAAATCGGCAGTCGGTGTCCAACCAGCTTGTTGAATAAAAACCGAAGTTAAGAACAAGCTTCCAAATCCATTTATTAAAAGAATTATAGCTTGTGCTTTAAAAATAGTTCTAAGATTCATAAATTTCTCCTAAAAACTATTTATTTAATTATTTAGATTCTATCAAAAAACTTATTGAAGTAAAAACTATTGAGAATTTATCCACTTTATACAATCTTCAAGTCTATCATCACCCCAAAAGACCTCACCTTTGTAAATAAATGTTGGGCTCCCAAATACCCCTGCTTTGTATGCATTTTCTGTATTTTGCAAATATTGATCTTTTATATTTGCTGAATTTGAATTTTTTATAACTTCATCTTTATTTAAATTAAGTTCATTAAGTACTTCTGAGAGATTGGGTTCAATTGCTGGCTCTTTACCCTCTTGAAACCACTTTTTATAAGTATGTGTTACATATTTAACACCCCAACCCTCTTTCATTCCTAAAATTGCTAGTCGATTAGCTAAATCAAATTCTTTTAATGGATAAGGTGCTGGTACGTTAGCAAAAAATCCATAAAACTTCGCTCTTCTTTCAATATCCCTCCACATATAATCTGACTTAATTTTCTTAGATGGTGGAGTAAAAGGAATATTATCCATATCCATCATAATTTTTCTGACACTAAATGGTTTCCAATTGAATTTAATATTTACTCTCTGAGAAACTTCATTAAGTCTATTAACTGCTAGATAGGTATAAGTGCTTCCTATTGAAAACCAAAAATCAATTTCTTTCATAATAAAAATTATACTATTATTTATTAATAACAAATAAAAGAATTATTATTAATATTTGCGTACTTTATATACCTCTTGCACATAATTTAAATTTAGATAGTGAATATAAATAAATTTTAAAATGGAGTAATGAATGAAAAAAATAATTAACTCTCTATTTGTTTTATCTTTTTTCTTTTCTTCATCTGCGGTGTTTGCAAAAACGCAAATTTCATGGTGGATGGAAGCGAGAGCTGAGAGAGATCCAATAGTTATGGAAAAACTTGTTAATGCTTATAATAGTTCTCAAGATGAAATTGAACTGGTTATAGAATTTACAGCACAAGAAGTTTTAGGTGAAAAGTTAAGAACAGCACTCATATCTGGAGGTGGTCCTGATATAGTTCGAGCAGCTGGACCCTCTTTCATTAAAGAATATCAAATGGCTGGTATGCTTGAAAACTTAGACGCATATGCTGAGCAATATGGATGGAATAATAAGATTGTTCCATGGGCATACAATTCTGGTGTTTTTGATGGAAGCTTATATGCATTACCATTAACTTACGAGTCAATGATTATGCTATATAATAAAACTTTATTTGCTGAAAATGGATGGGGTGTTCCAACAACTTTAGAAGAATTAGAAGACGTTGCATCAAAAGCTAAGGCAATGGATATGAATGTATATTCATATGGTTCGACTGGTTGGCAACCAACACACGAACATTTAGTTGGCATCTACTTAAACAATTATGCTGGTCCAGAAAATGTTTACAAAGCTCTTATTGGTGAAAAAGAATGGACTGATCCAGTATTTGTTGAGGCAATTGAATTATTGAGAAAACATATGGTTGATGAAGGATACTGGTCAGGCAGTCTAGAAAACTATTACGCAATAGATTGGGATCAATTTCATGATGCATTTAGTGCAAGAAATGCTGCTATGATGACAATTGGAACATGGACATTTCAAAGAACTGAAATGAATTTTTCTAGTATAGATGATGACTGGGGTTGGGCTCCATTACCATCTTTATCTTCTAATTCACCAGATCAGAACTTTATGTTAGCAATTGGTACTTCAATTGGATTAAATCCAAATAGCAAAAATAAAGATGCTGCTGCAAGTATGTTAAATTGGCTTTTTAGTAATAAAGATGTTGTAATTAATTTATCAAATGCTCTTGAGTTTGCTGAATTTAACTTACCACTTTATTATGAAGACTCAGATTTTCCTGCAGATGTAAATCCAAAGATAAAAGATTTTTTATCAACTTTTGGAAAAGTAACTGGTGAGGGAAATTATGGATACTGCACATGGGCATTTTGGCCTGCAGATCCAGGAGTTCACATATGGAAAGACATGGAAGTAGTGTGGGCTGGTGATATTTCAGTTGAAGATTATATGGCTGATCATCAAAAACTTTGGGATAAGGCCAGAGATAAAGGAACTACTTTATCTATTCCAAACAGATAATTTAAATATTATATGACGAAGCTCTTTTAATGAGCTTCGTTTTATTATGAAAATATTTTTAAATAAATCTTTAATTGCTTGGTACTTTATACTTCCGGTACTTTTAATCCATTTATTTGTAATAGCAATCCCTTCGATTTCAAGTCTTGCACTATCTTTAACAGATTTCAGAGGTATGGGAAAACTCAATTATATTGGCTTTGAAAACTTTAATGAATTATTTGATGATAGATATTTTGTAAAAGCAGTTTACCACAATATAATTTGGACAATCGCATTTCTAACAATTCCAGTATTTGTAGCTCTAGTTTGTGCTTACCTGCTAACAGGTATAAAAAGAGGTCAATTATTTTTTAGATTAGCTTTTTTCTTTCCATATATGTTGGCAAGTGTGGTTAATTGTCAAATATGGAAATATTTATTCAGTCCTATTTATGGAATTGGAACTGTTTTAAGTAGTTTTGGTTTAGATTTACTTACAACTTCTCCATTTACTACAAAAGAATATTCCTTATTCGCTGTAGCTTTTGTAGATGGATGGCATTTCTGGGGATTTCTTGTCGTAATTTATTTAACAGGAATGTATCAGGTAGACTCTTCACTTTATGAAGCTGCTGATATTGAGGGTGCCTCTAAATATCAAAAATTTAGATATATCACATTGCCTATGATTAGACCTGTTCTTGTATTCACGATAATGATTATAACAATTTGGTCTATTCCAGTTTTTGACTATGTTTTCATTTTGACTAAGGGAGGTCCTGCATACAGTTCAGAAGTTATTGGAACATATATGTATTCACAAGCATTTGAACGATTTAATGTAGGATACTCCTCGGCGATAGGGACGATGATGTTTTTCTATGTATTAATCATTGTTGGTTTATTCGGTGTTTTAAGAAGATTGGGATGGGAAGTTTAATATGGAAGTAGCTTCATTTAGAAAAAAAGAATTAATTTCAAATTATATTATTCTTGGAATATTTGCTATTGTTTCATTAGCTCCAATATTGGTTTTAATTTTTAATGCTTTTAAACCAGCGGTAGAATTTGGAACTAATCCAATAGGGCTACCTAATAACATAACATTCCAAAATTTTCCAGATGCATGGGTTCAAGGTGAATATTCAAAGATATTTTTTAACTCTTTTAAGCTTGTTTTTGGAACTTTAATCTTATGTATTTCAGTTTCTAGCTTAGCAGGTTTTAGTCTTGCAAAATTAAATCCAAAAGGAGCTAATTTAGTCGCAATTTATCTTCTAGTTGGTATTAGCATACCTGCGCAAATGTTTCTTTTACCATTATTTTTATTATGGAAAAACCTTGGTCTTTTAAATACCCATATTGGATTAATTATTATTTACAGTGCTCTTAATGCTCCATTCGCAACTTTTTTAATTAGATCATATATGATTAGATTACCTGATGAATTATTTGATGCTGCTAAAATAGATGGAGCAAATATTTTTCAACAGTTTTTCAGAGTCGCTATACCTCTTTCATGGCCAGTCTTACTAACTTCAGCATTAGTTGTTGGTTTAGCGGTATGGAATGAATTTTTATTTGCCTTAACATTTGTTCAAGATGAAAACTTAAAACCAATATCAACAATTTTATTTGCTTTCTCTTGGAGATTTATAAATAACCAAGCATTAGTTAGTGCTGCATCAATAATGATGGTGGCACCTGTTGTAATATTATTTTTACTATTTCAAAAAAGATTTATTTCTGGTTTAACAAGTGGAGGCTTAAAGGGTTAATATGAGTTATAATTTAGATAAAAGCTATGAAGAAAAAGTTTATGCAGGTGTTCTAGGAAAGATAATAGGTGTATTTCTCGGTAGACCATTTGAAAATTGGTCTTACGAGAGAATAATGAAAGAGCTTGGTCCAATTAACTATTATGTTAATGATAAATTAGACTTTCCTCTTCCCATATCTGATGATGACATAACTGGAACTTTTACATTCTTGAGAGCTTTTAAAGATTTTAATTATGATAAAAATATTACAGCTAAAGAAATTGGTCAAACATGGTTAAATAATTTAATAGAAGATAAAACAATATTATGGTGGGGTGGCAAAGGTCATTCAGCAGAAGACACTGCATATCAGAATTTAAAACAAGGTATTCACGCGCCTAAAAGTGGTTCAATTGAATTGAATGGCAAAGTGATAGCTGAGCAAATAGGAGCACAAATATTTATTGATGGTTGGGCTTTAGTGACACCTGGTGATCCTGAAAAAGCAATGTACTATGCTAAAGAAGCAGCAAGTGTTAGTCATGATGGTGAAGCTATAATCGGTGCTCAAGTTGTTGCAGCTATTGAGTCAATGGCATTTCTTGAGAATGATTTATTTAAATTAGTTAATGAGGCTAAAAATTTAATTCCTAAAGACTCAATTATATTTAAATTAATATCAGATTTACAAGAATGGAGATCAGGTAATTTTGGTTGGGAACAAGCTAGAGAAAAGATTGTTGAGAATTATGGCTATGATAAATATTTAGGTAACTGTCATATGGTGCCTAATCATGCATTAATTATAATGGCTCTGTTGTACGGTGATGATGACTTTCAAAAAACTATGATGATTGTTAATACTGCTGGGTGGGATACTGACTGTAATTCAGGAAATGTTGGATGCATTTTGGGAATTAAGAATGGTCTCGAAGGATTAAAGAAAGGGCCTGATTATTTATCTCCAATTAATGATGTTTTATACTGCCCTACTGCAATTGGTGGTGAAACATTAACAGATGCAATAAGTGAGTCATATAAAATTATAAATACTGCTAGACAAATCAATAACCTTGATTTTACTAAACCAAAAGAGAATGCAAAATATCACTTTGGTTTAAAAGAATCTACACAGGGCTGGAAGGTAAATTTAAAAAATAAAAATATTTGTGAAACTAATATCAGTAATATCAATTATGACTCTTCTATTGGCAACAGAGCGCTTGAAATAACATTCAAAGCACTTTCAAGTGATAAAATGTGTGAAGTACTTGTTGACACTTTTTATCCAGATGTAATTTTAGATTTAAAAGGAAGAAAAAGAGAAGATTTTTTTCATTATGATTATATTTCTTGTCCCATCGTCTATCCTGGGCAAAATATAAAAGCTCAAATAAAAAATACTTCTTCGAAATTATTACAAATAAAACTTTTTATTAAATATTGGGGAGCAAATGATGAATTAACAAAAATTTCATCAGATATTTTTGAGTTTAATGATAATGAAGAGAAAATTTTGGATTGGAAAATACCGTCGACTGATAATGATCCAATTGGGCAAGTCGGGATAAATGTGATATCAAAAGAAAAATGTGATGGCTCTATTGTTTTAAACTACTTAACTATTTACGGAGAGGCGAGTCAAACTTTTAGAAGACCCAAACATATTGAAGAGTATAAAAGAGGTGTCGACTCAAAAGATGGGTACTATGGGCAAATTTGGCGTAACGCATGGGTTCAAGCTTTAGATAAATGGGAGGAAAGAGGTAAAAATTTTAGAATTTGCCAAAATATTGGTAGAGGAATAATTTATATTGGAACTGAAGTTTGGCAAAATTATTCAATCTCCTCAAAAATTACTCTTCAATCAGTTAGATCAGGTGGACTTGTTGCAAGAGTTCAAGGTGTAAAAAGATATTATACATTTGAATTAAACAGTGACAATACTCTTTGTATTGGAAAAATGTTTTACGATTACAAAATATTAAAGAAAGTAGAATTTAAAGTACTATTTTTTAAAGAATATTCTTTAAAAATGGAGATTAAAAATAATAAAATTAAAGGCTATGTAGATGATAGGTTAATTTTAGAAATTGAAGATAATGACAACTTTATAAAAAATGGTGGGTCAGGTTTAACCGTGTCCGATGGTACTTTAGTATCTGAAGAAGTTAAAGTTAATTAATATTAATAAACATTATGGAAGCTAGAGTATATAATAAAGAAAGAAATGCATCTTTTATAAGTGCATTTCTTATGATGTTTATAATAAGTATATATTTTGTTCATATTCCTTGGAACATTGATAGATTAGATATCAGTGAGTCAGAATTAGGATTTGGTTTATTTGTTTTTGGAATTTCTAATTTTTTTTCTAATCAAATTAGTGGTAGAATTATTGTTCCTAAATTTGGGACTTCAAATACAGTAATATTGGGATTAGTCATTTTTTGTTTTTGTCCACTTTTATTAATCAGTGTTCCAAACTACAATTCCTTTGTGATATCATGGATCCCTTTTGGAATTGCTATTGGATGTATGGTTCCGACTTTAAATACACAAATTTCAATTGTTGAAAAAAAAACTGATAAGATTATTCTACCAATATTTCAGGCTTCCTATAGTACTGGATCATTGTTTGGATCAATAGCGGCAGCTTACTTTATAAGTTATATTTCTGATCCAAGAATTACTTTCTTTTTTTTAGGTACAATTATATTTGTGTATGTTTTTATATTTAAAATTTTTGGTTTAAAAAGAGAATATGAACCTGAAAAAGAAATTGTAAAGTTCAAATTACCAAAAAAATTAATTCTTATATATGGTTTTATGATGATGATGAATTTTGCTACAATAGGAATTATTCTTGATTGGACTCCTGTATGGCTAACAAGAGATCTATCAGCCCCATTATTTTTAGGAGGAATACTTTTGATTTTTTTCAGTATAGGAGAAATAGTTGCACGTTTAATGGGTAGCCGATTATTAAATTCGTTGGGCACTTATATTGTTGGGGGTTATTTTAGTATTGCATCAGGTATAGTTTTATTTTTATCTGTATTAACAATGAATTTGTATTTTATAATATTTGGCATGTTATTATTTGGATTTGGTACTGCAAATTTTATTGCAATTGTTATACGAGAAGCAATAAGAATTTCAGATGAATCAATCAATATAACTGTTTCAAATCTTATAACACTTGGTTTTTCAGGGTTTATATTTGGACCAGTAGCAGTTGGGTATTTAGCAGAATATTTTGGACTTACTTTTAATATGTATTTACTTTCAATTATTTGGGGCGGAAACGGTATAGCTTTAATTTATCTCATGAATATTAATAAATCAAAGATTAATTAATATTCATATTTATTACCAAAGTTCTTTTCTAAATATTGAATCATTTTATAAACTCATAAATAAACTTTGTGGTTCAAATTTGTAACATTACAAAATCATTTTTTTTAACTTAATACAATGGCGATATTATGATAAAGAAGTATTAAGCCGCAGTAACTCAGGGGTAGAGTAACTCATTGGTAATGAGTAAGCCGGCAGTTCGAATCTGCCCTGTGGCACCATTTTTAATGAAATACATAATTATATTACTTATTTCCTTTATAAACATAGAAATAATGGCAAAACAAATATCAGAATTAAGTTGGAAAAAGAGACTACTTATTGTTTCTTATGAAAAAAAAGAAGATCAAATATTTATCAAAACTAAAAAATTTATATCTGATAACAAATGCGAAATTGAGGACAGAAACATAGAAATAATTTTTTATGAAAAATTTAAAAATATAAATTTTTCAAAACCAGAGTTTATTAATAATAATTATGGAATCTGGTTAATTGGATATGATGGAATGATTAAAGATTCTAGTTTTGATGATAATATTTTTTTAAGATTATTTGCTTTAATAGACTCGATGCCGATGAGAAAAGATGAGAAGAATAACGATAAATGTTAACGATTTATTATTCAGTCACTTTTAGTTCATTTTTTTTATGAACCTTTACATTCCGCCAAAAATTTTCCTCGACAAGCCCTTGGTAATGAGTAAGCCGGCAGTTCGAGTCTGCCCTGCGGCACCATTAAATTTGAAATTTTTTTTATTTTTCGGATCTACTAAATTTACGTAATTTAGGATCAAGTTTATAAAAATCTAGTTTACCTTTTGTAAATATATTTGAGTCTGTTTTTAGTTTTGTTGGATTTTCAAACATTCCTGCAGATATGCTTATAGATTTACCTTTTTTGATTTTATAAAAAATACTTGCACCACATTTATTACAAAAACCTCTTTTTGCAAAGTTTGATGAGTTGTACCAACGTAAAGTACTTTTATTAATGAAAATAATATTTTGTTCAAGACAGTTTGTATAGGCAGCATAATTACCGTGAGTTTTCATACATTGTTTGCAATGACAATTAATTACATAACGAAGTTTACCGAAGATTTTAATTTTTACCCCGCCGCACAGACATTTGACAATTTGAGGTTGTTCTTTTTTTTTCATATTATAATTTAGAATAATTTCTTATAAATAATATACCTGTTAAAAAAGTTATAGCAGAAAATATGTATGCATTACTTGTAATGACTTCAATATTTGTTTCACCGGGACTATCAGTAATAACATATCTCCAGAAATTTATAGAACAAACTAATTGAAATACAAAAATTGAAAAAAAAACAGGTAATTGGCGATCCAATCCTCTGAATAATATTGTAACCAAACCAATACTGAAAGTAACAAATATTATTCCAATAATCTCTGATAAACCGGCAACTGCATGATTAAAAAAACCTAAATTGTCTCTTGCAAATTCATCTGTAAAAACTAAAAGTTGAACAGCGAAATATAGAAAAAAAAAGATATTTATTATAATAATTAATATGTCTATTTTTTTATTCATTATTATGTATGATATCATCTATTAAACTTTCGTAACATGAAAATAACTTTATATTACTTTAAAATTCCATTTTGGAGAGCTGAAGTAACACGTTTATCTCTATTTATTGGTGACATTCCTTTCAGTGATCATAGAATTGAAGGAGATGAATATGACGAATTTAAAAAAACAGGAAAATTACCTAATGGTAAAATTGCCCCATTTAAACAACTTCCAGTTTTAGAAGTTGATGAAAAAATCTTTGCACAAACAGGTGCTATTGCAAGATACTGTGGTAAACTTTCTGGCTTATATCCTAAAGATGATGATTATAAATCAGCATTAATTGATCAAATTATTGAAGCAGCTCAAGATATAAATTTTCTGGTCACTTTGTCTGGGAGAGATAAAGACCCAGAAAAAAAGAAGGTAGCAAGAGACATACTAGCAACTAGACACTTGCCAAAATGGTTCCAGTATTTGGAAAATCTGAATAAACAAAATGAGCAATCAATTTATTTTGTTGGAAAAGACTTAACTATAGCTGACTTAGCTATATGGAGATTGCTCGGTTGGCTAACATCTGGTTTATTAGATGGTGTGCCTACTAAAATTTTAGACATATATCCAAATTTAATTAAACTAAGAAAAGAAATATATAAAAATCCAAAGGTAATTAAATGGATGGATCAAGTTTACGGAAAAATAATCTAATTTCATGACAGCATTAAGTGTAAATATAAATAAATTCGCCTTAGTCAGAAATGCCAGAGGAGCTAATATGCCTGATATAATTAATATTAGCAAAAAATGTCTGCAATATGGTGCAGATGGTATTACTGTTCATCCTAGACCAGATGAGAGGCATGCTAAATTTTCAGATTTAGAACCTTTAAAAAACTTAATATCAAAATATAGGAATAAAGAATTCAATATCGAAGGATACCCATCTGATAACTTTATCAAAAAAGTAATTAATGTGAAACCTAATCAAGTGACACTAGTGCCAGATCCGCCCGGAGCTTTAACTTCATCTTTTGGCTGGGATTGTGAAAAAAATAAAACTTTTTTAACTGATGTTGTTCAAAAATTTCAGACTAACAACATAAGAGTTTCATTATTTATAAATCCATCAATTAAAACTTTAGAAAATTTAGATAAGATTTCAACCAATAGAGTAGAGTTATACACTTATGATTATGCTCATAATTATTCAAAAAATAAATCAGAAGCTATTAAATCTTATATAAAAGTATCTTCATATTTAAAAAATAAATTTCCTCATATAGAATTAAATGCTGGACATGATTTAAATTTAGAAAATTTGGATTATTTTTTAAAATCAATTGATAACATTAAAGAAGTATCAATAGGACACGCTTTAATATGTGATACATTTGAGTTTGGATTAGAAAATACAATAAAAAAATATCTAGAAATATCTTCTAGACTATGACCTTCATATTTTGGTTACAGTTTGCTACTGTATGTATTGCTGGAGCAATGTCTCCTGGTCCGAGCTTAGCTTTAATCATTAGAAATAGTACAAAATATAACAGACTTGCTGGAGTTATGAGTGCAATGGGTCATGGACTAGGTATGGGAGTATATGCAATATTTGCTGTTACTGGACTATCTATTATCCTAACAACAAACATTTATATTTTTAAATCAATACAGTTAGCCGGAATTGTACTACTTTTTATTTATGGTATTTTATTTATATTTCAAAAAAATGAAGAATTAAAAATCGAAAATAATCAAAAAAAATTTAATTCTTTTTTACAAGGATTTTCAATTTCTATTCTTAATCCAAAAATATTAATATGGTTTTCTGCTGTCTTCTCTCAATTTGTTATAAGTGATTCAACTTTATTAATAAATTCTATACTTGTGCTAACAGCATCTATTATCGATTGTATTTGGTATATTTTAGTTGCTCTAATAGTAACAAGCTATGGTTTAAAAGATTTTTTTCAAAAAAGAATAAATGCTATTCAAAAAATTTCTGGATCACTTCTAGTTATTATTTCAATTCTACTAGTAGTTGATTTCTTCTAATACTCTTAAAAAATTATTTCCCATTAGTTTTTCTATCTCTTCTTGATTATAACCCCTACTTTCTAATTTCTCTGCTATCTTTATATGATCTAAACAATCATTCCATCCTTTAGGCAAACAATCGAGTCCATCATAATCACTTCCCACCCCAACATAATCTATACCTATAAGTTTAATTATGTATTCCATGTGATCAATGAATAGGTCTAATTCTGGACATATACTTGATAATTTTTTTTGAAAAAAATGTTGTTTTGCAAGCCATTGAGAAGATCTATTAGAATGTTGTATTTCAATTGATTTTATTTTTTCTTTATATTCATTTCTTGTCTTTGACTCTCTTTTTTTAAAGGTTGGATCAATAAAAAAGGGATAAGGATTAATGCCAATTAGTCCCTTTTTATTTTTTATAGCTATTATTTGATCATCATGTAAATTTCTAAAATGTGGACATATCTTGTAAACACTGGAGTGAGATGCAATAAATGGTTTTTGCGATATATTTTCTATATCCCAAAAACTTTTTTCACCGATATGAGAAACGTCAATTAATATTTTATTTTCTTGGCATATATTTACAACTTCTTTTCCAAAATCATTTAGTCCAATTGTTTTTAAATTTGTTTTGTTATATTTCTCATCATAATTTGATGATACCCAATCAAGAGAATGATTCCATGTAGGTCCAAAATATAATAAACCTCTATTAATAAAGTGATATAAGTTGTCTAAGTTATTTTCCAATGCCTCTCCTCCCTCCATAGATATTGGAAGAAGTAGTTCATTCTTATTAATCCCCTCTATTATATCTTTTATTGATCTAGGAATTTTAACATTTTCAATATTTGATAGTTTTTCAAGTTCATCAAACATTCTATTAGCTTTATTGAAAAAATTTGGATTTTTTGCTTTACTTGAAACCCAAACAATTAATATTTGTAAGTTAATACATGACTCTTTAAGTCGAGGTATATCAGTATGTCCATGCGATGTTATCTTTGTAACATCCTCACCTTCCATAATTCTTTGCACAAGATCATTGTGCAAATCAGCAACAAACATTTAATTAATCAATAATTTCCATTTTTATGATCTTATCAGGATCTGTAGGTGGCTCACCCCTAGTTATATTGTCAACAAATTCCATTCCTTCCACAACTTGACCCCAAACACTGTATTGTCCATCTAAAAAAGAGCAGTCATTAAAACAAATAAAAAATTGGCTGTTAGCGCTATTGGGATTTTGTGCTCTTGCCATTGATACCGCTCCACGACCATGATTGATGTTTGAAAATTCTGCTTCTATATCTGGCATAGATGAACCTCCTGTTCCAGCTCTAGATAAATTAAATTTATCATTAGAAGAATTTCCAAATTCTACATCACCTGTTTGCGCCATAAAACCTTCAATTACCCTATGAAAAACAACTCCATCGTATTGTCCCTCACTTATTAATTTTTTAATTTGACCTACATGTTTTGGTGCTACGTCTGGTCTAGTTTCAATTACAACAACACCATCTTTTAATGTCATTTGAATCTTACCTCTTTTGTCATCTGCCATAGATTTACTCCCTAATAATATTATTAATACAAATAGGTTTAAAAAAATTATTTTATTTAGTTTAATCATATTTGTTTTCTTTACCTTATCTTAATTTGTTTTATATATACTTTAATGCACGTCTTTGAAGAAAATATCAAGCAATTAGGTATAGAGATACCAGACATGCCAAATGCTCTCGCAAATTATGTACCTTACAAGTTATCAAATAGTATTGTTTATGTATCTGGTCAAGCACCAGTAATGAACGGTAAGCTTATTTATAAAGGAAAAGTTGGTAATGATATATCAATTGAAGATGGTATCAAAGCTGCTGAATTATGCTGTATAAACATAATATCAGTTTTAAAAAAAAGCATTAATGGAGACTGGAATAAATTAGATAATTTTCTAAAACTAGGAGGCTTTGTAAACTGTAATAGTGATTTTGTTGATCAACCACAAATTATTAATGGAGCTTCAGACTTACTCGTTAAAGTTTTTGGTGAACAAGGAAAACACTCAAGGTTTGCAGTTGGTTCAAATTCTTTGCCTATGAATATTTCAGTTGAAATAGACGCTATAATAAAAATAAAATAATTATATTATGAGTAAATTTTTTTTTTGCTCTTCTTTAAATTCAATTGATAAACAGAGTTGGAATGATTGTGTAAATGATGACCATCCATTTCTTCAATATGAGTTTCTAAGTGCATTAGAAAGAAGTAATAGCGCAACGACTAAAACTGGCTGGCAACCATATCATTACATTGAAATGGATAATGATGATATAATTGCATTATGCCCTCTTTATATTAAGAGTCATTCATTTGGAGAATATATTTTTGATCATTCTTGGGCAGATGCCTATCACAGGTATGGTTTAAATTATTATCCAAAGTTGCAATCTGCTATTCCATTTACACCAGTTACTGGAGATAGAATAATCATCAATAATAAAGTAAAAAATAAAAAAGAAAAAGAAACAAAAATAATTAATAATATAATTGCTGAGGCAAAAAAAATTAACGTTTCTTCATTGCATTTCAATTTTATAAAAAATCCATCTCGATGGGAAAATAATAAGGATATAATGCTTAGATCTAACATTCAATTTCATTGGAAAAATAACGATTATAAAAATTTTGATGATTTTCTTAAAAGCTTATCATCACGAAAAAGAAAGACTATTAAAAAAGAACGTCTATGCATAAGTAATAATAATTTAGAGGTTAAATTATTAAATGGTGATTTAATTAAAGAGGAACACATACAATTCTTTTATGATTGTTATTTGGACACAACTGGAAGAAAGTGGGGCTCTACCTATTTATCTAAAAACTTTTTTTACGACTTACTCTTAAATTTCAAGGATAAAATACTATTAATAATGGCTTTTCAGGAAAATATTAAAATAGCATCAGCAATTAATTTTTTAAGTAACTCTCATTTATATGGAAGATTATGGGGAGCAAAGTATGAAATCCCATTTTTACATTTTGAATTATGTTATTATCAAGCAATAGATTATGCAATTGAAAACAATATAAAAATTGTTGAAGCTGGTGCTCAAGGTGAACATAAATTACAAAGAGGATATGTACCAACAAAAACATGGAGTGCGCATTGGATTAAAGATAAAGAGTTTAGCAATGCTATTCAGAGTTTTCTTAATAAAGAAGGTCAATTAATTGAGAGTGAAAAAAATAAACTTGAAGTTTTATCTCCTTATAAAGGCTAGGCTAATTCTTTTTTTTCTTCTGGTTTTTTTGAAAAGTTAAAAGCAATTTCTTTATTTTTAAATGATATTTCAACATGACCGCCTTTAGCTAACTTACCAAATATTAATTCTTCAGCCATCGGTTTTTTTACTTTTTCTTGAATAACTCTACCTAGCTCTCTTGCTCCATAAACTTCATCATATCCCTCATCAGCTAGATATTCTTTAGCATCATTATCTATTGATAAAGAAACTCCTTTATCTTCTAATTGTGCTTCAATCTCAATTACAAATTTATCTACAATAGAAAGAACAATTTTTTTCGATAGATGGTTAAAATGAATAATTGAATCAATTCTATTTCTAAATTCTGGAGAAAAAAGTCTGTTTATTGCATCATTACTATCGTCACTTGATCTGACTGAATTGAATCCAATTCTTTTTTTCGATACATCAATAGCGCCAGCGTTCGTAGTCATAATAAGAATAACATTTCGAAAATCAACTGTTTTGCCATTATGATCAGTTAATTTACCATAATCCATAACCTGCAAGAGTATATTAAAAAGATCAAAGTGAGCTTTTTCAATTTCATCTAATAGCAGAACACAATGTGGATTTTGATCAATACCATCGGTAAGCAAACCACCTTGATCAAAACCAACATACCCTGGTGGTGCCCCTATTAATCTGCTTACAGTATGGCGCTCCATATATTCGGACATGTCGAATCTTAATAGTTTGATCCCTAAAGTTTTACTAAGTTGTCTTGCTACCTCAGTTTTACCAACTCCTGTTGGTCCTGAAAATAAATACGAGCCAATTGGTTTGCCTTCTTCTCTTAAACCAGCTCTAGCAAGCTTAATTGAAGAAGCTAATTCTTGTATTGCCTTATCTTGCCCAAATACGAAATTTTTTAAATCTCTTTCTAAATTTTTAAGATTATCTTTATCACTTTGATTAATAGATTTTGTAGGAATTCTTGCCATAAGGGCAACAACTGATTCAATATCTTTGGAAAGTATAATTTTTTTTCTTTTGGACTCTGGAAGTAAATATTGTGATGCACCAGCTTCATCAATAACATCAATTGCCTTATCAGGTAATTTTCTATCACCAATATACTTATTTGATAAATCTACTGCACTAATAATTGCTTCAGGTGAATACTTTATTTGATGATGATCTTCATAATATGTTTTTAATCCTTCTAAAATTTTAATTGTTTCATCTTTTGAAGGTTCTTTAATATCAATTTTTTGAAACCTTCTAACTAAAGCTCTGTCTTTTTCAAAGTAATTTTTGAATTCTTTATAAGTTGTAGAACCTATGCATCTTAGGCTGCCATTACCTAATGAAGGCTTTAATAGATTACTTGCATCCATTGATCCGCCACTTGTTGCTCCAGCTCCTATAACAGTGTGTATTTCATCAATAAACAAAATTGCTTTGTCTTCTTTTTGCAAATCTTTTAGTACTGCCTTTAATCTCTCTTCAAAGTCTCCTCTATAACGAGTGCCTGCAAGTAGAGCTCCCATATCTAATGAATATATTGTTGCGTCTTCCATTATTTTAGGAACTGCTTTTTCAACTATTCTTTTGGCTAATCCCTCTGCTATTGCAGTCTTTCCCACGCCCGGATCTCCAACAAAAAGTGGGTTATTTTTTTGTCTTCTACACAAAATTTGTATAGTTCTGTCTAGCTCTGAACTTCTTCCAATTAATTTATCGATTTTACCTTTTTTTGATTTGTCGTTTAAATTTATACAAAATTGATCAAGCGCTCTTTTAGTATTTTTAGACTGACCATTTTCATTTATGCCATCATCTAAAATTTCCTCAGTTTCTAAACTTTCATTTGCTTTAGATATACCATGAGAAATATATTGAACAGCATCAAGTCTTGTCATGTTTTGCTGGTGAAGAAAGTACACAGCATGACTTTCTTTTTCAGAGAATAAAGCAACTATCATATTAGCCCCTGTTACATTTTCGCGGCCACTTGATTGAACATGAATTGCTGCACGCTGCAGCACTCTTTGAAATCCATTTGTTAACTTAGGCTCTCCAGTGAAATTTTCTTTTAAATTTTCTAAATCTTGAGAAATAAAATTATCTATATTTGTTTTTAATGTATTTGTATCAACAGCACATGCCCTTAGAACACTTAAGGCGTCTTGATCATCCAAGAGACAGAAAAGTAGATGTTCTAGTGTAACATACTCATGTTTTTTATTAGATGCTAGTTGATAAGCATCCCTTAATGTTTTTTCTAAATTTGGTGAAAGCATTACGATTTCTCCATAGTGCATTGAAGTGGGTGCTCATTTTTTTTGGCTAAATCCATTACAGCCTTACATTTTGACTCTGCAACTTCGTAAGTAAATGTCCCACAGACACCTATGCCATTCTTATGTACGTGGAGCATTATTTGAGTTGCCTCTTCAGATTTTTTATTAAATACTTTTTCCAGGACCATTACCACGAATTCCATAGGGGTATAATCATCGTTTATTAGCAGAACATTGTACATAGATGGTTTCTTTGTTTTTGGTTTAGACTCCAATAAAAGCCCTCTTTGTATATCATTTTGATTATCAGTATTATTTTGATTGGAATTCATAATGATTAAATAATATCTTTTTTTATATTTTAAAGCATTTTTTATGTTTGTAAGGAGCCAAATTGATATGTTAATGGAATAGTAGTGAAAAAATTTCTTTCAAATTATGTGTTATTAATTTTTTTAATATTAATAGCTTTTTCATTTGATTTACTTGCAAAAAAAGCAGCTATAATTGTAGATTTTGAAACCAGTGAAGTTTTATTTGAAAAAAATGCAGATACTAAAAATTATCCAGCATCTCTCTCAAAAATTATGACATTATACATTGTTTTTGATTATATCAATAAAGGTAAATTAAATTATGAAGATGAAATGCTAGTATCATCTACAGCTGCATCAAGATCTCCTAGTAAGTTATATTTAGAAGAAGGTAGTACTATTAAAGTAAGAGATGCTATCAACGCACTGATTATAAAATCAGCAAATGATGTAGCAACTGTTGTATCAGAAAAAATAAGTGGATCAGAAAAAGAATTTGCTAAATTGATGACTAAATATGCAAGAGACCTTGGAATGAAAAATACAACTTTCAAAAATGCTTCAGGACTTCCAAATAGAGCTCAATTAACTACAGCAAGGGATATTTCAAAATTATCATATGCTTTAATTAAAAATTTTCCTGAAGAATATAAATTATTTAGTCAAACTTCATTTGAATGGAATGGTAAAACTTATAAAACCCATAATAAATTAATGCTAAAATATGATGGTGCTGATGGTATTAAAACCGGATACATAAAAGCATCAGGTTTCCAATTAGCATTCTCTGCAGTAAGAGATGATAAAAGAGTCATAGGTGTTTACTTTGGAGGTGATACAGGCAAACAAAGAAATGACCGTCTAAAATTTTACATGGATAATGCCTTTAAAAAAATAAATATTGAAAATATCGATGTAAAAAAAGAAAAGAAGATAAATGATACTAAAAAACAAACTTCAATAAATAAAGATAACTATTCAATTGTAGTTGGAACTTTTAAATATAGGAAAAGTGCAGAAAAACAAATTAATTTAATTAAAAGTAAATATCCCATAACAACGAGTAGCAAAGAATCAAAAATAGTGTTTATAGAAGTTTCGGGAAAAAAATTATACGAGTCTAGATTTTTAAATTTTAGTAAAAAAGATGCTTACCAAGCATGTAGAAGATTAGCTAAATATGGAAGAGATTGCTTTGTTAGATTGTAAATTTAAAATTTACATTACTTAATTGGAGTTGATTTTCTACAATATCGATTAATTTTTTTAATCCATTTTTTGATGTAGATTCAACTCTACATGTAAGTTGATTTTGGGTGTTACTTGCTCGCATTAAAAACCAACCTTCCTCAGTCTCAACTCTAATACCATCTATATCAATAATATTTCCTTCAAAACTTAATAGTCTTTCTTTTATCTCATCAATTATTTTAAATTTTTTTATTTCATCAACATCAAACCTTGTTTCCGGAGTAGAAAAAGTTTTAGGATATTTATCAATTATATCATTTAAATTTTTATTTTTATTTCCAAGAATTCTTAATAGTCTTAAACCAACATACATTGCATCATCATATCCATAAAAATCATCACCATAACAAACATGTCCACTCATCTCTCCAGAAAGAGGTGATTTTATCTCTTTCATTTTTTCTTTTATAGGTGAATGTCCAGTTCTTTCCATTAAAGGGTCACATCCAAGTTTTTTAGCTTCATCAAAAAATACTTTACTACATTTAACATCCATAATAACTTTAGGACTTTGATACAAATTAGCTATTTCAGAACATAATATTAACATGTATTGGTCTGCCCAAATAATTTTACCAGAATTATCAACAACTCCCAGTCTATCACCATCTCCATCAAAGGCTAAACCAATATCGCATTTATTTTCTTTTACAGACTTTATTAATTGCTCCATATTTTTTGGAACTGTAGGATCGGGATGATGGTTTGGAAAATTACCATCAACATCTTGGTTCAATAAAATATTCTCTGTATTTTTAAGTTTTGAAATTAATTTATTTATAATAACGCCCATTGCTCCATTTCCTATATCCCAGCTTATTTTTAATTTATTTTTAATAGAAATATTCTTTAGAACTCTCTCAACATAGGCATCAATGATATCAATATGTTCTACAGATCCTTCTTTTTTTTCTAATTTAATAGTTTTAAGAATAGTTTTAAATTTTTGAATGTTTTCACTATAAAAACTATGTTTGTTCATTACCATTTTAAAACCATTATATTCTGAAGGATTATGGGAGCCAGTTATCATCAGAGCTGCATCTGTTTTAAGATAATAATCGGCAAAATATAACATTGGAGTTGGACACATGCCTATACTTTTAACATTGGCTCCTGCATCTTTTAATCCACTACTTAAAGCTTTGTAGAGTTTAGGGGAAGTTAATCTGCCATCATAACCAAGTGAAATATTATTTGACTTTAACTTTTCAAATACAATGTATCCAAAAACTCTTCCAATGGTATATGCAGTATTTTCAGTAATGTTTTTATCTACAATACCTCTAATATCATATTCTCTTAATACCTCAGGGTCAAATTGTTCAATCTGATAACTATTTTCCTGTGCCATAATATTTAAAACCTAATTTTTCTAATTCTAAAGCATTATAAATATTTCTTAAATCAAAAATTTTTTTTGTTTTTACTATTTTACTTATCTCTGAAAAATTGAGTGCTCTAAATTCATTCCACTCTGTTCCAATAATAATTGCATTGGTATTATTACATGCTTCAAAAGCTGATTCAAAATATCTAAAATGATTAAACTCTTTTTTTGCATTATCCATAGCAACTGGATCAAAACAGTGTATTTGATAACCTTTTTCAAATAAATAATTTGCAAGCTTAATGGATGATGAGTCCCTTATATCATCTGTGTTAGGTTTAAAACTTAATCCTAGAAATGATATTACAGAATTATTTTTAACATGCTTCATTATCTTATCACCTATTTTGTCTATTCTTTTTTGATTAGCTTTATCAACTGCATTGATTATAGATAAATCAATGTTAAATTTTTTTGCAGTTGAAGAAAAAGCTTTGACATCTTTTGGAAAACAAGAACCACCATATCCAGGACCAGCATTTAAAAACTTATTACCTATTCTTTGATCTATACCCATAGCCTTAGAAACATCTTGTACATTTGCGCCAACTACTTCACATAAATCTGCAATTTCATTAATAAAAGTAATTTTGGTAGCAAGAAAACTATTTGATGCATATTTAATGATCTCAGCTGTTTCAATTGATGTTGATACTATAGGCGTTTCTCTAAGATATAGTGGTCTATAAAGTTCTTTCATGATTTTTTCTGATTTTGAATTTTCACTGCCTATAACAACCCTATCTGGTCTCATAAAATCATCTATTGCTGAACCCTCTCTTAAAAATTCAGGATTGGATACAACATCAAAAAGATCTTCTGGAACTAACTTACCTATAATTTTTTTAATTTCTTTTGAGGTTCCAACAGGCACTGTTGATTTGGTTACAACTACACAATATTTTTTTATATTTTTTGCTATTTCATCTGCTACTGACCAAACATATGTTAAATCAGCATCTTCGTTTAATCTCTTGCTTGGGGTTCCTACTGTTATAAAAACTAAATCTGCATCTTTGATAGTGTCAGTTAAAGATGAAGAAAAAGATAAAAGCTTTGTTTCATTTAAATGTTTTGATAATAAATGATCCATTCCTGGTTCATAAAATGGACATTTTCCTAATTTTAATTTTTGTATCTTTTGTATATCTTTATCAATACATATTGTTTGATACCCAAATTCAGCGAAACACGCTCCAGATACTAAACCAACATATCCTGTCCCCACTATTACCAATTTCATTGTGATCCTATAAACCTGATTGAGATTGTATTAAATGAGAATTATTTAATTTTTTGATTATTTGCAGTTATGAACTGATCCCCTATCAATTATATTTACTTCAGCAAGAAAATTATAGGTCTTGTTTTGTTTTTTATCTCTATTTAATAGTATATTTATAGCTTTTTTCCCAAGTTCTTTAACTGGAAAGGAAACCGCTGTAATTGGCGGCGTACTAAGATCTCTTACTAATGGACCATCAAATGTAATAATGGAAATATCTTTTCCAATTTTTAAATTTAAATAGTTACAAGCTTTGATTGCACTTAATGCAGAATATTCTGTTGAGCAAATAATAGATGTTATTTTTTTATTTCTTGATAACATATTTTTAATAATCTCAAAACTTTTCTCAGGCTCTTCAAGTTTTACTGATGCATAATAATTTTTATTGAAAGTAATTTTATTTTTTTTTAAGATTTTTAAAAAAGAATTTTTACGTTCGCTCGCAAAATTATATTTTTCTGAGATATTTATGTACGAAATGTGCTTGTGTTTTCTTTCAATTAAGTAGTTAACTATTTTTTCAATTGCTTTTTTATTGTCTAAATCTACCCAAGAAAAATTAGAACCCTCTTTTGTTTTACCCCATGCAACATAGTTTATTTTATATTTATTTAAAAGGTCTATACGCTTATCTTTAGTTTTAATATTTTGAAGTACAATATTTTCTATTTTTTGTTCTAAAATTAATTTTTCATATGCTTTAATTTCTTCATCTTCACTTTTTGCAAATAAAATTTGTAACTGAATACTTTCAGATAATAACTTATCAGACATCCCTGCTATAAATTGAAAAAAATTTCCTTGATTCAATGTACTGGCATTTGTTCCATAGATTGGAAGAACGTAACCAACTGTTTTAGTTCTGCCAGAAGCTAAAACACTAGCATAAGGATTTGGGCTATATTGATACTTATTAGCAAATTTTTTTACTCTTTCTCTAGTTTTTTCACTTACATCCGAATAACCTCCTAAGGCTCTAGAAACTGTAGTAATAGAAAGATCTAATTTTTTTGCCAATTCCTTAATATTCATAATAAATTGCATAACTCAGAAATAAAAAATTGACAACCAAAACGTTTTGGTAAAGTATGATTTGTATATTTATAAATATGGAGGAATTAATGAATAAATTAATTAAAATTTTATTAGCTTCTTTCACATCTTTATTTCTTAGTGTTTCGGCTTTTGCTGGAGGACATTTATATTCTGGACCAGATTTAAGTGGTCAGAAAGTTGTAATGTTTGGTCCTTGGCTTTCTCCAGAACAAGAAATAATGAGAGAGGTCGGAGCTATATTTGAAAAAGCTACTGGAGCAACTTTTGAGTACGGTGGATCTGATAGCTTTGAGCAACAAGTAATGATTGACTTAAAAGCTGGAAGTGCTGCTGACTTAGTAGTATTTCCTCAGCCAGGTTTAGCGGCAAATGCGGCAGCTATGGGTGGTCTGGTTCCACTTGGTGATGACATCAAACAAATGGTTTTAGATAACTATGCAGCTGGACAGTCTTGGGTTGATCTATCAACTTACGCTGACGAAAATGGAAATGATCAATTTAACGCTATCTTCTTTAGAACAAATGTTAAAAGTTTAGTTTGGTACTCTCCAGATAACTTTGAAGATAATGGATATGAAGTTCCAGCAACTATGGAAGAGCTTATTTCATTAACTAGACAAATGGCTTCTGATGGAAATACGCCATGGTGTATTGGTTTAGGTTCAGGTGCAGCTACAGGATGGCCAGCAACTGACTGGATGGAAGACATTATGCTAAGAACACATACTCCTGATGTTTATGACATGTGGGTATCAAATGAAATGCCATTTAATGATCCAAGAGTAATTGAAGCTATGAATTTTTTTGGAACGTTTGCATTGAATGATGATTTTGTTAACGGTGGTTCTAAAGCAGTTGCAACAACTGACTTTAGAGATGCTCCAAATGGACTTTTTACTTCACCGGCAGAATGTATGATGCATAGACAAGCAAGTTTTATCCCAGCATTCTTTCCTGAAGGAGTAGAAGCAGGTGTTGACTATGATTTCTTTTATTTTCCAGCTTATGAAACAAAAGATCTTGGTACTCCAGTACTTGGAGCAGGAACTTTGGTAGCGGCTACGAATGATAATCCTGCTACTTTAGAGTTTATTAAGTTCTTAATGCATCCTGAGCCTCATGAATATTGGATGGCTAAAGGTGGCTTTTTAACACCACATAAAGGTGTTGATGGAAGCAAATATGCTAGTGAAACTTTTAGAAAACTAGGTGAAATTTTGACAGGTGCAACAACATTTAGATTTGATGCATCTGACTTAATGCCAGGCGCAATTGGTGCAGGTACATTCTGGACTGGTATGGTTGATTATACCAATGGAAAGTCTGCTCAAGATGTGGCTGATGCGATCCAAGATAGTTGGGACGCAATTAAATAATTCCTCTTGTTGAAACAGGCGAACAATTAACTTGTTCGCCTGTTTTTTTTATATATTTACTTAATAAATGGATGTCTTGAATTTATTTTTTATAGTTTTTTTAGGAATACTTTTATTCATTTTATATTTTCATATTTCAAATTCTATTTTAGATTTTTATGGAAAAAAAACTGATAGAAGATATAATTTTGAAAATTCAATCAGAGTTGTAATTTTTATTGCACCAGCTTTTATAGTCCTTTTTATATTTATTTTATATCCTGTTTTTGAAACTATTAGGCTTAGTTTTTATGATAAATTTGGAAGAGAATTTGTAGGATTCTATAATTATCGTTGGGCTGTTAATGATCCAGAATTTCAGAGAAGTATATTAAATAACTTAGGCTGGTTATTAATAGTTCCAACCTTAAGTACTTTCTTTGGTTTAGTAATAGCAAATTTAGCTGATAGAGTTTGGTGGGGATCTATTGCAAAATCAATAATTTTTATGCCAATGGCAATTTCTTTTGTAGGAGCTGGCGTAATATGGAAATTTATTTATGAATATAGAGGACCTGGTGATACCCAAATTGGACTCCTAAACGCAATAATTGTTTCATTTGGATATGAACCTCAGGCTTGGCTAACAATTCCTGTTTGGAATAATGTTTTTTTGATGGCTATAATGATTTGGATACAAACAGGTTTAGCCTTAGTTATTTTTAGTGCAGCTTTAAGAGGTATTCCAAAAGAAACATTGGAGGCAGCAAGAATTGATGGAGCTAGTGAATTTAAAATTTTTTTTTCAATTATCATACCTTATCTTGAACAAACCATTTTGGTTATTTGGACATTAATTACTATTATTGTATTAAGAATATTTGATATCATTTTTGCAATGACAAATGGTGAATGGCAAACAGGCGTATTAGCAAATTTAATGTATGATTGGATGTTTAGAGGTGGTGGTGATTCAGGAAGAGGAAGTGTTTTAGCAATTGTAATAATGATTGGTGTCATACCTATTTTGGCTTGGAATTTATATAAACATAGACAAGAACAAAAAATATAATGAAAAAATTTCAAATATCATCTTTTTTATCTCAGTTATTATTACTCTTTTTTGTAATATTATGGATCATTCCAACTTTTGGACTATTCATTAGTTCCTTAAGAGATAAAGACTTATTAGCTATTAGCGGATGGTGGACTTCACTTACAACTACAAAAGTAAATGAAATTTATAGAATGTCTGGAATGACAGAGCAAATTTTTGAAGATGGTTTTTTTGTTGTAAGGGGAAGTTTGTTTGAAGATAATTCAGGAAAAAAAATTGAAACGTTTGGAATTACATCTAAAAATATAAATGAATTTGTAGTTGGTGAAATAGCAAGTTTTAAGGACAATAGTCAAGTTACAGTAAATGAAGTTGGTGAATATATTTGGAAATCAGAAAAAGAATTTACAAAAAAGAAGGGAAAAAGACTTTTTATAACAGCTTTAAGTCCACCCTCTTTTACATTCGATAATTATAAAGAAGTATTGTTTAAAGAGGGAATTGGCCAGGCTTTTTTAAATACTACTGCCGTAGCATTACCCTCAACATTAATACCATTAATAATATGTTCCTTTTTTGCTTATGCCCTTACTTGGATGAAATTCTTTGGAAGAGATACCTTACTAGCAGTTATTATAGCTTCGCTTGTCGTGCCTCTTCAAATGTCATTGATACCAATCCTAACAATTTATAATGATTTTGGTGCCTTATTTGGAGTTGCAGCAAAATCGTATCCTGGTGTATGGATGGCTCATACCGGTTTTGGACTGGCCTCAACAACCTTTTTATTAAGAAATTTTATAAAATCATTACCAATCGAAATGATGGAGGCAGCAAAAGTTGATGGCGCATCTCATTATGATATTTTTTTAAGAATTATATTGCCTCTTTCTATCCCTGCATTTGCCTCTATTTTTATTTTACAATTTTTGTGGTGCTGGAATGATCTTTTAGTTGGATTAGTATTTTTGGATCAGGTTCCAAGTGAAATAATTTTGACTGCAAAATTAAAAGAATTACTCGGTTCAAGAGGCGAAAACTGGGAAATTTTAACCACAGGTGCCTTTGTATCAATGACTGTACCTCTATTTATATTTTTTGCTTTACAGAGGTACTTCATAAGAGGTTTAGTCGCAGGTTCAGTTAAGGGATAAATTAAAAAAAAAGTTTATTTTTTTTAATTTTGAATTATTTCTGTAATATGAATAGTATGAATAATCAAACTTCCATTAATAATGTTTCTGGTGAATGGTTTAAACCAGAAATTGACAAAAAAACACTTAAAAACCTCTCAAAAAGAAGTGATTTTGAGGGTTGGAAACATATTATTATATTTTTTTCTGCCTTATCAAGTTTGGGACTTCTATCAGTTTATTTTTGGAATACGTGGTTCTTTGTTTTATTTTATCTTGCATACTGTACAGTTTGGGGAGGAGCAGATGCTATCTGGCATGAATGTGGTCATCGTACTGCATTTAAGACAAGAAGAATAAATGATTTTTTTTACAACATAGCTAGTTTTATGAATAACTTTGAGCCCGTGAGATGGAGATGGAGTCACTCATTGCATCACAGTTATACAGCATCTCTTGATCCTCACGATTATGAAGTAGATGGAAGCATTTTTGCGAAACACACTCTTTTGAGTTTTTTAATTGGTTTCTTACCAGGTATTAATCTCCTTACTCTGCACAAATCCCTTCACTTAGAAATAATTAAACATGCCCTTGGTATTAATACTAAAGTTATGGTCGATTGTATTCCTGAAGATCAAAGATCTAAGTGTATTACTAGTTCAAGAATATTTGTATTTTTATGGATAGCGATATTGCTATCTGGCATTTTAACCAATTCTATTTTACCTATACTATTATTTTTACTTCCAACTTTTTTTAGAAGTCTTAATATGATTTGGGGACTAACTCAGCACATGGGTTTAAAAGAAGATACAAAAGATCACAGAGAGTCAACTAGATCTGTTAGATTGAATCCTATATTTAGTTTTATATATTGGAAAATGGAATACCATATTGAGCATCATATGTTTCCAATGGTCCCTTCATATAACCTACCGAAACTTTATGAAGTAATTAAAGATCAACTCCCAAAACCTCAAACACTGTTTGAAGCTTATAAAGAGATTATACCTGCTGTAATTAAAAAATCAAAAAATCCTGAATATTATATACCTGTTAAATTATCTAATAGTTAAACTATTAATATTGACATTAAAAAATTATTTAGTTTAAAATACATTAATTACTTTTTTCGGAGGTTGACAAAGTGGAACTTAGAAATTTTATTAATGGCCAATTTATAGATTCTATTTCAAAAAAAAATATAGATGTGATTAATCCAGCTAATCAAGAACTGGTTGGTAAAATTAATCAAGGATTAGAAGATGAAATTCATTTAGCATACCAAGCTGCTAGAAAAGCTTTTCAAAAAAGAATTCTTATAGATATGGATCCCAAAAAGAAATCAAAAATAATGCGCGCAATAGCATCAAAACTTAGAGAATACAAACATGAGGGTGGTAAGCTTTTAAGTAAAGAAAATGGAAAGACTATAACACAGTGTGAGGGAGAATTTAACGGAGCCGCTGATACTTTTGATTATTATGCTGGCATGACAGATAAAATTGAAAACAAACTAATTCCTTCAGGAAGTGATACTTTTAATTATGTAGTCTTAGAGCCTTTTGGAGTAACACTACAAATTGTTCCATGGAACTATCCAGTTTCAATTTTTGCGAGTATGGTTGCTCAAAATTTAATTGTTGGGAATACAATTATAATAAAACCTCCTGAACTATGTCCAATTTCTTCAAATCTTTATGGTAGAATATTTCAAGAAGTAGGATTGCCTGATGGTGTTGTAAATATAATTCATGGATATGGTGAAATTACTGGAAGAAAGTTAGTTCAAAATAAAGAATGTGATTACATCGTATTCACTGGGTCTCCTGAGGTTGCTTCTGAAATACTAAAGGAAACTGCAGATAGAATTATTCCATGTCATTTTGAGTTAGGAGGAAAATCAGCAGCAATAATTTATCCTGATGCAGATATTGATAAAGCGGTAGACAGCACAATTAAAGGAATTTTTAAACCAAATGCAGGTCAAATATGTGTGGCAATGTCGAGAGTAATAATTCATCCTAAAGTGAAAGATGAATATATGACAAAATTAGTATCTAAAACAAAAGAATTAAAAATTGGAGCTGGAGATAACTCATCTACCGAGGTTACACCTCTTATTTCAAAAGAACAAATTAAGAGAGTGTCAAATTATGTTAAATCAGGTGTTCAGTCTGGTGCAACATTGACTCTTGGAGGAGAAGAATTAGAAATTGGTAAAGGTAATTATTACCTTCCAACAATTTTTGATAATGTTGATAAAGAATCAACTATAGCGCAGGAAGAAATATTTGGTCCTGTTACATCTATTTTTGATTTTGAAGATAATGAACAGGCTATTGAAATAGCAAACTCTACAAATTATGGATTAGCTTCAGGCGTATTTACTTCTAATGACCAAAAGGCAAAGTGGACTGCAGAAAGAATAAATGCAGGAATTATCTGGCAAAATGATTGGTTTGTTGATGGAGTTAATCTTCCTGGTGGAGGTTATAAAAGATCTGGTTATGGGCGTGATGGAGGCATTGATGGAATTTATAGTCATGGCCAAACAAAAAGAATTAGTAAGCGACTAAAATAACTAATATTTTTTGAATTACTCAATGTTTTGCTTGACATCCAAAACGTTTCGGATTTTATTTTAATAACAATAAATACAATTAATTTTAGGGAGGATTAAATGAAATTAATTAAAATTTTACTAATATCTGTTTTATTTATCCCTTTATCTTTTCAATCTTATGCAGCTCCAACTGGTCAGGATTTGGGAGATAAATGGTGTTCTGATGTAAAAATGCATTTTTATGCAGGTGGGCCTGAAGCAGGTGGATTTGCAGGAATTGTAGCTGCAGGTGCAATGAATGCAATTAGAGATACTGGTGCTGATGCAGAGATTATCTATTCAGAATGGGATTTTGAAAAAATGGTTCGTCAATTAAGAGAGTCTGTAGGTCTTGGTGTAGATGCTATTGCAATGATGGGTCATCCTGGTGATGAAGCTCTTATGCCATTAGCAAGAGAGGCCGCTGACAAAGGTATATTGATGACTTATCAAAATGTTGATCCATCAGGAGTTAGAGCAAAATATGGTGGCGGATATGTTGGAGCTAATCTTGCTACTCAAGGAAAAGCATTAGCAAGAGAAGCTATAAGACAGTTTGGATTTCAAGCAGGCGATCATGCAATAGTTATGGTTCCAATTGGAGATTACGCTAGAGCTCAAAGAGAAGATGGTGCAAGAATAATTTTTGAAGAGCACGGTATGACTGTTACAGTTTTAGATGGAGATCCAAAATATGCTTCAGATCCAAACATGACTATTCCAATTTTTTCTGCAGCATTAAATGCTAACCCTGAAACAAAAGTTATTGTTCATTCTGGAAGTGATATTATGAATGTAGCTGAAGGAATTGCAAAAGCAGCTGGGTATGGACCTAATGAATTATTACAAATTGGTTTCGATACTAGTCCACAAATTATGTCATCCTTTGAAAAAGGCTATGTTCATCTAACTTCAGATCAACAACCGTTTTTACAAGGTTATTTACCCGTACTTTCTTTATGTCAAACCGCTGTTCTTGGAACAGGTGCGATAAATCAAGATACTGGTGCAGGATTTGTTGATACTAACAACTATCAAGCTGTAAAAGCACTTGCAGACGCAGGTCTAAGATAATATTAACTCGAACTGACTCATTCAATAATGAGTCAGTTTTTTTTACTTATGGAAAATATCATTGAATTAAATAAAGTTACAAAAAAATTTGGGGGTATAACAGCCTTAAATAAAGCATCTCTACATGTAAAAAAAGGTGAAGTTGTAGGACTAATTGGAGATAATGGAGCTGGTAAATCAACTCTAATTAAAACTTTAGTTGGCGTGTATAGCCCAGATGAGGGTGATATAATAATAAGAGGTAAAGAGGTTAACTCATGGAATGCCCTTAAAGCTAGAGAGGCTGGTATAGAAACAGTTTTTCAAGATAGAGCTTTAACACCTCAGCAATCTATTGTTAAAAATATTTTTATGGGAAAAGAGTTAAGATATCCTTTTGGTTTTATTAAAGAAAAAAAACAAATAAATGAAGCTAATAGACTAATTAGAGAAATAGGATTTACTTCAAAACTTATTAATGCTGAATCTGCTGTAGGAAATCTATCAGGGGGAGAAAGGCAAGGTGTTGCCATTGCGAGAGCAATTTATAACAATGCAGAATTAATCGTATTGGACGAACCAACAAATAATTTGTCCTTAAATGAAACACAAAAAGTTTTTGATTTTGTATTGAACGTAAAAAAATCAAATAGATCTGTACTGTTTATAGGTCATAACATTTATCATGTTTACGACATTTCAGACAGATTTGTTATACTAGATAGAGGTGAAGTAGTTCATGAATTAAATAAAGAGAATGTATCTTCTCCAGAAGAATTAATGAAAATAATGAGACAAACAATAATAAGTCACTGATAAAAATATGAATAATAACAAATCATTTATAACTAATATGTTTCATAAAAATGGAAGAGCTCTTGGAAGTATTGGGTATTTTACTTTACTTATGGCTATTTTTTTAATTGGAGCTCCGGAAGCATGGATTAGACCAAATTTACATCAATCTGTTTTTGTAATGATGCCAACATTAATTTTTTTAACTATTCCTCTTGTTTTTCTAGTAGCTTCAGGAGAAATAGATTTATCTTTTGCATCCACTTATGCAGTTGCTGCTTATGTTTTTGCTTTATTAGTTAAAAATGGTGTAGACCCTGCAATTTGTTTCGTCGCAGGAGTCTTTACTGGTGCTGCTATTGGGGCATTAGTTGGAACTTTAATAGTTGTTTTTCGTTTATCATCACTTGTTGCCTCTTTGGGCGTTTTGTTTCTATTGAGAGGTGTAATTTTACTTTTAACAAAAAGTCGATCAATAACGATAATGGAAGTTGAAAATCACTGGATTTATCCTCTATTAGTAGGAAAATTTTATGGTTTCCCTATGCAAATTTTTTGGGCAGCGCTATTTGTAATTTTTTGTTACTATTTTTTTAATAAACATGTTTTTGGAATTCATATACAACATGTTGGTGATAATTCAGTGAGCGCTGAGCAGATGGGCATTAATGTAAGTGCTGTAAAAATTAAAGCTTTTATGTTTGTTGGTATCGGTGCTGCCTTAGGTGGGATTTTTACTACATTGATTACATACACTTTTTTTCCTACGCAAGGTTTTGGCTATTTACTTTTAGCTCTGGCTGCAGTTTTTGTAGGAGGAACCCCTTACTGGGGTGGATTAGGAACAATTATTGGTGCTGTTTTTGGAGTTGGAGTTATTGCCTATATGGAAATTGGCATCATAGCAATTGGATGGAGTGGAGAATGGAGGCAGTTTTTTAATGGCTTAATAATTTTACTTGCTTTATTAGGACATAGGCTGCATGGAGAAAGGGTTAGATAAGAATGGTTAAAATTGTTTTAATTGGTGCGGGAAGTTCGCAATTTGGATTAGGTACTGTAAGTGATATATTTAAATCTGAAACTTTAAAAAATTGTAATATTACACTTCATGATATTAACGAGAAAGCTCTTGAAAAAACAAGAGCTACTGCTGAGAAATATAAAAATGATTTTAATGCAAATTGTATTATAGACGCTACAACAAATCGAAGAGATGCTTTAAAAAATGCAGATTATTGCCTAATTTCAATTGAAGTAGGAAATAGGTTTGAACTTTGGGATCAAGATTGGAAAATACCACTTCAGTATGGTTTTAAACAAATTTATGGTGAAAACGGAGGTCCTGGCGGCCTATTTCATTCATTAAGAATCACGCCTGCAATTTTAGATATATGTGAAGATATTCATGAAATATGCCCTGATGCTTTTGTTTTTAATTACTCAAATCCAATGCAAAGAATATGTCATGCAGTTACAACAAAATTCCCTGATTTAAAATTTATTGGATTATGTCATGAAATTGCATCGATGGAACGCCAATTACCAACTCTAATGGAAACTGAGTTTTCAAATATTGAAATCAAAGCAGGTGGACTTAATCACTTTAGTATTTTGCTAGAAGCAAAATATAAAGATACTAAAAAAGATGGCTACCCAATAATTAGAGAGAAATTTGATAAATATTACTCTTCTCTAATTAATGAACATGATGATTATCATAAATCAAAGCCAGGTGGAGAAAGAGGTGTATTTTTTGAATTATATAAAACATATGGTTACTTACCTATAACAACAGATAGTCATTTAGGCGAATACCTACAGTGGGGTTATAGTGTAGCTGATCATGATGCAATTTCTCACTTTTATAATCAATACAAAGAACATTGTTTATCTTTTCATAGTGATAAAGTTTCAAAAGAACATTTTTTTGATACAAAAGATACAACCGCAAGGGAAAGGATAATTCCTATAATAGAATCAATAATTGAAGATAAGAATATGATTGAAGATGCAGTTAATGTACCTAATAATAATTTTATTGATAGCCTTCCAAATGATATTGTTGTTGAAGTTCCTGCAGTTATTAATAAAGATGGGATACATGGGCAGCGATTAGAAAATTATCCTTCTAAATTTGGAGCACTATTAAATAATCAAGCAAGTACCATACAGCTAACTACAGATGCTGTGTTAAATAAATCTAAGCATAGTGTGTATTTAGCTTTACTTGCAGATCCTATTGTTGATAATGTTGCTTCTGCTGAGAAACTAATAGAAACAATGGTAGAATTTCAAAAAGAATATTTAGGATATTTAAATTAGATCTTGCTCTAAATTTTATAATTATATAATATAAAAATACTTACACTTGTAAGATCGCTCAAAGGAGGATGAAGTGGCAGATATAAATATAAACACAGTTAACAAATACTTTGGGGATGTTCATGTAATAAAAGACATTTCCCTAGATATTAAAAGTCAATCTTTTACAGTTTTAGTAGGACCAAGTGGATGCGGAAAATCAACTATGCTTAGAATGATAGCGGGTTTAGAAGATATTAACTCTGGAACAATTTCAATTGACGGACAAATTGTTAATGACTTACCACCTAAGCAAAGAAATATTGCAATGGTGTTCCAATCATATGCATTATATCCACACATGACTGTCTTCGATAATATGGCATTTGGTTTAAAGTTAGAAAAACGATCAAAAGATGAAATTAATGATCGTGTTAATGAAGCTGCAAGAATTTTGCAAATTGAAGATTATCTCAAAAGAAAACCAAAACAACTATCAGGTGGACAAAGACAAAGAGTAGCAATAGGAAGAGCTATTACTAGAAAACCAAAAGTTTTCCTATTTGATGAGCCTCTTTCAAATTTAGATGCAGCTTTAAGAGTTCAAATGAGAGTTGAGTTAGCTAAACTTCATAATGAATTAGAGGCTACTATGATATATGTAACTCATGATCAAACTGAAGCAATGACTCTTGCTGATGATATTGTAGTTTTGGACACAGGTATAGTGTCTCAAAAAGGATCTCCGATGGATTTATATAAAAATCCAAATAACATGTTTGTAGGTGGTTTTATTGGTTCTCCAAAAATGAATTTTATAAATACAAAAATTACTAGCAAAAGTAATAATTCAACAGAGGTCGACATTCTTGGGAGTTCAAAAATTTCTGTACCTAAATTATCAGCTTCAGCATCTGAAGGTGATAATGTTACATTAGGAATTAGACCAGAAGACCTTCTTGTAAATCAAGAATCTGACGGATCATGGGAGAGCAAGGTATTTGTTGTCGAAAAGTTGGGTTCAGGAACATTTCTTTATCTTGAAAAGGATGGGGAGCCACTAGTTGTTGAGACTGAAGGTAATTCTAATATTAAAGTGGGTGATTCAGTTAAAGTTGGTTTTCCATCAGATAGATGTCATCTTTTTGATAGCTCAAATCAAGCATTTAAATAAGAAGAATCGTAACACTAATTATCTGTAAATTTAGAGGTAATTAGTGTTTTTTTTGGAGCTTTAATTACATTTAATTAAATTAAAATAGAATAGAAAATGGTAGAGAGTTTTTTGATATTATTTCCTCCTATAAGAAGTATTCCTCTTATAAAAATTCTCTACCTCGTTTTACAATAAAAATTTTATAACTTTTCTTTATGAGTCCAAGGATAAAGAATTTTTTTATTTAGATATGGTTTAAGATAATTTAAAACACTTTCAGAGAGTTTTCTATAGGTAGTAAGTTTGCCTCCATATATATTTAATAAAGGTGCAAAAGAATTATTTATATTAAGATCAAAAATGTAATCTCTTGTTACTTTTGATGCTTCTTTGTAATCCTCAATTAATGGTCTCACACCTGAATAGGTATCTAAAATATCATCATTTTTTATTTGTTTTTTAAAAAATTTATTAATAGTGTTAATTAAATATATTATTTCAGATTGCTCAATTTTTGGATTTTCAGGTGAATGTACCTCAATTTCAGTAGTGCCAATAAGTGAATATTCTTGTTTAAAAGGAATTACAAAAACTACCCTATTATCTTCATTTTGCAAAGTAAATGCATAGTTTTGATCATAAAGTTTTTTTGTAATTATATGACTTCCTTTTACCAATCTTATTTCTTTTTTTGATTTTATTTTAATTATATCTTTTAAAACATTATTAATCCAAGGCCCTGTTGCATTTATTAATATTTTTGATTTTAAAATTTTTTGGTTACTTAATTTGATTATCCAATAATTTTTTTCTCTTTTTACCTCAATAATTTTTTGGTTTTCAATTATTAATGCTCCCTTTTTTTTAGCATCATTTATATTTAATTCGACAAGTTTTTTATCATCTACTTGTAAATCATAATATTGAAAACCTTCTTTAAAATTACTTTTAAGAATATTTGGTATTATTTTTTGAATATTAATTTTTTTTGATTTTGGAAATGAAGATTTACCACCTAAACGATCATACAAAAATAAACCAATTTTAATAATCCATTTAGATCTTTGTGATGGTAGGTGGGGAATAATAAATGGCAATGGTCTGACTATATCTTGGGCAATAAATTTTATAATTTCTCTCTCCTTTAAAGATTCTCTAACTAATTTAAATTCAAAGTTTTCAAGATATCTTAATCCTCCATGAATTAGTTTTGTTGACCATGAAGAAGTAGCTGAGCCAATATTATTTTTTTCTATTAAACAAACTTTTATTTTTCTACCAGCGGCATCTCTAGCTATACCTGCTCCATTTATACCTCCACCAATAATTATAATATCAAAAATACTATCCATTAATTATTTCCCTAAATGTACTTGTTAATTTCTGAAGTTATTAATTCAGGGTTATTTAAATGTATAGTCTTAAAACCAAGTCTTTGAGCTGTATTAATATTTTCTATTTTATCATCAATAAATACTGTTTCTTTTGGAATAAGATTAAAGCGAGAAATAGCGAGATTATAAATTTCTTTGTTAGGTTTAATCATTTTCTCATTTCCAGAAATTATTAAATCATCAAATAATTTTAAAAATGGAAAATCTTTCTCCATTCCTATGAATGTTTCCCATGACCAATTAGATAAAACATAACACTCATATTGTTTTAATTTTAGATTCTTTAGTATTTTAACTGATTCATCAAATATTCCGCGAAACATTTTACGATGATTTTTGTAATACATTATAATTTCTTGTTTAAAATTAGGATGCTTAATAACTAGTTCATTTTCAGCATCTTTTATTAATCTACCTCTATCCTGCTCTATATTCCAAGCATCATTACATATATTTTTGAGAAAATATTCTCTTTCATGTTTATTTTTAATTATTTCTTTATAAAAATGATTTGGGTCCCAATCAAAAAAGACACCTCCTAAGTCAAAAAGAAATTTCATGTATAAATATTTTGTTTATAAATATATTTTAAATGAATGCATTAATAGACTATATTCAAAAAGAAATACATGTCACATATAATAAAAAATTTTCTAAGAAGTACATAAAAGATAAATTAATCCCTATAATAAATTATATTTGCTCTAGTAAATCAAAAAAATTTCTATTTGGAGGCTCTCAGGGTATTGGAAAATCGTCGTTTATAAATATTATCTCTAGAACTATTGAAAAATTTTATGATAAGAAAATTCTTTTGCTTAGTTTAGATAATTATTATTTATCAAAAAAACAGCGTTTACTTTTATCCAAAAAAATACATAAGTTGTTGGTGACTAGGGGTGTTCCTGGAACACATAATATTAATGAATTGGTAAAAAATATAAATCAATTTAATCAAGAGAAATATCCAATCATAACCCCACTATTTGATAAATTAATTGATGATAGAATTAAATTAAACAAAACAATTAAAACTAAATGTGATATTCTTTTCTTGGAAGGTTGGTGCTGTGGTAGCTCAGAAATTCCTAAAAAATTTCTTTATAAAAATATAAATAATTTAGAAAAAATTAATGATCCAAAAAATCAATGGAGAAATTTCTATAACAAGAAATTAAAAATTGAATATAAAAAATTATTTAAGCTATTTGATGAACTAATTTTTTTGAAAACCTCTTCTTTTGATAATGTTTATAAATGGCGATTAAAACAGGAAAAAACTAATCAGTCAAAAAACAAAAAATTAAAAAGAATGTCAGCAAATGAAATTAAAGTTTTTGTTCAACATTATGAGAAGATAACCAAATGGATGATTAAGGATCTAAATAAAAAAGCTCAAATTGTTATTCAATTTGAAAAAAACCATAAAATATCTTCAATAAATTTTAATTAGAAGAAAATCCATCTTTTTACAGACTCACAGTATCTTTCAAATTCTTCTCCAAATTTGTCTTTCAAATATTTTTCTTCTTCATATATTACAAAATTATTTAACCAAAAAAATAATCCTATAGAACAAATAAAATACATGGTGTTTTCAAAAGTTAGAAACATTCCAAAATGAAATAAAACAAAACATAGATAAATTGGATTTCTAGAATAAGCATAAATTCCAGTTTTTATAATTTTATTTGTTTCAGTTTGTGGAAGTAATTTCTCTTCATGAGCATTAAATGCATTTCTTGAAGAAAAAAACAAAATAGGCATTAAAATAATAATTAATATTCCTATAAGGTTAAGAATATACAAAAGTGGATATTTAGGAAAAATAAATTCACCCAAAATATAGGAAGCTATCAAAAGATAGACTGAAATATAAAGTGGATTTCCTTTTACATTTGGTCCCATTTAAAACTCCTCTATTGCCTTACCTAGACTTTCAAAATCACTAAACACATTCAATGCACCATTGTCAAATAATTCATGTTTATCTCTATTTAAATGCCAGTGTTTTCCTGCTGTTATTCCCAATACCTTTACTCCTGCAGCAGTAGCTGCCTTAACACCTACTCCACTATCTTCGATAATTATTGTTTCTTCTTTATTAAGCAAATTATCTTCTAAAACTTTTAGGTATATATCTGGATCAGGTTTTGGTCTCTGAACCATATCAAATGAATATACCTGGTTACTCAAAAAAAATTTATCGAAACCAACAAACCTTAATCCAGCTAAAATTCTATCTTTATTACTATTTGAACCAATGAAATGTTTTCTATCTGATTTACTAATAAAATCTTTTACTCCATCGACTAGTTTCAGATCCTTAGAATAAATTCTGGAAACTATTTCAAATATTTCGTTTGTAAATTTTTCTTTATCTTCAATATTATATTTAGCTGATAATAAATCTATTACATCAACTGTTTTATTTCCAGCATATTTATAGAATTGCTCCTCTTTAATTGTATAATCAATTTTACTAAAATATTTAGCAAATGCTTTAGAAGCTAAAACTTCACTATCAACTATTACTCCATCAAAATCAAAAATTATATTTTTAATCATTATTTTATATTTCTATCTTTCTATATTCAGATTTATCTAGCCACTCAGGATTAATTTCAATACCCCAACCAGGGGCATCTTCAATTCTAACCATTCCATTGGATATTTTAAAAGGATCACCTAAAAATAAATTTTGTTGCCAAGGATAATAATCTTTACCCTCTATTGAAAATTCAAGGTAAGGACCAGCATTACTTATTGCTTTTAAAAAATGCATTGTGCAAATTGTTACTAAAGATAAATTAGCAGTATGTGGAGTGCATATAAAACCACCTTTTTCAATTATTTTAGCAACTTTTAAAGCTTTTGTTAATCCTCCTAGATACATAACATCTGGCTGAAAAATATTTACAATTTTTCTTTTAACCATATCTCTCCAAATTCTTAAATCGCAATCTTGTTCTCCTCCAGTTACATCTATCTTCAAACTATCAGTGACTTTTTTGGTTTCTTCTGGTTTCCAGTAAGGACAAGGCTCTTCAAAGTGAGTAACATTATTATCTTCTAAAAGTTTACCAATTTCTATTGCTTGATCAGAATTATAACAACTATTTGCATCAACCATTTTAATTACACTTTTATCTAAAGATAAATTTATAGTTTTTACTATATCAGACGTTCTTCCCTCCCATTCGTCAACTCCTCTACCACATTCAGAACCAACTCTAAATTTAAATGCATTAACGCCCTTTTCATTAAACAGTATATTAAATCTATTTGCTTCATCATCAGGTTTAATATCTCTTTTCATTGATGAGCCATAAATTCTTAAATTACCAGGAGATCCTCCTATTAATGAAACTACAGGTTTACCTTCAATTTTTCCTTTCAAATCCCAAAGGGCAGTATCAAGTCCCGCTAATGCTCTTAAAAGATAGGAGCCAGGGAATTTGTGCTCTCTTTCAAAAACAAAGTCTGCCAAATCGTCAAAATCGTAGTAAGTTTTTCCCAAAATCCATGGTGCAACTTGTTTGTGAAAAATTTGATTTGTTATATCTGCGTGGTAAGTTGACATTTGACCAAATCCAACTGATCCATCTTCAATGGTTACTTTAACAAAGCTAACATAAGATTTTGTAAAAGTTTCAAGTTTAATTATTTTCATATCTTGACTGTTTTTTTAAATCCTCTGTAATGATTTTACTACCTAAATTAGCAAGCATCATAACAGGCGCATTAATATTTCCAGAGGTAATATTTGGAAACACTGAAGCATCTAAAACCCATAAGTTTTTTAACCCATGTACTTTAAATCTCTCAGAAACCACTCCTTTTGATTTATCTTTATCCATTCTGCAAGTTCCACATGGATGATAAATAGAAACAGCATTTTCCTTAAAATGTTCAAACATCTCCTCTTCACTTCCATCTATTAGATTATTATTAATATTATCAACTCTTATATCTTTAATAGAGCTAGTTTTTGCTAATGTATTAGAAAAATTAATGGCACATTTTACATCATAAACATCCTCATCGTTACATAAGAAGTTTGGATTGATAACTGGTTTATCTTCTACATAAGGACTTGAAAGATTTACTTCACCTAAACTTTTAGGGCGGCATGAATTATATCCTATTATAAAGCCATCAAATTTGTCTGTTTTTAGAAGGGGTCTTTTATTTTTATGGGTAATAGAATAAGTTATTGGATTAAAATATATTTGCAAATTAGGATATTTATTGCGAGAATTCCAGTTTACGTATCCTCCTGATTGATTCAAACTTAAACTAAACGACCCCTTTCTATAAAAAAGATACTTGTATATTTCCTTTATTCTTCCTGACCATGTTCCCAAAGAACTGTTTAATGTGGGATGAAAAGTTTTAAATAAATAATCTATACCCAAGTGATCTTGAAAATTTTTACCAACATTAACATTATTAATAATTATTTCCTTATTCATTTTTTTTAAATCTTCGGCATTACCAACACCAGAGTGCATAAGGATAAATGGTGTCATTATTGCACCAGCACATAATATTGTTGCTAAATTAGGTTTTATTATAATTTTCTTTTTCTTATTAATAATTTCTATAGCTTCAACTTTATTTTCCTTAATTATCAGTTTATTAACAAATGTTTTTGTCATTAATATTAATCTTTTATTTTTTAAAATTGGTTTTAAGAAAGCTTTAGAAGATGAATATCTTCTACCTTTAAAAGTAGTAATATTATAATGTCCTATTTGATCACTTAATTCAGTATTTAAATTTTTATTGAATTTAATACCCATTTCATCACAGCCTCTAAAAAAATATTTTAGAATTGAATGATGTTGATTACTAACATCATTAACAGGCATTTTGTTCAAACTTAATGATGAATAACTTGAATCTACCGGTTGTTCAATTTCTTTAAAACTATTAATTATTTTATCTAATGATAATTCAGAGCTCATATGCCAATTTTCATAATCTGTTTTCACTCCTCTTGAATAAACCATGCCATTAATTGAACTAGATCCCCCCAAAACTTTACCCCTAGGATAATAAATTTCCCTATTGTTAAGTTGATTTTGTTTTTCAGAATAGAAATTCCAATTTATTTTTTTATTATAAAACGTCATTCCATAACCCAAAGGAACGTGCACAACAGGACTACTGTCTTTAGGTCCAGCTTCAATCAAAAGAATTTTATAATTGGTATTATTTATTAATTTATTAGCTAAAATACACCCGGCTGATCCAGCACCTATAATTACTATATCTATATTATCCAAATTATTAGAATGTTTGAGTTATTTTTCTTAAATATCTTGGTTTATCTGGATTTAAATTTTTACTAAAGGAATAATTGATTATCCACGGATAAAATTTTGTCATAATATATATTGAGTCTAGAATATTAAATATTTTATTAGACTTAAAATAAAAACTTTTATCGTTGTAATTTTTTTTACTTGAAATTAAGTAGTATAAATTTGTATATTTGATTATTTCTTTAGCATTATTACTAACTATTTGACCAGATTTGTCATTAGTTTGCAGTACAAACAATTTAAACTTTTTTTCAATAAGTATTTTTGGGCCATGTAAAACCTCTGCACTACTAAATGGCTCTATTAATTCATAACATAATTCTTTGAATTTTAGAGAAATTTCATTTGCTAAAGCAAGCCCTACACCTCTACTAATAATAAATCCATGATTAACTTTTTTGTTAATTTTATTTTGACTCCATTGATTAATTTTATCTTTTATCAAAAATTCACTTAGCTTTAATATTTCATCATTAATATTTTTTTGATTAATTGAATAAAATATTAATTTTATTATTATAGTAATAGTCATTGTAAATGATTTTGTTGCAGCAATACTTTTTTCCTGACCTGCATAAATATCAAGAAAGAAGTCAGAGTTTTTTAACATTGGGCTATTTTGATTGTTACAAAGAATAATTGTTTTTGCTCCCATTTTTCTTACCTGTTTTTCGCACTCAATTAAGTCCTTACCCATTCCAGATTGAGAGATTACTAGTACTAAAGCATGAGAGAAATTAAATTTTGATTTTTCAATTGTGATGAGTGAAGGAGGCAGTGAATATGTAGGCAATTTACAATATTTAGCAAATAAATAGGATGAAAATAATGCAGCACAATCAGAAGTACCTCTAGCTATAGTAACAATATATTTAATTTTTTTACTATTTATTAATTTTGCAATAGATTTATAATCGTTTTTATCATTAATAAAAAGATCATTTAATATATATGGTATGTCTAGAGCTTCTTTAAGAACTAATGAATTTTTTTTCAACTTCTTCTCCTTTTAAATATACATGTTTTATTTTATATTTTTTATCAAGAACAATAAAATTTGAAAGATAATTCTCTTTTATTTCACCAACATTACTTAGATTTAAAAAATCAGCAGCATTTGAACTTGTCATTGCTATAACTTTATTTAATTTATAGCCTAAATTGATTAAATTAATAAATATATCATACATCGTAACAACACTACCTGCTAATGTATTATTATTTTTTAATTTTATAATATTCCCTTTTTTAACTATATCATTATTGAATAATTTATATTCTCCATCCTTTAAACCATTAACACTAACTGAGTCTGTTACTGCATAAAGTTTTTTAATTGATTTTTGCGCTATTTTAATTGCTTCTGGGCTAACATGGAGTTTATCACAAATAATTTCAGCAAAATTCCCATATGCTAAGGCGGCAGATAATACACCAGGATTTCTATGATCATTACCTGACATTGCATTGTATAAATGCGTAAAGCTAACATTATATTTATCCATATATTTTTTACAACATTCAGCTGAAGCTAATGAATGACCAAACTGAATTGATATTTTTTTTGAATTTATATATTCTATAAAGGACTCCATACCATCAAGTTCAGGTGCTAAAGTTATAGTTTTGACATCAGCAATATTTAATATTTCATCCATAAATTTAATTGATGGCTCTTTAGACAAATCAGGTTGCGCGCCTAATTTATTTGGATTTATAAAAGGACCTTCTAAATGAATACCAAAAATATTTCCCGCCCTATTACTATCTTTTATATTTTCAAGTGCACTCATTGTGTGCTCCAACGTGCTAGTCCAAGTTGAGGGTAATATCGAAGTTGTTCCATGCTCTAAATGAAAAAGAGACATTTTATTAATTGCATCATATCCTTGCATAGTATCAGCACCCACAGCTCCATGGCAGTGTGGATCAATAAACCCTGGTATTATTAAATCTTCATTATTTTCTTGTTCTTTAGTAATTTTGTTAATTTTATTTGTAAAAGATATAGAGCCAAAGAAAGATTCTTTATTGTTAACTATTTTACCATAAATTTTTTTCATTTAATTACTTCAAAATTCTTTTATCATTATATAAATTTTCTACAAATTCTTTTTTCTGTGTCATTAAATATGCACCATCTACAGGATTTGATTTATTTATATGTACAAACTTTTTAAATTTATTTGGCGTATATTTAAAATAAAAATTAGATAATCCTCCTGATAAATAAATTTTATTTTTTTTTTTAATATTTATTAAGTGATGTAATATGTTTTCATATTCTAAGATTATTTCTTTAAATATTTTTTTTGATAATTCAGATTGATTTAAATATTTTAAAAAAATTTTAAAAATAGATGCAATTTTTTCTATATCATTTCTCATTAATTTTTTCATAATAGTTAAGTCATTATTACCAAAATTAATGATCAAATCTTTATATATAGGATCATTCTTTTCTAAGTTATCTATATTTTTTAAGAAATAAGTTATAATTTTTTTTCCAATCCAATATCCACTGCATTGATCTCCAAACATATGCCCCCAACCACCAATTTGATATTGGGTATTTTTGTTTATGAAGAAATGTATGACTGATCCAGTACCAATATTAAAAGAAGCAATGTCTTTATAATTTTTAATTTCAATATTTTGTAAAATTGACAAGAGAGATATATGGCCATCAGTTGATATAAAAATTTTTTTATAATTTTTTAGTCTTTTTCTAATAATATTTTTTTTTGATATATTTCTTCCCCCTGCTAATCCTAAGCTGATAACAATATTTTTTTTTCTTATATTTTTTAGTATTTTTGATTTTTTTAAATGATAATCTATACAGTCTAAAGATAAATTAAAATTATTTTCAATATTACATAAACCTCCCACATTTTTTTCTATCTTATTTCCATTTGTATCAAAAACTGCAGATGTTGATTTTGAAGCACCTCCATCTAAACAAAAGATATAATGATTTTTTTTAATCATAATTTAGTATAATCAATAATAATGATTAAAAAAAACAAATTAATCCTAGATAACCTAAAAAAAGGTTTAGTGGCGTCATGTCAGCCAATTCCTCAAGGTCCCATGGATAAATCATCAATAATTTTAGCAATGGCAAAATCTTCATTGATTGGAGGGGCTAAAGGTTTGAGGATCGAGGGAGAAAAAAATATCAAATTAATAAAAAAAAATACAAATGTTCCAATTGTTGGCTTGATAAAAAGAAATTTAAGTAATTATCCTGTAATCATTACACCATTTCTTTCAGATATTGAAAAAATAGCAAATGCGGGTGCGGATATAATAGCATTTGATGCCACAAATAGAAATAGACCTGAAAGCGTAAAAAGTATTATTAATGAAATAAAAAAATTTAATAAGATTTCAATGGCAGATTGCTCATCTATATTTGATGTTAAAAATGCAATTAAAAGCGATGTCGATATAATTAGTACAACATTATCAGGATATACAAAGAATAAAATTCCTGAATATCCAGATTTTAAATTATTAAGAGAATCTATAAGTTTAAAAATACCGGTGATTGCAGAGGGAAGATTCAACACCCCTTATTTGGCTAAAAAAGCAATAAAAATGGGTGCACATTGTGTTGTTGTTGGAACAGCATTAAATAGAGTAGAAATAATTACAAATAATTTTGTGAATACTATTAATGAGTAAAAATTTTGTATCCGTAGATATTGGAGGTACGAAAATATCAGTATGTTTTTTTAAAAAAAATATAATCGTAAAGAAAAAAAAGTTTAAAACTGAAAATTTTGGTCCCTCTAACTTGTTAAATATAAGAAATTTTCTTTTGAATAACGTAAATGATATTTCATCTATAGGAATAGCTACAACTGGTTTAGTATATAAAAAAAAATGGTCTACTTTGAATAGAAATATGATTGGTAGTTTTGATAATTTTCCAATAGTTAATTTCTTTAAAGAGAAGTTTAAAATACCAATTTTTGCTATTGGAGATACACACGCCGCATCATTAGGTGAATCATATTATGGGAATGGAAAAGATTTAAAAGATTTTTTCTATATTACAGTATCAACAGGTATAGGAGGAGCTGCAATTATAAATAAAAAAGTTTTAAATTCGAATAAAAAAATAGTTGGGCAAATCGGACATACTGTAATTAAATATAATGGGAATATTTGTGGCTGTGGCAGAAAGGGGTGTTTAGAGGCTTATTCTTCAGGTACTGCAATACAAAAAAATATTAATAAAAAGCTTAAATTAAATCTTAAGTTGAAAGAATTGATTAAAAATCATAGTAAAAATAAGATAGTTATAGATTCTTTAAATAGTGCTGCATCAGTGTTATCAGAAAGTATAGTAAATATTCATAATATTCTTGGTATAAAAAACTTTATTATTGGGGGGAGTGTAGGATTAAATAATGTATTTTTTAATAAGTTAAATTTTATTATTAAAGATAAAAATATTAAAATTAAATTAAAAAAAGCAGGTTTGAGACATGATGCTGAAGCTTTTGGTTGTTTAGCTTATTCAAAATATAATTAATTATTACTTAACAGCACCTGATGTAATACTCCTAATTAATTGTTTAGAAAAGATAATATAAAAAATTAGTATGGGTATTAAGGCTGTTGATAGCGAAGCAAAAACAGCATTCCAATTGGTTACGTATTGTCCAATATATTGTTGCATTCCCAAAATTACAGTTTGTTTACCACTTGAAGGAGCAAGAACTAAAGGCCACCATATATCATTCCATACTGGTACCATTGTAAAAACTGCAACAGTTGCTAATGGTGGTCTTAGCAATGGTAAGATTATATAAAAAAATAATTGATATTCATTCACTCCATCACACCTGGCGGCTTCTTTTAATTCATTGTTAACTTGTTTCATAAATTCAGATAAGATCCAAATAGCCAAAGGCAAACTTTGAGCTGTGTAGACAACAATTAGGCCAGTAAGAGTGTTGACCAAACCCATTGAATTAAGAACTTGAAGAACACTTACAGTTCCTAATTTAATTGGCATCATAATTCCAAAAGCAAGATACAATCCTAACATCGTATTTCCTTTAAATTTATATTCTGATAATGCCCATGCTGCCATTGCACCAAAAAGAAGAACTAAAAAAAGAGTAATTAAAGTAACAGTGATTGAATTATAAAAAAATATTCCAAAGTCTACTCTTGAAAACATTTTAGTAAAACCTGTTAAACTAAATGTTTCTTCAGAAGGCAAACTTAAAGGTTCTTTAAAAATAGCTTTTCTTTTTTTAAATGAATTAGATAATAATAAGTAGACAGGAAACATACATATTAGTGTGTACAATAAAAGAACACTATGCATAATTAGTTGATTGATTTTTTCTTGATAAGATCTCATCAATATTGATACCTTGTTATTCTTTTTTGAAAGGCAAATAAGTAAAGCAATACTCCTATAAGTATAATACCAAAAGTGGCTGATGCTACTGTTGCACCCATAGTTGGGTTACCCAATTGATGCTGAAATCCAAAAAAAGTTCTATAAAAAAATGTTCCCATTAAATCTGTTGAAAATTCAGGTCCCGCATATAAACCTCTAATAGCAAAAATGAGATCAAAGGCATTAAAATTACCGACATATGTTAGTATGACCATTAAGCCAACGGTAGGCATAATAAGTGGTAACTTAATATACCAAAAAGTAGTAATACCATTAGACCCATCAATTTTTGATGCTTCAAGAACCTCATCAGGAATATTTAATAATGCAGCATAAAATAACATCATAGGAATACCAACAAACTGCCAAATTGAAATCAAGGATATCGTAATAAGAGCGGTTTCCTTAAGCCCCAACCAAGGTTGATAAAGGTTTTCTAAGCCTACTGCACCAAGCAATGTTTGAGGTATTCCCCAGAGGTTTGATAGTATTAGATTGAAGATGTAGCCAACTATAACAATTGACATCATTGCTGGTAAAAATATTAAGGTTCTATAAGTACCTTTAAATTTTAATTCTTTAGATGACAAAAAAGCTGCTATTAATAAGCCTATAGGTGTTTGAATTGAAACGTGTAGTATAAAAAAATATGTATTATTTTTTAGGGCATTCCAAAAATGGTATGACCATAATTCATCGAAAAAAAGTATTCTGTAATTATTAATTCCAGTAAATGTTCTGACACCAGTGGTATTATCTAAATTACTTCCCATTAAATCCTGGGTGTAGAAACTTATTCTTAAAGTATCAAATAAAGGAAAAATCATAAAAATTGTGTAAATAAAACAGGCTGGAAACAAAAATACAATTATATGGTAGGGAAATTTCTTCTTCATTTTTTATATATCAAATAGTTTAATAAAGGATCGCGGATAATAAATTCCGCGATCCTTTTTTTGTTACTGATGTGGCTCGTACCAATTAGCTAAGCTAGCTTCAGTTTTTGCCGCACCTTCTTCAGGAGTCATAGTGCCATTAATAACACTGGATACAACTTCGTAGATCACTCCATCTAAGTTTGGCTCACCTCTTCCAACTATATGACTGCTATTTCTAATAGTAGTGTCACAAGTATCTTTCCAGCTAATAAATTCTTTAGCAACTGGATCGTTAACATTTATTGAATGAGTATGTAGTGGGAAAAATCCTGGAACTTCATTTGCAAAAATTTCAGCAAATTCTGCACTAGTTAACCACTCCAAGAAAATTTTAGCTTCCTCTTTATTTGTTGAAGCAGAATTTAGGCCAATACCAATATCGGTGTGATCATCAATATAACAATCTGCTTGACCATCTTGTGTATAAGGTGGAAAAGCACTAAATTCAAAATCAGCATTTTGAGAAAATGTAAATATTTCCCAAGATCCAGTTGGATAAATTGCTGCCATTCCAAGTGTAAATAAATTTTGACTATCAGGGTAAGTTTGAGTTTGATACCCGTCAGCCATATAGTTACTCCATCTTTGTAATGATGTTAATAAATCCACATAGTGTTGATCAGTGAATTTTTCATCACCAGTTATGATAGCTTTACGACCTTTCTCACCTGCCCAATAATTAGGTCCAACATTTTGCCAACCCATAATTGCAGTTGCCCATGTATCTGCTGTGCCAATTGCTAATGGAGTATAATTTCCATCATCTTTGATTTTATCCAAAGTTGCAAAAAATTCACTTTCAGTTTTTGGAATTGATAATCCAAGTTCTGCAAATATTTCTTTATTGTACATAAATCCATGGGAAACTGATGCCATTGGGACACAGAATAAATCAGAACCATCATCTGTACTCCAAGCATCTTTTGCAACTTGAGGATAATTATCTAAACCTCCTAAAGAGTTGAGAGAATCTAACCACCCTCTGTTAAATAATTTTAACGATTGGTCAAATGGAATACAAGTGATTAAATCTCCAGCAGTTCCACCTTCGAGTTTAGCATTCATGCTACCAGCATATTGAACCGGTATAGTTGTTTGAAAAATAACTTCAATATCTGGATATTTAGCATTAAATGCAGGGATTATTGCATTGTTCCATGCATCCGCATCATCATTTCTCCAAGATTCTATGACTAATTTACCAGCATAAGCTGTATTGAATAGAAAAATAGATGAAATAGATATTAATGTTATAGAAATAAATTTCCTCATAATAATACTCCTTACTATCTTTTAATTTTAAAAGTATGTTATAATAATATTATAATTCTTTATGGGTCAAGCTAATATCTTAAACAAAGATGAAGTACTCAAAAAAATATTTATCAAACATAAAGCAAAAAATCATATAACTGCAAATTTTGAAATACGGAATAACAGTCATAATAAATTAATAAAATTACCCATAATTTCTATGAAAAATATGGATGGACCTGTTGTTCTCCTAATAGGTGCTAATCATGGAGATGAAACTGAAGGCTTCATTTCATTATTTAAATTAATAAAAAATCTAAGATTAGAAGAAATTAAGGGTCATTTGATTATAATACCAGCTTTAAACTTACCAGCTTTAAATAATGGCAATAGAGTTTCAATGTTAGATAAAATAGATATGAATAGAAGTTTTTATAATAATAATAATAATAGTTTAACTTTCAAAATATCAAATTTTTTAAAACAAAGTATTTTACCAAATGTGGAAGTAATTTTAGATATTCATTCTGGAGGAAAAAATAGAAAGTTTTTAGAAATGGCAAAGTATTATCATTATGAAAATAAATTTCTAATGAAAAAATCTAGAGAAATTGCAATGGCTTTTGGTGCACCAATATGTTTGAAACATTATGAAAAAAATCCGCATGGCATGCTTGATGTTCTAGCCGTAAAATCTAACAAAATATATGTTAGTGCTGAATTGGGTGGAGGCGGCTTAGCTAACAAAAAATCTATATCAATCGCAGACAATGGAATAAATAATGTTTTGAAATTTCTTAAAATAATAAAATACGATTTAAAATATATTTCTAAGATTAAAAAAAGAAAATCAAAACTTTTGTATTTTAATGATGTAAGTAAAAATTTTATATTATCAAAAACGGAAGGAATATTTGAAATAAATGTCAATATTGATTCAAAAATTACCAAAGATGATTTGATTGGCACTATTCATTTTCCAGATAATCCTAAAAAAGAGCCAAAGAGAATAATTTCAAAGCTATCAGGTACTGTAATTGGTATAACAAATAAATCATTTATTAAAAAAGGTGATTTTTTAATTTTAATTGGTGTTATAAAGGAAAAAAATTATGATTAAGAATAATTATGTTAAAAAATATATTGCTGAAGTCAAAAAATCTATAGAGCTTATTTCAAAAACACAAGATATAAAATTAAATCAAGCTGTAGAGTTATTTTGTACAACATATTTTAATAATGGCATGATATATATTTTTGGAACAGGTCATTCACATATGATTGCAGAAGAAGGACATTTTCGTGCTGGTGGATTTGCACCAATATGTCCCATTTTGTCATCTAGCACTATGCTTCATGAAAGTGCAACTTTTAGTTCACAAATTGAAAGAACTAAAGGTGTAGCTTCTCAATTGTTAGATAAATATAATTTAACATCTAAGGATATTATTATTATTATTTCTAATAGTGGTGTCAATCAAGCACCCATAGAGGCTGCCCTTTACGCGAAAAAAAGGAAAAGTAAAGTAATTGGAATTTCTTCTTTAAAATATTCCAAAAAAATTAATAAAAACAAAAAATTATATCAATTGTCAGATTTACATATAGATAATTGTGGCCCAAGAGGTGATGCAATTATATCTGTAAATAAGTATAAAGTTGCGCCATTCTCAACAATTGGTGGAGCCGCAATTATTAATTCAATTATTTCTGAAGTGGCATATAAGCTAAGAGATGAAAACCCGTTCCCGTTTTATATAAGCTCTAATATGCCAAACTCAAAAGTACATAATGAAAGATTATTTGCAAAATATAGATCTAGAAACCCTCATTTATAATTAAAATAAATGATGCTTCCAGCCAATTTTTTCAAGCATATTAATAATATTAAATAAACAATTCCTAAAACTATTCCAAGATCTCGAAGACCTACCTTTCCATGCTATTTCAGATAATGTTGCTAATCTAGGATTAATCATTTCATCAAAGTATTCTTTGTTAGTAATTGTTTCTGACCATAGTTGAGCTTGAATACCTTTAATCATATTTTTATTATTTATTTTTTCATCTGGTATCCAATGAAATATATCCTTTACTTCTATTGTTGATGCCCAAGATAAGCCCCTTTCTTCAGTTGAATTATTGTAGGCCATATCAAAATATGTTTTCTCACCTGGGCATAAAATTGTTTCAAAATTTTTACTTGTTATTTCTCTTGCAACATCATTATGCTCCCATGCAAAAATTAAACATGATCTATCAATGTTTCCAGCACTTCCGCCAACTCCATGATCAATATGTGGAGAGACTGCTGCTTCATTCCAAGCTGCTGTTCTTTTATTTTTTGATTTAATAATACCGATTAAATAATTCATATAATAATCTTGAAATTCTTCTTGTGAATTAATTTTGTTTTTTCTCATAAACTCAATTATTGAGGGTGCTCCTTTCCAAGAATTTTCTGGTCTTTCATCTAATCCTACATGTATGGTATCAAAAGTAAAAATTTCACATATTTCCTCAAATAGATTTTTTAAGAATTTTTTTGTTTTATCTAATGAGGGATCAATAGTATTATTTTTATAAGATCCAATATCTTCACTAATTATATTTGAATTTTTGTCTCTCAACTCAGGCATTATTTGCAGCAATGTCCAAGAATGGGCAGGTAAATCAATTTCAGGCATAATTTCTATATTGTACTTTTTTGCATATTTAATTAATTTTTTAACATCCTTTTTTTTGTAAAAGCCACCATATTGATTAAAGCCACTACCATAAAACGGAGGTATTTTCATATTATAACCTCTGTATCCTCCAATATCTGTAAGATCAGGATATTGTTTTATTTCAATTCTCCAAGCTTCATTATCAGTTAGATGCCAATGAAATCTATTCATTTTAAAGAGAGCCATATAATCAAGCAATTTTTCAATTTCTTTAATTGAATAAAATTGTCTAACGCAATCTAAATGCATTCCTCTCCAAGTATATTTTGGCGTATCATGAATTTCGCATAAGGGTATTCTGTTTTCATAATAATAAATAATTTGAATAAGCGTCATTGTTGCATAAAATTTTCCTCCATAATTTTTATAAAAAATTAAAATTTTATTTTTTAAAATTTCTAGAGAATACTCATCGTCAACTAAATCTTTTTCTAAAAAATAAATTGGAAACCCTTTTGTTTTCATAAATTTTATATTAAGATTTGATATTAATTTTTTAGTATTTTTAAATATATCTTCGCCATTAATTAATTTGAATTCTCGATTAGTAATATCTGCTAAATCATTTTTAATTAAACATTTCAAAGGTTCCGGTATAATGGGTACAAAATTTTTTTCTATTTTCAGATCTTTGTATTTAGGTTTTTTTATTATATTTTCGAATAACAGTTCATTTACGTAAACTTTTTCATGTTCATTTTTTTTATTAATTAAAAAAACTCCCTCTGGACCACATGACTTATTATAAGAACCTATCTTTGGTACTTGTAAGTTAATTAATATAGTGTGCTTTTTAACTTCAAGCTCATAATATCTTCCTATTTGTTTTATAATATTTGCACCTTCAATAGATTTTATAGAATAAACTAATGAAAAACATAATTTTAAATTGTTATTCAAAATATTTTTACTTAAATCCATTTTTAGTTGGTTTTTTTTTGTAAATGATGGATTTATCTGAAATAACATTGATATAAATTATGGGATTTGAAGATATATTTAAACATAAACCTCAAATAAAAGAAAGTGCTAATGCACGTGTCAATCTAATTGGAGAGCATACTGATTACACCGGAGGTTATGTTATGCCTACTTTGTTGAATTTTAAAAATACTGTTGAACTATCAAAAAATGATGAAAAAAAATTTGTTGTATTTTCACAATATTTTAATGAAAAAAAAGTTTTTAATGATTTTATTAAATCAAAAAATAGTGATTGGTCTGATTATATAAAAGGATGTTTTTTTATTTTTTTTGATGAGAACAAAAAGATCAAATTAGAACATTTTAATATGTATATCAAATCCACAATTCCATTAGGACGTGGTATTTCATCTTCATCGGCACTATGTGTATCAATATTAAAAGCATTGAATACATATTTTAATACTCAAATAAATGAAAAGCATTTGGCTATTTTGGCGAAGAAAGTTGAAAATGAATATATTGGTATCTCTAGTGGTATAATGGATCAAATGGTTTCTTCAATTGGCAGGTATGAAAAAGCATTTTTTTTAGATTGTCTCAATTTAAAATATGAACTTATAAATTTTCCATCAAATTGGAAATTTTGCCTTATTGATTCTGAGGTACAAAGAAATTTACGAAGTAGCTCATACAACGATCGTTTTAATGAATTAAAGATAGCGGAAAAAGAACTTGATGTTGAATATTTAGGTGGAGTTGATTTAAATAAATTTGATTCAGATAAAATTTCAGATCCAACAGTTATAAAACGAGCAAGACATGTTGTGAGTGAAAACAACAGAGTCTTGAAAGCCAAAGAATGTTTGTTAAAAGATGATATCAATCAATTTGGTAAATTAATGATTGAAAGTCATAATTCCTACTCAAAGGATTTTGAAGCATCTACTGCAGATGTTGATGAAATTGTTAAAAGATCATTTCAATGTGGAGCTTTAGGAGCAAGATTAACAGGTGGTGGATTTGGAGGTTTTACTGTTTCTCTAATAGAAAAAGAAAAATTTTCAGATTGGTATAAAAAAATTAATAAATATTACCCTAAAGAAAAAATATTTGAAGTATAAGTTATTTTAATAGCCTTCTTAATTTACCTTCTGTAGAATCATGATCAATATAACATCCTTGTAAATGTCTAAATCCAGTATTCGGATCAAATTTTGATCTTCCGTGTAATGTACGTAAATTATCAAACATAGCAATCATACCTTTAGATAATCTAAATTTAATTTTATATTGATCAGAATTACAAAGTTCATACATACATTTTCTAGCTCTATAAAAAGTTTTTAATTTTTCTTGATTTAGAAGCGGGACATAATCCAATCTTCCACTAAAACTAATTTGCTTAAACTCACCATCATCATCTAGCTCAATAAGTTTGGATTTATTCTCTAATATAACATCAGCATCAGTAAACTTAAAATTTACATTAGTGTTAGTCAGTATGTGATAAAATTCTTTATTGTTATTTTTTAAATATTCAGCAACACTAAAACCATCAACTAAGCTTGAATCACCCCCTGTTGATTCATTTGCTATACAATGCAAAAGTTGGATACCAGGTACGGGCTTACGATATGGATTATCAGAATGTGATTTTAATTCTAAAGCAGTATATGCTAGATCATTAGGATTAGGCTTTGATACAACATTAAATAATTTTCCCCAATTAGTAGTTCGAACAGAACCAATTTTTTCAGCAAAATTTAATACTTCATTTTCCACGGCTTGCGTATTTTCGATTATTACATATCCATACTCATAGAAAGTTTCTAACATTTGAATTAAGCTTTCCGAATTTTCAAAAATCTTTTTATTATTAAATATTTGTAAAGAGTCGTTTTTTTTCCAAATTTTTTTTTTAGGAATAACATCAATAGAATTTATTTCTTGATATAATTCTTCAACACTAATCTTTCCTTTTACACCATCAGAAAATGTAATACTTAAAAAATTATCTTTAATTGAATAACTTACAATCAATAGGTTTTCATCTAGCAATGAAGGTTCATATAATCTTTGAAGATTATTAGGATCAACAAATTCATCGCCTGATAGTCTTTCTCTAAGCCATAAACTATGTAAAATAGTACCTTTTAATACCCCTTCTTTTATAATTATTTCATGTGAACTCATTTAAATAATTTCTTAAATAATTTTTAAAATTGTGTAAAATAAATTTTTTATGAATTTAAAGTTATTTGGAGATAAGTGGACGCAGTATTACAAAAGAGGGTTTTTGGTGTCTTTTTTTATAATTAGTTTTATGTGCGTAGTTGATCAAACATTAAATACGCCACTCTTCTTTTCTAAAATTAATAATTTGACTGTTTTTTTATTTACACTATCTACAATTTTCTTTGCATCAGTTTTTTGCGGTTTATTGGGTATGGTTTATTTATTATTTGTATCAATCGTTAGTAAAAAATAGTTTTTACTTTCTTTTAAAGATATTCTTAAGAACAAAATCATTGTCTTTTTTTGATAATCTCCAAAGACAATAACCTAACAAAGCAACCCATAATAATGCAAATAAAAAAATGTTCTCCATCATAAAAAAATAGATTGATTGAAAGTAATTTTGAACAGTAAGATAATTCATAATAAGTAAGGGCAGACTACTCTGCCCTTAACAAATATTCAAATATTATTTGTGTTTATCAGCAACTTCACTCTCATGCCTTGCAGCTGACCAAATAATGCCAACGCATATTGCAGCTACAACTAAAGTGAGGAATACTAATATTCCGGGAGAATCTGCCCATGTAAAATAAGCATCTACACCCTCCCAGCTATTTTCTGGTCCAGGAAATGAATTCATATTTTGTTCCTTTCTCTAATTTTCTTGGTAAGCTTTGAGACCAAGTTCAGCTTTGTCAATTCCAGCCATCTGAACTTCATCAGGTACTCTCAACCATCCCATAGATTTCATTGCTAGTGAAATAACATAGCCAGGTATAAACCCTGTTGCTAGCATTGTTATAGCACCAACTAACTGCCCAACAAATGATGTTGGTGGAATATCTCCAGATGCAGGATATCCTGCAGCAAATAAACCAACTACTACAACACCTAAAAAACCTGAAACTCCGTGTACTGAAACAGCACCAACACAGTCATCAATTTTAAATGTATTATGTAACCAATTGTTTGCTGGTATAATTATTATACCTGCTACAACACCCATAATGAATGCAAAACCAGGATACCAAATATCTAAACCACCTGCACAGATAAATATACCTGCTAGACCTCCAGACATCATCCAGAAAGGATTTCCTTTACTGTACCAGAATGCTCCTATCATTCCACCTGATAATCCCATGAGGGTATTAAATGCGAATGAAGAAAGAGTAGCTGGTGCACCATAAATGTTAATCCAACCACCTAAGTCTGAACCTGCCCAAATTAAACAGCCTCCTAAGAAACCAAAGAAACCAACTATGAGCATTAACAAACCTATAAATGATGAAACTAAGCTGTGACCCTCAATTTCATTTGCGGTACCATCTTCGTTGTATTTTCCAATACGTGGGCCAAGGTTTAATAGAACTCCAAATGCAAACCAACCAGCAATTGTATGTACAACGCCAGCTGCTCCAACATCATGGTATCCAAAACCTGTGACTAACCACCCATCAGCATGCCATCCCCAAGATGCTCCAATAATCCAAACTACTGAACCAAGTATTACAGCTAAAAATGTAAAAGCACTTAATCTAATTCTTTCAATAACTGCTCCTGAGAATATTGAAGCTGTTGTACAAGCAAATAAAGTAAATGCTGCCCAGAAAATTCCTGTTGCCTGGTCACTTAACATTGGCCCCATAGACACATCCCAAGGTGTTCCATATCCTTCTAAATCAATAGGAACAAAACCTAAAGGGAATGCTAAATAAATGTACCATCCGAATAACCAAAAAGTAGGTATCATAAATGCAAAGGCTAAAAGGTTTTTAACACCTGAAGAAACAGCATTCTTCATTCGTGTTGCACCTACCTCATACATTAAGAAACCTACATGGATGATAACCATAAATGCAGTACACCACCAATAATAGGCTTCCATTGAAACGTTAGCCTGGGTGGTGACAAAGGTATTTAACTCCTCTAAAGTCATATTATCTCCTTCCGAGTATATAAAAATACCGTTTGACTCATTTAATTATCAATATGGAAGTTGTAGAAATACCAGATCAGATCTGCGTTCCTTCAGTTTAAACTTACTTCCGTCTCAATAAGTGAGATGAACGATAATTCAAATCGATTTTTATATTTTTACTGAGATTCCAACAAGCCCAAAAATAGTTAAATTCATTGATAATTGTTTTTTTTTCTTGTAATTTCTAGATTTTAATTAGGTAGAATAATATGTCACAGGATCTTTCAAAAATTGCTAAACAAAAAAAAATTAAATATTTTCTAATAAGTTACGTTGATTTCTTTGGGGTATTACGTTCAAAATTAGTTCCAGCACAAGTAATCAAAGACATGCAAAAAGAGGGTGCTGGGTTTGCTGGGTTTGCTACTTACCTCGACATGTCCCCTGCTGACCCCGATATGGTATCAATACCGGATCCTTCAAGCTTAATACAATTACCATGGCAACCTGAAGTTGGATGGCTTGCAGGTGATTTATGGATGGATGGAAAGCCAGTTCAATCATCACCAAGGGTAATGCTTAAAAATCAAATTAGTGAATTGAAGAAAAAAAATATGTTTTTAAAATCTGGTGTCGAATGTGAGTATTTTTTGATCTCACAAGATGGTAATTCTATAGCTGATGAAAAGGATCAGGCGTTTAAGCCTTGCTATGATCAATCAGCTTTAATGAGACAATATGATTTAATTAAAGAAATTTGTGATTGCATGATTAAGCTTGGTTGGGGGCCTTATCAAAATGATCATGAAGATGCTAATGGTCAATTTGAAATGAATTGGGATTTTTCTGACTGTTTAACTACTGCTGATAGACATGTTTTTTTTAAATTCATGGTAAAAGCACTTGCAGAGAAAAGAGGTTTAAGAGCAACATTTATGCCAAAACCATTTTCAAATAAAACAGGAAATGGTTGTCACGCGCATGTATCCTTATGGAATAAGAAAGGTAGAAATATTTTTTTGGATAAAAAAGATAAATTAGGTTTATCTAAAAATGCTTATAATTTTATTGGTGGAATTATGCATTCAGCAGAAGCCTTAACAGCTTGGTTTAATCCAACAATAAATAGTTTTAAAAGAATCAACGCACCTGTAACTGACTCAGGAGCAACTTGGTCTCCAAATACAATTACTTATTCAGGAAATAATAGAACACATATGATAAGAGTACCAGGTTCAGGAAGATTTGAATTAAGATTAATGGACGGAGCAGTTAATCCTTACCTTCTTCAAGCAGGAATTATTGCTGCTGGGATGGATGGAATGAAAAATAAAAGAAATCCAGGTAAGCCAATCCATATCAATATGTATGAAGAAGCTCATAAAGTTAAGAATGCAAAAAAACTTCCAAAAAATCTTGATATAGCGCTTACGAATTTATCAAAAAGTAAAGTAATGCAAAAAGCTTTTAGTCAAAAAACTATTAATTCTTATGTTAAATTACGTACAACCGAAATTAAACAATTTAAAAAATCCAGTGATAGCAAAAAGAAGGGTATTACCAATTGGGAAAAAACAAATACTCTTGATTGTTAAAAAAAAAAGTATGACTAAAGTAGGCTGGAGAGATTTTATTGTATGGCAATGTAGCTTACGTCAACGAAACTTTCGAATGTTTCAGGGCAAACCTTCTGAAGGTATAATTTGTAAAATCTATGATAAAAAGAATAATAAAGATATAAAAAACTTTGTTAGTGTTTTATTAGAAAATAAAGTTAAAGAAGCTTCAAAAATGTTTGAGTATATGAATAAAAGAACTCACGACCCTGAAGAAAGATATTCGAAAGCAGTAAAACTATTTTCATCAGAATACTTCAATACACCAGAAAACTTTGATGGACGATTTACTGCCACTTTTGCAGATAATGACACATTTGTTAAAAAAATAAAAACATCAATTAAATATCAAGCTCAATTTTTTGAAAGAGATAGTGGATTTGATTTTCCAGTAAAAATAAAAAAACTAAAAAAAACTGACTATGAATGGCAATGTACTTTTTGGCACAATTTAATGTTTAATCCTGGTTTAAACGAAAATATAGAAGTACTACTTTTCACTCCTATTACAACTGGAGTGAAAAGAAGTAATTAATTTTTTTTGTAAGCTTTTTTTAATGTTACAAGAGGATGATTTGAAGACATTTGAAATTTAATTAATAGTTCTCTTGCAATCATATCCCTGTCTTGTTGATCTTTTGGTAATTTTAAATTTGGTGGAGTTGTTACCCAGCCGTTGATATTTCTATCAAAAACTGCAGGCTTACCATCTTCATAACCCATATGAACATCTTCAAGCCAGTTCAAATCATCCCAACCCATGTGCTCAATATATTTTTGTAGGAAAGGAGTGATTCTTGTGTAGTCAGGTAGAAGATTTACATCATAACGATATCCAATATGTTGACCAATCATTTTCTCTCGAGCAGTTTTAATACCTTTGTCTTTTGTTTTAACTGAAGAAGTTTTTTTCTTAACAGTTTTTTTTGTTTTTTTCTTTTTTGCCATTTTCAATCCTAGATTGAATGAAAGTTGTCTACACCAACAGTGTAATCAGTACCTGCTAAAGGAACTTTTGCAAGAGCTGAGGCTTCCATTGTTAGAGCAGCTAAATCTTCTGGTTCTAATGAGTGGATATTTGTTTTACCACATGCTCTAGCTAATAGCTGAGCTTCCAATGTCATAGAGTGTAAAAAATTATATACTCTTAATGCAGCATCATCTGGATTTAATCTCTTTCTTAATTTTGGATCCTGAGTAGCAACACCAACTGGGCATCTCCCTGTATGACAGTGATAACAATTACCAGCTTCAACTCCAAGTTCTTTTTCAAAGTCTGCTTCCGGAATATCTTTGTTACAATTTAAAGCAACTAATGCAGCAGTACCTACAGAAATACAATCAGCGCCTAAAGCCAGAGCTTTTGCCATGTCAGCTCCATCTCTCAAACCACCTGCAAATATTAATGTAACATCTCCAGATTTTCCAACATCATCAAGCGCTCTTCTTGCTTCTCTAACAGCAGCAATACCTGGTATACCTGTATTTGCAGCAGCAATGTGAGGTCCTGCTCCAGTTGATCCTTCCATACAATCTAAATAAATTGAATCCGGATCGCATTTTGCAGCCATACGAACATCATCATAAACTTTTGCAGCACCGAGTTTTAATTGAATTGGTACTTGATTGTCTGTTAATTCTCTTAATTCTTGAACCTTTAATGCTAGGTCATCTGGACCGAGCCAATCTGGATGTCTCGCTGGTGAACGTTGATCAATTCCTGCAGGAAGTGATCTCATCTCAGCTACCTGATCGGTAACTTTTTGACCCATAAGATGTCCACCCATACCAACTTTTTGACCTTGCCCAATAAATACTTCAATACCATCTGCTAGTTGCGCGTGATGAGGATTAAAGCCATATCTTGATTGAATACATTGGTAATACCATTTATGTGAATATCTTCTTTCATCAGGTATCATTCCGCCTTCTCCAGAACACGTTGCGCTACCTGCCATTGTTGCTCCTCTAGCTAATGCAGTTTTCGCTTCATAAGAAAGCGCACCAAAACTCATAGAAGTAATATAAACAGGAATATCAAGCTCTATTGGATTTTTACATCGAGGTCCAATTATAGTTTTTGTTTCACATTTTTCTCTGTAACCCTCTATTACAAATCTTGTAAGAGTTCCTGGCAAGAAAGTAAGATCATCCCAATGTGGTATCTTTTTCATTAAAGCCATACCACGCATACGATATCGCCCTAACTCAGATTTAATATGGATATCGTTAATAACTTCAGGCGTAAAGATTGCGTTACGTCCCAAAATACTTTTATCTTGTTTTTTCTTTTTATTAGTTGCCATTCCTAATTCCCTCCGTTTTAAAAATTAAATTGCACCTTTCCTCTCACTCGGTTCAAGATTATCGTAGTTCCATAATTTTTTACCAGAAACTATTTTTGTCATTTTTTTGAAATCTACTTTTTTATCAATCTCTGCTACTTTTAATTTTCTTTTTAGCCAATCAACATCAAGGTCTGTCATTTCTGCCTCAACTGCATCTGCTCCAAGAGACTTAATATTACCTCCAACGAAAATAGTTCCATCATAAAGTGAGTCAGCTAAGTTTGGACCAACATCTCCAAGTATCACAATCCTACCTCTTTGCATCATGAAACCGGTAAATGCACCGGCATCACCACCGACAATAATTGTTCCACCTTTCATATCTATTCCAGATCTAGCGCCCACACTACCTTTGCAAATGAGATCGCCACCTCTAATTGCTGCTCCAAAACAAGACCCAGCATTTTTTTCTACAACAACTTTTCCAGCCATCATATTTTCAGCACATGACCATCCAACTCTTCCAGATATTCTAACGTTTGGGCCATCAACAGAGCCAATACCAAAATACCCAAGACTACCTTCAACAATAAGATTTAGTTTATTAAGAATTCCAACACCAATACTATGCTTCGATCCTGGATTTTTAATTACTATTGTTCCATATCCTTGAGACATTAATTCCTTAATTTTTCTATTTATATCTAAACATTCAATATCTTTTGCATCTATTTCTGTGCGTTTATTAAAATCAACATCATAAGCATCATGATAGAAAAAATTTTCTGATTCCTCAGGGTTAAAAAAAACTTGCTGAGTACGACCTGTAAGTACTTCTTCATGAAGTCCCATTTCTGAAGATTTATGTCCCTTTATGCTTGCCATACTTTAACCTCACCTTCATAAGGATCATATGTATCAATTTCAGTTGGCATAACACTACGAATAGCAACTTCTTCAGAAGCCAGCGCAACCAAATCGTCACTTTCATAAAGAACCATAGGTTTTGCAGCCATAGTGTCTTTGGCCATACCTAATTTGTCTTTTGTCGCAACAAGATATGTAAAAACTCCATCCAAGTGTTCTAAAGATCCTTTCATTGCTTCTTCTAAATCCATACCTTCTCTAATTTTATCTGCTAAATATACTGCAATTAGTTCAGAATCACAGGAAGACAAGAAACGCATTCCTTTTGCTTCAAGTGCTCTTCTATTATTCCAATAATTTGTTAATTGCCCATTATGAACAACGGAAACATCACTAAAAGGATAAGCCCAATATGGATGTGCAGATCTTATATCTACACCTGACTCAGTTGCCATTCTAGTATGACCAATTCCATGAGTACCAGAAAATTGATTTAAACTATATTGATCAGCAACAACTGATGCATCTCCAATATCCTTGATAAGTTCTAAAGATTTTCCCAAAGATTGTATTTCAGTTTCTTCAACTGATTCAATTTTTTTTGCTAAATCTAATAAATCACCATCATAGGAAATTACATATCTGAATGAATATTCAGTAATTTTTTCATCATTATGTATAGTGGCACCTACCTCATTTATTTTTTTATCAACTTCTTTTCTTCTGGCAGCATAGACACTTGGATCCTCTTTAACAGCAGTAGTACCTTCTTTGACATTTTCTCCTACCTTATATCTTAAAATATAATTATTGGACTCTCCTTCTCCATATAAAGCATATCCTGTTGAGTCGGGTCCACGATGTTTGAGAGATTGAAGCATTTTTTGCATTTCACCCCCTACATTGTTTGATTTACCTCGATGGATAATTCCAGCTATTCCACACATTTTATATTCCTCTCTACTATGGTAAAATATCCAAATAGGTATCGACATCCCACTGAGTTACAGCAGATAGGAATTTTTCCCATTCATCTTTTTTGTAATGCATAAACACTCTAAGCATTTCATCAGGAAGAGCAGATTTAATAATTTCATCACTATCTAATCTATCTATAGCTTCCCCTAAAGTTAAAGGTAGTTTCTCTACTTTTTTACCAGCTTTCATTGCTTCATATATATTTTGTTTTTCAGGCTCTCCTGGATCCATGTTATTGTCTAAACCATCATCAAATGCTTTTAATATACCACCCCCAAGTAGATAAGGATTATGAGATGAATCTACTGATCTGTATTCTACTCTTCCAGGAGCAGAAACACGAACACTACATGTTCTATTTTGATAACCCCAGTCTGCGTAAACTGGAGCCCAAAAACCTGTGTCCCATAACCTTCTGTAAGAATTAACCGTTGGTGACCCAAGACAAGTTAATGCTGGTAAATGATTTAACATTCCAGCTATACTATTTAATCCCACAGGGCCTGGCTTTACTGCATCAATTTTTGGATCAGGCATGAACATATTTTCTCCACCTGATATATGAGTAAATACTTGATCCATGCCTGGCATTGGATCGTTACCAATAGGAGTGGATTTTAATTCTCCACCTTTCCAAAGTGACACATTAGTATGACATCCATTCGCGGATACACCCATGAATGGCTTACTCATAAAACATGCTATTAAATTAAATTCTCTAGCAACTTGTGCACAAATTTGTCTGTAAGTTGAGAGCCTATCTGCATTTCGAAGAACTTCATCATACATAAAGTTAAGCTCTAGTTGTCCCGGGGCATCCTCGTGATCACCTTGAATAACATCTAATCCCATTGCACGAGAATATTCAATAACTTTCATATAAACTGGTCTTAATGATTCAAATTGATCAATGTGATAACAATAAGGTCTTGAGAAACCGTCGCCGGTAGGTTCACCATTATCTTTTTTTGTTAACCACATCATTTCAGGTTCAGTACCAGCTCTTAAATGCATTCCATGCTTGTTTTTAAACTCATCTTGAAAAATTTTTAAATTACCACGACAGTCTGATGTAAGATGTCCTCCTGGATTATCATCTTCTTCTCTATTTCTAAAGCAAGTTACAAAAACTCTTGCTATTCTTTTATCCCAAGGAAGTTGAACAAAAGTTTCAGGTTCAGGAATACCAACAAGTTCAGAAGCTTCTGGACCATAACCTATATAATCGCCATGTCTGTCTATGAATAGATTTGCTGTAGCACCATAAACTAATTGAAATCCTTTTTCTGCAATAGTTTCCCAATGATCAGCTGGAACACCTTTTCCAACAATTCTTCCTGTAACAGAAATAAATTGGTAATAAATATATTCAATCTTTAAATCGTTAATTTTTTTTCTAACATCCTTAACAAGCTTGTCTCTACCAGGCTGGTTAACAAATTTTTCTAAATCAGTCATACTTTTCTCCCGTTCAACCTATTCATTCTAACTCCAAGGAAATGGGCTATTAGATGTAGGATGTAAATTTCCTTGTTCGTATCTTGAAAATCTAAAAGGTTCTAGAAGTTTACTTTTTTCTCCTAGTACCTCATCAGCAACAAGTTTACCAACTCCGATCATTTTATAACCATGATTTGAGTCTGCAATCAAGTAAACATTTTCTCTAAAAGTATCAAAAATTGGGAAAGAGTCAGGAGTAAAACATCCTAACCCGCCAGTTGCTCCCTTTTTAAATAATTGAGATTTGCCTTCAAATCTTTTGTGGCAATGAGCTAATGCTGATGTCCACATATGGGCAAAATGATCATCTAATGTGAATTCTGAAGACTTAGGGCCATATGGATCAACTAATACACCTTCTCCTCCAGCCTTGCCAACTTTATAAGGTGATGAACCACCTTGAATACCATTAAAATGAAAATCAGGTTTGTAATAGATTCCCCAAAGCTCATCAGTAATTAGTGATTTATCTACATCAGAATAAAGTGGCGCATCAGTATCCACATGAAGAACCGGAGGCATATTTCCATCATCTGTTTTTAAAAAACCTGGCTCTACTCCAAGTACACCTTCTGTTAAAAACCAGTATTGCCACATTGGAACATTGTTATGCATTTCACCTTTAGAATTTTTTATTGAAATTTGATTTGGCAAATCCATCATGTCCCAAAATGTTTTAACCCATGGCCCTGCTCCAACTATAACATGATCACATTTAATTAGACCTTTATCAGTATCTATGCCAGTAACTGCATTTGAATTAGATCCAAATTCAAAACCTTTAACTTCTGTACCAGAAAGAATTCTCACTCCTTCTGCTTCCGCTTTATCGGCCAATCCATAGATAGAAGAGGTATTATTTGCATACCCTCCTCTTTTTTCGTGAAGAACACTAGTGATACCTTGAGCTTGCCAATCACTAAAATATTTTTTCATGTATTGATCTGATTCTTTTTTTCCTTGAATAAATACAGAGTCGTAACCAATATTTTTTTGTTGAGCATAAATTTCTGCAACATCATTTTCCATACATTCTGGGCTTATTTGCATGTAACCTACATCATGGTAGTGAAAATTTTTTGCATCACTCTCCCAAACCTCTACACACATTGCCATTAATTCTCTCATCGCAGGTTGATAGTAATTATTTCTAATTACACCACATGCAATTCCACTTGCGCCTGCAGCAATGCTGTCTTTATCAATTACTAAAATTTTAGACCCATCACCTTTACCTTTAGCTTTCAATTTTGCAGCTAGGTGCCAAGCCGTACTTAATCCATGTATACCAGCTCCAATAATGGCATACTCAACTTTTGATGGTATCGACATTCTTTTACTTCCTTTTTTAAAACATTTATTTTATAGATTTTGATGCTAAAAGGATTTGTTTCATTAAATGAAACAATTTAAAAAAAAGCCTTTTAATCTTTAATTATTCATGAGCCTTTGGGAAATTTGTTTTGCAGTTTTCATAACCTTGATTGATAAATCTGGAATTGTTTTTAAGTTTATTGTGCTTTTTGTTCCTGATATTGAAATCCCAGCTATTGCCCTTCCTTGTGAGTCAAGTATTGCTGAGCCAATACCATAAATATATTCAAATGTTTCAGCTTCATTAATACTAAAACCTGACTTTCTTGACTTATTTAAATCTAAAAGAAGTTTATCTAAAGAAGTAATTGTATTTCTAGTGTGTTTATAAAGGGAGTAAGTTTTATAAATATTTTTAAGCTCATCTTTAGTTTTAAAAGATAAAATAGATTTTCCCAATGCTGTACTGTGAGCATCTTGTCTCATTCGAAAAGATCGTGGTGCATCATCACCAGTTGGATCAACTTTATCACAATAAACTATATGTGGTCCTTCTAATACTGCTAGATAAGTAATATGCTGTGTATCAAAGGCAAGTTTTTTTATATTTTCAAAACATAATGTAGTTAAAGTTTTTAAAAAATCTGATTTGTCACCAAAATCAAATATTTTATGACCTAAAGAATATAAATTAGTTGAAGTGTCTTTAAAAATATAACCTAAACTAACTAGATATGTAAGGATACGAAATGCAGTTGCGCGGTCTAATTTAGTCATTGCAGCTACTTGACTGGCTTTAAGAGGTTTGTGAGATTTACCAACGCACTCGATTATTACTAGTGCTTTTTTTATTGATCCACTTAAATAATTTCTTGTCATAATTTTATAAATTTTTAATTGTTAATAAACTATCTTTTGATTAAATTAAATCATGTATTAATTTGAATATGAACAAGAGAGAGATAAAAATAATACAAAAAGTACCAATTTTTAAGAAAATAAAAACTATTGATAAAATTAATGGCGGTATTACAAATCAAAATTTTAAGGTTTCATTAATTAATAATAAAAGTTACTTTGTGAGAATTTGTAATGAAATACCTGAGCATTTAATAAAGAGAGAGAATGAAATTAATGCAAGTAATGCTGCTTCTGAAATAGAGGTATCTCCCAAGCTAGTTTATTCTAATAATAAACTTATAGTTTTTGACTTTATTCAAGGTAAAACTTTAAATGAAAGAGATGTTCAAGAAAATATAATTGAACTCGTCAAATTATTGAAAAAAGTTCACACTGAAATTCCTAAAAAACTAAAAGGTGTATCTCAAATATTTTGGGTTTTTCATGTAGCAAGACATTACAATAATTTTTTAAATAATAATGGAAGTAAATACAAAAAAATACTTAAAGACCTACTAATTAAAGCTGAGGAAATAGAAAAACAATCTGCACCTTTTGATATAGTATACGGTCACAATGATTTATTAGCAGCTAATTTTATTAAAAAAAGTAATAAATTTTTTTTAGTTGATTGGGAATATGCTGGATATAATACACCTCTTTTTGATTTAGGAGGGTTAAGTTCAAATAATAATTTCAATACAAAACAAGAAAAATTAATGCTTGAAAATTATTTTGAAAATAAAATTTCTAATACTTTAATACATAAATTTAATTGTATTAAAGCAGCATCTCTTTTGCGTGAAACAATGTGGAGCATGGTTGCAGAGATTGTATCTAAAATTGATTTTGATTATAAAAGTTATACTGAACAGAATTTAGAGAATTTTTATCAAGCTTATAAAAACCTTAAATTTTGAATATTTAAGATTTAATCTATTAAGATTTTATTATTCAATATATAGTAAATAAAATAATTATATGGAACTGAATTTAAAAAATTTTAATATAAGAAATAGTAAACCAATTATTCTTGGTAATGCGGGCTTACCAAAAAATACTGAAAGATATCATCTAAATGGAATGGATATTATTGGTATTGATATATATAAAGATGATAAAATCAAAATAACAAATATTGAAGGATCACAAGTTTGTGAAATTACCTTTTTTGATAAGAATGGAAAATGCATTTCTCTCACATCAAAGAATTTTAATAATGAAGCAAACTTTATTAAAAATAAAATTAAAGAAAAAAATTATATAAATTTTTTAGAAAGACTTAAAAAGAAAAAATTTGATATCAGTAATCTAAAATCTATAAATATTTTCAATGAAGATAGTTTGAGCAATGATTTTGTTAATTTAAATATTGAAAAAGACGGATTTGCAATATTTTCAGCGCCTGGAAGTGATATGGACATTGACTCTAATAATGCCCCTTCCGATTTTTATATTTTTATTGAAAGAAAAAATAAAAAAAACCACAAAGATCAAGCTTTTTTACCTGAGCCATTAGCTGATGTAAAAAATGAGATTCTAGTTAAAAAAAGTTCTGCAATTTCCTACGAAGTTACGAAGGGTGATTTTATTCAAATAATTGACATGTATGGAAGACAGTGCTCAGATTTTAATGCATTTGATAGTAAGGCATTGCAAAAAGGGAGGGAGTATTCTATTGACCCAACTGCTACTCGCTCATTAATTGGTAATTCATATCCAATGCCTGGACTATCCTCTAAATTTTTTGATAGAAATCAAGATCCGCTTATTGAAGTAATGCAAGATAGTATTGGGAGACATGATACTTTTGGAACTGCCTGCTCTCTCAAAACATATGAAGATCAAGGATATTTTGGTCATGTAAATTGCTCAGATAATTTTAATTACTCTTTAAATTCATTTGGAGTTGAAAAAAGAAATGCTTGGCAAGCTGTAAACTTATTTTGGAATACTGGAATAGATGATGCAAATGTGTTTACTTCTGAAATGCCTTGGTCAAGACCAGGTGATTATGTATTATTTCAAGCACAAAAAGATTTAGTGTGTGTTTCATCTGGTTGTCCTGATGATATTGATCCAGCAAATGACTGGAACCCTACAGATATTTTTGTTAGAATATATAGTGAAAAAAATAAATTTTCTAAATCTATTGGATATAGGAAAAATGCTGATGCTGATTTTATGTTAACAAAAGAAACTGGTTTTCATCCAAGAACATCTAAACTTACAAAAGACATGATGGAAAGTGCGGGGTATTGGATACCAGCGAAATATAATAACCAAGGCACCATATCTGAATATACAGCATGTAGAGAAAATGTTGTGATGATGGATTTATCTTCTTTAAAAAAATTTGAAATTGTTGGTCCTGATGCTGAAGAATTAATGAATATTGCATTAACAAGAAATGTAAAGAGATTATCTGTTGGACAAGTTGTCTATTCTGCAATGTGTTATGAAAATGGAACTATGATTGATGATGGAACGCTTTACCGAATGACTGAACATAATTTTAGATGGATATGTGGAAGTGATTATTCAGGTGAATGGTTGAGAGAACTTTCTAAAAAATTAGATTTTAGAGCTTGGGTTAAATCTTCATCAGATCAACTTCATAATATTTCAGTTCAAGGTCCAAATAGTAGAAAAGTACTAAACAAAATTATTTGGACTGCTCCAAATCAGCCTGAAATAAATGATTTACAGTGGTTTCATTTTTCAATTAGTAGAATTGGAGATCATAAAGGTGTGCCCCTAATGGTTTCACGAACTGGTTATACAGGTGAATTAGGATATGAATTATATTGTCATCCAAAGAATGCTGTAGATGTCTGGGATGCTGTTTGGGAGGCAGGGAAAGAATTCGGAATTGTTCCAATGGGATTTGAGGCATTAAATAAATTAAGAATTGAAGCCGGTCTAATTTTAGCAGGACATGAGTTTAGCGATCAGACTGATCCCTTTGAAGCCGGAATAGGTTTTACTGTTCCACTTAAATCTAAAGAAACAAATTTTATTGGTAAAGATGAGCTGATAAAAAGAAAAAATAATCCTCAAAAAAAATTAGTAGGTTTAGAAATAAATGGTAATGAAATAGCTCAACATGGAGACTGCGTTCATATTGGGAGAGGTCAAGTAGGTATTATAACAAGTGGCACATTATCTCCTGTACTAGATAAAAATATTGCATTGTGTAGAATTGACTCAAAATATTCTAAATTAAATACAGAAGTAGAAGTAGGCAAATTAGACGGTCATCAAAAAAGAATAGCAGCTAAAGTTGTCAATTTCCCTTTTTATGATCCAAGCAAATCAAGAGTTAAAGCATAAATTACTTTGTTGACAAATAAGTCTTCATTGAATCATCCATTGCCTCGAGCCATGTTGTATGATGGCTTGGACCTACTGAGCCAGTAACTGGTGATGAAAAAGACTTATCTCTATATGTTAAAATATTATCTTCTTTATCGTGCTCCCAATCGTAAAAATGTTTTTTAATTAATTCAAAATCAATTTTTTGATAATCAGTATCCTTTACAAGATCAACACAATAGTCAGTTTGAAAATCAATCATTTGATAAGGGTCTTCAAGAGATTCTTCTCGTTTCACCCATTTATCAATATCTTGTGATATTTTTTCACTTGAAGGAAGATTAATTTTATTCAAAATAATATCTCTCACAAACCATGCTTGAGCATCAAACATATTAAAAGTATGAAACTGATCCTGCATACCTAGATAAAATAGATTGTTATTATTTTCCCAGACAACACCTTTATATAAACTAGGTGGATATAGCCTGTTATGTGTTTTTAATTTTAAGTCTTCTTCTAAAAAAGGAAAATGATGAAGATAGCCAGAGCACAAAATTAAAACATCCATCTCTTGAACTGTTCCATCTTTAAAAACTGCTTTATTCCCATCTATTTTTTCAAGATAATGTACTTCTTTCATTCCTTCAGGCCAATTAAATCCCATTGGATTATTTCTATATCCAATCGTAACTGTTTTTGCTCCATACTTATAGCATTGGAGAGAAACATCTTCTGCCGAGTAACTGCTACCTAGTATTACAACATTTTTTTCTCTAAACTCTTCGGCATCTCTAAAGTCATGAGAATGCATTATGCGACCTGGAAAACTGTCCATACCCTCATACTCAGGAACAAATGGTACAGAAAAGTGTCCATTTGCAACAATTACTTTATCAAAGTAATTATTTTCATATATATTATTTTTCTTATTTCTTGCCATTAAGTTAAAACCATCTCCACTAGTCTCAACATATTCAACAGTTGTGTTAAATTTAACATATTTTTTTACATCTGATTTTTCAGCTCTTCCTAAAATATAATCCCTTAACACTTCTCTAGGTGGGAAAGATGGTATTGGTTTTCCAAAATGTTCGTCGAATGAATAGTCTGCAAATTCTAAACATTCCTTTGGGCCATTAGACCACAAATATCTATACATACTATTATGAACTGTATCACCGTATTGATCAGTTCCGGTTCGCCAATTATAATTCCATAAACCACCCCAGGTATCTTGTTTTTCATAACAAGTAATTTCTGGCATCTTTTCACCTTTAACCTCAGCTTGATGAAAAGCCCTTAACATTGAAAGACCACAAGGGCCGGAACCAATAATAGCTACTTTTGTCATGTTATAAAAAAATAATAATACTCCATATTATTACAAAATATCAATGATTTTAAAAAAAAGTTGTTTCACTATGTGAAATAAATTAATTTCTACATTTGTTTTAAAGGTTAGATTAAAATATAACTTACGTAAATAATATTTAACGGAGGAAATATGTTTAAATATTTGAACAAAATAATCGTAACAATTTCATTAATGGTTTCATTAAGTATTTCTGGAGTTGCTAATGCTAACTCAAGTGGTACTATTATGATACCAACTCACAACTGGTCTAGTCAATTAGTTGGAGCGGAAGTTGTTGGAAAAATTTTTGAAATGGCTGGAGAAAAGGTAGAGTATGTTCCTTTTGATAGCCAAACAGTTTACCAAGCAATGGCTGATGGTGATATAGATATTGTTCATGAAGTGTGGGAAGGTGCTTTTGGGGCATCTTTTGATGCTTCAGTTGAAACAGGTGGAGTAATCGACCTTCTTACACATGATGCTGTAACTAGAGAGGAATGGTGGTATCCAGTTTATATTGAGGAGACATGCCCAGGACTTCCAGATTGGGAAGCACTTAATGCTTGTGCTGATCAATTTGCTAGAGCAGACTCTGGTGGGAAAGGCGTATTCATTGGTGGACCAGTTGACTGGCTAAAACACGACGCTGAAAAGGTTGAAGCACTTGGTATGAACTTTATGGTTAAAAATGCAGGTTCAGCTGGTGCAATTTGGGCTGAATTAGATGCAGCAGTTGCGCAAAATAAACCTGTTGTAATTTTTAACTGGAGTCCAAACTTCATTGGTGCAAAGTATGAGGGTAAATTCATTGAGTTTCCAACTCACGACCCCGCTTGTACTAAAGATGCTTCTTGGGGGATCAATCCTAATGCACTTTATGACTGTGGAAACCCAGCTAATGGTTATTTAAAAACAGGAGTAAACGTTGATTTTGAAAAAAATCATCCAAAAGCATTTGCAATTGCAAGTGTTATGAATTTTTCTGGACCAATGATAGACAAAATGGCAAATTACGTTGATACAGATGGAATGGAAATTTCAGCTGCAGCGGATAGATTTATTGAGGAACATCAAGACTCAGTAAATTCTTGGCTATCTGCTGCTAATTAACAAATAAATAAATATTTTAAACTGGCTGTTGTTTACAGCCAGTTTTTTTTTATAATATTAATTACATTAATATGAATTCAGAAAAAATTATCAATTGTCAAAATGTATGGAAATTATACGGGCATAACCCAGAGAAATTTATTAATTCTAAAGAAGATAAATCACTTGAAAATATAAAAAAAAATAATTTTATTCCAGCTGTAAGAGATGCAAACATAGACGTTTATAAAGGAGAAATTTTGGTAATAATGGGCTTAAGTGGTTCAGGAAAATCCACATTGCTCAGATGCATGTCTAAATTGATTGATCCAACAGAAGGAAAAGTTTTTTTTCAAGGTAAAAGTTTAACAGACTTATCACAAAAAGAACTTATTGAAATTAGAAGACACAAGATGGGAATGGTTTTTCAGCACTTTGCACTATTACCTCATAGATCAGTAATTCAAAACGTAGCATTTCCACTAGAAGTTCAAGGAATTGACCGTGAAACTCGTGAGGAAAGAGCTGCAAAAGTAATAAAATTAGTTGGTTTAGAGGGAAGAGAAAAATATTACCCAAGAGAATTATCTGGAGGACAACAACAAAGAGTTGGTCTTGCGCGCTCACTAGCTGTTGAGCCAGAAGTTTGGTTTTTGGATGAACCTTTTTCTGCTTTAGACCCTCTTATAAGAAAAGAAATGCAAAATGAGTTTTTAAAATTACAATCAATGTTACATAAAACTATAGTATTTATAACACATGACTTTGATGAAGCCATTAGACTGGCAGACAGAATTGCAATAATGTTCGAAGGAGGAATTGTTCAAGTAGGAACTGCAGAAGAGTTAATTACAAATCCAGCAACAGATTATGTTGCAGAATTTACAAAAGATATTCCAAGGGCAAAGTTATTGACAATAAAAAGTTTAGCAAACAAATCTGATCTAAATGAATACTCTATAAGATTATCCGGCAGTGAAAAAATTATTAATGTATCAGAAAAAATATTAAAAAGTGAAGGTAATATTAGTGTTACAGACAGTAATAATAATATTATTGGTAGTATTAATAAGGATAAAATTATTGAAATTTTATTTGAAAAATAATGGCTAAATTTTTTTCTAAATACAAAAATTTTCTTTTTGTTTTAATACCTTTTGGTTTTTTATGGTCAATAAAACCACTAATGCCTTCATGGTTTTTTATTCCTCCTAAAAGCTGCCTTGGAGGTTGTGGATCAATAGAGGGAATGATACCTTTTGTTGGATGGATTAATACTGGAATTAAATTTCTTAAAAGTTATGAAATATTTGGCTTGTTTACATTTAGGGAATTTACAAGATCTATTTCAAAAGGAATAGACTCTGTTTTAAACTTTACTGAAGCTATTTTTTATAATGGTTTTGAAAATTTAGGAATTGAGCCTTTACCTTGGATAATGCTTTTTGGTCTAGCAATTGTATATGGTTTATATCTCAGAGGATGGCGTTTAGCTCTTTTAGGTGGTTTATGTTTTTTTTTTTACTTAGCTCTATTTAGTTTAAGAGGAATTTATGAGCTTTCTATGGAAACATTATCTGCAATTGCAGTCTCAGCTCCTTTATCTGCTTTGATTGGATTGCTTTTTGGTATTGTTGCAGCAAAAAGAAAAAGATTTCATAATGCTTTATGGCCAGTATTAAATGTTTTACAGTCACTGCCCCACTTCTCTTATTTAATTATTGTAGCAATTTTTTTTGGAGTAGGATCAAAAGCTGGAGTAATAGCAACAATAATTTTTGCATTTCCCCCAATGACGAGATTAACAATTTTAGGCCTTAAGGGAGTATCTCAAGAAATAAAGGAAGCAGGTATTATGGCTGGATGTTCAAAATGGCAAATGTTATTTAAAGTTGAGATACCTTCAGCAAGATCGTCTATTATGTTAGGTATAAATCAAGTTATAATGCAATGTCTCGCCATGGTTGTAATAGCTTCATTTATTGGACAAAAAGGTCTAGGTCACGATCTTTTAGCAAGGTTACAAAATTTAAGACTTGGACAAGCATTTGAGATTGGAGTGGCGGTTGTTTTTATAGCTATTACGCTTGATAGATTTAGTCAAGCAATGGCATTAAAAGAACCAGAAAGGTTAAAAGAAGGAAATTTTTTCAAACGTCATCCTTTTCTTAGCTCAAGTATATTAGTGATCCTTGGCTCAATAATACTTACTTTTATTACTCCTTTTGCAAGTAGAATACCAACCGAATATACAATCTCTATATCAGGTCAATTAAATTCTATGATAAAATTTATAACAACATCTCTTTTTAATCCCTTAGGTGCATTTCGAGATTTTATGCTAGTTTATATTTTAATGCCAACTAAAGCTGCTTTTCAATCTCTCCCTTGGGTTGCGGTTATTGCATTTGTTGGATTAATTGGTTATCGACTAGGTAAACTTAGATTAGCAATAACTGTTATGCTATTTGTTTTTTTTATTGCAGCATCTGGTTATTGGGTAAGAGCGT
>CACJGU010000004.1 GCA_902593125.1 uncultured Alphaproteobacteria bacterium
CTTTTAAATAATAACGCAGTATTGGTCCCTCCAAATCCAAAAGAATTACTAAGTGCAATATTTATATTGCTCTTTTCAGAATTTTTAGAAATTAAATTTATGCCTTTATTATCTATTGGATTTTCTAAATTTAAAGTAGCAGGTAATATATTATCTTTTATAGATAAAATAGAAAAGATTGACTCTACACTGCCAGCAGCGCCTAATAAATGGCCAATTGAAGACTTTGTGGAGCTTACATTGACATTATTTTTAAAAAGATTAGCAATCGCATTTAATTCTATTTCATCACCCTTAATTGTAGATGTACCATGTGCATTTATATAATTGACATTCTCTGGTGAGATATTACCCATTTTTAATGCTTCTTTCATCGCTCTAAATCCACCATCACCATCTTCAGAAGGAGCGGTAATATGATAAGCGTCTCCAGACATACCATAACCAATTAGTTCTGCATAAATATTTGCACCTCTCTTTTTGGCATTTTCATAATCTTCTAATACTACAATTCCACTTCCTTCACCCATAACAAAACCATCTCTGTCCTTATCCCATGGTCTAGAAGCTATTTCGGGATTATCATTATAAGATGTAGATAAACTTCTTGCTGAGCAAAAACCAGAAACTCCTAGTCTGCAAACTGCTGCTTCAGCACCACCAGCAATCATTATTTCAGCAGCACCTCTTTTAATCATTTCACCTGCATCTCCTATTGAATGTGCTCCAGTTGCACAAGCCGTTACCACTGAGTGATTAGGTCCTTTAAAACCATATTTTATAGAAATTTGACCAGATAAAAGATTAACTAATGATGAAGGAATAAAGAAAGGCGACAATTTTTTTGGTCCTTTTTCATTTATTGTAATTGCACCATTTGATATTGTTTCCAAACCACCAATTCCAGACCCAACGGACACCCCTACTCTCAATTTTTCTTCATCGCTTAAGTCATTTAAAAATGCATCTTCTATAGCCATTTTGGATGCAGCTAATCCATATTGTATAAACCTATCATTTCTTTTAATATCTTTTATTTCAATTAAATTATTTTTATTAAAATAATTTTCATCATCTGGATTATTTGAAATATAACCTGCAATTTTACATGGCAAGTCTGAAACATCAAATTGAGTGATTTTTCTTATTCCGGAACTGCCAGAGATAAGATTATTCCAAGAATTTTTGTAATCATTTCCTAGAGTAGTAAGCAAACCAAGGCCAGTTACAACTACTCTTCTCATAAAAAATTAATTTATTTTTTATTTTCAATATAGTCTATGGCATTTTGAACAGTTTGAATAGTTTCGGCAGCATCATCTGGAATTTCAATACCAAACTTTTCTTCAAAGGCCATAACTAACTCAACAGTATCTAAGCTATCAGCACCTAAGTCATCTATAAACTTTGCTTCTGGAACAACTTTAGATTCATCTATACCTAGATGATCTACTACAATTTTTTTAACTTGATCTTGAACTTCACTCATAAATACTCCTTAATTAAACACTTTTAGATTATAATTTCATTGTATGTCAACAAATTAAAACATTAACATACCTCCATTTACATTAAAATTTTGACCTGTAATATAAGATGATTTGTCAGAAGATAAAAAATATACTAAATTAGCTACATCGTCAGGAATACCAAATTTTTTCATAGGTATCTTATCTAATATATTGTTTTTTTGGCTTTCTTCTAATTTATCAGTCATATTTGTGGATATAAAACCTGGGGAAACAACATTAACATTTATATTTCTTTTCGCAACCTCGTGAGCAATAGATTTATAAAAACCAATCATACCAGCTTTAGAAGCGACATAATTGGATTGGCCCGGATTTCCTTGCACTGCTACGACTGACGATATACCAATTATCTTTCCATATCTATTTGATATCATATTTGGAAGTAATGATTTAACTATAAAGAAATTTGACTCTAAATTTGTTTTTATTACTTTTGACCATTGATCATTTCTCATTCTTAATAATAAATTATCTGAAGTAATACCAGCATTGTTAATAATTGTAGTTAAATCTTTGTGATCAGTAGTAATTTGAGACATACATCTATCAATACTTTCAAAATCTGAAATATCAATTTTGTAATAAGAATTATTTTCCCCATATTTTTTTTTAAGGCTCAACAGTTTTTCATCAGATGAAGATGTTAACACTAAATTATATTCTTTTTGATAAAATTTATTACAAATTGCTTCTCCAATTCCTCCTGTAGCACCTGTTATAAAAACTTTTTTATTCTTCATTATTTATTATCTAAATCATAAATTGTATTTATTGATTTTATATCAAAATTTGTAGAGATTCTCTTAATTAATCCTGACAAAATATTACCCGGACCTATTTCAATTATCTTATTTTCACCATCTTTTTCAAGATTCTTAATACTTTCAGTCCACCTTACTTTATTGGCCATTTGATTTTTTAGTGATTCTTTAATACCCCCACTTTCATTTGATATCTTTGCATTAAAATTTGAAATAATATTAATATTATTACTTAAAAAATTTAATTTATCTATTTCTAAACTTAATTCTTTTTGAGCATTAAGCATGTAGTCACTATGGAATGCTGCTGAGACATTTAATTTAACAAATTTTTTAACTTTATTATCAAGGAATGCCGGCTTACTGTTTTCTAGCTCATTAATACTTCCTGAAATAACAATTTGTATCTGAGAATTATCATTTGCAATTTGAACATTTAAATCATTTTGATCAATAATATTTTGTACTTGCGACGAACTTAGTCCAATTAAAGCTGCCATGCCAGTTTTATTTGGCTCAACAGCATTATGCATCAATTCACCCCTTTTTTTTAGAATAATACTACAATCTTTTAAAGATAATTTTTCACTACATGCTAGTGCTGAATACTCACCCAAAGAATGTCCTAACATTGTATTAATTGAATTTAGATTTAATCCTTTTTCATTTTTATAGGTTTTAAATATACATAATGAAGCGGCAAAAATTGCAATTTGAGTATAATTAGTTAAATTTAATTGATTATTAGGATCTTTAAATATGATTTCTTTTAAATTTATTTTTGAATAATCTTCAATTTCTTCTATGGTATTTTTAGCAACAGCAAAATTCTTATAAAAATCTTCAGACATACCAACAATTTGGCTTCCTTGTCCTGGAAATACATATGTTGTCATTTTCTCTTGATTTATTAGAAAATAATTATATATGCAAGCCTAACTTCTCTTATATTTTTTAATATAAGTAAACCCATGGAGTAAAAAATGAATAAATTTGAAACTGTCTTACTACTTAGTCCTGAAATTAGCTCCCAAGAAGTCAACAATGAACACAAAAAATTCAAGGATTATATACTAAATTCAGACGGAAAAATCATTAACGAAGAAGACTGGGGTTTAAGAGATTTAAACTATTCAATAAAGAAATTTAAAAAAGCTTTTTATAATTTTTTTCAAATAGAAATTTCTGGTTCAGATTTGGTTAAAATCAAAAATGATTTAAATCAAAATGATAAAGTTTTAAGACATATTTTCATAAAAGTTAAAGAACATCAAGAATTACCAACAAAGTTAAACAATGAAAAAAAATAGAAATAAACCATCAAGAGATGACTCAAATAATTCTCCTTTTGATAACAAAAAAAGATTTTGTCCGTTTAGCCAACCTAATTCACCTACAATAGATTATAAAGATATTAGATTATTATCTAGATATATAAGTGAAAAAGGAAAAATAGTACCAAGTAGAATCACAGGAGTCTCTAGAAAAAAACAAAAGGAGCTCGCTAAAGCAATTAAAAGAGCTAGATTTTTGTCTCTATTATCATATACAAACAAATTTATAAATTAATGAAAGTAATTTTAACAACAAATATTAAAAATCTAGGTAAAATTGGAGAATTAGTAAGCGTAAAAGATGGTTATGCTAGAAATTATCTTTTTCCAAATAAAATGGCCTTAAGAGAAAATAAAAAAAACCAAGAGATTTATGAAAAAATTAAAGATGAAGTTATAAAAAAAGAAAATATAAAAAAAAGTAATGCAGAAGAACTAATAAAAAAAATATTAAAACTAAAAATTTTATTTAAAAAAGAAGCAGATGAAAAAAATCAACTTTATGGTTCAATTTCTAAGAAAGAAATTTTGGACTTCCTAAATAATAATAATATAAAAATAAAATCTGATGATCTTATTATCAGACAGCCTATAAAATCTTTAGGTGAGCATGAAATTGAAATAAACCCTTATATGGATATTAAAGAAACTTTTAAAATATTAGTAAATAAGAACTAAATTATACACATTATTAATATATTATTAACTGATTAATTATCAAAAACATTGTTTAAGATTAATTTTACTTTAATAAATTTTATGTGGCAATTGAATTAATTAATTCTCAAAAAAATTTAGGGAATGACGATAAAAACGACTTTTCTAATTATGACGCAGAAATAGCACTAATAGGATGTATACTTTGGGAAAATAAAAACTTTGAAAAAATTTCAGATTTTTTGAGTGAAGACCATTTTGTTTTTGAGAATAACAAAATAATTTATAAAACAATCTGTAATTTATTAGAAAAAAATATTCATGTTTCCCCAATAACTTTAAAAAATTATCTTCCGAAGACTGAAGATAAAATTGATAGTATTGAGTATCTTAATAAAATTAAAGACAGTGCTCCATCAACACAAAATGCATTAAATTATGCTAAACTTATATATGACTTATATATCAAAAGAAATTTAGTTAGTATTGCTCACAATGTAATTCAAGAAACATCAGATACTTCTACAAATAAAGATGGAATAAATCTAATTGAGAATGCTGAAAACGATTTATATCAGCTTTCTCAAACAGGAAGCACAGATAGAAAATTTTTAAATTTTGGAACTGCTCTTAAAAATGCTGTAGATATTATAAGTGAAGCTTACAAAAGAGATGGTAAAATTGCAGGTATACCAACTGGTTTTAATGATTTAGATAAAAAACTAGGCGGTCTACATAAATCTGACTTAATTATAATTGCTGGACGGCCTTCTATGGGCAAGACAGCATTAGGCACAAATATAGCTTTTAATTGTGCAATTAAATACCAAGAAATCAAAGATGATCTTGATAATATAAAAATTATTGATGGAGGCAAGGTGGCATTTTTCTCACTTGAAATGTCTGCCGAACAACTTGCAACTAGAATTTTAGCCGAGCAGACTAAAATTTCTGGAGATAAAATGAGAAAGGCTGAATTTAGCAAAGATGATTTTAGTAAAATAGCAAATGTTTCATCAAAATTAGAAAATTTAAACCTATTAATTGATGATAATCCTGTATTAACAATACCCACTCTAAGAGCAAGAGCTAGAAGGTTAAAGAGGTTACATAATATTAACTTAATAATAATAGATTATCTACAATTAATGTCCTCGGCCAGTAAATCTAAAAATGATGGTAGAGTACAAGAGATTTCTGAAATCACTAGAGGTTTAAAATCAATTGCTAAAGAATTAAATATTCCAATAATTGCACTATCGCAACTTTCTAGACAAGTTGAACAAAGAGAGGATAAAAGGCCACAGTTATCTGACCTTAGAGAAAGTGGAACAATAGAACAAGATTCTGATGTAGTTATGTTCATTTATAGAGAGAGTTACTACTTAGAAAGAATGGAACCAATTCAAAAACCAGAAGAAGATGAAATAAAATATAATGAGAGAGTTAGTAGATGGCAACAATTAAATGATGAAAGTTATAATAAAGCAGAAATTATAATTGCTAAACAAAGACATGGTCCAATTGGGTCTATAAAAATGCATTTTGACTCAAGATTTACAAAATTCAGTGACTTAACTACTAAAGATTATGATAATATTCTTGAGTGATAAAAAATAGTTTTATTTTAAAAGTTAACAAAAAAAATCTAATTACAAATTATAAATTTTTCAAAAATTTAAGAAAAAATATAATTGTTGCACCTACTATAAAAGCTAATGCATATGGTTTGGGTGATAAAGAAATATTCAATTTATTGAAAAAGAATGGTTGTAAAAATTTTTTTGTTGCTACTTTAGAAGAAGGTATAGGCTTAAATAATAAAAATAAAAATATAAATATTTTTGTTTTAAATGGTATTCAAAATTATAGTTTAAAATCATTTTCAAATAATAATTTAATTCCTATCATAAACACAAACTTGGAATTAAGTAAGGTTTTAAAAAATAATATAAGGTTTGGTGCTCATATTGATACAGGCATTAATAGGTTGGGTATAAATTTTAAAAGTTTACCTCAATCTATTTTTAAAAGTAACAAAATTTTAGTTGTAATGAGTCATTTATCAAGTGCAGACGAAAAGAAAAACAATTATAATAACAAACAAAAAAATAATTTTATAAAAGTTATTAATAAATTTTATTATAAGAATAATATTTTGTTCAGTTTATCTAACTCAAATGGAGCTGTATTATCAAAATCTTATTTATTTGATTTAATTAGACCGGGCATTGGATTATATGGAGGTAATAACAAAAATTATTTTTTAAGAAAAAATTTAAAACCAGTAATTACTTTAAGTGGAAAAATAATTCAAATTAAATCAATTAATAAAAATGAGTACGTTGGATATAATCAAACATTTAAATCAAAAAGTAAAATTAAAATCGCAATTGTAGGTGTTGGATATGCTGATGGGATACCAAGGCTTTTAAGTAATAAAGGTTTTGTATTTTATAAAGAAAGTAAGTTTAAAATAATTGGAAGAATTTCAATGGATAGCTTCACGATTGATATATCAAATTGTAAACATAATCTCAAAGTAGGAACATTTGTAGATATAATTAATGATAAACATAATATTGAGTATTTTGCAAAGACATGCAACACTATAAGCAATGAGATAATTACATCTATAGGTTCAAGAGTTAAAAGAATATATGTCTAATATTTTAAAAATAATTTTATTTTTTTTATTAATCTTGTCATTAATATTTTCTTCTAGTCAATTAAACAAATTTAGAATTGACGCATCATCAGATACATTAGTTGCTCAAAATGATAAAGATTTTGAATATTTCAATTATTACCAAAAAATTTTTCCTACTAAAAATAACTTAGTCGTTGCAATAAAATCACTAGAAGAAATAGATAAACAACTTCTTGGGGAAATAGAAATTTTGTCAAATAAAATATCAAAATTAAATCAGGTGGATACTGTATTTAATATTAATAAAGCCCCAATTCTTTTTTTAAATAATTCTAATTTACTTGATTTATCGAATAATAATTATGAAACAATTCTTAACACTGATTTAGAAATAAATGAAGTTTTAGAAGAATTTTCAAAAAGTCCAATTTATAGCAATCAATTAATAAATGACGAAAAAAATATAACTTCTTTAATAATTTTTTTAAAACCAAATAAAAAAATTCAAGATCTAAAAGAAAATAAGAATATTTATATTAATGACAATTCATATTATGAGAAAAAAAATATAATTGATAAAGATAGAAAAAATTTAATAAAAGATATTAGAGATATTTTAAAAGATGCAAATAATAACTATGTTTATTATTTAGGTGGTGTAGAAATGATTTCTAGCGATGTAATTTCATTTGTCCAAAATGATATCATAATTTTTAGTTCTTTAGTTCTGTTACTAGTACTTGTTATACTATTTATCATTTTTAAAAAAATTAAGTGGGTATTTGCGATATTAATTTCATCAATATATTCGGTTTATACCATGATAGGTATAATAGGTTTTGTAAATTTTGAAATAACTGCTGTTTCTGCAAATTTTATTTCACTAATGTTTATTTTATCAATCTCAATGAAAATTCATATTTTAAATAATTATCTCCAATCAAACAACAGTCTAAAAATGACTTTAAAAATAATGTTTTGGCCTTGTTTTTATACATTTCTTACTACAATTGTTGCATTCTTATCATTAGCCTTATCCGATATTAAACCTGTAATAGATTTTGGTATTTTAATGATAATTTCTCTTTTAGTAGTATTCATTTCAGCTTTTACAATATTTCCACTAATAATTTCTTTAAATAATAAAAATGAAACTTTAGAAAAATTTAAATTTAAGTTTATAAATATCTTTTACAAATATTCATTTAGATTTAAAAAACAAATTTTGTTTGTAAATTTAATATTTTTTTCTCTGGCAGTTTATGGGATTAGTAATTTAAATGTAGAAAATTCTTTTATAAAATATTTTAAAAAAAATACAGAAATATATCAAGGCATGAAGTTGATAGACTCTGAGCTTGGGGGGACCACTCCCTTAGATATAATTTTAAAGTTTGAAGATGATGAATTGTTTATAAATGAATCAAATAATATTGAAAGTGAAGATATTGAGTTTGAAGATGAATTATTTTCTGATGAACTTTTTAACAACGATAATAAAGTATGGTTTAATGAAAATAAAATTTCAATAATTAAAAATATACATGAGTATTTAGAAGATAGAAAAGAAATAGGGAAAGTGAGCTCAATATACTCTTTAATTGATATTGCTAATAAAATTAATAGAAATAAACTTTCTAGTTTTGAACTTGAAGTTTTGTATAACGAAATTCCTGAAAATTATAAACAAGATTTAATATATCCTTATATTAATATCGAAGAAAACATGGTTAAAATTTCGACCAGAGTTAAAGATTCTGAAAATATTAAAAGAGCAAATCTTATAAATGAAATAAAAAATTATACAGATAACTCTTTTGATAATCTAGAAGAGGTCAAAATAAATGGTTTGCTTGTTTTATATAACAATATGCTTTCGTCATTGTTTTCATCGCAAATCAAGTCTTTAGGTTTTGTTTTGTTAGCAATTTTTATAATGTTTATTTTCCTATTTAAGTCAATTAAATTAAGTATTATAGGAATTATTCCAAATATTTTTGCCTCAACTTTTATATTAGGCCTGATAGGATTATTTAGAATACCCTTAGATATAATGACAATTACAATTGCTGCTATTTCAATTGGTATAGCTGTAGATAATACTATACATTATTTATATAGATACAGAATAAATTTGAAAAATAATTTAGACTACAAAGAGTCAATTAAAAGTTCACACTCTACTGTTGGAAATGCAGTTTTAACTACCTCAATTGCAATTTCGCTTGGATTTCTTACACTTTGTTTTTCAAACTTTGTGCCAACAATTATTTTTGGATTATTTACTAGTTTAGCAATGTTATTTGCTATGATAGGAGTATTAATTACTTTACCATCAATTTTATATTTTTTTAAATGAGTATATTTACTGAAGAATTACTAGTATTGGATTATATAGTTTTAATATTTTCTTGTGTTCTTGTTATTTTTAGTTTTTGGAAAGGTTTTGTAAGCTCAATTTTAGGTTTATTGACATGGGTTGGATCGATATTTATTACTATTTACACGTATAGTTTTTTATCTGAGTTTTTTTACAATTTACTTTTAAATATAGAATTTTTATCAGATTTTAAACAATTTGTTTCTACTATAAGTTTTATAATTTCTGTTCCATTAATATTTCTTATAAGTTTATTTTTATTAAAAAGAATTAGAAAAATTTTAAATAATGACTTAGATAAACAAATTCTAGGTCTAATTTTGGATAAATTTTTTGGAGCAGTATATGGTATATTGTTCACATACGTAATTTTAAGTTCTTTATTATTTTTTACTAATAACAATAACTTTTCTGTAATAAATAACTTTAATATTTTTTTAAATGAAAATTCAAACATTTTAAAAGCAATATCAGATAATAATAAAAGCTTAATTAATATATATACAGGAAATGATAAAAATTAAATATATGGATTTTCTGATTTTGAAAATAAAACTTTTAAATTTTTGCTTTTAAAATTGAAATCACTATAGAATTTATTTAATAAGAATCTTCGGTACTGTTTTGTAATTTCTTTAGAAAAATTTCCAAATATTTTAAATCGTAGAGGATTACTTGATAGCTGTGTAATATATTTAAACTTAACTTCTCTTCCATTAATTCTTGGATGTGGATTTTGACTAGTTATTTTTTTTAACCAAATATTAATTTTAGAAGTACTTATATTAATTTTTGTATTTGAAGTAAGTTCATTAATTATTTTTTTTAGTGCTATTATATTTTTTTTATTAAAATTAGATGAAGGTAAAATATAAATATTTTTTGATTGAGAAAATTGATCTTCTATATCTTTTTTTAAATTAGATAATATTTTTTTTTTATTTTTTTTTACAAGATCAATTTTGTTAATTAAAAATAATATTATATTTGATTTTTCATAAATTAGACTAAATATTTTTTTAGATTGAGTATCAAAACCTTGATTTATATCAATTAGAAAAATATTAACATCAATCTTATTAATAATTGATAATGTTTTTTTTGTTACAAAATAATCTAAACTATTTTTATCAATTTTATTTTTTTTTATAAGACCAGCAGTGTCTTTAATTAAAAATCTTGTATTCTTAAAAATAAAAGATGAGGAAACTACATCAGTAGTAGTTTTTGGAAGATGGCTAACCAAAGATCTTTCATAGCCAACTAATTTATTTAATAAAGTACTTTTACCAACATTAGTTTTTCCAAATAAACCTATTGAAAAATCAAAATTTTGATCATTATTATTTTTTATTGTATAATTTTTTATATGATCAAGAAAATGATTTATACCTATTCTATGAGAACAAGAAACGTAAAATATTTTTTTTAATCCTAAATTACTAAAATCTTTTCCTTGATCAAAATTATCATCTTTGTTAACAATTAAAATAATATCCTTACCAAATTTTCTTATAGATTTTAATAAGCTTTTATCACTATTAAGATTTTCATTTTTATAATCGACTACATATAAAACTATATCAATATTTTTTATTAATTCCTTAATTGAATTTTCAAGAATATTTTTTTTGCTTATTATTCCGGGAGTATCAAAAATTTCAATATTATTATTTATTTTTAAATAAGATGAGTGCCAATCTCTTGTTGTGCCAATAGTTTTATGAATTATATTGGTATCATCTAAAGTTATAGAATTGTATAACGATGTTTTACCAACATTAGGCATTCCTAGTATTAAAATTTTCATTTAAAAAATATAGGTGTGCCCTGATAAAGTAGAAAAGAACATTTTATCTTGGTAATTGTATATTTTATTAATCTTATTAATTTTTAAATTAATTTTTTCCAATATTTTAAAATCTTTGCTTAGTATAAGTAACTCTCCATTATCCATAAACAAATGTAATTTATTATCTAAAACATTAACATAAATAATTTTTGCTTGTTTTTTTAATATTTTTTCAACATCTATTTTAGAAAACAAATTTGCATTTTTTATATTAAAAAATTTAATTGAGTTTTCATTTTTTGTAATAAATGCATTATTATAGATAAAATAAGAATTATAGTTTATATTATTATTTGAAAGTATGAACTCATCGCTGATAATATCATAAGTATTTAATAAATTTCCATTATCTAAATATACTAGAAAATTTTTATAAATATAAATTCTATCACTTAAGTTGTTTAATGATGTTATAATATCTATGCTATCCAAAGAAGATATATGTTTTTCAAAAAATAAAGTATCAATAGAATGAAATTCACTATTTGGTAAAATAAAATAAATTAAATTAAAATAGTTTACAATTTGCCCACCTGTTGATTGAATAATGTTATTTGATTCATAATTCATTTGAAATATAACATTTCCATTAACCTGTGATAAAATAACAATGTCCTCTGGATAAAGAATAATTAAATAACTATCATGATGCTTAATTGGAGTACTTAATAAATCATTATTGTTATACGACCAAATAATCTCCCCAATAGCATTTACCCTTATTACTTCACCAGATTTAAAACCAATTATAAAATCACTATCTAACAAGGAGAAGGATATAGGAATTTTATTGATAATAGGAAAATTGATTTGGTATTTTTCGATTAATTTATAATTAATAGTATCGAATTTTAAAATTTCTCCTCTATGATTTATTGAATATAAATTATCTTTATTAAAAATTACATTAATGGTTAAATTATTTTTTAATTTATCTTGATAGTTATTAATTTTATTTTTATGTATTTTTTTTTCTGCAAAGTTAATATTTACTGATCCATTTGAATAATAATCAATAGATTTACTTTTTACTTTACTATTAAAAGAAAAATCAATTGTTTCAATTTGCTCAATTATATGATCAAAATTATTTATTTCTTTCTTTTCATTAAATGAGATTTGTCTGTCTTGACACGATATTATTAAAACAGAAAAAAAAATAATAAATATTTTATTTATAAAGCTGAAATTCATGTATTTTTTTCACTCTTTCTTTAACGGTAGATGAAATTAAATTAGAATTATAAATATCATTGTACATTTCTGTAACTTCAGAATTATTTTTATACTCAGAGTTTGTAAGATCCAATTCAGTAATAATTAGTAAATATTGTAATTCTTTTTTTATAGAAGTAAAACTCTCAAAACTGTCATCAATGTTGTTGATGTAGAATTCTATATCTTCTAAATAATCTAAAGAATTATCTTCGTAGCTTGCACCAATCATTGTATATGAAGCATGTGCGGCTATAGATGATTTATATAATACTTCGATTTTACTAGAATTTAACAATTCTTTATATAATTCATTAGAATAAACATAATCTTTATTTTCATTATTTTTTTCTATTAATTTTAAACTAGATAAAACTGAATAAAAATTACCGCTATCTTTTATTGTATTTAAATCTTGTATTATTTCATCACTTTTATCAATTAAGTTAAAGAATTGAATACTAGTTTTTTTAAGGGCTTGGTTAGCAAAGTAAAAGTAAATTTGTAATAATGCTATTATTACAATAAGAACTATAGCAAAAGATAAAATGATCTTATAATTGGATACTACAAAATTTTGAAAACTTTGAATTAAACTTTTTTTATTACCTTCATTCATTTTATTTCCATTTTATAGAGCAACCGACACTATTAATTTGTTCATTAAGACTCATTCCTAAATTTTTTATATCTATCATTGCATTGAAAAGATCTCTATTAATTTTATTATTTGGGTCAGAATTCATAACACCTGAATCTAATCTTCCTCTATATTTAAGTTTTAAGTTTTTATCAAAACCAAAAAAATCTGGAGTGCAGACTGCATTATATTTTTTTGCAATTTCTTGTGTTTCATCAAATAAATATGGAAAATTAAATTTATATTTTTTAGAAAAAATTTTCATATTTTCAAAAGAATCTTCTGGATAATTGATTATGTCATTTGACATTATTGCTATAGTGTTGATTGACTCAGATAAAAGTTCATCAGCGTCTTTGCTTAATCTATTAGCAATTGCTTTAACGTATGGACAGTGATTACATATAAAGACTACAACTGTTCCATCTTTACCTCTAGCCTCATCTAATGATACTAAATTATTGTCAATATTTAAAAGATTAAATGACGGAGCATCAATATCTAAAATATCATTTGGGGCATTTACAGGCATAATTTTTTGTTATATTTTTAAAATATGAGCCTACTAACATCTAGTTCTTCTTCTAACAATCACAATTTGTATTTTTCTAAAGATGAATTATCAAAAATCCTTAATATCTATTCTAAAGGAGTTTCTAGTGGAGAATGGAAAGATTATGCCATTGATTTTAATAAAAATAATGCATTTTTTTATATTTTTAAACATAGTCTTGCAGCTCCAGAATGTATTTTAAATAAATCACTAGAGAGAAAAAAAAGGAAAATTTTTTATAATTTAAAATCTAAAAATCAAAATAAGAAATATGAAAATTTAGATCAACTCTTGACATCACTGAATAGAAAAATATTCAAAATTTTAGAGTAATTATTTCTAACTCAATTTAAAAATATTAAGTTTATTTATAAAAATTATCTAAGTAATTCTGTCTATCATCTTTTTTCATGCCAATAGTATTATCCATAAATTTATTTCTATCATCTCTTGTTTTAAAAACCCAAATACACACAGTATCATTACTATGATAAATAGCTTTTAATTCATCATCTATTTTATTAATTTCTTCTGGTATTTCAGCTTTAATACAAATCATATGCTTATTCCCATTCAATATTAAGGAATATGTAAAGCATAGTTTTTATTGTTTTTTATTTTCACTATGTAAGTACTTTGTAAGTCTTTTTTTATTTTACGTACATCTTCGCGTATTCAAATCATCAACAAACACAATGCTTACAGCAAAATGGTTACAAAGTTTGTAGGTTGATTTCATAAGCGAAATATTTATTGATGCCATAAGTTAATTTTTGTGATTTATTAATTTAATTTGATCTAATTTTTTTTGCTGGTAGTCCATAATACAATGAGTTTTTATCGCAGTCTTTTAATACTAATGACCCAGCACCAATTACACAATTCTCACCTATATTTATCCGGTTAATAATTGTTGTTGAAATATGTATAGTTGAGAAATTACCAATAAATGTAAAACCGCCAGTTGTTACATTTGGATTAATATCGCAACATTTTCCTATAACATTATGATGTTCCAGTATTGTGTTAGATTGTATAATGGTTCCCATTCCTATATCTGTTTTATAACTAATATAGGACATTGGAAAAATTATAGTTCCAGGTCCGATATCATTATTCCCTCCGATAAAAACACTATTATGTATAAATGTGAGAATATTGAAGTTTGATTCTATAAGTTTCTTAATAATTTCGTGTCTTTTGTAGTTTTCGTCTTCAAGCACAATAACATTAGTAATATTATCTTTTTTTAATCTGTTAATGTATTCACTATCTTCATAAACTGGTTTACCAAAAATTTTACCATCTATAACAAATTCCGTTTTATCATTAGGTCTTTTTTTATGTTCATTATTTATATTAATATATGGCAAAGGATCAATGGATATAAAATAGCGAACATTAAATTTTTGGTTAATATCAAAAATTTCTAAAAATTGACCAATTAACGAATCCTTAAATCCAAAAATAGCTACATCCAACATTTTTTTTCTGTTTGTGTTAAAACTAAAATAATTCTACTTCTTCTATGTTATGTTTTGCCATTGTCGCTGTACTTTGTAAGTGTCTTTGTAACTATACAAAAAAAACGTAGTATAATCAATACTACGTTTTAGACTTTGTAAGTACTTTGTAACTACGAAACACAATAAAAACAATGTCTTAAGTGATGTGAATTACTCCCACTCTATTGTTCCTGGCGGTTTTGAGGTAAAATCATATAGTACTCTGTTAATGCCTTTTACTTTATTAATTATACGAGATGATATTTCTTTTAATTGATTATTTGTAAACATATAAAAATCAGCTGTCATTCCATCAACTGAAGTAATAGCTCTAAGTGAAACCGAGTAATTGTATGTTCTTTCATCTCCCATAACGCCCACTGATTTTACTGGTAACAAGACCACAAAAGCTTGCCAAATTTTATTATAAAGTTTTATCTCTTTTAAGTACTGAATGAAAATATGATCTGCTTCCTGAAGAATTAATATCTTTTTTTTATCAATTACTCCCGGTATTCGAATTGCTAAACCTGGCCCTGGAAATGGATGTCTTGAAAGTAAATGTTTATCTATTTTTAATTGCTTTCCAACATTTCTTACCTCGTCTTTAAATAATTCTCTTAAAGGTTCTACAATTTTAAGTTTCATTTTTTTTGGTAAACCACCAACATTATGGTGGCTTTTAATTTTAGCTGTTGGACCTCCAAAAAATGGAATGCTCTCTATGATATCAGGATAAAGGGTTCCCTGTCCTAAATAATCTACATTTGATATTTTTTTAGCTGCTTTATCAAAAACTTCTATAAATGTTTTTCCAATTATTTTTCTTTTTTTCTCAGGATCGGAAACATTATTTAAATTTTTTAAAAAAATATTAGAAGCATTTATTTTAGTAAAGTTTTTGCCAAATTTTTTGGAAAATATTTTTGACACTTCGTTAGCTTCATTTTTTCTTAAAAGACCGTGGTCAACAAAAATACAATGAAGATTTTTGTTAACAGCTTTACTTAATAAATATGCAGTAACTGTGGAATCCACACCTCCTGATAAACCGCAAATTATTTTTTTATTCTTAATTTCATTTTTTAATTCTAATACTTTATTTTCAATAAATTTTTGAATTTTGAATTTATTTTTTATAGTTACAATATTGAAAACGAAATTATTAATTATTTTTGAACCAAAATCTGTATGATAGACCTCCGGATGAAATTGAAGGCAATAAATTTTATTTTGAGTATTTTCAATAGATGAAATAATCTTATTATTTGATAAAGATGTTATTGAAAAAAATTTTGGTATTTTATTGATATTATCTCCATGAGACATCCATACTTTGATTTTTTTTTTAATAATTCCTTTAAATAAAAGTGATTTTTTCTTAATATTTATAATAGTGTGACCATACTCTCTATGTGTGGAACGTTTTACTACACCTTTCAAATTTTTTGTTACTAATTGCATACCATAACAAATGGCTAAAACTGGTTTTTTCATTTTTAGAATTTCTTTATTTAATTTTGGAGCATTTTTATCTAGCACTGATCTAGGACCTCCAGATAATATAAATGCAGATGGTTTGATTTCATTTAAAATTTTTTTTGTAATTTTATTAAAAGGATATACAAGACAAAAGACTTCTAACTCTCTGATTCTTCTTGCTATTAATTGTGTGTATTGAGACCCATAATCTACAATTAAAATACTGTCTAATTTACTCTTCATGCAATCTAAATCCTATTGATATTATAAAGATTTCACTTGATTCTTGTCTTGATGATTTTGGCTTAAAATACTCAACTTTATCAAAAATTTTTTTAAGTATCTTTATAATTTCCCTTTCTTCCTCTCCCTTCCAAATTTTGAATATAAAAGATCCTTGATTTTTTAATATTATTTCTAATCTGTCTATAACTTCATATATTAATTGACTTATCCTGAGATGATCTGTTGATTGATGTCCGGTGGTATTAGGAGCTACATCAGATAGAATTAAATCAAATTTAGTTTTTAAATTAATAAAATTATATTTTAAAAAATCTTCTCTATAGAAAGTAATGCGTTTATTATTCATTTTCATATCTAATAAATCAAAACAGGTTATGTTAGTTTTTGGATTGTAATTTAAGATCACTTGAGTCCAACCTCCTGGAGAAGATCCAAGTTCTAGTATTTCTTTAGAATTTTCAATTATTTTATATTTTTGCTCAATCTCTTCTAGTTTAAAAGCTGCTCGATTGATATACCCTAACTGTTTAGCTTTCTTTACAAAATGATCATTTTTTTGTCTATTAACCCAGTTTTTTGATTTCATAAAAGATAATAAAGCTAACAAAAAATTGTTTTTTAGTAACTTTAATATATATGACATGTACGATATTTAATGAAAAGATCAATATTTATAGCTTTTATAATACTTGCCGCTGTTGTCGGATGGATTGGTTCTGGTCAATTTTCAAACAATGTTGTTGCACAAGACGATGATACAGATACTAGCACTGAAACAGAAACTTCATATTCACAAGATACAGAAAATAATGATAATGAAGAATTTTCATTTTCTGTTGAAACAAAGGTATTTACTTCCAGTTTAATTGATCAATCTATTGAATTACAAGGTCAAACTATTCATAACAAAAAAATTGATGTTAAATCTGAAACATCTGGCAATATAGATAATATTGAATTTGCAAGAGGAGATAGAGTATCTCAAAATGCTGAAATGATTACAATCTCCTTAGAGGATAGAAATGAAAAGCTTTCTAGTGCAAAAAAAGATTTAGAAAGACTTAATAAAGAACTAATTTTAAATGAAAAAAACAGAGATAATTTACTTAGACAAAATGTTGAAAGAATTGAATTGTATGAAATTGAATATGCATCTGCAAAACAACTAATTGATAAAGGATTAAGTTCAAAATCAAAATTAAGTTTAGCATCTTTTAATCTTGCCAATGCTCAAGCTGATAGAGAAGATATTAAAATAAAATTTGAATCTACCTTAGCAAACCTTGAAGCTCAAATTTCAAATGTAAAATCAATTTTAAAGAACATAAAACTTGATATAGAAAAAACTACTATCAAGGCGCCATTTGATGGAATTATTTCTGAAAAAATGGTTGAGAAAACTGAATTCATCTCAATAGGTACTCCCCTATTTACTATAATTGATTTAGACCCTATCAAGATTGAAGGTTATTTATCTGAATTTGATGTAAATAAAGTGAGTGTCGGTACTAAAGCTTTAATCGAAGATAGTAATGGGATTAAAAAAAATGGAATAATATCTTTTATTTCTCCATCGGCTGAAACTAGTACTAGAACATTCGAAATTACTATTGAAGCTGATAACAAAGATCTTTCTTATAAAAGTGGCATAACAACTAAAATTGTTATCAAAGGTTCAGAACTTAAAGCTCACAAAATTCCACCTTCTATATTAACTTTATTAGACGATGGAACTGTAGGTGTTAAGGCTGTAGATAATGATAATAAAGTTACTTTCTATCCAACCAAAACAATTAAAGATACAATAGATGGCATGTGGGTTTCTGGATTACCCGAGACAGTAAATTTAATTATAAGTGGACAAGAATATATAAGTATTGGTGAAACAATAAACTAATCTAAATGAAAATTAATATTATAGACTATGCAATAAGCCATTCCCGAGTTTTCATGGGAATACTTATTTTTATTATTTTTTCAGGTACATCTACTTACATCACAATGCCCAAAGAATCATCTCCTGATGTAAGCATACCAATAGTTTATATTTCACTAAGTCAAAATGGTATTTCTGCACAGGATTCAGAAAGGCTTTTAGTTAAACCAATTGAAGATGAAGTTAAAACTGTTGAAGGAGTAAGGGAAGTAAGATCAACAGCTTACTCAGGTGGGGGCAATGTTTTATTAGAATTTGATGCTGGATTTGATTCTGATCAAGCTATGGTTGATATCAGAGATAAAGTTGATAGAGCTAAGGGTGATCTACCTAGTGAAGCAGATGAACCAACAGTTAACGAAGTTAATATAAGTACATTTCCTATCTTATCCATTTCTTTAAGCGGAGATGTGCCTAATAGAACACTTCAGGATTTAGCTGACATTTTGCAGGATGATATAGAAACAATTCCTAGTGTTTTAGAAGCTAAAATAGGCGGTAAAAGAAATGAGCAGGTTGACATATTAATTAATCCAACTGCAGTTGATAGCTATGGCATCAATCTTGAGAGCCTTATTAATATTGTTAGAGAAAATAATAAAATGGTATCAGCTGGTGGTCAGGACACTGGTGATGGAAGTTTCGATATTAAAGTTCCAGGTTTATACGAAACTATTGAAGATGTATTAAATACTCCAGTTAAAACTAATGGAGATTCAGTTATTACTTTCAGGGATATTGCTGAAGTTAAAAGAACATTCGAGGACAGGCAATCTTATGCAAATGTAAATGGATCTAATTCAATAACTATTGATGTTTCTAAAAGAATTGGTGAAAATATCATTAATACTATTGAAGAAGTAAAAAGAATAACTGCAATTACCGCTAAAAGTTTTCCTGAAAATGTTGAAATTTCTTTTGGAAATGATCAATCAAAAGGCATTAAAACTATGTTAAATAGTCTGCAAAATAATGTCATAGCAGCTATAATCCTTGTTTTAATTATTATTTTAGGAGCATTAGGTGTTAGGTCCGGTTTATTAGTTGGTGTATCTATTCCAGGATCATTTTTATCAGGCTTATTAGCTCTTTCTGTAATGGGTTTTACTATTAATATAGTAGTATTATTTGCTCTAATTTTATCTGTTGGACTATTGGTCGATGGAGCAATAGTTGTTGTTGAATATGCAGATAGAAAAATGAAAGAAGGTCTCAGTGTAAAAGATGCTTTCGCAAACGCATCAAAAAAAATGTCACTACCAATTATATCATCGACTGCAACTACCCTAGCTGCCTTTTTACCATTAATATTCTGGCCTGGTATAGCTGGTGAATTTATGAAATATTTACCAATAACACTTATATGTGTTCTTATTTCTTCTTTGTTTATGGCACTACTGTTTGTCCCAGTTTTAGGATCTATTCTAAATACTGTATCAAGAATACTTCTACAATTTATTGTACCATTACTAATATCATTAATTTTTTACAATCTGTTATCTTATGGATTTGGATTATTAGACCTTCAAGGATTTAGTTTATTTATAACAATTGGAAAATATTTACTAAGCTTCGCTTTATTTATATTTGTATTTATAAGAATTATACCAAGGGTTTATAAAATTTCAGAAAATGTAAATTCTACAGATAAATTAGTATCTAAAAATGCAAAAATCTTATCATCAGAATCAAATGAACCTGTTTTAAATGTTACTGGTTTCGTTGGATTTTATGCAAAAATATTAAACTTTTTATTATTCCATCCCTTAAAGGTAATGATTAGTGCTTTAGTAATATTAGTTGCTGTAAACTATACCTATACTCAAGTTGGAGAAGGTGTAGAGTTTTTTCCAGATGTTGAGCCAGATCTTGCAAAAATTGTAGTTTTTGCAAGAGGTAATCTCTCAGTTGAAGAAAAAAAAGATTATGTATCAAGGGTCGAGAATATTATTTTAAAGCTTCAATCGGAAAGACAGGAATTTAAAAATATTTATTCTTTAAGTGGAAATGTTAGTGAGCAATCAGAGGCATCAGAAGACTTTATAGGATCAATAAGTTTGGAATATACAGATTGGGATAAAAGAAGAAAATCAAAAGTAATTCTTGCAGAAATTTTGGAAGCCACAAAAAGCATAAATGGAATTAAAGTAGAATCAAGAGAGCAACAAGGTGGTCCTGGAGAAGGTAAACCAATTAATATTAAATTAACCAGTGATAATAAACAACTTTTAATTGCCGAAGGAATCAAACTTAAAAAATTTATGGATAATTATCCAAAATTAATGAATGTTGAAGATAATTTACCAGCACCTGGGATAGAATGGGAAATTAATGTAGATAGAAAGCAAGCATCTAAATTTGGAGCTAACATTACATCAATTGGTAATGTAATTAAACTTGCAACAAACGGTCTTAAACTTGGTGAATATAGACCTGATGATAGTAATGAAAGTATACCTCTATATCTTAGATATCCGAATGAAGGGAGAACATTGGATAGAATTGATAACTTAAGAGTAACTACTTCAAATGGTTTAGTTCCAATATCAAATTTTGTAGAAATTGTTCCAAATAGCAGAACAGGAAATATAATTAGAGTTGATTCAAAAAATGCTATAAACATTCAGGCAGATGTAGAGCCTGGAACTTATCCTGATGGAAAAGTAAAAGAACTTGAGTACGTATTAGGCATTTCAGATACTGCTCCGTCTTGGAGAGGAAGAACATTAGATTTACCTCGTTATGAATTAGATAACAAAGTAAGGGCTGAACTTATAGGAGAAAATGAAGACCAAAAAGAAGCACAAGAATTTCTAACAGGAGCTTTTGGTGTAGCTTTATTTTTAATGCTAATGATACTTCTGTTGCAGTTTAATAGTTTTTATAGTGCATTCTTAATTCTTTTTGCAGTAGTAATGTCTACAGCGGGTGTGTTTATAGGTTTAATGGTAACAGCACAGCCATTTGGTATCGTTATGTCAGGAGTTGGTGTTATTGCTCTTGCCGGTATAGTGGTAAATAATAATATTATATTGATTGATACATTTGATTTTTTAAAGACTAAAACATCAAATATCAGAGAAGCTATTATCAAAACAGGAGCGCAGAGACTGAGACCAGTTTTACTTACAACAACTACAACAGTACTAGGTTTATTACCTATGGTAACAATGACAAATGTTGACTTTATATCTAGAGAAATAACAAGAGGATCACCAGATACTCAGTGGTGGGTTCAATTATCAACAGCTATAGTATTTGGACTACTCTTTGCAACATTCCTTACATTAGTTGTTACACCATCTGCTTTAATGTTTAGGGAAAACATGAAGAATTGGTATAAGAAAAAAATTTCTAATTAAATTTTTTTTAAATAAACTTTTAAATCTATGACAATCAAATCAATTACTATTTATTGTTCATCTTCAGATAAATTAAGTAATAAATATTATCAAGATGCAGAAGAAATTAGCAAATTAATATCATCATTTAAAATAAATATAGTCTATGGTGGAGCAAAAGTTGGTATTATGGGCGTAGTTGCTAAGACAGCAAAAAAATATAAAAATAGAGTTATTGGAGTAATTCCAAATTTTTTATCTGAGAGAGAAATAATTTTTGAAAATATAGATGAGTTAAAAATTGTTGATAATATGTCTGAACGAAAAAAGTTGCTCTTTGAGATAGGTGATGCGTATTTAGCATTACCAGGAGGGACAGGAACTTTAGAAGAAATACTAGAAGTCGTATCTTGGAAAATAATGGGGATTCATAATAAGCCAATAATATTTTTTAATAAAAATAATTTCTGGGATAATCTATTTCAGCAATTTAAATTTTTTGAAGATGAAAATTTTTCAAATAAAAATTTACAAAACAGTTTTCACATTATAGATACGGTTGATCAATTAAAAAATATATTAATTAAATGGCAAAAATAAAAGTTAAAAACCCTGTAGTTGAAATGGATGGAGATGAAATGACCAGAATCATCTGGGAGTACATCAAAGAACAATTAATTTTGCCCTATCTTGATATAGATATCAAATATTTTGATCTTGGAGTGATTAAAAGAGATGAGACAAATGATCAAATTACAATAGATGCTGCCAAGGCGGTGAGAAAATATGGTGTAGGAATAAAATGCGCAACAATTACTCCTGATGAAAATCGAGTAGAGGAATTCAAATTAAAACAAATGTGGCGTTCTCCCAATGGAACAATAAGAAATATACTGGGAGGAACAATATTTAGACAGCCAATTATATGCAAAAATGTTCCAAGAATAATCACAAACTGGAATCATCCAATTGTAGTTGCTAGACATGCCTTTGGTGATCAATATAGAGCGACTGACACATTAATTAATAAACCAGGAACTCTTAAAATGGTTTTTGAACCTAAAGATGGATCTGAAGGATTTACAAAAGATGTATATGAGTTTGAAAAACCTGGTGTAGCCCTATCAATGTATAATTTAGATAATTCAATTAAAGACTTTGCTAGAGCTTGTTTTAATTATGGACTTAACCTTGGTTGGCCAGTTTACCTTTCTACTAAAAATACTATTTTAAAAGTCTACGATGGAAGATTTAAAGATTTATTTCAGGATGTATTTGATACTGAATTTAAAAATGAGTTTAAAGAAAAAGACATAGTTTATGAGCATAGATTAATCGATGATATGGTGGCCTCAGCTTTAAAATGGGAAGGTAATTTTATTTGGGCTTGTAAAAATTATGATGGAGATGTTCAATCAGATTTTGTTGCTCAAGGATTTGGATCACTAGGCTTAATGACAAGTGTGTTAATGACCCCAGATGGTAAAACAGTAGAAGCTGAGGCTGCACATGGAACTGTTACAAGACATTATAGAAATCATCAGAAAGGTATAGAAACTTCAACTAATCCTATTGCATCAATTTTTGCTTGGACAAGAGGTTTAAGTTTTAGAGGTGAATTTGATGGTAATAATGAATTAATAAATTTTGCTAAAAAATTAGAAGAAACGTGTATCAAAACTGTAGAAAGTGGTGAAATGACAAAAGATCTAGCAATATTAATTAACAAAGATCAGAAATGGTTAAACACTCAAGATTTTTTAAACGCAATAAAAAACAATTTTCAAATTAACTAATAGAGTTTAATTTATCTTCTACGTATTTTATACTTTCATTAATTTGACTAACATCTGATCCTCCTCCTTGAGCAAGATCTTTTCTACCACCTCCACCCTTTCCACCTAGAATAATCGAAATTTCTCTTATTTCTTTTGAAGCATCAAAAAGGTCTGTAATATCTTCAGTAACTCCTAGCACTATAGATAGTTTGTTATCATTATTTGAAATTATTAACGAAACACTATTTTTGTTATATTGTTTTTTTTGCTCATCAATAAATGTTTTCAAAGATTTATTTGGGTAGTCTTCAGCAATCAAGTATATGAAATTTAATTCTTTGATTTTTTTTACAACAATATTATCAATATTTTTTGATATAGACATATTTTGTTTTAATTTTTCGTGTATCTGAATTAATTCTTTAATTAACAAACCTTTGTCTTCAGATTGATTTTTAAAATTATAATCAGAATTAATATTTTTAATTTTATTCTTTAAATCTTCAATTTGATTATCTTGGTTTTTATTTTTTTCTAATAAATTTCTTTCTATTTCTTTAATATATTTATCCACTGCAACATTAGATACAGCCTCTATTCTTCTTATTCCAGACGCAACACTAGATTGATTAGTTATTTTAAATTTACTTATTTCCCCTAATTTAGCAACATGAGTTCCTCCGCATAATTCTTTTGAAAAGAATGTTTCATTTTCTTGACCCATTGTTACTACTCTTACTTCATCGCTATATTTTTCTCCAAACAATGCCATCGCACCTTCTTCAATAGCTTTTTTTTGATCCACAATTTTAATTTCAACAATTCCATTTTTTTGAATTTGATCATTTATAATTTCTTCAATTATCATGAGTTGATCTTTTTCAATTGGATTATTGTGACTAAAATCAAATCTAAGTTTTTCTGAATTTACAAGTGAGCCCTTCTGCGTAACATGCTTGCCTAGTATTTTTCTTAGAGCAGCATGTAATAAATGAGTTGAAGAATGGTTATATTTAATAAAATCTCTATTCAATGTATTAATGCTTGCTTTAATGGTATCTTCAATTTCGCATTCACCACTAATTACTTTACCTTTGTGAAGAAAATAGTTTCCAAATATTTTTGTAGTATTCATAACTTCAAACTTAAAGCTATCATTTTCAAAAAAACCATGATCTCCCACCTGACCACCACTTTCTCCATAAAAAGGTGTTTGATTTAATATTATAATTGCTTCTTGATCTTTTTTAATTTTTTCTACTGACTTACTTTCTGATATAATTGAAATTATTTTACAATCAGCTTCCATATCAGAATATCCTAAAAATTCTGTTGGATCTATTTTAGAAGTTATTTCAAACCAAATGCCTTCATCCTCGATATCTCCTGTACCTTTCCAACTTTGTCTTGCTCTTTCCTTTTGATCTAACATTTTTTGTTCAAATGTTTTTATATCGACTTCAATATTTTTACTTTTCAAATAATCTTGTGTTAAATCTAATGGAAATCCATACGTATCGTATAATTTAAATGCTACTTCTCCATTAAATATATTTGTTGAGTTAGAAATTTCCTCATCTAAAATTTTTATTCCTTTTTCAACAGTTTCTTTGAATTTAGTTTCTTCATTCATTAATGTATTAGTAATGAGATCTTTTGCTCTATCTAATTCAGGATATGAATTTTTAATTCCATCTAAAAAAATAGGGAATAGCTTATAAAATACAGGTTCTTTATTACCTAAAGAATGAGCGTGTCGCATCCCCCTTCTCATTATTCTTCGTAAGACGTATCCTCTACCTTCATTTGAGGGCATAACTCCATCTGCAATTAAGAAAGAGGAGGATTTTAAGTGATCTGCAATTACTCTATGACTAGGACTTGTTATTGAACTTTCATCACCACATAATTTCGTTGATTCATTTATAATCGGTTGAAATAAATCTGTTGAATAATTATCATTAGAACCATCTAGAAGAGCTGTCATCCTCTCTAATCCCATTCCAGTATCAATGGAGGGTTTTGGTAGATTTATTCTCTCAGATTTAGATATCTGCTCATATTGCATAAATACTAAATTCCATATTTCTATAAATCTATCACCATCTTCGTTTGGAGAACCTGGAGGGCCTCCTTCGTATTTATCACCGTGATCATAAAATATTTCAGAACATGGACCGCAAGGACCAGTTTCACCCATTGACCAAAAATTATCAGATGTACTAATTTTAATAATTTTATTTTCAGATAATCCAGCTATTTTTTTCCATAAATCAAAAGCTTCCTGATCATCAGAATAAACAGTTACTAATAGTCTATCTTTATTTATTGAATATTCTTTGGTAATCAGATTCCAAGCTAGTTCTATGGCCAACTCTTTAAAATAATCTCCAAAAGAGAAATTACCTAACATTTCAAAAAAAGTATGGTGTCTTGCCGTATATCCTACATTTTCTAAATCATTGTGCTTGCCACCTGCTCTTACACATTTTTGAGCTGTAGTCGCTCTGTTATAATCTCTAGTCTCTTTACCTGTAAAAATATTTTTAAATTGTACCATTCCAGAATTAGCAAACATTAGGGTAGGATCATTATCTGGTACTAGAGAGCTAGAATGAATAACCTCATGTCCATTTTTTTTAAAATAATTGAGAAATGTCGACCTAATCTGATTAGAATTCATGAAAAGGTATTATAACTTGAAAACTCTATTGTCTAAATAAAAAAGCGCCTATTTTGAAATAGGCGCTAAACAAAAATAATATTTACTATTCTTTTATTTCTTCAGCTTCTTTAGCTTCTTTTTCTTTTTCTTTATTCTCTATTTTTCCTTCCATCATAGCTTTTTCAACTATTCCAGCATTTTGTAGAATTTGATTTTCTATTTCTTTAGCTATAGTAGGATTGTCGTTAAGAAAATTTTTAACGTTTTCTCTACCTTGTCCTATTTTAGTATTTTTGTATGAAAACCATGATCCTGATTTATCAATAATTTCTGCTTTGACACCTAAATCAACTAATTCACCTAATTTAGATATCCCCTCTCCGTACATTATATCAAATTCAACAACTTTGAATGGAGGCGCGACTTTGTTTTTAACTATCTTTACTCTAGTTTGATTTCCAATGATTTCATCTTTATCTTTAATTGCGCCAATTCTTCTAATGTCCATTCTAACAGAAGAATAAAATTTCAATGCATTACCGCCTGTAGTTGTCTCTGGACTACCAAACATGACGCCAATTTTCATTCTAAGTTGATTTATGAATACAACCAAAGTGTTAGATTGAGCAATTGAACTTGTAAGTTTTCTTAAAGCCTGACTCATTAATCTAGCTTGCAAACCAGGTAATGAATCTCCCATATCACCTTCTAGTTCAGCTCTTGGTACAAGTGCTGCAACTGAATCAATAATTAGCACATCAATACCTCCTGATTTAATTAAAGAGTCAGCAATTTCTAAACCTTGTTCTCCTGTATCTGGTTGAGAAATTAATAATTCTTCTAAATTTACGCCTAATTTCTTTGCATATGCTGGATCTAGAGCATGCTCTGCATCTATAAATGCGCAATTACCACCTTGTTTTTGGGATTCTGCAACAATATGAGTAGCTAAAGTAGTTTTACCAGAGCTTTCTGGTCCATATATTTCAATAATTCTACCTTTAGGAACTCCGCCAATACCTAGAGCTATATCTAGGCCTAATGAACCAGTAGATATAGCTTCGATATCTACGTTTGTTTTGGAGCCCAGTTTCATTATTGAGCCTTTTCCATAATTTTTCTCTATCAAGCTTACAGCTGCTTCTAGAGATTTAGTTCTGTTTTCTTTATCCATCGAATTTTCGTTATTTACTACTTTTAATTTAGCTTGAGACATTACATTTCTCCATTAATTTCCTATGTTTTTATTAAGATTCTTGCAAATCATGTTTACTTGTACACGTTTTGTTCTATTTTTTAAAGTTCTATTTTTGTTCTTTTTTAGAAAATAAACTAAATAATTGAAAAACAATAATATTTTAATTTAATATTATTTGATTATTACTTGAAATAATACAAACATTTGTTAAATCACCGATTTTTGAAAAATATGACTAAATTACCTAAAAATTATAAGCCAACTCAGAAAGAAAAATTCATGAATGCTAAAATGAAAGAATATTTTAGGCTAAAACTAATTAATTGGAAAAATGAACTTTTGAAAGAATCATCTCAAACATTAAATAATCTTCAATTAGAAAATGAGGCTAAATCTGACATTACTGATAGAGCATCAGAAGAAATTGATAGATCTTTTGAGCTAAGAACAAGAGATAGGGAAAGAAAACTAATTAATAAAATTGATGCTGCTTTGCAGAGGATAGAGGATGGCTCATATGGTTATTGTGATGAAACTGGCGATCCTATAAGTATTAAAAGATTAGAAGCAAGGCCTGTAGCAACCTTGAGCTTAGAAGCACAAGAAATGCATGAGAAGGCAGAAAAAAGAATAAATTAGATTACCTGTCTAAAATGTCAGACTACTTTATAGGTGATCTTACACCAGGTACTTTTGTTGTTAATGTAAATAAAGAGAAGGAATGGGGTATTGGTCAAATACAATCATCAATAAATAATATAATTACTGTTAATTTTGAAAATGTTGGAAAAAAAACTATAAACCCTAAAGAAGTTGAATTAAAAATAATAAATATAAATGGAACTAATTGATCAATATTTAAGGAAAGTAACTTATCTTAGAGTTTCAGTCACAGATAGATGTGATCTTAGATGTGTTTACTGCATGAAAGAGAAGATGCAATTTTTACCAAGGAAAGATATTTTATCTTTAGAGGAAATTGAAAGATTATGTGATAATTTTATTGAATTAGGTATCGAAAAAATAAGACTTACAGGAGGAGAGCCTCTAGTAAGAAGTGATATAATAAAATTAATTAAAAAGTTAAATGATAAGAAGTCTTCAACAAACTTAAAAGAAATTACTCTCACTACAAATGGGACACTACTAAAAAAATATGCAAAACAATTAAGTGAGAATGGTATTGAAAGAATAAATGTTTCATTAGACACGATTAATTCAGAAAAATATAATAAAATAACGAGATTTGGAAATATTGATAAAGTATTTGATGGAATAAATGCATCTTTAGATGAGGGAATAAAAATAAAAATCAATACTGTTGTCATCAAAGACTTTAATGATAATGAAATTGAACAATTAATTAATTGGACTGATTCAAAAAAAATTGATTTAACGTTTATAGAAGTTATGCCAATGGAAGAAACAGATATTTCACGAAAGTATCAATTTACTTCACTTACTGATATATTTGATAGACTTAATAGTAAATATAAATTTCAAAAAAGCTCTCACAAGACGGGAGGACCAGCAAGATTTTATACAAGTGATTTTTTATCTACAAAAATAGGATTTATTAGTCCTTTAACAAATAATTTTTGTGCAAGTTGCAATAGAGTGAGAATATCTAGTACTGGTAAGTTGTTTATGTGTCTCGGTCAAAATGATTATGTAGATTTTAGAGATATAATGAGAAAAGATTATAGTGATAATTATATTAAAGAAAAAATAAAATTTGCACTAAATGTTAAACCAAAAAAACATGATTTTATGGTTGGTTCAGAAATTAATCAATATATGAAAAGACATATGAATGTTACAGGAGGATAATGAAATTTCATTTTTTATCATCTAAAAATACTGAAGCAAAAGAAGCTGAAAAAAAACTAGTTGATATGTATGGTCAGAATTCAGCTAAGGAAGCAGATTGTATAGTTCCTATAGGCGGAGATGGATTATTACTAAAATCACTTCATAGCCTAAATAATTTAAACAAACCATTTTTTGGTATCAATTATGGCTCAATAGGTTTTTTAATGAATAATATTATTGAGAAAGATTTAAATGAAACAATTAATAATGCCAAGAAATCTTACTTTAAACCTTTAAAAATGACAGCTACCAGCATTGATAAACAGGTATTTGAAGCTTATGCGTATAATGAGGTATCACTTATGAGACAAACTCATTTAGCATCAAAAATTAAAATTAAAATTAACGATGTTATTAAAATGGAGGAGCTGATTTGCGATGGTGTACTCGTATCAACTTCTGCGGGTAGTACAGCTTATAATTTATCAGCACATGGAAGTATATTACCTCTAGACTCAAATATTTTAGCTCTAACACCTATAAGTGCTTTTAGACCGAGAAGATGGAGAGGTGCTTTATTGTCAGAGACAAACAAAATAGAATTTCATGTTTTAGATAATAAAGACAGATGCTCTAGTGTTACTGCCGATAACGTTGAATTTAGAAATATTGATAAGGTTAATGTTGAATCCTCAAATGATAATAAATGTTTAGTTTTATTTGATAGCAAACATTCAATAGAAGATAAAATTTTAAACGAACAATTTAATTTTTAGTTATATTTTCTTGAAAGCACAAATTTTGTTTCCATCTAAGTCTCTTATGTATGCGTAATAATCCTGCCCATGTCGAGGTCCAGGAGCACCTTCATCTTTAGCTCCAAGATTAATTCCTATTCTATAAAAATCATCTACTTCTCTTTTTGAATTAGCTTTAAATGTTATCATTATGCCATTACCAGCTGTTGCTTTCTTCTTATTGAATGGCTTAATTAAATATAGTTCAATTTTTTTAGGATTATTTATCTTTGCATAACCATAATATCTTTCATGCTTCAGGACCCTTTTTATATTTAAAGGTTTTAAAACTTTACTATAGAAGTTTTCAGATTTTTTAAGATTATTAGTACCTATTGTTATAAACGAAAACATGAAATATTTTTGTAAATTAAATTTATACTTTTAAATTTTTGTATTTGGTAGCCTCGGCCGGACTTGAACCGGCACTCCCAAAAGGGCAAGGATTTTAAGTCCTTTGTGTCTACCATTCCACCACGAGGCCAATAATTGCTTATTATCAAACTATTGAACTTTTTCCACCATTTAAATTAATCATATGTACTATATCATCAACCACTGGTTGTAATGAGATCATATCCCATGAAGATACCACTATGTTAACACCACCGGTCTTTGCTACTAAATTAAAATAAGGATAACTACCAATTGAAGAATTTTTATATTTACCTTGAATTTCTTTTAAATATATAGCTATTTTACTCTCATATAGATCAGTATTTATTGTTATAACAAGCTTAGGTTTTCCTTTTTTTATTTTTTTTATTAGTTCTAAAAACATTATTTGCATTATTTCTGGAACACCAGGTAAAACATATACATTCTTAATCCTAAAACCAGGTGCTGCTGTCATTGGATTTAAAAGTAACTCAGATCCAATTGGCATCTTTGCCATTCTCTGTCTACTTTCATTGAATTCACCCTTAGGATAATACTTTTCTAATATATTAAATGCATCTTCGTTTATTACATATTTCAAATTAAAAGCTTCTGATATACTTTCTGAAGTAATATCATCATGGGTTGGGCCTATTCCGCCTGTTGTAAAGACATAAGAATATTTACTGCTATAATTTATAACTCTATCTATAATAAGTTTTTTATTATCCTTAATTACAACTATCTCTTCAAGTTTTATACCTTCTTTTATTAAGTTCTTAGCAATAAAATTTGAGTTTGAATCTTGTGTTCTTCCTGATAAAATTTCATCACCAATAACAATAATGCCAGCTGTATATGAGTTCATAAGTTTAATTGATATTTTGTATATATTATTTATTAGTTAAGAATAATTATTTTTTTTAAATGAGACATAACAATATTCCAATCTACTCAAAAAAAGATTTTGAAAGTATGAGACAAGCTGGTTCTTTAGCAGCTGATGTTTTGGACTCACTATATGAAAATATATGCCCAGGAATAAGTACATTAGAAATTAATGATATATGTCATGAAATTATTATTAAAAATAATGCAATTCCAGCACCTCTAAATTATAAGGGTTTCCCAAAATCAGTTTGTACTTCTGTTAATCATGTTGTTTGTCATGGTATTCCCTCGGAAAGAAAAATATTAGAAGAAGGAGATATGGTAAATGTAGATGTAACCGTTATTTTAAATGGTTGGTATGGAGATAGCTCAAGGATGTTTGTAGCAGGACAAACGAACAAAAAAAATTATAATTTTTTAAAATTAACATATGATTCTCTTCTTGCAGGAATTGAAGAGGCTAAGCCAGGTAATCATATTGGAGATATAGGAAATAAAATTCAAAAGCTTGCTGAAAGCAATGGATACTCAGTAGTTAGAGATTTTTGTGGGCATGGTATTGGTAAAGATTTTCATACACCACCAAGTGTTTTACATTTTGGAGAGCCTGGAGAGGGACCAAGACTTGAGCCAGGGATGTTTATAACAATTGAACCAATGATAAACATTGGAGGTTGGCAAACCAAAATTCTAAATGATGGATGGACGGCAGTAACTAAAGACAAATCTTTATCCGCTCAATTTGAACACACTATTGGGATAACTGAAGATGGAAATGAAATATTTACTCTATCTAAAAATAATACAGCTTTTCCTATAAAGGATGTATAAGAAGTAAAATGATACCACGTTATAACAGACCAGATATTGAAAAAATTTGGTCTATAGAAAATAAATTTAAAATATGGACAGAAATTGAATGTTTAATTGCTGAAAAGCAGGCTTTAATAGGAACAATTCCAAAAAAAGCAGCAAAAGATATTAGAAAAAAAGCTAAATTTAACGTAAGAGAAATTGAAAAAATTGAAAAAGAAACCAAGCATGATGTTGTTGCTTATATAAACAATGTAAGTAAATACATTGGAGATTCCTCAAAATATTTTCATTATGGTGTTACGTCTAGCGACATAATTGACACATCCTTTTCATTACAATTAAAACAAACTGCTGAAGTAATTAGAAAAAATTTATATGAGTGTATTAAAAATTTAAAAATCAAATCTAAAAAATATAAAAATACTATTATGATTGGAAGAAGTCATGGCATACACGCTGAGCCGATTACATTTGGATTGAAACTATCATCATTTTATTTTGAATTTAAAAGAAGTTTAGATAGATTAGATAAGGCAATCAATGAGATTTCTGTTTGTGCTATATCAGGTCCAGTTGGAACTTTTAATTCTATAGATCCAAGAGTGCAAGATTATGTAGCAAAAAAACTTAAATTAAATTCTGAAGATATTTCAACTCAAGTTATACCTAGGGACAGACATGCTTATTTTTTTAGTATATTAGGAATTTTAGCTTCTTCAATAGAACGATTTTCAGTTGAAATTAGAAATCTTCAAAAAACTGAGGTTTTAGAAGTAGAGGAAAGTTTTTCAACTAATCAAAAAGGTTCATCAGCAATGCCTCACAAAAGAAATCCCGTATTGAGTGAAAATTTAACTGGAATTTCAAGATATATAAGAAGTGCAGTAATTCCTTCATTTGAAAATATTGTTTTGTGGCATGAGAGAGATATTAGTCATTCAAGTGTGGAGAGAATTATGGCTCCAGAAATCACAATTGCTACTGATTTTGCTTTAGTAAGATTAAATGGGATTATTAAAAATCTTAAGGTTTATCCAAAAAATATGGAAAAGAATCTAAATATGCTTGGGGGTTTACATAACACACATAACATTATGCTAAAGTTAATAGAAAAAGGATTAAGTAGACAACTTGCTTATAAAATTGTTCAAGAAAGTGCTATGGAAACATGGAACAATAAGAGGGAATTTGCTGAAGTTCTCCTTAAAAACAAGCAATTAAACAAAATAATTAAAAATAAAGATATTGAAAAGATAATTAATAGTTGCAACAATCTTAAAAATATTGATTGGATTTTCAAAAATAAAATTAAATAGTCTTTATTTTTTTAAATAACTAAATTATTAGATATATATGCCTATGTCAGAAGAAAAAATAAAAAAGTTTATTGCAGATGCAATTCCAGACTCAACAGTTATAATCGAAGATCTTAAAGGAGATGGAGATCACTACAGTGCTACTATTAGATCAAAATCTTTTGCTGGAAAAAGTAGAGTAGAACAACATAAGATGGTATATGATGCATTTAAAGGCAAAATGGGTAGTGAACTTCACGCACTTAAACTTAAAACAATACCGGAGTAAAAAATGAATAATACAGACCATGTCTCACAAAATATAGAAAACGAAATAAATTCAAATGAAGTAGTTCTTTTTATGAAGGGCACACCTGTTTTTCCACAATGTGGTTTTTCAGCAAGAGTTGTAGATATTTTGACAAAGGTTGGAGTAAAATTTGGAAGTGTAAATGTATTGGAAAGTGATGAAATGAGAGAAGGTATAAAAAAATTCTCAAATTGGCCTACAATTCCACAACTCTATGTAAAAAAAGAATTCATTGGTGGATGTGATATAGTTACTGAAATGTTTGAAAGTGGAGAATTACTAGAATTATTCAATACTAATGGAATAGAAGTAAATCCTTCCTGAGTTGGTTATAAATAGCTTTTACAAAGGTATATTATTTACTTGCATTGCTTCAATTTTTTGGGGCTTGCCTCAGCCACTATTTTTTAATGAACTGAATCATATTAATTTTCTAGAAGTAGTACTTCATAGAGGATTTTGGTCTTTTTTATTTTTGTTCTTAATACTGCTTTCGATCTCAAAAATTATTGACTTTGTTAATATCTTTAAATCACCTAAAAAAATATTTGTTTTAAGTATTACTGCAAGTTTAATTGCATCAAATTGGGGAGGGTTTATTTATGCTGTGAGTGAAGAGAGGGTTCAAGATGCCTCAATGGGATATTTCATAACCCCAATGATAAGCATTATTCTAGGATATATTTTTTTAAATGAAAAAATAAGTTTATTGAAGCTATTTTCTGTATTGCTTATGACTTTTGCAATCATTTTTTTATTTTTTAATATGAGTGAAATTCCATTCTTAGTAATTTTAATTGGCACTACCTGGGCAATATACGGCCTATTAAGAAAACAAATTAATGTAAGTCCATCAATTGGTTTACTTTATGAATCTTTTATAATTACTTTAATATCTTTACCTTATTTAATTTATATTTATAAAATAGGAGAAAGTAGTTTTTTTACCGTTAATACCAAAACTACAATTTTTTTAATTCTTACTGGCCTTGTAACTATATTTCCATTATTTTTTTTTAATTTAGGGTTAAAATATATTCAATTGGGTCTTGCAGGTGTTTTATTTTATTTGGCGCCTTCTTTTCACTTTTTGACTTCTGTATTTATATTAGGAGAAGATATCTTTTTTGCTAAACTTATATCCTTTATTATAATATGGATAGGTATTGTATTATATATATTTGATACTGTGAGAAATCAGTCTAACGAGAATAATATTCGATAACTAAATTTGGTTCCATAGTTACTGGATAAGGCACATCATGTATTAATGGTGCTCTTAAAAATCGACCTTTTAATTCTTTTACATCAACTTCAAGATATTCTGGGATTTCTCTTTCTTGTGAACTAATTGACTCAACTATTAGATTAATTTCCTTGCTTTTGTCTTTAATTGAAATCTCATCACCATCACTAACGCTAAATGAAGGAATGTTAACTCTTTTACCATTTACTTTTACATGCCCATGATTAACCAATTGTCTTGCAGCAAAAATTGTAGGTACAAACTTCATTCTATAAACAGTTGCATCTAGTCTTCTTTCTAAAAGTTCGATAAGTATTTGGCTTGTGTCCCCTTTTGTATTAGATGCTTTTTTAAAGATATTCCTAAACTGTCTCTCCGTTAAATCACCATAATAGAATTTTAATTTTTGCTTTGCAAAAAGCTGATTACCATAGTCAGAAAGTTTTTTTCTTTGACCTTGAACACCGTGCTGTCCAGGTTTTGAATTTCTTCTATTGAAAGGACTTTTTGGCCTCCCCCAAAGATTAACACCTAATCTTCTATCAATTTTGTATTTAGTATTGTGTCTTTTTGTCATTAATATGTGGCGTATATAGTGATTTACAAAATTATGTCAAATTTAATATATTCATTTTTTGGCTTATTTAGTAAGTTTTTTAGTTATGCCCCATAAAGTTTGTAATTCTTTCTTTGTAAGAGGTGATTTAGTAAAAATAGCATAAATATTATTCTTCATACTCGTTTTTTTTTCTTTTGGTGTGAAAAAGCCTCTATTTTCAAGATTTAAAAATAAATAATCAAAGTACTTTGATAATTGAGATTTATTAATGTAGGTTAAATTGCTTTTTAAATTTGTATTATTCTTAAGATTATTTAATTCAAATATTTTATAACATAAAATACTAACAGCATGAGAAAGATTTAATGAGTTATTTTGATTATTTGTGTTTATTGAAAAAATAATATCAGCTAAATTTAAATCTTCATTTGATAGTCCAGAATTTTCTGGACCAAATAAAATAGCTGATTTTTTATAAGAATTAATTTTGTTTTTTAAATATTTAAAATCAGTTGTAGATTTTTTTTCTAAGTATCTTTTTCTATTTGTCGTAGCTATAACATACGTAAAATTTGAGATAGCATCTTCTAAACTAGAAAATACCTTTATATTTTTAATAATCGAATTTGCCTTTTTAGCTGCATTAATTGTTTTATTATTTAACCAGTTTTCTCTAGGAGAAACTACGATTAAATCATTAAGTCCAAAATTATTCATGGCTCTAGCGACCATACCAATATTTTCTGGAAGTTGAGGTCTGACTAAAATTATACTTGGATATTTAATAGTCAATTTTTATTCTTTAGATCACTAAGTAACTTAAAAGTAATACTATCAAAAATAGCGCTATATGATGCATCAATAATATTAGGGGATACGCCAATGGTAGTCCAATGTTTATTAGTGGAATCAGAGGATTCAATTAAAACTCTAGTAATTGCCCCTGTACCTTTATCTGAAGATAATATCATTACTTTATAGTCTGTTAATTTTAAATCTTTAAGTGTTGGAAAGAAATCAATAAGGGCTTTTCTTAATGCACTATCAATAGCATTTACTGGACCGTTTCCTGTACCAACTGTCATCATATTTGAGTCACTAACTCTTAGAAATACTGTAGCCTCTGCTTCTGTAACAATTTCGCCTTTGGCATTCCATCTTCTTTCATCTGTAACTCTAAATTTTTCTAAATTATAGAAATCTTCAAAATGACCAAGATGACGTCTTACCAATAATTCAAAACTTGCTAAAGCAGTATCAAAAGAATATCCCTCAGATTCTTTTTCTTTGATTATTTCTAGAATATTATTAATTTCATTATTAGGAATATCAATATTAATTTTTTTTAATTGATTTAATATATTTGATCTTCCAGCTTGGTTAGAGATAACGACGTTTCTAGAATTTCCAACTGTTTCCGGATCAATATGTTCATAAGTTGAAGAATTTTTTTCTATTGCGGATGCATGCAACCCGCCTTTATGTGAAAATGCATGGTCACCAACATAAGGTGCATTTTTAGGTGACGGCATATTCAAGATATCATTTAAAGATCTAGAAATATGTATTAAGTTTTTTAATTTATCTTTTGCTATATTGGTCTTATATTTTGTTTTTAAAACTAGTGTTGGAATTAGTGAAATTAAATTGGTATTTCCACATCTTTCTCCTAAACCATTTATAGTCCCCTGAATTTGTCTTGCACCAGCATTAATAGCAGCTAAAGCATTAGCAACAGCATTGTCTGTGTCATTGTGAGCATGTATACCAACATTTTGACCTGGTATAACTTTTACTACTTCTGAAACAATATTATAAATTTCATCTGGAAGGGTTCCTCCATTTGTATCACAAAGAACAATCCATCTTGCGCCAGCTTCATACGCAGCTTTAATACAACTAATTGCAAACTCATTATTTTCTTTAAAACCATCAAAAAAATGTTCTGCATCAAAAATTGGCTCTTTGTTTTTATTTTTTATTAAGTCAATACTATCACTTATCATTTTTAAATTTTCATCTTCAGATATTTCTAAAGCATTTTTTACATGAAATGATGATGATTTACCGACGATACAAACACAACTTGCGCTTGAATTGATAAGTGCATTTAATCCTGGATCATTATCAGCACTTCTACCTGGTCTTCTTGTCATACCAAAGGCAGTCAATTTGCTATTTAAAAATTTGTTATTTCTTGAAAAAAAATCATTATCAGTCGGATTTGCTCCTGGCCATCCACCTTCAATATAGTCTATTCCTAAATCATCAAGATGTTGAGAAATGATCATTTTATCACTTACAGAGAAGTTCACTCCTGTAGTTTGCTGCCCATCTCTTAGCGTGGTATCAAATAGATATACTTTGTCTTCCATAATTGTTAGAACGCTAATAGAGTATAAATTAAAATTTACTAGATTTTTCCAAGTTTTTGCAAAATTTCGTTTCTATTAAACAGTGGCATAAGATATTTTAATTCAGGCCCATAAGATTTTCCTGTCAAAATTAACCTTAAGGGCATAAATAAATCTTTTCCTTTAAGTCCAGTTTTACTATTAATTTTAGCTGTCCAATGGCCCCATGTATTTTCATCAAAAGGATCATTGGGCAACTCATTAATTGCTATATCAATGAAATTACTATCAATATCATATTCTTTGGCATTATTTATTTTAGTAATTACGCCTTCCCAATCTTTTGCTTCTTTAATAAATGAAATGTTATTTTTAATAAAACGCCAAAAGCTTTCTTTTCTAAAATTTAAATTTATATCTTTTAATTTGTGATTTATTTCAGCATAAGTAAATAATTTAATAGTATTTTCATTAAGATTTTTTAAAGACTCCATTGAAAATTTTGCTGAAGATTTAGATAAGCTTTGAATATCAAATTTTTTTACTATTTCATTAATATCTTTGATTGGATCAATATTAATGCTCGAACCAATAAAAAGAAAATAATTAAGTAACGTAATATTTTCGTATCCATCGTCTCTAAAATTTTCAATTGAAAGACTACCAACCCTTTTGCTAAAACCCTTACCAGTTTCATCAACTAAGAATGGGTGATGAGCAAATGAAGGAATAGAGGAATCAAGAGCCCTAAAAATTTGAATGTGATAAGCGGTATTAGCTATATGATCTTCTCCTCTAATTATATGTGTGATCTTTTCTTCAATATCATCAATGACTGAGGGTAAATGATATAATAACGATCCATCTGCTCTTATTAAAACAGGATCACTCAAATTTTTAGCATCAAATGAAACGTTTCCTTTAATAATATCATTCCAACTAATATTTTCATGATCCAATTTAAATCTCCAATGAGGCTGAATTCCAGATTCTATTTTTTTTTCTACTTCTTCATCGCTTAGATTTAATGATGATCTGTCATAAATAGGTGGCTTTCCAGAGGATAATAAAGATTTTTTCTTTAAAGCTAATTCCTCTTCTGTTTCAAAACACGGATACAATCTTCTCTTTTGTTTAAGAATTTGAATTTTCTTATCATATATATTTTTTCTATTGGATTGATTAAAACTATAACTCCAATCTAAACCAAGCCATTTAAGATCTTTTTTTATACTATTTTCAAATTCTACTTTGCTTCTAATGCTATCAGTATCATCAATTCTTAATATAAATTCGCCATGGTTTTTTTTACAATATATCCAGTTTAAAATTGCAGACCTAGCATTACCAATATGTATTTTTCCTGTAGGGCTTGGTGCAAACCTACATTTCATTTTAATCTTTTGGAATTTCGCAAACTGGAATAGGTTTCATCTTGTGAAGATTAGGCTTTCTAATTTCTTCATATCTATTAAAGTATTTACTAGATTTACTTTCCATTGCTTCTTCTAACTGCTTATATGATAGACCAAGCTGATTTTCATCATTTCTGCTATCATCCCATAAACCATCTGTGGGTTCAGCACTAATAATATCTTTAATTACGCCAATTTCCTCAGCTAACTCCCATACTTCTGTTTTAGTGCAATCTGCAATTGGTGAAATATCAACACCGCCATCGCCATATTTGGTATAAAATCCAACTCCAAAATCTTCAACTTTATTTCCAGTTCCAACAACAATACCATTGTTGCTTTGAGCAATTTGGTAAAGAGTTACCATTCTAAGACGAGATCTAGAGTTAGCAAATGCTAATTCACTGGAAAAATTTTCCATTGTTTCTTGAAAAGATTTAAAGACATTATCAAGTTTAATTATTTTAGTTTCAACGTTAGAAAAATTTTCTTTTAAAAAATCGAGATGTTTAAGGCTCAAATCATGCTGGGAAGAATTTTGTTTTATGGGCATCGATACAGCTATTGTTTTTAAACCTGTTTGAGCACATAATGTGCTAGTTAAAGCTGAATCAACACCTCCAGAGACACCAATTACAAGAGTTTTAGGTTGATTATTTATCGATAATGCATAGTTTTTTATCCAATTAGATATAAATTTTATTTTATTTTTGTTATTCATAATTACTATATAAATAAATATTTATTGATTTGAAGATTGCTTTGATAGAAATTTTTCTTCTTTTAAAAAATCTGATAATAAAAAGGCCAATTCTAGAGACTGCGAGGCATTTAGTCTCGGATCACAATATGTGTGATATCTATTTTTGAGATCCTCATCGGTTATTTCTTGAAGACCCCCCATGCACTCTGTAACATCTTGACCTGTCATTTCTAAATGAACACCTCCGGGATATGTTCCTTCACTTCTGTGAATTTGAAAAAATTGCTGAATTTCAGAAATTATATCTTTTAATGGTCTAGTTTTAAAACCTGTATTAGATTTTATAGTATTTCCATGCATAGGATCGCATGTCCACACAACATTTTTACCTGCTGAATTTACTGATTTTATAATTTTTGGAAGTATTCCATTAACTTTTTCATGACCCATTCTACATATAAGAGTTATCTTACCTGATTCATCATTTGGGTTTAACACATCCAATATCTTAAGAAGTTCTTCTGTTTTCGTACTTGGGCCAACTTTGATACCAATAGGATTTTCAATACCTTTTAAGAATTCAATGTGAGCTCCATCTAGTTGTCTTGTTCTATCTCCAACCCATAACATATGAGCGGAAACATCATACCACTTACCTGATGTACTATCTATTCTTGTTAATGCTTCTTCATATTGAAGTAATAATGCTTCATGGCTGGTAAAGAAATCTGTTTCATTTAATTGTCTTACACTGCTTCCATTAATTCCACATGCTTCCATAAATGATAAGCATTCATCAATTCTTGAAGATATCTCTCTAAATTTTGCAGCATTTTCTCCTTTAACAAAATTTAAATTCCACTGGTGAATTTTGTTTAAATTGGCGAATCCACCTTGAGAAAAAGCTCTTAACAGATTTAATGTCGATGCAGACTGATTATACGCTTGAATTAATCTATCTGGATTAGGATCTCTATCCTTTTGATTAAAATCAATACCATTAATTATATCACCTTTGTATGACTCAAGTTCTAAACCATTAATTACTTCTGTAGCTGATGATCTTGGCTTTGCAAATTGTCCAGCAATTCTTCCTACTTTAACAATTGGACAGGAAGCTCCAAAAGTCAAAACAACGGCCATTTGTAAAATTACTTTAAATGTATCTCTAATATTATCTGGATGAAAATCTGCAAAACTTTCAGCACAGTCTCCGCCCTGTAGTAAAAAGGCATTACCTTTTGCTACGTCCCCTAGTTTCTTTTTTAATAGTCTTGCCTCTCCAGCAAAAACTAAAGGCGGATATTTAGAAATTTCATTGAGAGTTTGATTAAGATGATCTTCATTCTGATAGTTAGGCATGTGAAGAGCTTCTTTATTTCTCCAACTTTTAGGTGACCATTTTTCACTCATAATTTGGAAAGGCTCATAAACCCTAATATATCTAGAAACAAGCAATATTATTTAGGTCTTTTATTTCTTAGAATTTTTAAGGCAGATCTTTCTATAGCAAGTGAATTTTTCGGTATATTCTTTGTGATAACACTACCCGCACCAATTCTAGACTTAGACTCAATTACAACTGGTGCAATTAGTGAAGAGTTAGAACCAATAAATACATTATCTTTTATTATTGTTTTGTGTTTTTTATTTCCATCATAATTACACGTTATTGTGCCAGCACCAATATTTACGTTGTTTCCTACTTTTGCATCTCCAACATAAGAAAGATGTGCTATTGAAACGTTATTTCCAATTTTTGAATTTTTAATTTCAACAAAATTACCAATCTTTGATTTTCTACCAATTTTTGTTTTTGGCCTCAATCTTGCATTTGGACCTATATGCGAATTTTCATTTATTATAACATCCTCTAAATATGAATTACTCTTAACTATTGATCCTTTCTTTATTATTGTTTTTTCTTTTATAGTAACATTACTTTCAATAATAACAGTGGGTTCAATTTTTGTGTCATAACTAAGATAACAAGTATTTGGTTTTAAAAAATTAACACCACTTTTTATAAAATTATTAATATATTTTTTTTGCAAGATATTTTGCACAACATTAAAATCATCCAAGGTATTTATTCCCAACATGGTTTCTTCATTACACTTAATATAATTGATAGAAATATTTTTTTTTGAAAATACTTTAAATATATCAGGAAGATATCTTTCTTTTTTGATTTTATTTTCTTTAATATTTTTTAAATTTTCAAATAACAATTTAGTATTTGCTATTAGTATACCTGAATTACATAAATTAATTTTTTTTTGCTCAGGTCGTAAATTGATTTGCTCAATTATTTCTTCAACATTGTTATTTTTTAATAATAACCTACCATAACCATGTGGTTTTAAAGTATTAAATGCAATTAATGAAGCTTTAGCTTTAGTTGTTTTAAATTTACTTACAAGTTTTCTTATATCTTTAACTTCAACTAAAGGTGTGTCACCAAATAAAATTAAAATATTTTTTGATTTTATGTATTTTTTAACTTGCTCAATTGCATCAGCAGTTCCTTTTTGTTTTTTTTGAACAATAAACTTAGAGGCATTTAGCATTGACCTTAATTCTTCTATATTTTTATCATTACATACAATAAATATATTTTTACCTGATATTTTTTTTGCAATATTAAAAATATGTGAAACAATTGGTAATCCACATAATGGATAAACTAGCTTAGATTTACTTGCTTTAAATCTCGTACTATTGCCTGCAGCGAGTATAACAGTTGTAATATCAGACATTAAATTAGAAATTTCTTAAAATTTCGTTTCCAACATTAATTATTTCTTTTGATGCGTCTGAAGTAACACTTATATCAACCACGCCCCTTCCAACTGAAAATGTTTCTGCAAATAATACTTTGCTAGAAATTCTAGAGCGGGCAATTTTAGCACCGGCATATCTTAAGCGTAAAATCATTGCGTCAGTTAATTTTGCTCTTGGCATAACTCTATTAAGAATAATTATTGGATTTTTTCTCTCTTGTTTTGCAATTTTCAAAAAAGGCAGTGTAGCCATTAAGTCTACCGGACTTGGTTGTACAGGCACAAATACCCTATCCGAAGCTTTTACAACCTGCATTGTTTCAAAAGTTATTGATGGAGGGCTATCAATTATTATAAAATCGTATTTTCTTTTTATTGTTTTAATTTCATCAATTAAATTCCTTATATCAAAATTTAATTGAGTTATTCCAATATCATCTTCACCATAATAAGCTTTTCTAGCATCAAGCCAATATGAAAGACTTTTTTGTGCATCAGCATCTATAACAGCTACTTTGTAACCACTATTGCTCCACAAAACTGATAAATTTGCTGAAAGAGTTGATTTACCTGAACCGCCTTTTTGATTAGAAAATGCTATAACTTTTCCCATATACAAGTATTGATAATAACTATTTTAAAGATAGATGGAAACATTTTATAAATAAATATGAAAAAAAATAAGTTAGATTTTGCAAAAAAATTATTAAGCAGTGGAGAACTTGTAATATTTCCCACAGAAACAGTATTTGGCCTAGGCGCTGATGCAACAAATGATAATGCTGTAAAATCAATTTTTAAAGTAAAAAAAAGACCAAAAATTAATCCAATTATCTGTCACTTTAAAAATATTAAACAAATAGAAAAATATTTTATTTTAAATAAATTTGAGAAAAAATTAGGTTCAAAGTTTTGGCCTGGCCCTCTGACAATAATATTAAAGAAAAGAAAAAACTCTAAAATATCAAAATTAGTTTCAAATAATTCAAATTTAGTTGGCTGTAGAATTCCTAGTAATAAATTGGCCAATAAATTAATTACTTTATTTGGCTTACCTATTGCCGCTCCTAGTGCTAATCTTTCAGAGAGAACTTCTGTAACCAATATTATGGATATTGATCCTATTCTAGAAAAAAAAATATTTGTTTTAAAAGATAATCAATCTTCTCATGGACTAGAATCCACAGTTGTTAGAGTTGATAATAAAAATAGAATTGAAGTATTTAGATATGGTAGCATCTCTGTTGAAGAACTAAATAGATTTGCAAAGGTTAAAATTAAAAAAAAATCCTCTATTTCTCCTGGTAATTTAAAAAAACATTATTCGACTTTAAAGCCAATAAGAATGAATGCAAAAAAAATATTAAAAGATGAAGGTTTATTAAATTTTGGTAATAATAAGTTAAAGTCTAAAATAATTAATTTAAATTTGAGTAATAAAAAAAATTTAAATGAAGCTGCAAAAAATTTTTATCATTTTCTACATAAATTAGATAAAAGTGAATGTAAAAAAATTGCTGTAGCAGAAGTGCCTGATAAAGGATTAGGTAAAACTATGAATGACAGATTAAAGAGAGCAATAAAGTAAACTATAATCTATTTAAATAATCCATTAACCTATAATAAATTATAGCTGAGGAGTATAAAGGTCTTCTAAATATATTACCGCCTGGAATTTTTAAATGATTAATTTGCTCAAACATATCAAAGTTATTTGATTTATTAATAATTTTTTCAGCTATCATTTTTCCACCCATAATACTCATTGCTAATCCATGACCTGAGTAAGCATGAGCATAGTATAGCTTTTGATTCATTAAAGTTCCAAAAATAGGCAATCTATTAATTGATATTGCCAAGGTACCTCCCCAGGAAAATTCAATTTTAAATTTTTTTGATTCAGGAAAAACTTTGTACATTCGTTTAGACACAAAACTTTTTGCATCTTTTACAAAATGAGATGTAATTGTTTCTGGACCTCCAAATAGAAGTCTGTAGTCTTCTGAAAACCTATAATAGTCAATCATAAATCTAGAATCTATTACACCACAATTTCTTTTAATTAATTTAGTTGCCAACTCTTTTCCCAGGGGTTCTGTTGCAATAATATAATTATTTATCGGCATAAAATAATTTCTTTTTGATCCCAAAAGATTATCAAGATAACCATTGCAACCAATAATCACTTTCTTTGCTTTGATTACATTTTTTCCAGAATGTATTATCACTTCTTTTTGATTATCTATAATTTTATCTACAGGAGAATTTTCATATATTTTTATACCTTTAGCTAAGCACTGTTTTGCCAATCCATATACCAATTTTAATGGGTTCAAATGATAAGAATCTTTTAAAAGCATTCCTGAAAAATATCTATCACTATTAACTTCATCTTTTATTGAAGTGCTATCAAAGTATTCATAATTATTATAATTATAATTCTTTTGCATATGTTCAATTTCATCTTCAAAATATTTATAATCTTTTTTTGTATTACCTACATGAAGAACACCTGGTCTAAGTGCGCAATCTATTTTGTATTTTTCAATTAAATTAACTACATTTGAAACAGCATCTAATCCAATTTTCCAAAAAAATTTTGCTTTTTCAAAACCAAATTTTTTTTCTAAAAAGAATTGATCTTTTCTCATTCCAATACCTAGTTGACCACCGTTTCTACCAGAAGCCCCAGATCCAATTTTGTTTGCTTCCAGAATTGCAATAGATAAACCATTATTTGATAAATTTAATGCAGAAGAAATTCCTGTTAACCCCCCTCCAATAATACATATATCCGTTGAGATATTCTCATTTAACTTAATTTGATTAGGAAAAACTGGTGCAGAAAATTTATAAAAACTCTCTTTTTCATTATCATGTTGATTAAAAGTCCTTTTTTTTGTAGTAATCATCATCTTATCATTAATGGTTTAATTATAATTAGTAAACAAACAGTCTCAATATGATTGAAAAATTTCAAAATTGGTTTCAGGAAAATTCTATTACAGAGGTTGAATGCTTAGTTCCAGATCTTGGAGGTATTGCAAGAGGTAAAATTTTGCCAACTAATAAATTCCTGAAGGGTCTAGAGGATGAAAGTCATAGGTTACCACAATCAACTTTTATTCAAACGATATCAGGTGATTATGCAACTGAGGACTCAGCAGGTGCTTTACCAAGAAGTGTTTATAATCCAACTGATATTGATGTTATTTTAAAACCAGATTTTGATACAATGAGAATAGTGCCATGGTACGAAGATCCTACTGCTCAAATTATTTGTGATGCAATAAATCTTAATGGTGATGAAGTTATAAATTCTAGCAGAAATGCTCTAAAAAATATTCTGAAACTTTATAAAAAAGAAAAATTAACTCCAATTGTTTCTCCAGAATTAGAATTCTACTTAGTAAAACCTAACGCTGACTCAGATTATCCTCTAGAAGTTCCAGTTGGGCAATCAGGTAGACAAGAAACGGGGAAACAAGCTTTGGGGATAGATGCTGTTAATGAATTCGATCATCTTTTTGAAGATGTATATAATTATTGTGAAGATCAAAATATTGAAATTGATACTATTAATCATGAATCTGGATCAGCTCAAATGGAGATAAATTTTCAGCATGGTGATCCTTTAGATTTAGCGGATCAGGTATTTTTATTTAAACGAACTCTTAGACAATCGGCCTTGAAACATAAACTTCATGCTACATTTATGGCAAAACCTATGGAGAATCAGCCTGGAAGTGCAATGCATATTCATCAGTCAGTTTATAATGAAAAAAATAAAAATATTTTTTTTAATAAATCTTCAAAAATTTCAAAAAAAATGAAAAATTATCTTGGTGGTTTAGAGAAATATACTCCATTATTAATGCCAATATATGCTCCAAATATAAACTCTTTTAGAAGATTATTTGCAACCTGGGGCACTCCAAAAAATGTAAAGTGGGGAATAGGAAATAGAAGCTGTGGTTTTAGAATTCCTTCAATTGAGGAAAAAAATATGCGTATTGAAAATAGAATTCCTGGATCAGATGCTAATCCATATCTAGTTTTTGCAGCTAATTTAGCTTCTGGATATTTAGGAATGAAAAATAATATAAAACCAAGTCCAGAAACTAAAGACAGTGCATTTAAAGATAAAAGTTCTAATCTACCTAAAAATATGGATGAATCATTAACTCTCTTTGAAAATGATGAAGATATAAAATCTATATTTAATGAAAAATTTGTAAGGTCGATTGCTGCAATAAGAAGAGTTGAATATCAAGCTTATTTATCAGTAATAAGTTCTTGGGAGCGGGAATATTTATTACTTAATGTTTAAATTTTTTATTGAAATAAAAATAAAATAAACCAATTATTATCAAAGCAAACATTAAAATTGCTGATAATGCGTTTACTTCAGGACTTAATCCTAATCTGACTTTAGAAAAAACTACAATTGGCAATGTGTTAGCCCCAGGACCAGTAGTAAAACTCGCAACTACTAGATCATCTAAAGAAATTGTAAAAGCTAATAACCAACCAGCAATAATAGAAGGCAAAATTATTGGTAAAGTTATCTTATAGAGTACCTTAGTATAATTATAGCCTAAATCCATAGCAGCTTCCTCAATATTTTTGTTAAAGTCAGTTAATCTTGCTTGAATAATAATTGCGACAAATGCAATACAAAAAGTAACGTGCGATATAAAAATAGTTAATTGTCCTCTAGATGATGGAAATCCAATTACATTATTTAAGCTTATAAAAAAAAGTAACATTGAAAGACCTAAAATTAATTCTGGCAAAACCAAAGGTGTAGAAGAAAGAAAAATATAAAATGATTTAAAAGGAATTTTTCTTATTCTAACGAGTGAATATCCAATCATGACTCCTAAAATTGTAGCAAAAGTTGCAGACAAAGCTGCAATTTTAATACTGATAATAAATGCCTCAATTATTTGTTCATTACTAAATAATTCATTGTACCATCTTAAAGAAAATCCTTTCCAAACCATTACTCTCTTATTTTCGTTAAATGAGTAAAAAATTAAAACTAAAATTGGGAAATATAAAAATAATAAACCTAAAAAAATAACTGTACTTTTGATAAAACTAGATTTCATTTTTTTGACTCCAACGAGAATAAAGTATTTGAAAAATAATAATTGGTAAAACCAAAATAATAATTCCACTAAAAGCTAATGCACTAGCACCTGGCCAATTTCTATTAACAAAGAATTCCTCCCATAATATTTTTCCATAATACAATCTATCACTACCACCTAACATTTCAGGTATAATAAATTCTCCAACAACAGGTATAAAAACTAATAAAGATCCAGCAACAATTCCTGGAACAGACAAAGGAAGTATAACTTTAAAAAAGGTTTTAATACGATTTAGTCCTAAATCTTTTGACGCCTCAATTAAATTTAAATCAAATTTATTTAAGTATCCAAAGAGTGGTAAAATCATCAAAGGTAAATAAGTGTATACAATTCCCATTATGACGGCATATTGATTGTATAATAATTGAAGTGGTTCTGATGTTATGCCTAGGTTTAGAAGTATTACATTTAAAATTCCATTATTCTGTAAAATTATTTTCCATGCATATACTCTTAATAAAAATGATGACCAAAATGGAATAACTACTAAAACTAATAGAATATTTCTTAATCTGATATTTGAAGTCGCAATATAAAAAGCTAGTGGGAACCCAATAATTAAACAAAAAAAAGTAGATATTAGAGCTAGAATCAAAGAGTTTACAAAAGATCCAATGTAGTAATAATCACTAAATATATAAATATAGTTTTCAAATGTAGTATTGATTTCAAATCCATTATCAAAAAGAAAAATATCTTGATAAGGAGGCATCCCCCATTCTGATACTGAAATTGATATTTTAAAAATTATAGCTAATGGAATAAAAAAAAATAGAACAAGCCAAAAGTAAGGGCTAAAAACAAAATATTTTTCAAATAATTTATTTTTCAATTAATCCTCTAAAATCTTAATTGATTCACTCTCCCAACTACAAATAACTTTTTCCCCTTTTGGGAAATTATAATTTGAGTTGGAGTTAAAATTCTGATCTAAAACCGAAATTATCGTTTTATTAATTTTAATTTCATAACGTGTAAAGCTTCCTAAATATGATTTTTCTAAAATTTCTCCACTAAAGGAATTAAATGAATTTGTTTTTAAATTATTTATTGATTGTATTTTTATTTTCTCTGGTCTTAGTAAAATTTTAGTTTGTGTATTTTTTAATTCTTTGTTTAATTTAAAATTTATATCCAAATCATCAGAATAAAAATTTTCATCTTTCTTGTAAATTTCAATTATATTTGCAATTCCTATAAAATTGGCGGTATAGAGACTTTTAGGGTTTTCATAAATCTCTTCAGGGCTAGAACATTCCAAAATAAGACCATTCTTCATTATTGCCATTCTATCAGATAAGGACATTGCTTCTTCCTGATCATGGGTAACGAAAACAAATGTAATTTTTAGTTTCTTTTGGAGTGTTGTTAACTCTAATTGTGTTTTTGATCTTAGTTTTTTATCTAGTGCTGCAAGAGGCTCATCTAATAATAATAACTTAGGTTTTTTTATTAAGCATCTTCCAAGGGCAACTCGTTGCTGTTCTCCGCCTGATAATTGCTTAATTCTTCTATTTAATAAATGCTCAATAGATAAAAGTTCAGCAATATTTCTTACATTTATTTCAATTTCTTTTTGGGTAAAATTTTCTTTTATTCCAAAAGCTAAATTATTAAATACGTTTAAATGAGGAAATAAGGCATATGATTGAAACATATAGTTTAATGGTCTATCAAAAGGTTCAAGATTTGTTATGTCCGTTCCGTCGAGTATTACACGTCCTGTATCTGGCTTCTCAAATCCACCTAGTATTCTTAGTAATGTAGTTTTGCCTGAACCCGAAGATCCTAAGAGACCAAAAAATTCAGATTTTGAAATATTTAAATTAATATTTTCTAAAACTTTGTTATCTCCAAAGGATTTAGAAATATTTTCAATTACAAGAAAATTATTATCCATCTTAAATCAGCACTAATATTAATATATTAGTGCTGAAATGAAGTATATTTTTTAATTTGCTTTAAATTTATTAAAATATTTAGTTGATAATTTAGATTTTTTCGGAGAGTCTGCAGTATCAGCAAAAAGCATACTTAAAGTTGCTTCATCTGGATAAATAGCAGGATCTTCAAAAATTTCAGGATCAACTAGTTCATTGGCTGCTTTATTTGGATTTGAATACCAAACGTAATTTGTAATATCAGCAGCAACTTGAGGTCTTAAAATATAATTTATAAATTTGTGTGCATTCTCAACATTTTTTGCATCAGCTGGAATAGCCATCATATCAAACCATATTACAGTTCCTTCAGATGGAATTGAGTACCAAGCTTCTACTCCATCTGCAGCTTCATCTGCAGCTAGAAAAACGTCACCTGACCAACCCATAGTTAAACAGATCTCTCCATTTGCTAAATCATCGATATATTGAGAAGAATCAAAATATCTTATGTAAGGTCTTATTTGCTGTAACATTTCAAGAGCAACCTCATAATCTTTCTCATCCTCTGTATAAGGATCTTTTCCAACGTATTTTAAAGCGATTTCCATAACCTCTGTAGGAGCATCCAACATTGCGATTCCACAATCTGCATATTTTGATGCAATAGCTGGATCAAACAAAATGCTCCAACTTGTAATATCATTTTCATCAACTTTATCAGTATTATAGCCAATACCTGTAGTACCATACATATAATTTATCGAGTATTGACCTCCTGGATCATGTGCATCAATTTTTGCTAGTACATCGGGATCTAAATTACCAATGTTTGAAAGTTGAGCCTTATCAAGTTTTTGAAAAACTCCAGCCTTGATTTGATTTTCTAAAAAAGAGCCTGAAGGCACCACAATATCATAACCTGAACCACCAGCTAAAAGTTTAGCTTCAAGAACTTCGTTTGAATCAAAAACATCATAAGTTACATCAATGCCAAATTCATTTTCGAAATTTTCAATTGTATCTTCAGCAATATAATCAGACCAATTGTAAATAAATAATTCCTCTTTAGCCTGAGCTGAAAAAGAAATTAAAACTAATAGAGATATAAAATACTTAAGCATTATTCCCCTCCTAAATAAAAAATACATTAAATAAAATAAATTAAAAATCGAGAATTTTTTTATATAGATCAGGCCTTCTATCTCTAAAGTTACCCCATAATTTTCTATATTCTCTTGAAATTAACAAATCTAAAGTCGCAGTTATTATGCCCTCATCTTTATCATTCATCTGATTTATTACATTTCCAAGATGATCCAAAATAAATGAATTACCATAAAAATTTAATTCAATATTAGCTTCGGACTCCTTCCCTATTCTATTTGAAGCTATTATGGGAATTTGATTTGCAGCAGCATGTCCAACCATTGTATTAATCCAATGATCCTTTGAGTCTAATTCAGGCATGTGTGGTTCAGAACCAATTGCTGATGGATATAAAATTAAATCTGCACCCTTCAATGTTAATATTCTTGCACATTCAGGAAACCACTGATCCCAACAAATTGCACAGCCAACTTTTGCTTTTGGTGTATCAAAAACCATAAAACCTGTATTGCCTTTTTCAAAATAATACTTCTCATTATATCCAGGTCCTTCAGGTATATGCGATTTATTATATACGTCACTTATTTTACCAAAAGAATCAATCATAACTAAAGAATTGAAATACTTATTTTCTTTCTTTTGGAAAAAACTAATTGGTAATGAAATTTTTTTTTCTCTACAGATGTTAGAAAATTTTTCAAACATTGGATTAGATGGATAATCAATTGCAAAATTAAAAAATTTATCATTTTTTGTTGAACAAAAATAATAACCTTGAAATAATTCTTGCAGAAGCAAAATATCAACATTTTCTTCAGAAGCTTTTTCAACTAAATTAATTGCTTTATTTAAATTAGCATCAAAATCTCCCTTAAGGGCTCTAAATTGTGATGTTGCTACTTTTACTTTCATATTTTTGGAACATTCATCGTTATGCAATGAATATTTCCTCCACCATAATTTATATTTTCAGTTTGCAACATAATAATTTCTCTATTTGGGAATAATTCTTCAAAAATAATTTTAACCTCTTTGTCTTCGTAAACATTGAATTTAGGTAGAATAATTTTATTTTTACTGAAATAAAAATTTATATATGAGCTAATAATATTTTTATTATTAATCGTCTTTCTTGTGGGCAAAGGAATTTCAATCAAATCATATATCTGATTAGTATCTTTAAAAAAGTTAATAAGGTCAGCTTTGTTTTTTTCTAATATTTCATAATTAGGATCTAATTTGTGAGTTGTAGCTATTAAATATTTATTTTTTCCAATAGGGCATAATAAATTATCAACATGCCCATCAGTATCGTCATCCTTTAGACCATTTTCAAACAAAAAAATGTGATTTAAATCAAATAAGATTTTAAATTCTTTAATAATATATTCACTACTATGTTTTTGTTTTCTATTTTTATTAAATATTACACTTTTTGTGCTGAATAAATTTTTTTTATCATCATAGGTGATTGCTCCTCCCTCAATAACAAGGTCGGAGGTTTTTGTTGGAATATTTAAATAGTTTGAAATAAATTTTGATATTTTATTATCATTAAAATAATCTGGATACTTTCCATAACCATTAAATTCAAAACTGATTGATTTTAATTTTTGATCTTCATTATAAAAAATTGGTGCTATATCTCGCATCCAAGAATCATCTAATTTACATTCTACAATATCTATATTTTTATGATCTGTTTTATTTTGGATTTCATTTATGTTTTCTTTGTTTGATAAGACAATTACATGTTCAGTTTTTGCAATTTCTTTAATAACATTGGCTACTTCATCTCTGGCTTTATTAATTACTTTACCATAAAGGTCTTTATTGCATGGCCAAGCAATAAGACAATATTGGTGATCATGCCATTCAGGAATTAGTTTCATATTAATTGAAAATATGTATAATTAGAACATGACTAAAGATGAAGTAAAATTCACTGAAATGAAACATGGCGATAAAGAAGACTATGAACTTCTAGCAAATTTTGAGGATAAATTCATAGAAGGTACTGCGGATAGAATAGTAAGAGTTTTAGAAGGCCTAGATAAATCTCTTGGTGGTTATCAAGTTTCAAGATTAGAACATTCACTTCAAACTGCATCTAGAGCTTTACGAGAGGAAGCTTCTGAAGAAATGGTAGTTGCATCTTTATTGCATGATATTGGAGATGAGATAGCACCTCTTAATCATTCTGAACTTGCAGCAGCAGTTTTAAAACCGTTTGTCTCTGAAAAAACAAGATGGATTGTCGAGCAACACGGTTTATTTCAAGCTTATTACTATAATCACCATTATGGTAAAGATAGAAATCTTAGAGATAAATTTAAAGGTCATGAACACTTTCAAGATACAATCAATTTTTGTGAAAGATGGGATCAAGCATCTTTTGATCCAAACTACGATACAATACCATTAAAAGAATTTGTTCCAATGGTTCAAAGAATTTTTAATAGAACTCCCTATAGAAATTTATAATTATTTTTTTAATTTATGAATTAAGGATAAATCACCTGGATTAAAACTACTTTTATTATTTTCAATAAAATTATCTATACTGCTTTGCTTTTCTTGTTCTATTTCTGCTACTTTCCTAATATTTAGATCTACATATAATGAGCATACTTCTGTTGTTGCAGCTCTATAACCTTCTTCTTTATGAGTCATCTCCAACTTATAGATTAATCTTTTTTTATCTCTATCTAAAAATAATAAGTTAATATCTACTTCATCTCCTTCTTTAACTTCTTTTTCATAAGTTGTATGAGACTCAACTGCAAAGGTAGTTTTCTTTTCTATTTTTGCTGAATCTTCTCCCATATTAAATTTTTTAAGTAACACTTCCCAACCTGCATCAAATAAATGAATATAAAAAGCTAGATTCATATGACCATTATAATCAGTCCATTCTTTTTTAACTTTTCCTGAATTTAAGTATATTTTCATAATTTTCTTTTATAATTATAAATATACTAGTAGATTAAAAAAATGAATAATGAAGTGATAATTTCTTGTGCAGTTACTGGCTCTGGAGATACAGCGAACAAACACCCAGAATTACCTATAACACCAAAACAAATAGCAGATGCTTCTATTGAAGCAGCAAAAGCGGGAGCTGCAATAGCGCACATTCATGTAAGAGAGCCAGATGGAAAACCATCAAGAAAATTGGAATATTATAAAGAAGTTGCAGATCGAATAAGATCTTCAGATACAGATGTAGTTCTAAACTTTACAACAGGAATGGGTGGAGATTTTGAAATTGGAACAGGTAAAGATCCTCTTAACCCAGTTGGACCAAATACAGATATGATTGATGCTTTGAATAGGTTGGAGCATGTGGAAGAATTACTTCCTGAAATGTGTACTTTAGATTGTGGCACACTTAACTTTGGTGACTCAAATATGACATTTGTTCATACTCCAATGCAACTTAGATCTGCAGCAAAAAAAATGCAAGAGTTGGGAGTTAAACCGGAAATGGAAGCTTTTGAAATGGGTCACTTATGGTTTGCAAATCAACTTTATAAAGAAGGTTTAATTGATGGCCCTCCACTTTATCAAATATGTCTTGGAATCCCATGGGGATCTCCTGCTACAACAACAGCAATGAAAGCAATGGCTGACATGATTCCCAAAGAAGGCTACTGGGCTGGATTTGGTATTGGAAGAACCCAAATGCCAATGGCAGCACAGGCAGTGATTTTAGGTGGGAATGTAAGAGTAGGTCTAGAAGACAATCTTTATCTAAAAAAAGGTGTTTTTGCTTCTAATGCTCAACTTGTTGAAAAAGCTAGATGCATTATTGAAGACTTAGGATCATCTATACTTAATCCTGAACAAGTTAGAGAAAAATTAAAATTAAAAAAACATTTTTAGTTTGAAAAATATCAAAAATATTTCTGTAATAGGAACTGGCGTAATAGGTACTGGTTGGATATTGCGTTTTTTAGCATGTAATAAAAAAGTTACAGCTTTTGATAAAAATAAAAAACAAATAGAATATCTTAAAAAAGAAATAGTCAGAACTGAACCAGTTATTCAAAAATTATACAAAAGAAAAATTAACTTAAAAAATCTTAATTTTACTAATAATTTAGCTGAGGCAGTTAAGAATTCTGATCTAATTCAAGAAAATATTCCTGAAAGGTTACAATTAAAAAAAAAAGTTATCAAAGATATTAGTAAATTTGCACCAAAACAATCAATTATAGCTTCAAGTTCTTCTGGATTGTTACCTTCAAAATTACAAGCAGAATGTATTAATCCACAAAGGTTTATGATTGCTCATCCCTTTAATCCTGTTTATATTTTGCCTTTAGTTGAAATAGTTAAAGGCAATAAGACGAGTAAAATTTATTTTAAGAGAGCAAATACATTTTATAAAAAAATTAAAATGAAAACTCTGTTGGTGGAAAAAGAACTACCAGGATTTCTATCTGATAGATTGCAAGAAGCATTATGGAGAGAGGGATTGCATATAATTAATGATGGTTACGGAACAACTAAGGATTTAGATGATGCGATCACTTACGGACCTGGTATGCGTTGGGCCTTAATGGGTACATTTCTAACATTTCATTTAGCTGGAGGTGAATTAGGAATGAAACATATGTTAGATCAGTTTGGGCCAGCTTTAAAGCTTCCTTGGACAAAATTAAAATCACCAAAATTAAGTAAAGAATTAAAACAAAAAATAATTAATGGCACTGCTATTCAATCTAAAAAATTATCGATTAATAAACTGAGTAATATAAGAGATAACTTTTTAATTGATTTGATTGAATTAAAGAAAAAATATAAGCTATAAATATGATAAAAACTTGTAAGTATGTTGCTTTAAAAAATTATATTCCCCTAGGATTGCCATCAGAAGATGATTTTGAAATAAAAACAAAAGAAATTAAATTAAATAACAAAAATAATATTCATGTTTTAAATTCTTGGATTTCTGTTGATCCTTATATGAGAGCAAGAATGACAGAGAGAAAAAATTATAAACCACCATTTAAATTAGGTGAAGAAATGGAGGGTTATGCAATTGGTTCAGTTCAAGAGTCAGGTGATTATAATTTTAAAATAGGTGATACTGTTTTTAGCAATTTTGGAATGAGAGATAATTTTGTTTGTAATAGTAGTCAATTAAAAAAGATTACTTCTACAGATTTGCCTATTCAATCTTACTTAGGTCCATTAGGTATGACAGGACAAACAGCTTATATAGGTCTATTTAATTATGGGAAATTAAAAGCCGGACAATCCGTGCTTGTTTCATCAGCTGGTGGCAGTGTTGGATCGACAGTATGTCAAATTGCTAAAAATTTAGGTTGCACTGTTTATGCAAGTACTGGCTCTGATGAAAAAGTTAATTGGTTAAAAAATGAACTCAACGTAGATCACGCATTTAATTATAATAAAGTTGAAAATCTTATTCTGCATTTTAAAGAAATTTGCCCTGAAGGTTTTGATTTATATTTTGATAACGTTGGTGGTGATTTTTTAGAGTCTGCAATATTCAGAATGAAAAACTTTGGAAGAATAGTCATTTGTGGCAGAATATCTCAGATGAATGTAACAAAGCCCCCAAGTGGTTTAAAAAATATGGCTCATGTGCTTGTGAAAAGATTAACCATAAAAGGATTTTTAATATTTGATCATGAAAATGATAATGAGCCATTTGAAACCGATATGAAAGATTGGTTAAAAAATAACAAAATAAAATTTAAAGAGACAGTTTACGAGGGTTTAGAAAATGCTCCTAAAGCATTTATTGATTTACTTAATGGAAAAAATATAGGGAAGATGTTAGTTAAGATCTAAATCGTTACGTATGGAGATGTGCCCCTATACCTAATATCAAGCTTCAACTCTTTATCGATTGGTGGAAATGCTCTTTGTTGACATTCAACCCTTGGACATATTCTACAAGAAACACCAATTGGCATTTGTAACTTCTTATTTGTGAGGTCAATTCCTTCAGAATAAACCAAATCTTTTGCATATTTCATGTCACATCCTAGGCCAATAGAAACAAAACTTTTTGGCATGCCATGTTTTTCAATCCCCTTTTCAAATGCTCTTGCTATACAAAAATAGACTTTTCCATCAGGCATTTTTGAAATTTGTGGGTGAATCTTTCCTGGATTTAAAAATGCAGTGTAAACATTCCATCTTGGACATGATCCTCCATGTCTTGGAATATGAATTCCTGAAAGAGAAAATCTTTTAGAAACATTTCCTGCAATATCTGTTTTTAAAAAATGAAATGGAACACCAGCATTACCTGGTCTCTGTAAATTTGTTAGTCTATGTGTAACTTGCTCAAAGCTACAAGCATAGTGATGCATTAAAATTTCTACATCATATCTATGAAGTTTTGCACTCTTTAAAAAATCATCATAAGGCATCATAAATGCAGCTGCATAGTAATTTAACAATGAGAGTTTAAGTAAAGGAACAACCTCCTCAGACTCAACATTATTTTCTTTGATTACTTTGTCTATAACATCAGTAGCTTCCAGATAAGCAACTTGAGAAGCTAAATGAAAATTTCTTGAAGTGTATGTCAACATTTCAGACAAATAATAAGTTTTACTTTTTTCATCATATCGTTTGACTATTTTTTCATCTTGATCAATTGTTACTATTTTAACTTTGATACCGTGCTTTGATTGAAGATACTGTGTTAATCTTGAACCAGATCCAATATTTGGACCTATTTTAAGTCCTATTTCTTTTCTTAATTTTTCTGAACTTATTTCTAGATCATGAAAATAATTTTTATTCTCTTGCAAAATATCTGAAACTATTTCAACTGGTAGTCTCGTTGGTTTTTCTATTGTGCCAGAATTAACATCCATTGTTTCAAGACGATTCTGCATATCCTCTTTAAAACTTTTAAATGAATCATTTATCGTTAATAGCGCTTTTGCAATGTTCGGATTGGATCCAATAAAATTACTAGTGTCATGGTTAGTAATTTTAAGATCATCAAAAATTTCATTACTCAAAACATCCATAACATCTGAAAGTAGACGTTTATTGGATTCTGCAGAGAAGTCCTTTATTGATAAATCTAGTTCCTCGGAAGCTTTAATTAACAACGAAAGAGGTATTTTACGTTTCCCACTTTCTATTAAATTTAAATAACTTGGTGATATTCCGATTGATTTAGATAGTTTAGCTTGGGAAAAACCCTTGTTAATCCTTTGTTTTTTTAATCTTGGACCTAAATTTATATCAGCTTCTATATTCATTTACAAAATTTACAAATTAAAATTTTATCAAGTAATTATCTTTACATTAAAAATGAGTTATTTACTAGTTTTTTTTATAACTTTTATATAGATGTAAACATTGTAAATTATGAACAGTAAATTAACAGAAAACATTAAAAACCAAAAAGAAGGTTTAGAACAGAGTTCAATTGAGAATAAGGTCCTTGAGGGATCTATAGACTCCAACTACGATCTTAATTTAGCTGAAGGAATTGAAGCTTATTACAGTGAAAGATATGGTTGGACACTCAGAAGAAAATCTATCTAATTCTTAGGCATTTTTTAAGGTTTATTTCCTCCTTAATTAATGTGTTTCCTTCCTTTAAGAATAAATAACAGCAATATACTTAGGCTAGAAACGGCCTAAGTTTTTGTTTTAATCTAGTAAAAAATCAGCTGCTCTTTCTGCGATCATTACTACACTTGCATTTAAATTGGCGCTTACAATATCAGGCATAATTGATGCATCTATAACTCTTAAATTTTCAATCCCATGTACTTTTGTTTTTTGATCAACAACTGAATAATGATCTGTACCCATTTTATTTGTACAAGAAGGATGATATGCCGATTCAGCAGTGTTTCTAATAACTTCGTCTAATTCTTCATTAGATTGAATATCAATTCCGGGCCTTATTTCGTAATCAACATAATCTAAGAGTGATTTCTGAGAGCAAATATTTTTTGCAATTTTCACACTTTCTCTCATTTGAATTAAATCCTCTCTATTTTGCAAGTAATTAAATTGGATTTGAGGTGACATATTAAAATCATTTGATTTTATTTTAACAAACCCCCTACTCTTTGGCCTGTTAGGACATGCGTGAAATTGAAAAGCATCAAATTCAGGATTTGTTAAACCATGATCGATTACTAATGATGGAAAAAAATGAAATTGTAAATTTGGATGTGAATAATTTTTATTTGTTTTTACAAAACCACCTAACTCTAAATGTGAGTGAGCTAATTTACCTTTCTTGAAAGTAAACCATTTGCTTCCTTCAATACCTTGAGAAATAAAATTGGTTGATAAATCATATAATGTTTCTTTTTTCTTTGATTTATATTGAATATATATTTCTAAATGATCTTGAAGATTTTCACCAACTCCTTTTAAATCATTAATTATGGGAATTCCAAAATCTTTAAGATGTGCAGCATTACCTATTCCTGAGAGTTGAAGTATTTTTGGTGAATTAATTGAGCCTGCACTAAGTATTACTTCTTTATTTGCATAAAAATAATGTGTCTTGTTGTTTTTTATATATTCTATCCCAATTGCAACCTTATCTTTAAAAATTATTTTTTTTACATATGTTTTTTTTACTATTTGAAGATTTTTTCTGTTTTTTATTGGATCTAAATAAGCTTTAGGAATACTTTGACGAACACCTTTATCAATTGTTACATCAAATGTACCAAATCCTTCATTATTAAGACTATTTGAATCTTCAAAGATATTATAGCCAGCTTCTTTTGCAGCTTTTAAAACTGCATTAAATAATGGAAACTTTTTATCTATTTGAGATTTATTTACTTTTAATGGACCATTGTTGCCTCTTAGATTATTTTTTCCAGACCATGTTTCTAGTTTTTTATAATATGGTAAAACTTTACTATAGCTCCATTGATCTAAACCATAAGACTCCCATCTATCAAAATCCTCCTTATGCCCCCGAGCAAAAACCATACCATTATGGGAGGAGCAACCTCCTAACATCTTACCCCTAGGACAATATAATGATCTGTTATTTAAATAAGGTTCAGGCTCAGTATAATATTTCCAATTGTATTTTGGATCATGCATCACATAAAGTAATGCACTTGGCATATCAACTTTCCATGTATTATTAGAGGGGCCAGCTTCAAATAAAGTTACTTTATTTTTTGAATGAGATGATAGTCTATTTGCTAGTACACAACCTGCTGAACCGGCACCAATTATTATATAATCAGTGTGTTGAGACACTAATTCATTCTTTCAGTATTTCCATCTACTGTCATAGCTTGACCAGAAATATTTTGACTTTCATCACTTAATAAAAATAAAGCCATTGAAGCAATATCTTCTTTATTAACAAATGTTTGTAGAGATACCATTGATTCAAACTCTTGCTTTACCTTTTTGGGATTAGTTTTTGTTAATAAGGCTTTTGCATCAACTACTCGCTTCATTCGATCTCCCTCTACTGATCCAGGACAAATGGCGTTAACTCTAATTTTATATTTACCAAGTTCTATTGCTAAGGTTTTGGTCAGACCTATTACTGCCCATTTACTAGCAGTATAAGGTGAACGTTGAGCAAAACCATAAAGTCCCGCAGTAGAAGAAAGATTAATTATAGACGCTTTTTTTGCTTTTTTTAAGAATGGAATAGAATACTTTGTATAATAAAAATGACTATGTAAGTTTGTCTTTATAGTCTCTTCCCATTCTTCAATTTTTATATTTTCGAGACTTTTGGTTGGACCTGCTATTCCTATATTATTTATTAGACCATCAATTTTTTTTAGAGATTTTATTTTATGAAAATATTTTTTAATTTCAGCTGGATTTGTACAATCCATAGCGGTTGCATAAATTTTATTTTTATATTTTTTATTTATTTGATTAACTTTTTTTTTGTTAATATCAGAAATATATACTTTTCCACCTACGCTGATAATTTTCTTAGCAATTGCAAAACCTATACCATCTGCAGCGGCTGAAATAACGTAAGTTTTGTTTTTCAAATTGTTCTTCATAATATTTAATTATAAGTTAATTCATTTTTTGTAATATAGCCAATTGTTTTACCTTTATTATTAATTACTACTACTGTAAGATTGTCTTTTATAATTTTTTCTTTAAAATTTTTAATTTTTATATTTCCGTTAACCTTAAAAGTATTTCCTAATGTTAAATTCATTTTATTAAAGTCTTTTTCATCAATCATTATATTACTAGCTATAAGATTATTAAATATACTCTCTTTACTTCGAAAAATATTTAAAATTGCTTTTATAATATTCACAATCAACAAGAATTTTAATTTAAAGGAGTTAAAACCTTTTCATGAGGCATCACAATACTTTTTTGGAACTTAGACAATCTTTTAAGTAATTCAGCAGATGGTCGATATGGATGACGAAAAAATCCCCATGAAGGTCCATACCTGTATACAACAATTCTTCTTTCTCCATCGTTAACTCTTTTTGCTGAACCATGACATAAAGAGTCTACAAATAAAAGTCCATCACCTGCTTTTAAATGAACCTCAACGGATGCAGTCATTCCATCTGCTGATGATACTTTACCACCTTTTAACATCTTGTTTTCTCTAAATTCTGGATGTTCTATGTTAGATTTATGTGATGCGGGTATTATAACAGTTCCACCATCACCTGGGCCAATATCATTCAAAGCTAATAAAATATTTACTTGTGAACAATGAAATTTTCCATTTTGAAATCTATAATGATTTCTTTGTAGGCCTTCATGGTTGCCGGAATGTACGCCGATAGCCTCACCTGGGCCTCTAATATTGGCAAAGTTCTCATCAATAAATAATGGACCATGAGTGTGGTCAAAAGAGCCTTTACCTCCCACAAAATGTAACATGTAATTAATCCATGAAGGATGGTCAATTAAATTTTCAAAAGGCTTTCCTGCTTCATAAATTTGTTGAAGATTTAAACCCTCCTTACCTCCATAATTATGACCATGAACATGACCAGCCCACTGTTTATTACCTAAGTTTTTTAAATCATCCAAAATTTTATTTAAATTAATAAGTTCTTTTTTACTTAAAGCATTTTTAATAATTAAGTATCCATTAAGATCAAATAAATACTCATCTAATTTAGAAATTTTTTTCACAAAAAATTTAAATAATAAATTTAAAATATTTTCAAGTATTTTTAATTAGATTAATTAGTTTGATCTTTTATTTAATAGATTTGTCAGCCAATCAGGATCCATTTCTGGAACTGAAGATAATAACAACTCAGTATAATCAGGGTGTGGAGGGTTTAAAATTTTACTTTTTAAGCCTTGCTCAACTACTTTACCTTGATACATAACAACTATCTCATCCGAAATGGCTTTAACAGTAGCAATATCGTGAGTTATAAAAATATAAGTTACACCAAGATCTTTTTGAAGTTTTTGTAACAGTTTTAAAATTCCTTCTTGAACAATTTGATCCAATGCTGAAGTAACCTCATCACAAATAATTAGATCTGGATTAGCAGCTAAAGCTCTAGCTATACAAATTCTTTGTTTTTGGCCTCCTGATAATTCAGATGGCAATCTATCTAAAAACGTTTCATCTAGTTCAATCATTTTTAACAATTCAATTACTTTAGTCTCACGTTCTTTTCCTTTTACTCCATGGTAAAATTCAATTGGTCTTCCAATAATTTCATCAACAGTTTGTTTAGGATTCATTGCGGTATCAGGCATTTGAAAAATTATTTGAATTCTTCTTAATTCTTCTTTTGATCTTTGCTCAAGTTTAGGAGATAATTTTTTTCCATCAAAAATAATTTCTCCTTTGGTTTGAGGTAGTAGGCCAGTTATTACTCTTGCTGTTGTTGATTTTCCTGATCCACTTTCTCCAACTATTGCTACTGTTTTACCTCTAGGAATATTAACAGAAACATCATGTAGAACTTTTGATGAACCATAAGCTGCATCAATATTTTTAATGGACAACATATAATCATCATTTGTTTCTTCAGGCTTAATTAGTGATCTTACTGACCATAGTGATTTAGTGTATTCTTCTTTAGGATTTGATAACATCTCTCTTGTTTGAGACTCCTCAACTTCTTCTCCATATCTCAGAACCTTAATTCTATCAGCCATTTGAGCAACTACAGCTAAATCATGAGTAATATAAATTGCAGCAGTATTAAATTTATCTACTATTGATCTCATAGCAGACAGAACTTCAACTTGAGTAGTAACATCAAGGGCAGTTGTTGGTTCATCAAAAATTATAAGTTCTGGTCTCGGTGACATAGCCATAGCAGTCATAATTCTTTGTAATTGACCACCAGAAACTTGATGAGGATATCTCTCTCCAATATTTTCAGCATCTGGTAGTTGTAGTGATTCATAAAGTTGGACTGCATCTTTTCTCAATACGTCAGTAGGATTTATTTTTGCTCTATTAGCTGCACTAATTGTTTGATCCATTAATCTGTGTGCAGGATTAAAAGATGCAGCTGCAGACTGTGCAACATATGAAATTTTAGTACCCCAGATTTTTCTTTTTTCAAATTCTGTGAGCTTAGCAAGATCTGTACCATTAAAAATTATTTCACCTTTAATAATTTTGCAACCAGGTTGAGTATAACCCATTGCTGCTTTTCCCATAGTTGATTTTCCAGCACCACTTTCTCCAATTAATCCTAAAATTTCACCTCTGTATAAATTTAGATCAACACCTTTTAGTATTTTATGCCATCTCTCATCTGAAAATCCATCAATATGAATATTCTTCATTTCTAAAAGAAGTTCTTTTTTATTATTTGATGTCATCTTTTAATCCGCTTGTTATGTATAAATACCAATCAATTACAAAATTAATTGCAAGAGCTAATAAAGCAATTATTGCAGCAGGTATTAGTGGTGTTAATCCAGCAGTAATATCATATTGGGCATATTGAATTAAAATTGCGTTTTCTCTCACCATTGCAGCCCAATCAGCTGCTGGTGGCTGTATGCCTAAGCCTAAAAAACTTAAACTTGAAACTGTGAAAATAATAAAAATGAATCTTACTCCAAATTCTACAATTAGTGGAGATGCTATATTTGGTAAAATTTCTCTAAAAATTATATAGGAAATTTTTTCTCCTCTTAATTTAGCTACCTCAACATATTCTAATACAACTTGACCAACAGCTACAGATCTTGAAATTCTAAAAAACCTCGTTGATTCTAATACCCCTAGAATTAAAATTAAATTCAAGTTACTTGGTCCAAAAACAGATAAAAGTATAAAAGTAAAAATCATTACAGGAATTGCCATCAAAGTATCAATTGATCTGCTTAAGATTTGATCAATATAACTTCTATCTATTGCTGCAATTATTCCAAATATTGTTCCTATAATTAAAGCGATAGAACAGGCTAAGAAACAAATTCCTAATGTATTTCTTGAAGCAAAAATTAATCTAGAGAGAATGTCTCTTCCTATTTGATCTGTACCCAATAAGTGTTCTCCACCCCATGCCGCATACGCAACTGGAAAAACTTCTGCTTCACCATGTGGTGCAATAAATGGAGCAAAGAATGCAGCAAAAAGATAGATAGAAATTACAATCATTCCAAACCAAGCAGATAGAGGAGCTTTAGAAAATGCTATTTTTATTCTCTCAAATCTAGTTCTTCTTTTAGTTATATTACTAACTTCACCTTTTGCTGAATAAGATTGTGAACTATCACTCATTTTGGATACAAAAGTCTAGGGTTTGAAATTATGCCAATTAAATCAGCAAGTAAATTTAAAATAACATAAGTTGATGCAAATATTAAAGCGCAAGCCTGAACAACTGGAATGTCTCTATTATAAACAGATCCAACCATTAATCTTCCTATTCCTTGATAATTAAATACAAACTCAACTACAACTGAGCCAATTAACATGTAGGCAAGATTAATAGTTATGACTTGAGCAATTGGAGCCCAGGCGTTAGGTAAGGCGTGTTTTACAATTACTTCATATCTGGTAGCACCAGATAATTTTGCCATTTCAATATATTCACTAGATAAAATATTTATTATTGCTGAACGAGTCATTCTCATCATATGACCCATGGTGACAAGCGTTAAAGTAAAAACTGGCAAAGCAGTTAAATAAAACCTTTCAATTAATGATGTATCTTCATTAACATTTGCTATTGTAGGAAAAACTGGGAATAAGGTAGCTAATAAAAGTATAAAAATATAACCAGTAAAAAACTCTGGAGAAGAAACAGTAACTAAACTAAAACCAGTTGCCGATCTATCGTAAACACTATTTCTGTATAATGCAGCTGAAATACCAAGAAGTAATGCTAGAGGAATAGCTACTAGAGCACTAACTCCAGTTAAGAAGAGTGTATTTTTAAGCCTGGGAATAATTAGTTCAACAACAAGTCTTGATCTATCTCCTTGGTCACCTTGTACTTTAGATCTACCTGAGAAAGAACTTCCAAAATCTCCTTGAAATACATTAGATAGCCATTCAAAATATCTTGGAATAGGATGTTTATCTAAGCCTAATTCTGATCTAAGTGCCTCTACAGAGGATTTTGTAGCTGATTGACCGAGAATCTCAGTTGCAAAATCTCCTGGCAAAAAAGAAAAGCAACTGAAAATAATTACTGAAAAAGCAAATACAGTAATTAATCCAAGTCCAATTCTTAAAAAAATTGTTCTAAATATTGGGTGAATTTGGCTAATATCATCCTCCTATATATTTTAATTTCGTTATTACTTAATTAGACCATTATGCAACCTAAATTTCACAAATTATCCGTTGAATTTAAATAATTTATATGTTTGTATGTTAATTAACTTAAGTTTGTTTTTTGTTAAATTTCTAGAAATTATGAACAAAAACACAGGTTTTTGTTCAATAAAAGGGAGGACAAATGAAAGATAAGAAAATAGACAAATATATTAAAGAGCAGTCTTCAAAGCTCACCAAAGGGCTAATTGACAGAAGACAGTTCATGATGTCTGTTCTTGCAACTGGTGTAACTCTACCAATAGCTCTGTCACTAGCTGATAAAGCTGTTGCTGCTACTCCAAAAAAAGGCGGACATTTTAGATGGGGTAATGGTGCAGCTGATACTACAGATACACTTGATCCCGCAACTTATCAAAGCTCGTTCATGCAAGCTACAGCATGGTCATATCAAAACTGTTTAACAGTTGTTGATTCTGATCACAGTATTGTACCTGAACTTGCTGAGTCAATTGAGTCAGATGATGCTCAAACTTGGGTATATAATCTTCGTAAAGGTGTTGAATTCCACAATGGTAAATCAATGACTGCTGAAGATGTTGTACTTAACTACCAGTATCATATGAATCCAGACACTGCTTCTGCAGCAGGAGGTTTATTATCACAAATTGATACGATCTCAGCTGATGGTGCTAATAGAGTTATATTTAAACTTAAGGGCGCTAATGCAGACTGGCCAGCGATTACAACTGACTATCACATTATGATTAAACCAACTAAAGATGGAGTTGTAGATGCACAATCTACAATTGGAACTGGTCCATATATTATGGATGAATTCAATCCTGGTGTTGGTGCAAAGTTTGGAAAAAGAAATCCAAATTATTTCAAAGGTGATAGTGTTGCGCACTTTGATTCAGTTGAAGTAATCGGAATTAATGATCCTGCTACAAGACAAGCAGCATTATTAAACGGTGAAATTGATTGGATGAACGGTGTTGATTTAAGAACTGCAAATTTATTAACTAGAGATCCTAATGTAGAAATTACTGCAGCATCTGGTTATGCTCACTATACAGCTCCAATGAGATTAAATGTTCCACCATTTGATAACTTTGATGTTCGTATGGCAATGAAGTTTGCAATCAAAAGACAGGAAATAGTTGATAAAATCATGCTTGGATATGGTTCATTAGGTAATGATCATCCAATTGCAACAGCTCACCCATTCCATAATAGTGCTTTAGAGCAAAGAGAGTTTGACGCAGATAAAGCAGCCTATCACTGGAAGAAATCAGGTGTGAGCGGTCCAATTGAGATCAGTACTTCTGAAGTACCTTATGCAGGTTGTACAGATGCAACAAACTTAATCGCTGCTTCAGCTCAAGAATGCGGTATTGATCTTCGAGTTAAGAAAGAGCCGGAAGATGGATATTGGAGTAACGTATGGAACACTAAAGGATTCAGTATGAGTTCTTGGGGTGGAAGACCTACAGAAGATATGATGTGGTCTGCTGCGTTTACTGATGACACTGAGTGGAATGAAGCTGCTTGGGGTAATATTGTGCAAACAGATTCAACTAAGCGTTTCAACGAATTAGTTAGATCTGCAAGATCAGAACTTGATTTTGAAAAAAGAAAATCAATGTACTGGGAAGCTCAAGCACTTTGTAACTACGATGGTGGCGCAATTGTTTACGCATTTAACCAATATGTTGGAGCTGGTTCTAAAAAACTTGCTCACAAAGATGATGTTGCTGGAAACTGGGAAAGTGATGGTAACAAAATTTCTGAACGTTGGTGGTTTGCATAAACCTCTAATTTTTTTTGTGGCGCATAACATTGCGCCACATATTTTCTCTTAAATTTTCAATAATGTTTTTAAATAATAAAAAATACCTATTTGATGGTGGTTCTGGCCAAACTTTAATGGAAATGGGTTTAGATACTTATGGTGATTTATGGTCTGCAAAAGCGCTTATAGATAAAAATTTACATCATATGGTACTAAAAATGCACAAAGATTTTATTAATGCAGGATCTGAACTGATTGTTACAGCAAATTTTAGTGTTAGAAGACGGTTATTAAAAAGATATAATTTATTAGACTCATTAGAATTTGGAATTAGATCTGCAGGTGAGATTGCGCATAGGGCAAAATTAGAAAGTAATAAGAAAACTATAGTTGCGGGTTCTTTGCCCAATCAGAGTAATACTTATTCTCCTATGCAATTTGAGACAGAAGAAACTATGTTTAAATATTTCTTTGAGGTTGCAAAAATATTAAATGACTACGTTGATATATTTTATTTAGATGTTTTAAGTTCTATTAAGGAAATACAAATAGCTTTAGAAGCATCTAAAGAGTTTAATAAACAAATACTAGTTGGCGCACATTTACGTTTTGATGGTAAATTACCTTCAGGAGAAGCACTTGAAGATCTTTTTAAAATTATTAATCAGTATAATTGTTGTGGTATAATCTCTGCTTGTGTATCTCCCGAAATTGTTGAGTTGAGTATTCCAATTTTCAAAAAACAAAAACTCCCGTTTGGATATAAAATGAACTTATTTAAAAGATTACCAACTAGTGATCAAAAAACATTCAATACGGAAGGTTTTGAAGGACAAGCTGAATATGTAGATCCTGTAGAATTACTTGGCACAAGAGATCAAGAATATGGAATAAATGAATATAAAAATTTTGTTTCTAATTCTATGAATGAAGGAGTTACTTTAATTGGTGGATGTTGTGAAGTTAAACCACGACATATTGAAGCTTTAAGCAGCTTATTTTAAAAGTTTTTTTTCTTTTATTTATGTTAGATAAAATATTGTTTATTTATGGTAGACTTAGTTAAAAATTATAGATTTGTTGTTAAGCCTGTTGTTAAAGAGATTGGTAGGTCACTTGATTTAGCAAGACCAATGAAAATACATCCACTAACGTATCAAGAATTACCATTTAATCCTGAATATACAAATTATGCAGATGGTCGATTTACACTTGAAAAGTTATCTCATGCGACAGCAGATGAAATGTATTGGAAGGCTAGAAAAGAAATAATTTTACGTCATACAGGTGAACATCCTTATGAAATATCTGGTCCAGATGCTGAAAATTTGCTTCAACAAATATTTCCTAGGGATATTTCAAAAGTTAAAATTGGAAGATGTTCTTATCAATTTGCTTGCTACCATGATGGAGGAATGATTTCAGATGGTTTATTATTAAGATTAGAAAAAAATAAATTTTGGTTTGCTCAAGGTGATGGGCATTTATATAGTTGGTACAAAGCTCATTCAAAAAACTTAAATGTTCAAATTAAAGATCCAAACGTTTGGGTAAGCCAAATACAAGGGCCTAAATCTCTAAAACTGTTAGAAAAAATAGTTGATCAGCCATTAAAAGATAGTTTTGATTATTTTGATTGGATTGAAACTTCAATTGCTTCAGAAAAAGTAATTATAAGCAGAACAGGGTTTACCAATGAACTAGGTTGGGAAATTTATTTAAGACCACAAAATGATACAAAAAAAATTGGAGACTTAATACTCAGTAAAGGTGAAGATATGGGAATGATCCTTACAGCTTCACCTGGATTTAGATGTAGAAGAATAGAGGCAGGTCTTTTATCTGCAGGTAGAGATTTTACAAAAGACAGATCTCCATTTGCAGTTGGGTTAGGAAAATTTATAGATTTTAATAAAGGTGATTTCATTGGAAGAGAATATTTACTTAATGCCAGTAAAGATTGTTTAACATGGGGTATGAGAGTGGAAAATAGTTTTGCATTAGTTGACTCTGAAATTTGTATTAATAATAAAAAAGTGGGCGTTGTAACTTCAAGCACATGGTCGCCATTTCAAGTTTGTGGTGTTGCTATAGTTCATATGAATCATGCAGAATTTGGACCAGGCACAATAGTAGATGTTAGATGTGATGATGGTAGCATGCAAAAAGGTGAAGTCTGTACTTTACCAATGTATGATGAGAAAGGTGAAATACAAAGAGGTTTAAAAGTAGATATTCCATCTAGTCCAATACCTTGGAAGGGTATTTTAAAAAACTAGTATATTTTGTAATAGAATTATAAATTATATTAGAATACAAATACTAAAATGAATGATGTTATTAAACCTAGTACTAAAATCCATACAATAGATGATGCAATAAGGTTATCTAAAAAAAGATTACCAAAACTAGTCTTTGATTTCATTGATGGGGCATCAGGAGATGATAAACTTTCTGAAATTAATAGTACAGCATTAGATCAAATTAGACTTGAACCTAAGGTTTTTAGAAATGTCGAGAATAGAAATTTAAGTAAAAAAATATTTGATTTTGATTTTGATTATCCATTTGGATTTGCTCCAATGGGAATGACAAATCTTTCATGGCCTGAAGCAGATAAAATGATAGCTAAAGAAAGTGCGTATAATAATATTCCAACATGTGTTTCAATGGCTTCTAGTACAACATTAGAAGATATGTTTACTTTCTCTGAAGGTCATTCGTGGATGCAAATATATATTTTTCAAAGTGAAGAATTTATTATGGAATTATTAAAAAGGGCAGAAAATATTGGATACAAAGTATTAATTCTTACTGTTGATGTACCTATTCTTTCAAGAAGAGCAAGAGATGACAGAAATGGTTTTGGCTATCCATTTAAAATAGGTCCAAAACAATTTTTAGATTTTGCACTTCATCCTCAATGGAGTTTAACAACTTTATTCAAAGGAGCTCCAAAACCAATGAATTACGTTACTTCTAAAAGTGGTGATCAAATTTTTAGACGAAAAGAAAGTAGAGGAGCAACTGATTGGAATACTCTAAAAAGAATTCGAAATGCATGGAAGGGGAAATTAATAATTAAAGGAGTAATGAATTCTGAAGATGCTTTAAAAATTAAAGAAGCTGGTGCTGATGCAATTCAAGTATCTAATCATGGGGGAAGGCAATTAGACAGTGCTACTGCTTCAATTAATGCCTTACCATTAATTCGAAAAGCTTTGGGGGATGATTTTCCAATACTTTTTGATAGTGGTATTAGAAGTGGTAGTGATATTTTACGTGCATTAGCTTTAGGAGCTGATTTTGTTATGTTTGGCAGACCTTTAATGTACGCCATTGGTGCGGATGGTGCAAGAGGTCTTCGAAGAATTATCAACTTAATTAAAGAGGAGTTAAGTACAAATCTTGGCTTAGTAGGGTTAACCGATATAAATGAAGTTGATAAAAAAATTATAGCAGAGAAAATTTTTAAGGATATAAAGTATTAAGATGGGAGATAAAAAGATTAGAGGTGGGGCATTAGTTGCAAGAGCTCTCAAGGATAAAGGTATTGATAATGTCTTTACACTTTCTGGAGGTTTTTGTAATCCAGCACTTGAAGGATTTATGGAGTGTCAAATTAATGTAATTAATTGTCCTCATGAACAAATTGCTGGTCATTTAGCTGATGGTCATACTAGAATATCAAGAAAACCATCCGTTTGTATAGTCGGGCCAGAAGGTTTTGCAAATGCTGTACCCTCAATGATGGAAGCATGGGGTGAAAGATCACCTGTTATTTTTATAACTGGATCAAGTAGCTTAAAAAGACAAGGAGCAGGCGGTTTTAAGGAAATAGATGATGTATCTATTGCAGCACCGTTAACAAAATACAGTGCAAGTATAACAGATGGCAACAGAATAAGAGAGTTCGTAGATAAAGCATATAGAATTGCAACAAATGGTTATCCTGGTGCAGTACATTTAAGTGTACCAGTAGATATAATGTTTTCATCATTTGCAGATGATGCAGGTTTAGAAGAAAGACCGTTTACTCATCAAAAAAAACCCTTAGCAAAAGCTTGGCCAGATCCTGAGAATTTAAATGAAATATTTGATCTGGCAATTAGTGCACAAAAACCTGTTTTTATTGGAGGACATGGTGTTTGGTGGTCTAATGCAGAAAAAAAATTAGAGCAAGCTGGTTTTGAATTAAATATTCCAATATTTAATATACCATACCATCAAAAACTTTTAGGCGAAGAAGCAGATACATACATGGGTCTGGCAGATATACATCAATATCCTCCATCAAAAATGGCTCTCAGTGAATCAGATTTGGTTCTTATGATTGGTGCACGTCTTGATAATCAAATGAATTTTGGTAATCCTCCACTTTTTCCAAAAAGTACTAAACTTGTTTGTATTAATGGATCACATGAAGAAATAGAATTAAATAGAGCTGCAGATATTAACTTACTTTGTGATCCTGGAGTTTTTTTGGATAAACTCACAGAGTTAAAGAAAAACAGTAAATGGAAATTAAACAATGAATGGTTTGAAAAAAATAAAACAGATAAAAAAAATTGGATCAATAAAACATTAGATGACTTAAATAAAGAAACTGAAGAGACCAAAAAAAATGGTGGAAAAATTCATCCTCTTCAGTTAGCTTTAGATGTTCAAGAAGTATTAACTGAAAATGATTGGTTAGTTATTGATGGCGGTAACACACATTTCTGGTCTGAGATTGCAATTAATATTGCTGGATCAAAAGGAAAAAAACTTGGGGGAATATTACATCCTGGAACATTTAGTATGTTAGGTGTTGGAGTTCCTTTTGCAGTATCAGCGAAAAATCTTAATCCTAAATCTAATGTAGTTTTAATAAGTGGAGATGGTGCATTTTTATCTGGAGGATTATCAATTGAAGCTGCATTTCAAGAAAAAAAACCTATTGTTGTAGTTATAGATAACAACGGAGGTCTTGACTGTATTTCTCAACAACAAGAAAGGTTATTTGAAAGTGGGAAACACTTTGCAACAGATTTTAGAGATATTCCATTTCATTCAATTTTTGAAGGTTTTGGAGGACATGGAGAATTAGTGACTAAAAGAGAAGATTTAGGTCCCGCTTTAAAAAGAGCATTAGAAAGTGGTAAAACTGCATGTGTTAACGTTAAGGCTAAAGGTGTTATTAGTCCAATAGTTGCAGCAGTTAGTGATAAAAGAGATAAAGCATCTATAGAGTAAATTATGGCAATTTTTTCTACACATTTACTAAACGCAATAGATGGTACGCATGCAGATAATGTAGAAATTGTTATTTATAAATCAAATAATAATAACAAAGTTATATTTCTAGAAGATAAAACAGATAGTGCTGGAAGAATGCTTAAAGAATTTGAATTAACAAAAGAAGATTGTGAAAGTGAATATGAAATGATAATTAATTCTGGTAAATATTTTAGAAATACTAGTGAAATAGTTAATTCAATAAGTGTTAAATTTAAAATGAAAGATCCTCTTAAAAAATACCATATACCTTTAATTATTTCTCCAAATGGATACTCAATATGGTGGTCTAAATAAAATGAGTAATTCAGGATTAAACATGTCTAGACGTATCAGGAGGACTCCCTATACCGAGAAAGTAATTGAGGCTGGCGTCAGTGGTTTCACTGTAGTTAATCATATGCTTCTTCCAAAATCATATAAAGCAACAGTAGAGGAAGATTATTGGCACTTATCTAAAAATACTCAAATTTGGGATGTTTCTTGTCAACGACAGGTTCAAATAGTAGGAGATGATGCTACAAAATTAATACAGCTAATGTCTCCAAGATCAATAAAAGATATGCCTATTGGCAAATGTTACTATTATCCAATGATTGATGAAAATGCAGGAATGATAAATGATCCTGTTCTTTTAAAATTAAGTGAAAATAAATATTGGCTATCAGTTGCTGATTCAGATGTTCTTCTTTGGGCAAAAGGATTGGCTGTAGGAAGAAATTTTAAAGTTGATATTATAGAACCAGATATTTACCCACTAGCAATTCAAGGTCCGAGATCTGAAGAATTAATGTCATCAATATTTGGTGAAAAAATTAAAAAATTAAAATTCTTTAATTTTTCTTTTTTTGAATTTGAAGGAACAAAGCAGATAATTGCAAGATCAGGATATAGCAAACAAGACGGTTTTGAAATTTATCTCAAAGGTTTTAGTTTAGGAAAAAAACTTTGGGAAACTATTTGGGAAGCAGGAAAAGATTTTAATATTTCACCTGGATGTCCAAATTTAATTGATAGAATAGAAGGTGGTTTATTATCCTATGGTAATGAATTTACTTTAGAAAATAATCCACTTGAATGTGGATTTAATAATTATTGTAGCAATTTATCTCATGAATTCATTGGAAAGAATGCATTAAAAAAAATATTAAAAAATGGAATAGAAAAAAAAATAAAAGGAATTACTTTTGAGGGGTCGCCTACTCCTTCATGCTCAATACCTTTTCCTGTATACTCAAAAAATAGATTTCAAATTGGTAATATAACCTCTGGTATTTATTCACCATTTTTAAAAACTAATATTGGGCTATCAATGGTTGATAGAGATTATTGGAATGATGGGCAGGATGTCATAGTATTAACGCCAGACAATATTGAGAGAAAAGGTAAAGTGTGCTCCCTTCCTTTTAATTATTCTTAAAATGAGTCATTCGATCGAATTAAAGTGGGAATTAGGAGATAAAAAACTCGAATTTGGTAAATACTTAACTGATCACACAGTAATACTTAATGAAAATGTATCTATTGATGCAGGATCATCTCCAGACTATGGAGGGAGTGAAACTAATATTAATCCAGAACAAAAACTAGCTGCTGCTGTAAGTAGTTGTTTTATGATGACATTTTTAGCTTTAGCCGCAAAAATGAAATGGCCCGTTGTTAATTATAAAGATAAAGCAATTTCGTATTTAGGAAAAAATGCAGAAGGAAGAATGTACGTAAATAAAATAGAACTAAATCCAGATATAATATTTGAAGATAATTTTAATATTTCTGATGAAGAAATGAAAAAGATGAAAGAAAGATCACATAAATATTGTTTTATCGCTAATTCGCTATCCAAAGATGTTCAAATTCAAATTAATTAAATGAATTTCAATCTAATATTAATTGAAAAAAATAATAATATTTTTAATATTATTCTCAATGACCAAAAAAACCAAAATACTTTAAGTGAACACATGATCAATGAATTAACATCAGCACTAGATATTGCTGATAAAGAGCAAAATATAAAAGTAATTATTTTATCATCAAATGGTAATATTTTTTGTGCAGGACATAATTTAAAAGATTTAAATTCACAAAGATTGCAAAATGACAAAGGGAAAAACTATTTTAAAAAAATATTTCAAATGTGCTCTCATCTTATGCTCAAGATTCATAAAAATAACAAACCTGTTATAGCTATGGTTGATGGTATTGCCACTGCAGCAGGCTGTCAGTTAATTTCTAGCTGTGATTTAGCTTATTCAAGTAATAGATCTAAATATGCAACTCCTGGTGTTAATATTGGACTATTCTGCTCTACACCAATGGTCCCATTATCAAGAACTGTAGGTAAAAAACAAGCAATGGAAATGCTTCTTACTGGAGATCTTATAGATGCAAATAAAGCTCTAAGGATTGGTCTAATAAATGATGTCTTTGAAACTGAAAATTTAAAAGAAAATGTTTTTCAAATAGCAAAAAAAATATCATCTAAATCTTCAAACACAATTAAAATTGGTAAAGAGGCTTTTTATAGACAAAAAGATATGAACTTAGAAGATGCATACGCTTATACTTCAAAGGTGATGACTGACAATATGTTACATGATGATTCCAAGGAAGGTATTGAAGCTTTTTTAGAAAAAAGAGAGCCAAACTGGAAAGAATAATTACTTCTTAAAATGGGTCTGACTGATATGGGTTGGTAGCTAGCCACGTAGATTTAGTCTGCATGTAACTTTGCATTCCCTCCCATCCATTTTCACGACCATATCCTGATTGCTTGAAGCCTCCGACTGGTGATTGGGTAGAAGCATTAAAATAATTATTTATATAAACAGTTCCAGCTTCAATCTTATCAGCTAATCTTATAGCTTTATTAGTATCCCTAGTCCAAATACCTGCTGCAAGACCATAAATACTATCGTTTGCAATTTTAATTACTTCATCTTCATCTTCCCACGTTTGTATTGAGGCGACAGGTCCAAATACTTCATTTTGAGCTAAATCATCTTCATTTGGAACATTATCAAAAATAGTTGGTCCAATATAGTATCCTTCAGACTTTTGTTCTTTTCTTCCATCTATTAGTAATTTTAAACCTCTTTTTTCTGCAGATTCTATTTTAGATAAAATAAATTCATATTGCTCTTTATTTGCTATAGGTCCTATTTGTGTTGCAGTATTATTTGGGTGACCAACTTTAGCCTTTTTAACAACTTCTAATAAATTATGAGTAAATTTATCTTTTATATCTTTATGCACTAGTATCCTTGATCCTGAAATACAACTATGGCCTGAAACTGGAAATATACCCGACACAACTCCATTTACTGATAAAGTTAAATCAGCATCTTTGAAAATAATTTGTGGTGATTTACCACCTAACTCCATAATAATAGGTTTAACATTTTTGGATGCACTTAAACTCGCTGCGCTTCCCCCTTTTGTTCCACCTGTAAAACTTATCATTCTAACATCTTGGTGTTCAATCAGAGGTGCACCAGTGGTAGGACCAAAACCAGTAACAACATTAATCAAACCTTTTGGAAGATCAGCTTCTTCTAGAATTTTCATTAACTCTAATGTAGAGCATGATGCTCTTTCTGAAGGTTTAATTACAACAGTATTGCCTGCTGCTATTGCTGGCGCTAATTTCCAGATTAATGTTCCAATTGGTGAGTTCCAAGGAAGTATAAGTGCAACAACTCCAAAGGGTTCCCATTTTAAATAATTATGCATATTTGGAACCTCTGAAGGTATCAATCTACCTTCATACTTGTCACACATGCCTGCATAATAATAAAAACTCTCAGTCTGCCAGCTGGTTAAAGAAGGAGTGATATTTTTTGGAAGTTTGCCGTTATCTTTAGTTTCTATTTGCCCAATACGTTCTGCATTTTTAGCAATAATATCTCCAATTCTAGTTAATGTTCTTCCTCTTTCTGCTGGATGCATTTTACCATAAGGGCCTTCATAATAAGCCTTTTTAGCAGAAGATACTGCAAGATTAATATCTTTTTCATTACAATCAGGAACCTTTGCCCATACTTTTCCTATAGATGGATCCTCACTTTCAAAATATTTTTCAGAAGAAGGTTCATGCCATCTATTTCCTGCATAAAATTTGTAGGTTTGAATTTCAGACATAATTTATTTAAACTTAAATATTTTCATTGGTCAACTTATTTGTGATTAATTAATTTTTTAATATCATATCTGATGCTTTTTCTGCTAACATAATTACAGATGCATTTATATTTCCACTTATCATATCTGGGAAAGAAGAAGCATCTACTACTCTTAGATTGTCTATTCCTCTAACTTTAAGCTGATTATCAAGTACAGACATTTTGTTATTACTTGAACCCATTGCGCAAGTAGATGCAGGATGATGGCCAGTTTGTACATGATTTCGAACTGACTCTTTTAAATCCTTATCACTTTTTATTTTTTTCCCTGGAAGTAATTCTTCCGAAACAATTTTTGCTAAACTGGCTTTTGACAATACTTCTCTTGTATGCTTCATCCCTTCTATCATATCTTCCATATCAGATGGATCCATGAACCAATTTGGATTTATATTAAGTTCGTCATTAGGATTTGAGCTTTTAAGTTTTACACTTCCTGTACTCTTTGGTCTTAACAAATTAACTTGAAAGTGTAATCCTGGAAAAGCTTTTTTACCCCTAGAAAAAAATAATGAACCAAAATTTAATAAATTATCTAAACTCATAGACCAATTATCTTTTTCTTCTTTGAAACACATAGGTGTCATGAATACTTGTATTTCAGGCATATCTTTTTCTCTTATTGCGTGAAATAGATTTGTTGACCAAAAAGGAGCTGCGGCTAATCCCTGTTTAAATAAAATATATTTTAATCCTACAATTATAGCCCTATCGATCCTTTGATATTTAGAGAAACTTAAATTATCATTTTGAAAACCCCAATTCATTGGCATAACAGGATGATCGTGGAGATTTTCACCAACTCCAGGTAAATTAATTAATAATTCTATGTTTTTTTCTTTTAAATGTTGTTCTGGACCAATTCCTGATAACATTAAACATTTAGGGCTACCGAATGCTCCTAAAGATAATATTACCTCTGATGAAGCATAGACTTTACCATTAGATAAAAACAGTCCTTTAGCTTTGTTGTTTTCAATTAAAATTTTTATAACAGATGTATTTTTATAAATTGTTAAGTTATTAGGTTTAAATTTCAAATAAGCTTCAGCAGATGATTGTCTTTTTCCATTCCATACTTTAACGTCATATCTACCTACTCCATTTAGATTACCATTATAAAAATCAGTGTTAACTTCTGCACCTGCTTCAACACATGCATCGATGAATGCTTTATCAATAGAATTATAATTACCAGCTGGCGTAACTTTTAATGGGCCTGAATGTGAATGATATTCATTTATCTCTCTATGAAAAGCTGAAGCAGATCTTTTGAAATATGGTAATACATCATTATACGACCAACCTTCTAAACCCTTTTGTCTCCATCTGTTAAAATCACCTGGAGCACCTCTCATGTAAATCATTCCGTTTAAAAGAGAGGACCCTCCTAATCCCTTTCCTCTAGGATATAAAATTTTTCTATTATTTAAAGAAGGTTGAGGTATTGACTCAAAACCCCAATCAAATTTTGGATTTCCAAATATATATCCATTTCCTCCAGGCATTTGAGTGAATAAGCTTTTACCAGATCCACCAGCTTCTATTAGTAAGACTTTTATATCTTTATTTTCACACAATCTTGAAGCTAGAGTACATCCAGCAGAACCACCGCCAGCAATTATATAATCAAATGTTTTTTTCATTTTTTCTTTATTTAAATTATACTAATAATTAATTTATAAGTAAACTCGAGTGTTTTAATGATGGATAACTTTAAAGAATGGATAGGCAAAGAAATTTCAAGAAGTGATATAATAACACCGAGGCTGGTTGATCATCTGCAAAAAACTCTTGGGCCAAACATTGTAACAAATAATGAAATTCCTGAAGGTCTTTTTTTATGTCTTTGTCCTGATGTCGTAGATTTAAATAATCTTAGCAAAGATGGTAATTCTAAATTAGGAATATTTTTACCAAATCTTCCATATAAAATAAGAATGTGGGCTGGTGGTAAAATTGAAATGTATGATCAATTCAAAATTGGATCTGAAATTAAAAAAGTATCAAAAATAGAAAATATTGAATTTAAAAAGGGAAAGTCTGGGAATTTATGTTTTGTAACAATTAATCATGATTACAAATTAGAAAATAAAATAATAGTCAAAGAAGAACAAAAAGCGGTGTATAGAGAGAGAATTAATAAAAATTTAATAATTAATAAAAACTTTGAAAATATAAAAGTAATTGATGAGTTTAATATATTTGGATCGAGCACACTGCTATTTAGATATTCGGCACTTACTTTTAATGGTCATAAAATACATTACGATATTGATTATACAAAAATAGAAGAGGGACATTCTGGTTTACTAGTGCATGCGCCCTTACAAGCTACTTATTTATTAAACATTGCAAAAAAAAATAACGTTGAATTCAGTTCGTTTGAATATAAAGCTACTTTTCCATTAGTTTCAAATAAAAAATTTAAGGTACAATTAGGTAAAAATAATAAAAACGAGATAGTTGGATTAGTTTTAAATTATGAAAATATACCAACAATGAAAGCAATATTTAAATAAAAATTTAATTATTTTTCCTTTCTCTATAAGCAATAAATATTCCACTCGATATAATTATAAAACCTCCAAGATAAATACTATATGTTGGTACTTCAGCAAAAATTAAAAATCCCATTAATCCTACAAATATAAAAGATGAATATTCAAATGGAGAAGTAACAGCAACATCAGCATTTTTTGCTGCTTGCGACATAAAAAAATGACCAAACGATCCCATTATACCTAGACTCATTGCAAACATTAATTGAACAAGGTTTGGCATTATAAAATCACTAGGAAAAAAAACTAAAGAAGTGATTAATAATGCAAATGAGTAATAAAAAATTATTGCTACACTTGAGTCAGTTGACATTACTGATCTTGTAGACAAATAAACTGATGCCATAAAACATGCTGAAATTAGAGGATATAAAGACTCAAATTTAAATAAATCTGTTCCTGGCTTAACTATTATTAAAACTCCAATAAATCCAATTAATATAGCTGATGTTCTAAAAATGCCAATTCTCTCACCAAGTATAGGGACAGCAAGAAAAGCGGCAATAATAGGTGCAGAATGGGCAATAGCGATATTCTCGGATAACATTAAATTATTTATTCCATAAATATAAAAAACGACACATCCTGAAGCAGAGAAGGCTCTTATAAAATGCCCAATGGGTTTTTTAGTTTTTAATTTATCAAAGCCAAAATACATGGCTAATAACAATGCAATAATACTTCCACTTAACGCCCGAAAAAAAATAGACTCCCAGACTGGAAAATGAAAACTTAAATATTTATAAGTCATATCATTAATACTTAGACTAAACATTGAAAGTATCATAAATAATATTCCAAGAAGATTATTGTTTTTTGATTTCATTAATTTATTCAATATACTAAGTTAATATATTGGGATATACATATTTGGTTGTGAATAATAAATATATTGTAAAAAAAATAGAGAAGAAAAATGATCATTTAAGTATAAGCTGGGGTGACAATTTTAAAAGCAAATACCATTTTTTATGGCTGAGAGATAATTGTCCAAGTGCAATTCACCCTACTGCTAATATGAGAGTATTTAATATTCTAACAGTATCTAAAAAAATATTTCCAAAAAAAATTAATTTAAATCAAAATCAACTTGATATTGACTGGAGTGAAGGGAATCATAAAAGTAAATTTAATCTCCAATGGTTAAGAAACCATTGCTATACAGAAATTAATAATAAAAAATATAATTCTCCTTATATTTTTTGGGATAGCAATTTAAAAAAAAACTTTAGTAAAATAAAATTGAATCATAATGATATTATTTCAAATGATAGTTATTTAAAAAAATGGTTAAAACTTCTTCATTCACATGGTTTTGCTATTATAAAAAATGGTCCTACTAAAAAGAAATCTGGTTTTAGAATACTAAAAAGAATTAGCCATCATAGAGAAACTTTTTTTGGAACGCCTTTTGAGGTTATTAATATACCAAAACCAAATAATACAGCTTATACAGCTCAAGCTTTAAGAAATCACACGGACTTACCATATTTTGAATATGCTCCAGGCTATCAATTTTTACATTGCCTAGTTAATAATGCAACTGGTGGAAAATCTTCTGTAGTTGATGGTTTTGCAGTCGCAAATTACTTAAGAAAAAAAGAGAAAAAAATTTATAAATTGTTAACTGAAACATATGTTAAATTCAAAGATACTGATTATACTCAAAAGGCAATTAGAGTTTTACACTCACCAATTATCACTCTTACAAAAGATAACGATTTTAATGATATTAGATTTAGTATGGCAGCTATGGGTACCATTGATGTTAATCCAAAAAAAATGAAAAAATTTTATGATGCTTATCAATTTTTTGCATCACTACTCCAAAATAATAAATTTAAAATTGATTTTAGACTAGAAGCAGGTGATATTTTTTGTTTTAATAATAGAAGAGTTTTACATGGTAGAACAGAATTTGATCCAAATTCTGGTAATAGACATCTTCAAGGTTATTATGTTGAAAGAGACGAAATTATTGCTAGATTAAACTACTTTAACAAAGTTAAGGTTTAATTTATTTCCAACCACAGATTGTTTTGACTTCCAAATACTCTTCAAGACCCCATTTTCCACCCTCTCTTCCATTACCTGATTGTCTATATCCACCAAAAGGCGTACCTGGATCAGCACTTTTGCCATTAATATAAACTCCTCCTGATCTAAACTTTTTCGCCACTCTTTTAGCTTTTTCCATATCTTGAGTTTGTACATAATTTCCTAGACCATAAGATGTGTCATTAACTATTGAAATTGCCTCTTGTTCATTTTCAAAAGGAATTATTGATAAAACAGGTCCAAAAATTTCCTCTTTTGCTATTCGCATATCATTAGATACATTAGTAAATATTGTTGGTTTAATAAAGTAGCCTTTTTCTAGCCCATTAGGCTTTTCGGCTCCTCCTGCTATAAGTGTAGCCCCATCTTCAATACCACTCTTTATTAGATCAATTATTTTATCATATTGTTTTTTTGAGATGACAGGTCCGATATGATCACCCTCCTTAGATGCTAAATCAACTTTTATATTATTGGCTTCATCTGAAGCTTCTTGTATAGCTCTATTGTAAATTGATTTTTCAACTAACATTCTTGTTGGTGCGTCACAAGATTGTCCAGAGTTACTCATAATATTTCTTACACCTTCTCTGACAGCTTGTGGATGTGAATCAGCAAAAATAATGTTACCACCCTTACCACCTAATTCTAAGCATACTCTTTTAATATTATTTGCTGCGTTTTTAGAAATTAGTTTTCCTGCTCTTGTTGATCCAGTAAAAGAAATCATGTCAATATCAGTATGACATGATAAATCCGTACCAACTCCAGCTCCATCACCATTAACAAGATTAAATACTCCAGAAGGGAATCCTGCTTCATCAATCATTTCAGCAAAAAGCATTCCAGATAGTGGGGCAATTTCAGAAGGCTTTAGTATCATAGTACAGCCACTTGCAAGAGCTGGTATAACTTTCAAAGTAATTTGATTTATAGGCCAGTTCCAAGGTGTAATTAATCCACAAACACCAATTGGTTCGTAGATAATGTAGTTATTAGATTTTTCATGAAATTTGTTTTCAAATTCAAATTCTTTTAATCTTTTTATAAAGTCGTTAATATGATCAAATCCAGATTGAGTTTGAGCTGCTGAGGACCAGTCTATTGGAGCGCCCATTTCTTCAGACATTGTATTGGTAATCTCATCCCATCGATATTTATAAATTTTTAATAATTTTTCCAAAAGAAAAATTTTAGCTTTTTTATCTATTTGACTCCATTCAGTAAAAGCTTTTTTTGCTGCGTCAACTGCTGCATCTACATCCTTTTTACTTCCTAAAGATATACAAGCATATGGGCTTTCATTTGAAGGATTGATAACTTCAAAGTCATTTGTACTAATTGGATCGACCCATTTACCATTTATATAAAATTTACGTTTATCAATCATATATTTAATAAATAAAAAAAATTTATTTTATTTTTTCATATATTAGAATAAAAGTAGACACAATAGGAGATAAAATTGTCATTAGAAAATGTAAAGCTTGATCTAAACTATGTAAGATCACAATTTCCAGCTTTTGAAGATCCAATATCAAAAGACTGGTCTTTTTTTGAAAATGCTGGAGGAAGCTATGTACCCAAGAATGTAATTGAAAAATTAACATCATTTATGACATCTACAAAAGTTCAACCCTATGCTGAATATACTATGTCAAAAATAGCAGGTGAAAATATGGATACGGCAGTAGAACTTTTTGCAAAAATGATTAACGCACAAAAAAATGAAATACTTGTTGGAGGATCTACTTCAATAAATTTATACGTATTATCAAATGCATTAAGAAAATTTATAAAAGATGGTGATGAGGTAATAGTTACAAATCAAGATCATGAAGCAAATATTAGTCCTTGGAGAAAATTAGAACAAGTTGGAGCAAAAATTGTTGAATGGAGATTTAATACCGAAAACCATGAACTAGAAATCGATGAATTAAAAAAACTTTTAAATAAAAAAACCAAAATTCTCGCTATTACTCATTGCTCTAACATTATTGGATCAGTAAATGATTTAAAAAGAATTTCAGATTTAGCACATCAATTTGGCACAATTGTAATTGGAGATGGAGTTTCTTTTGCACCTCATGGTTTCCCTGATGTAAAAGAACTTGGAGTAGATTTTTATACATTTAGTTTTTATAAAACATATGGGCCACATTTAGCATTACTTTATGGTAAAGAAGAAATTTTAAAAAAATTGCCCAATCAAAATCATGAATTTTTAGAAGGAAAATATCCCTATACTATAAATCCAGGAGGGCCAAATCATGAGGAATTAGCTTCACTAATAGGAATATATGATTATTTCAATAATATTTACTCTCATCATTTTAATGAAACAAACTTAAAAATAAGACAAAGAATAACAAAAATAAATCAAATTATATCTGACCATGAAGAAAGAATTACAAATCCACTTTTAGAATTTATTACAAATAATAGAAATCTTAAATTATTTGGAAAAAGTGAAATAAAAAATAAAAGTAGAGCACCAACAATTTCTTTTGTTTCAAAAAAAATATCATCTAAATTAATGTCTCAAAAATTAGTAGCTTCAAATATAGCTACTAGAAATGATAATTTTTACGCATGGAGATGCTTAAATGCATTAGGTGTTGATACCAATGATGGTGTAGTCAGGATTAGTCTTGTTCATTATAATACATCAGAAGAAGTAAATAATTTAATTAAAATTTTAGATTTAATTACTTAGCATTATTAGCTCTAGATAAATTAATCATTAAAATTACATATAAAAATAATAATATTATAAAAGATATTAATGCAGGAAATGGTCCAGATAAGTAAAATATTAAAATACCAAAAAAATTTAGAATTGATGAAAGGGCTAGTATTATTAACATAGTATTAAAATTACTAAATCCCATTTCAATTAATATATGATGCACATGTCTTCTATCTGGCTTAAATGGATTTATTTTTCTTAAACATCTTCTTATTACAACTGATGTGATATCAAATACAGGTAGTGTCACACACCATATTGTTAAAATTGGGTGAATTATTTGATTTTCACTTTGAGATGCAATTATCAGTATCCAAGAAATAAAAAAACCTAAAAACATACTGCCTGAGTCACCTAAAAAAATTTTTGAAAATTTTGTTAAATTAAAAAAAATAAAAATTGTTATTGTTATTGATAGCAAAATTAAAAAGTTAAAATCGATTAAATAATTATATGTATTATCTAAATATGATATTATGAGAACTGAGATTATAGCAATTAAAGCAAGTCCAGAACTAAGACCATCTACACCATCAATAAAATTAAAAGAATTAGTCAAGCCAATTACACAAAAAACGGTGAATAATATCGACAGAGTACCAATCTGTATACTTGGAAGAAACATGTAATCTCCGATATTATTAATAACCAAACCTGACCCAATAACAATGAGACAACAAATTAATTGAGCTAACAACCTAAAAGCAACACCAAGTTCAATCGCATCGTCTAAAGCTCCTAAAAGAATAAGTATTATTGAAGTATATAATATTACTGTCATATGATTACTTAATTCAAAAAAGTAACTAAAAAATAAAATATTTGTATATATTACAATACCTCCTATTAGAGGTATATTACCACTGTGTTTTTTTCTAAAATTTGGCTTATCAATTAATTTTAATTTTGGAGCAAAATATTTAAAAATAAATAATATAATCAAAAAAGAAAATAATGAACTGATATAAACCATAATTTAAAGATAAATATTTTCTATATTGTTTGGTAATATGTTTTTTACATCAAATATTAAACCATTTTTAACAAGGTAGTTTCTAATTTTTTTTTCTCCCAATTTTTTAAAATAATTATGACCTACCAAAATAATGCAACAATGATAGTATTTAGATTTAATATTTTTATTAATATTAATTTTGTATTCTTTATTAAATTTTTTAAAATCTATTAAAGGATCAAAGGCGTCAACTATGAAATTTTTTTTATTTAATCTTTGTAATATCTCAATAGATTTAGAATTTCTATAATCAACACAATTTTCTTTAAATGTTAAACCTAGTAAAAGAAATTTTATTTTTTTAATTTTAAAATTTTTTCTTACATTGGTTAAAGCTTTATTGATTATATAGTTAGTAAATTGATCATTTATATTTCTACCTGCTGTAATTATTTTAGGTGTATAACCCATCATTTTAGACTTATATGTTAAATAATAAGGATCAACTCCAATGCAATGACCACCAACTATACCAGGTTTAAAGTTAACAAAATTCCATTTAGTAGAAGCAGCTTTCAATACGTCACTAGTATTTATTTTTAACTTATCAAAAATTAAACATAATTCATTCATGAAAGCAATATTTAGATCTCTCTGTGAATTTTCAATAACTTTAGCAGCCTCAGCAACTTTAATACTTTGAGCTCTATAAGTACCTACTTTAACAATTTTTTTATAAATATAATCTACAAATAATGATGTTTTTTTGTTTGATCCAGATGTGATTTTTATAACATTATCTATAGTGTGTTTTTTATCATTAGGATTAATTCTTTCTGGTGAATAACCCATAAAAAATTCCTTATTAAATTTTAATCCTGAAATTTTTTGAAGTATTGGAGCACATACTTCTTCAGATACACCTGGATATACAGTAGATTCTAATATTACAACGTCATTTTTTTTTAATATGTTTCCAATAAGTCCGCATGCATTCACAATACTCTTTAAATTAGGCCTTTTTAATTTATTTATTGGTGTTGGTACTGTAATTATGAAAGTATTACATTCTTTTAGTTTATTAACTTCATTTGTAAATAAAAGTTTTTTTGCACCTAAAAATTTTTTTTTATTAATATCTTTATTTTTATCAATTTTTTTTTTTAAGTTTTTAACTCTTTCTTTATTTAAATCGTATCCAACTACATTAAAAATTTTACCAAACTCTATAGCTAAAGGTAAGCCTACATAACCTAATCCAAAGATACCAATTTTAATTTTATTATTAATCATAGATTTATTAATTGTAATATTTGTTTATTTATAATCCTGCTTTCAAATTTTTTCTCAACAAGTTTTCTGCTATTTTTTGACATTTTTTTTCGAGTTTCAAAATTTGTATTTATCATTTTTTCTAGACTTTTAAATAAGCTAATTTCATCCATGGGTTTACACAAATATCCATTAAAATCATTAATAACTATATTATTACATCCAGGTACATTAGATGTAACTATAGGCTTGCCGATAGCTGCTGCTTCAAGTAGAGATCTAGATGTTCCTTCTCTATAAGAAGGTAAAACAAAGCAGTCACATTCATTCATTAATTCAGTAATATTATCTGAAAAGCCTCTATAATCTAGGTGTAAATGTAAATTATTAATAGTATTTTTATCTATAGATGATGAATATTCACTATCTATAGATCCTGCAAGAATAAATCTTGTACTCGGGTATTTTTTTTTAATTTTTTTTGCTGCGTTAACGTATTCATATATACCTTTATGTTTAATTAGTCTGGATACACAAAGAAAGGTAAAGGATTTATTATTTTTAATTGCATTATATTTGTATTTAAAGATATCTATGCCAGAACCTGGAATTAATACACACTTTGAGCTTTCAATAATTTTATTAGTAACAAAATACTTTAAATCTTGTGAATTTTGGAAAATTACTTTTTGTGAAATTTTAAAAGCAATTTTATATAAAATAAAAATTATTTTTTTTTTTAAATTGTTTTCAAAATATAAATTACCAATTCCTGTAATAAAATTATAAATTTTATATTTTCTAAACGAAAATAATGCTGATATATTTACAAATATATTAGGTTTAATTGTATATAGTAATATTATATTAGGATTTTCATTTCGAAGTACAAAAAGATAATTTATAATTATTTTTAAATTTTCATAAAAATTAATACTATTTCTTCTATAATTAATTGGAATAAATTTAATTTTATTTAATTTTATCCTATAAGAATATTTATCAGCTGGACAACTTACAACGATTTTATTTCCTTTTTTTATTATTTCTTTAATTAACTCCATTCTAAAATTAAAAATATTCCAGCTAGAGTTTGCAACTATTAAAATTTTACTCATTACAAAATTTCAATTAATATATTTTTATATGGTATCCATGCATAAGAATGATAAGAGAAATTTAACCAAATTAAATATAAAATTAAGTATAAACATATAATAGCTAAGTTGAAAATATTTTTTATTGTTGGATAAATTAAGTGTAGCCTAGAAAATACAATTAATTGTATGAAGGTAAAATAAATTATTAATCTATCCACTAATGTAGAATAGTTGTTTATTAATAATAGTAAAAATATATTAAATATAAAAACACTTATTATAAGTTTATCGATATTACTATTTGTTCTGATTTTTTTATAAAAGGCTAGAAATATAATTCCCGCTAAAATATTAATAAATATTCTATAATAAACTCCCTGAGAGACATATTGAGAATTTTCTGATAAATAGCCGGCAGATATTCGTGTTATCTCAGGATATAATATAGCTAAAGAAAATAATAACAAAAATAAAAAAATTGAAATATTTTTTAAACTAAATTTAAATAAAGAAATAAATATAAAAGGTATTATTACAACTGATGATTTGTGAAATAAAATAGATAATATAATTAAAAAGCAAAAAAGATAAATTCTTTGATTTTTTATAGCGCATATAGAGATTAAGACAAAAGATAATGCAGCTCCTTGTCTTGTATAGCCCATAGCCACAACAGTTATTAAATAGGGTAAAGCAATTAGAAATATAAGCCAGTAATTTTCACTAAACTCATGAGCAAATTTATTAAGTGCATATACAAAAAAAATAGCTAATATAAAGTTTAAACCATAAATACCTATACCTAAATAATAACAGATATATGAAATCAATTCATAGCCGAAATCCCTAACATAAGAAAAATTAAATAAATTAAAATATTCAATATTATTTTCAAAATCACTTAAATAAATATCCCAGTCGCCTCCAACCTGATACCGTAAGCCTATAAAAATAGATAGAAACAATAGAAATAAAAGATTGAGTAAATATTTTGAATTTTTATTTAATTTAATTGGTAAGGAAGAAAAAAGAGCAATTAACGAAAAAACATACAAATATAAAATCACAACAAATTAATTTTCTGAATCTTTTAAAAATTTATAATAATCATTTTGAGATTTAGATTTTAAGATCTTATTTAATTTAACTTTAGTTATAATTTTATTTTTAAGTGAAACTTCTTCAGGACTTGAAATTAAAATATTATTTCTATTTTGAATAGCTTGTATATATTGTGAGGCAGAAAGAAGTGAATCTGGAGTTCCTGCATCAAACCATACAGATGAGTCTTTGAGCTTGATGTAATTTAAATTATTATTTTTAATATATAAATTATTCAGATCAGTTATCTCTAATTCACCCCTTTTTGATGGTTTTAATTTTTTTACTAAATTTGATACATTTTTGTCATAAATATATAATCCTGTAACAACATAATTTGATTTTGGTTTTTTTGGTTTTTCAACAATTGAAGTTACTTTATTTTTCTTTATATTTGCAACTCCATATTGAGAAGGATTATTTAATTTATATAAGAATATTATAGAACCATTATTATTATTTATTACACTAACGTTCTTGTATAAATCTTGGCCATAGAAAATATTATCTCCTAAAATTAAAGCGACTGAATTATTTTTTATGAAATTTTTTCCAATAATTAATGCTTCAGCGATACCATTTGCCTTTTTTTGAGTAGCATAAGAAAATTTTAAACCAAATTGACTGCCATTACCAAGAAGTTTCTTAAAATTATTTAATTGATCTGGATTTACTATTATTAAAATTTCTTTTATTTTTAGATTAATTAATGTTGATAAGGGGTAATAAATTAGAGGTTTGTCATACACAGGTAATAGTTGTTTAGAATAAGAGATAGTTATTGGATGCAATCTAGTACCCTGCCCTCCAGCTAATATAATACCCTTCATGACTTAAATTCCATATTTAATAAACTATTTATTGAATGTTGCCAATTTTCAATATTGTATTTGAATTTGTAAATCAATTTTTTGTTATTTAAAGCGGAGTATTTTGGTCGAATATTATTTTTAAAGAAATCATTTGAGCTAATAGGTAATATTTCACAATTAGTACTATGGTAAGATAAATAACTTTCTTTGATATATTTAGCAAATTGATACCAAGATACCACAGGTCCAGTGTTTGTAAAATGATAAATATCTTTAAGATTTTTGATATTTATTTTATTTTCTAAAATGAAATATATAAACTTAGTTATTTCAATTGAAGAAGTTGGGATACTAAATAAATCATTTACAGCATAAAAATTTTGATTACTTTTTAAATTATTAATAACGAATTTATAAAAATTATTTTTATAATTTGAAAATAACCATGAAATCCTTAAAATAATAAAATTGTTAGAAAAATTAACAATATTTTTCTCGCCATCAAGTTTTGTTTTTCCATAAACTGATATGGGATTAGTTATATCACCTTCATTGTACTGATCATTTTTTTTTCCATCAAACACATAATCTGTAGAAAAATGTAATAAAGTTACTTTATGTTTATTTGTTAGCAAAGATAAGTTTTTAAGACTAATATTATTTACATTATTAGGTAAATGAAAATTTTTTTCTGAATTTACTACATCAGTATATGCTGCACAGTTTATAAGTAAATCTGGCTTAATTAATTCTAGTTTATTATTTAATGAATCAAAGTTTGAAATGTCAATTGAATCTTTGTTATAAAAAAAAAAATTTATATTTTTTAATTTTTTGAAATTATAATTTTTAATTGTATAAGCGAGTTGAGAATTAGCACCAGTAACGATAATTTTCATAATTATTTATTAATTTGTATTTTTTTTTCCATCCAATCTAAATTTTGAATGTACCATTTAATTGTTTTTTCAAAATAATATTCAAAATTATTATTTTTAGATAAATTAAGTAATTTATTTATTTTATTGGAATTTAATGAATATCTAAAATCATGTCCTGGTCTATCTTTAACAAATGAAATTAGATTATTATAAGACGATTTTTTACTATAATTTTTATCAAAGAATTTGCATATTTTTTTTATTAATTGGATATTATTTATTTCATATCCTGATCCAATGTTATATGTCGCTCCAATTTTACCTTTTTTTGATAATTGAATTAATATATTTACATGGTCCTTTACATAAATCCATTCTCTTATATTTTTCCCTAAGCCATATACAGGTATTTTTTTATTTTTAAGACAACTGTATATTACTACTGGAATAAGTTTTTCAGGAAATTGCCATTCACCAAAATTATTAACACAATTTGTAATGATTACTGGCAAATTATATGTTTTATTCCATGCTCTTACAATTAAATCGGAACTAGCTTTTGATGCAGAATATGGCGAGTTAGGAAAAAATTTTGACTCCTCTGTAAAAGATTTAATTTTTTTATTTTTTAAAGATCCATATACTTCATCAGTTGAAATATGGATAAATTTAAATTTTTTTAAATATTTTATATTTTTTTGACAACTGTTTAATATATTATAAGTGCCCAAAACATTAGAATTTATAAAGCTATCAGGCTTTTTTATTGAATTATCAACATGACTTTCAGCTGCAAGATGGAAAATTATGTTTGGTCTAAAATTATAAATTATATTATCTAATTTTTTTGAATTATTTAAATTAATTTTTACAAAAGAGTAATTTCTATTTTTTTTTATATCATGCAGAGACTCAGGCATTGAACAATATGTTTTAGCATCTAGATTAATTATTTTATTTTTTTTCTCTTTCAATAATTCTTTTATCAAATGAGAACCGATAAATCCACATCCACCTGTAACTATAATTTTCACTTTATTTCATATATATTTTTTTTAAACTCATTCAATAATATTCCTTTTTTATCTTTTTTTGATAATATTAGATTAGATTTTATATTTTTACTTAAGTTTAAATTTATCTTTTTATCGTCGAATAATATAGTTGCTGAATGTTTTAATGAATAAAATTTTGATACCTTGTAATTAATTATTGTATTATTTTTTAATGTTAAGAACCCATGACCAAATCCTTCAGAAATATAGAGCAAATAATTGTCATCTACATTCATTTTTATTTCTATTTTTTTCCCAAAGGTTTTTGATTTTTTTCTTAAATCTACAACATAATCAATTATTGAACCACTTATGACTCTTACTAATTTTGCCTGCTCATAAGGTTTTATTTGCAAATGTATTCCTCGAAATGTATATTTTTTTTTTGATTGTGATTGATTATCTTGAACGAAATTATTTTTAATTCCTATTTTTAATAGTTCTTTTTTATTATAAGTCTCTGAAAATACGCCTCTTATATCTCTATATTTTTTATATTGTAATAAGATTACTTTTCCTTTGAAATATTTTTTTATAATTTTCATTTATTTAGATATTTATATTCTTTACTTAAATATTCTTTTAAACAAATTTTCCAGTTTCTCATGATATTTAGAGATATGGAATTTAATTTAGAATTTATTAAACGCTCAGACATTGGTCTCTTTGCAAAATAATCTTTTTCAAAAAAGTTTGAATTAACTTTATTAATAATAATTTTTTCTTCTAACTTATAATATTTCAAAATTTCGTAAGCTACCTCAATTCGACTTGTAAAACCCTCACATACAATATGGAATTTACCTCTGATATTTTTATCAATTAGTAATAAAACTTGATTAGCAAAATCATATGTATAGGTTGGAGTCCCATTTTTGTCGTCAACTATATTTAGCTCTAAATTACCATCTATAATCTGATTAATAATTTTATTTACAAATTTTTTATCCTTTTTTTTACCACCACCCATCATCCAGCCTGCTCTACAAATCAAATAATTTTTTGAGTTATCTTCTATATATTTTTCTGCTAAAAATTTACTTTTTCCATAATGACTCAATGGATTGGGATTATCTACTTCTTCATATGTATCTTTATTTCCATCAAATATGCCAGCAGTGCTTATAAAAATAATTGGAATGTCTAATTCATTACTAATTTTTACTGCTTCCTCAACAGACCTAGTATTATTTAAATATGTAATTTCAGGATTTATTTCACATTCTTCAAGATTTGTCATAGCGCCAAGATGAATTAAGTAATCAGGAGAAAAATCTTTCACATCTTGACGATATTTATCAAATTCAGTAAAATCTAATTTACTCAACCAATTTTCACTTATTATTTTATCAGTACATTTGATTATAAATTTTTTTGAAAATACATTATAAAATGCATCTCCAAGCATACCTCCACATCCAGCAATATAAATTTTTTTTATTTTTTTTTTCATTTAAACCTAAGTAATATTTTTAATTATTTTAAAAAAAGATAATTTATAATTTTCTAAATTAAATTGTTTCTTTACTGTTTCATAGCCATTATTAGATATTTTATTTGACAAATCACGATCATTAATAATTTCTAATATCTTAGAATACCATTCTTCTTCATCTTTTGCCAACATTCCATTTTGAGTATCTGTTATTATTTGACTGTTAACTCCAACTGGTGATGCTATTACAGGTATTTTTAGAGACATATATTGGAGTATTTTATATGCACATTTTCCAAGTTCCCAATTTGTATTTAAAAGTGGCATAATTCCTAAATGGCATTTTGAAATTTCACTTACTTCCGTATTTTCATTCCAGTCAATATGATAACAATCTAAATTTTTAATCATTTTTTTATCGGCACCAATTATTTTTATATTTATGTTATTTTGTTGCTTTATCTTGTTAAGAACATTAATGATTTTTTGTAAGTAAATTGTTGTCGAAGGAGTTCCTATCCAAACTATTGTAAAAGTTTTATGTTTTTTTGGGTAATTTCGATAATTATACTTACTAAAGTCAATATTAGTTGGAATATAATAGATTTTATTATTGAATTTTTTTAAATAATTATAGTGGTATTGATTTCCAGCAAGTATTGCTGAACAATTAGATAACATAAAATTAAATTTAATTTTATCTAATAAGAACAACAGTTTATTATTATTTTCAAATCTTAAATATACAGCATCATCAATATCTACAATATAAGGAATTCTTCTTATTAATAAGATAATTTCTGCTAGATAAGGTACATAAGGTAATAACTCAATATGAGTTAATGCAACAAATGGTTTTTTTCTAAAAATTAAATCAACTAATCTTTTATAATAAAATAAAAATATATTTAGAAAGTTAATTTTTTTTTCGAAAATTCTTTTGTTATAAAAAGTATCACTAAATAATTGTTTAGTTTTTACATCAACATTATTTTTAATTAAGTAATCTTTATACGATAAAAATCTTGTTCTAAAGCTTGGAGATTTAATTCCATATTTAGGATAAAATACTAAATTTACACTTTTATGATCTGCAATGTTTTTCTTTAAAAAAAATTTTGGTATAATAGCTCCATATAAATACGCAGGAGCTTTTACAATATCTATTAAAAAACCATAAAATCCTATTTTTAACCAATTAAAAGGAAAAAGATAATTACTGTTTATATCTCGTTTTAAAGGATAATATATGCCCCTAACTATGAAAGATGTAATAAAAACTAGAGAAATAAAAATTTTTGTAATGTGAGGAATATAAAATGCAGAAGTTTCTATCCAATTTGTAATATAATAATTCCAATTATAAACTAAATATATACAGCAAATAACTAATATTGATTTTAAGATTGTGTTGTATCTATATTTATTAAAGATTGAGAAATTTTGAACAATAATCATTATTAAGAATAATGATATTATTAGTAATATATAAAATTTTTCATGATTTTGTATAAATAAAGGATGATTCTTATCCCACCCAGGTAGATAAAAGTTCCAACGAGGAATTATTAAAAAAAATAAAGATGTTAAAATAATAAAGTAAAAAAATTTTAATTTATTATCAACATTTACTTGAGCGGTATGGAAAGAATACACGAAATATCTATTTAAAACAGAAAGTAAATTTTTTGGTAATGAGTAATATATCAGTTGATTATTATCTGGTGTACCAATCTTAGTTTTTTTATTTATTAGCCTTTCTCTCCATTCTAAATCATCGGCAGTTCTTACTCCCTCAATAAAAAGATTTTCTAATAAAATATTTTTTTTAATAAGAGTACCAGGAGTAGTAATATGAGAAATATTACCAAAGGTAGCAGATTTAATATCATGTTGAAATTTAGTTTTTGAAATATATTTAGTATTTCCAAAAACTACATCTAACTTATCTTTAATTAATTTTTCTTTTTGCTCAAATAACCAGTTTGCATCTGGTATTGTTTTAGAGTCTAAAAAGGCAACATAATCGTATTTTGCCTCTTTAATTCCAATATTTCTTGCTTCACCTGGAAATTTTTTATCCTTCTTTATATAATTTATATTAGATATTTTGATTTTTTTAATTAGGTAATTCTCTATCTCATTGTCATTGCTTGAATCGATAAATATTATTTCTTTTGGTTGATAAGTTTGTAAATTTATCGCGCTACAAAGATTTACATACACATCATAATCATTTTTTATTGGTATTATTAGAGAAATATTCATGATTTTGCTAGTTTATAAATCTTAGAGTAGATATTTGTAGCTTTATTTATATCAAAGTGATCTTCAGCAACCTTTTTACACCTTAATGAAATATTAATATCGTTTAAAATGTTAAGAATTTTATTATTTAGCTCCTTATAATTTATATTATCTTTATTGTCTAAAATGATACCTACATTATTTTCTGTTATGAGAGTATCCACATGCTTGTTAATCTTACATGTTATAATTGGCACTCCATTTGTTAAAAATTCACCAAGTTTTGTTGGAAAATAAGCATTAAGATAAAAACCATTCACAGGAAAAAAAATCCCAAAGTTTGTATTTTTTAACTCATCATTAATATTATATGGATGAATATACTTAAGGCTAATATATTTAGGGTTAAAATTATATTTATTTATTTGTTCTTTTATATATGGATGCTCATTTTTATTAATTATTGATAAAAGGATATTATTATTTTTGCTTAATTCATTCATTATCTTTAAATATAAATTAAAATCATATCTTGACCCAATAGCACCTAAATGAGTAAATGTTAAAATCTTCTCTGATCTGTAAAGATTATTTTTTTTATTTAAATTAACACTTGTTGGAATAGTAAAAATATTATTTTTATATACTTTGTTACCTTTTAATATTATTTCTTTTGCATCTGTAGTAAGTGTAACAATCACATCACTTTTATTATAAATTTTTTTTTCAAAAAATCTAAAAATAATTGATTTAATTGAGTTCTGTTTCCATAACCCCCATTCTATTCTTTCATCAATCCAAAATCCCCGAATATCAAATACAAAAAATACATTAAAGAAAAACTTTAGAAAATAAGTTACTAAACCAGAAATATAACTTCTGCTATGTACAATATCAATTTTTTTAAATAATAAAATATATGTAGTTAGAAATATAAGTTTTAAAATTAAAGCAAATCTTAGAAAAGTATTATTTGTATATTTAAGGTAAAACCACTCAATATTACTTTTTTTAATAATATTTTTAATTTTTTTAAAATGATCTTGCTTTAATAGATCTCCTTTTTTTTCAATTGAAATTATTATTATTTTGTGTTCTCTAGATAAAATTTGTAAATATGAAAGTATTTGAGAATAACCTAAGGGCTCAAGTATGCCATCATAAGTTAAATATAAAACTCTCTTTAATTTATTATAAGTTTTCATACCAAATATTAAATTGAATAATTGACCATAGTTTAAATTGATTATTCTGATTTCTATTTATGTGATTATCTAAAGTATTTTTTAATATATCATAATTAAAGAAATCATGTCTTTTACAATTACTCTCTGATAAAATTTCTTTGGTCCATTCTTTTAAATCAGTTCTTATTAATTCTCCAATAGGAACTCCAAAGCCCATTTTTTTTGAATTAATTAAATCTCTTGGAAGATAATCAGACAAAATTTCTCTTAGTATTATTTTCGAATTACCATTATTTAATTTATATTTAATTGGTAAATTAAAAGATGTTTCAATAACATTTTTATTTAAATATGGAGCTCTTGATTCAAGGCTATAAGACATTGTAGCCCTATCAACTTTGCACAATATATCATCGGTCATATATGTATAAAAATCAGCTAACATCATCTTTTCCTCAAAGGATGTTTGATAGTTTTTAAAGATTTCAATAACTTTTTTATTTATATGATTATCTTTAGAAGCATTATTTAATATATTTAATTCATACCATTCTTTTGTCATAGTATCATAATAACTTATTTCATCTCTAATTTTGGTTAGTTTATCACTTATTTTAGGTAATGAATGATTATTAAGCTTCAAATCAAAAATAAAATTAAATATTTTGTAAAAATTATTAGGTGAATATTTAATTAAATTTTTTAATAATTTATTTCTAAGTTTTGGATTGATAATGTTAAGTAGTCTCCAATATTTATTTGCATATATATACCTATTATAACCACCGAATAATTCATCACCACCATCTCCAGTTAAAACTACTTTAACTCTCTCCTTTGCAATCTTAGATACAAGTAAAGTTGGTAATTGTGATGAGTCTGCAAATGGCTCACTATAGACTGTAGGTGTATTTTTTATAAAATTAATTACTTCACTATTAGCAAATTTATAACTAGTATGATCAGTAGAGAGATATTTAGCAATTTTATTTGCTTGATTAGATTCATCATAATTAATATCCTCATACCCAATTGTAAAAGTTTTAGTATTAGAATTAAATTGTTGCATCATACTAACTATTAATGAAGAGTCAATTCCAGCTGATAAAAATGCACCAAGGGGCACGTCAGAAATAAGTTGACTTTTAACAGATTTTTTTAAATTATCATGTATTATATTTTTTATTTCTAAATTATTCATTTTACTAAAAAAAGAATTCTTTTTTTTCAAAGACCACCAATACTTAAATGTCATTGATTTATTCTGTTCAATTAAATCAAAATTTTTAAATTT
>CACJGU010000005.1 GCA_902593125.1 uncultured Alphaproteobacteria bacterium
GAACCCAATGGGGTGATGAAGGAAAAGGCAAAATTGTTGACTGGATTTCTTCTAAAGCTGACTTGATAGTCAGATATCAAGGAGGAAATAATGCAGGTCACACAATTAAAGTAGATAATAATATTTATAAACTTAATTTATTACCCTCAGGAATAATTAATAATAAAAAATGTGCTATTGGTAATGGTGTAGTTTTAGATCCCTGGGCACTAATTAATGAAATTGTTAATCTTAAAGAACAAGGAATAGAAGTAAACAAAGACAATTTATATATTGCTGATAATATTTGTTTAATCTTACCTATTCATAAACTTCTTGATGAAATTAATGAAACCTCTAGAGGTAAAAAAGAACTAGGAACAACTAAAAAAGGCATTGGTCCAGCATACGAAGATAAAGTAGGTAGAAGAGCAATAAGAATTTGTGATTTAAAAGATCCAATATTTTTAAAACAAAAAATTGATAACCTTTATGAATTTCATAAAGATAAAATTTCAAAACATATTAATAAAATTACACATAATTTTTATGAAGAACTTTTATCCATGTCTAATTATCTTAACTCTTTTAGTGTTCCATTATGGAAAATAATAAATGAATTAGGTCAAAAAAATAAAAACATTGTTTTTGAAGGGGCTCAAGGTTCTATGTTAGACATTGATTTTGGAACATATCCTTATGTTACATCATCAAATACAATATCAGGTCAGATATTCTCTGGCACAGGTTTTAGTGATAGAAAAAACCACAAAATTTTAGGCATAACAAAAGCTTATACTACTAGAGTTGGATCAGGCCCATTTCCAACAGAGTTAATGGACGAGATTGGAAAACATCTTGGTGAAAAAGGCCAAGAATTTGGAACAGTCACAAAAAGAAAAAGAAGGTGCGGCTGGTTTGATAGTGTTCTTTTAAAACAATCTATCAAACTAAATGGTATTACAGATATTGTACTTACTAAACTCGATGTTTTAGATGAATTAAAAGAAATTAATGTGTGTACTGGATATTTAATTGATGACGAACATTATGACTATTTACCCAGTGAAGAATTTTTATTCGATAAGATAAAGCCAATTTATAAAAAAATTGATGGTTGGGAAAAATCAACTGCAGGAATTAACAAATTTAATGATCTTCCAGAAAATGCTAAAAAATATATTCAAATACTCGAGGATCTTATGGAAACTAATGTTTCAATTGTTTCAACAGGGCCAGATAGAAAAGAGACGATCGATATAAATGGAACTTTATCAAATATTTGAAATTTCTTTTTGAAGTTTTTCTAATGCCTTCTCTTCAATTTGCCTTACTCTTTCTCTGCTAATTTTATATTTTTTACTCAAGTCTTCTAACTTTAAAGGATTTTCACTTAGTTTTCGAAGTTTAATAATTTCTTTTTCTCTTTCATTTAAAACTTCAAAAGCTTTTGAAAATAAATTTCTTCTATAATCAAGCTCATCTTTATTTTCAATTACTCTATCATGAGTTTCTTGTTTATCTTCTATTAAGTCCTGCCATTCAGTATCATGTTCTTCACCAAGTTTAACATTTAAAGATTGATCTGAAGTAAAAAGCCTATTTTCCATATCGATTACTTCACCTTCTTTTACATCGAGCCTAGCTGCAATCTCTCTAACATTTTCTGGTGACAAATTACCTGATTCAATTGAGGTAAGTTGATTTTTAATTTTACGTAAATTAAAAAAAAGTTTTTTCTGAGCTGCGGTAGTTCCAATTTTTACTAAAGACCAACTATGTAAAACATATTCTTGTATTTGAGCTCTTATCCACCACATTGCATATGTTGCTAATCTAAAACCTTTCTCTGGATCAAATTTTTTTACTGCTTGCATGATACCAACATTACCTTCTGAAATTAAGTCAGTGACTGGTAAACCATATCCTCTGTACCCCATTGCTATTTTGGCAACCAAACGAAGGTGACTTGTAACTAGTTTATGCGCAGCATCTGAATCTCCATGTTCCTTATAACGTTTAGCTAACATGTACTCCTCTTCGGCTGTGAGCATCGGAAATTTTTTAATTTCCTGCAAGTATACTGCTAAATTTCCTTCACTTGATAGTACTGGTAAATTCATAATGCGTCTATAGCACAAAAAAAATATAATTTAATATTTAAGCAATAATTCTATTAAATTCTTAAAATCTTCAGGCATTTCAATATCAAAATCCATCCTTTTTTTTGATGTAGGATGATCAAAGCCAAGGTGATAGGCATGCAATGCTTGTCTATCAAAATTTTTTAAAATCATAAATTTATTAAATGTATTTTTATCTTTTCCAAATTGATTAATTTTACTTTTACCATAAATCTTATCGCCAATTATAGGTGAATTTCTAGAAGTTAGATGAAGTCTAATTTGATGCGTTCTTCCAGTATGTAAATGGCAGTCAACTATACTAGCAATACCAAAAGTTTTTTCTAATTTAATATTGGTTTTAGAATATTTTCCAAAGCCCTTATTATTCAAACTCATTTTTTTTCTATTTTTTCTATTTCTCTCTATATATCCTTCAATTGATTGATTATCAGGGGTTCCCCAAACTATTGCTTTATATCTACGAGATATCGTATGCTCTTTGAATTGTTTGGCTAAATTAATATGAACATTATTATTTTTTGCAACAACAAGAATTCCACTAGTATCTTTATCTAAACGATGGACTATTCCTGGTCTCGTGTTATCATTTAAATTACTTAATTGATTATTAGTGTAATGCATAAGAGCATTCACAAGAGTACCACTTTCGTTTCCAGGGGCTGGATGCATTACTAAATTTGGAGGTTTATTTATAACAATTAAATCTTCATCTTCAAAAATAATGTTTAAGTCAATATTTTCAGCTGAATGTTTTGTTTGTTGCTTCAAGATAATATTTATAGAGTAATTTTCATTTTCTTTAGTTATGTAAGATGGATCTTTAATTTCCTTTCCATCAAGACTTACATTACCATTTAATATTAAAGTTTTTATTTGTGTTCTTGAATATCCTTCCAATTTTGAAACGAGCACTTTATCTAATCTTTGTGAACTTAATTGTTTATTTATAGTTAATTTAAGATTATAGAATTCGTTCATGTCTCAAAAAATTCTTAAATTTATTGTAATAGTTTTAGGTATATTAATTGTTATTTGTTTTTTAGCCCTAGTTTATGGATTGTATATAAAAACAACAAAAAAACAAAGTAATTTAGAAACAAATTTAATTGATTACAGTTTAAATTTAGAAAAAGGGCATAAAATTACAGATATAGATATGATTGATAATAATAGGATTTTATTTACAATAAAAAATAATGATAAAGTTTATGCTTTGATATATGATATACAAACATCAAATATTACAAAAATAGATACAGCTAATGAGTAAAGATAATAATTTTGAAAATAATTTAAAAAAACTTGAGTCTATTGTAGAGAAATTAGAAAATGGTGAAGTTGACTTAGAAGAATCTGTAAAACTTTATGAAGAAGGAATGAATTTAAAAAAAGCATGTGAGGAAAAGTTAAAAAGTATTGAAAGCCAAATTAAAAAAATTAAGCAAGAAAACAATAAAGTCACGAAAGAAGATTTTAAGTAATTTCAAATTTGAGTAAAAATCTAAAAATAAGACTTGATCAGCTTTTAATTGATAGAAACTTAGCTGAAACTAAATCAAAAGCCCAATCTATGATTATGGCTGGCCAAGTTTATGTAAACGAAAAAATTATTACTAAAAGTGGTAATAGTTTTAATGAAAACTCGAAAATTAAAATTAGACAGCTTCATCCTCCATGGGTATCAAGAGGTGCATTCAAATTACTGAAAGCGATTGATCATTTTAAGATTGATATTGAAAATAAAATTTGCCTAGATATTGGTTCATCAACTGGTGGTTTCACAGAAGTTCTTTTAAAAAAAAACGCTAAAAAAATATATTCTGTAGATGTTGGTAAAAACCAACTTCATGAAAAATTAAAAAAAGAAAAAAAAATTATCAGTATAGAAAATTTAAATGCTAAATATTTAGATAACTCAATAATTCATGAAAAAATTAATTTGGTAGTTTGTGATGTTAGTTTCATAAGTCTAAAAAAAGTTATAGAACCAAGCTTGAAGCTTTTATCAAGTAAAGCTGAAATTATTTCACTAATTAAGCCACAATTTGAAACTAATAAAATGAATTTGAAAAAAGGCATTGTGAAAAGTCCACTGATTCATGAACAAGTATGTAATGATATATCGAATTGGTTTAAAACAACGATTAATGCTGAAGTTATTGGTTTAGTTGAAAGTCCAATAACTGGACCAAAAGGCAATAAAGAATTTTTGATTTATTGTATTTTAGAGAAATCTTAAACAGTGATCAGCTATAGTTGTTGCAACCATTGCTTCACCAACAGGAACAGCTCTTATCCCAACACATGGATCATGACGACCTTTAGTTGATATTGTTGTTTCTTTTAAATTTTTATTAATTGTTTTTTTTGTTGATAATATTGAGCTTGTTGGTTTTACTACAAATCTAGTAATTAATTCTTGACCAGTCGTAATTCCTCCAAGAACTCCACCATTATTATTTGAAAGAAATATAGGTTTTTTATTTTTAATTCTCATTTCATCAACATTAGAAATTCCAGTTTCATAAATGCTGCTAAACCCATTACCCATTTCTACACCCTTAACAGCATTAATAGACATCAATGCCTTAGCTATATCAGAGTCTATCTTCTCATAAATAGGCTCCCCTAATCCAGCTGGTAAACCTTTTACTCTAATTTCAATTATGGCCCCTAAAGAGGAACCAGATTTTCTTGCAGTTTGAATTTCGTTTTCCCATGTTTTAACAATTTCTTTATCAGGACTCCAAAAATTATTTTTTGGAATAAAATTATTATTCCAATTATCATAATTAATTCTATGATTACCTATCTGAATTAGTGCACCTGTTATAACAACTTGATTTTTAATTTTACTTTTTATTATTTTTCTTGCTATTGCTCCTGCCGCTACTCTCATCGCGGTTTCTCTAGCACTAGATCTACCACCGCCCCTATAATCTCTTATGCCATATTTTTTCCAATACGTGTAATCTGCATGCCCTGGTCTAAATTTACTTTTGATATCACCATAATCTTTTGATCTTTGATCTTGATTATAAATAGTTAGAGAAATAGGGTGACCTGTCGTTTTTCCTTCAAAAGTTCCTGATAGTATTTCAACTTTATCCCCTTCTTTTCTTTGAGTTGTAAATTTCGACTGACCAGGTTTTCTTTTATCTAAATAGGGTTGAATGTCTTTTTCAGTTAAATTTATATTTGATGGAACTCCATCAACAACACAACCTATAGCTTTACCATGGCTTTCTCCCCATGTAGTAAAATTAAAAATTTTTCCTATTGAATTAGAAGTCATTTTTTAGAATTTGTAAATTCACCTAATAATTCAGAAACACCTTCACTCTCATCAACTGCAACCATTCCTACAGTATGATAGCCACAATCGACATGTTGTATTTCACCAGTAACAGCACTCCCAAGATCACTCAAAAGATATAAAGCAGAATTTCCAACATCTTGTTGATTTACATTTCTTTTGAGCGGAGCATTAAGCTCATTCCATTTTAGAATAAATCTAAAATCACCTATTCCTGATGCTGCCAAAGTTTTAATTGGGCCAGCACTAATGGCATTAACTCTTATATTTTTTTCTCCCAAATCAACTGCTAAATATCTCACACTTGCTTCTAAAGCTGCTTTTGCAACTCCCATAACATTATAATGAGGCATAACTTGTTCTGATCCATAATATGTTAAAGTTAAAATTGATCCACCATTATTTATTAAAGGTTCTGCAAGCCTACAAGCTTCTGTAAAAGAATAACATGATATATGCATAGTTTGTTTAAAATTATCAGAAGATGTATTGTAATATTTACCTCTTAATTCATCTTTATTCGAAAAACCAATTCCATGAACAAGAAAATCTAATTCACCCCATTTATTTTTTAGTGTTTCAAAAACATTATTCATACTTTGTGAGTCTGAAACGTCACAAGGAATAATAGTATCAGAACCTATTTCTTCAGCAAGTGGTTGAACTCTTTTCTTAAGAGCTTCTCCTTGATAAGTAAGTGCAATTTCAGCACCTTGTTCTGATAATTTTTTTGCAATTCCCCATGCGATAGAACGATCATTTGCAACACCCATTATTAGACCTTTCTTATTTTGCATTAACATATTGTAAAACAGTGTATTTTTATAAATATAATTATATATATATAATAAAATAATATTCATATCTATAAAATGTCAACTGAGCCAAATTTAATAAATTCTAACAAAAAACCACTAGCTTTGTTTGAAGAATGGTTTGAAGAAGCAAAAAAAACTGAGATTAATGATCCGAATGCAATGAATTTAGCAACTATTTCATCAAATGGCAAACCTAGTTCAAGGATCGTTCTTCTGAAATCATTTGACAAAAATGGATTTATTTTTTACTCAAATTCAAATAGTAAAAAGGGTAAAGCCATTAAGGAAAATAAAAGTGTTGCTCTAAATTTTCATTGGAAGAGTCTTCAAAGGCAAATAAGAATTGAAGGAAATGTATCTTTAATTTCAAGCAAACAAGCTGATGATTATTATAATACAAGACCTTTAGGAAGTAGAATAGGTGCATGGGCATCACTACAATCTGAAGAATTAGATGATAGATCTACGCTGAAAAAAAGAGTTAATGATTTTGAGATAAAATTTAAATCTAAGAATATTCCTAGGCCTTCTCATTGGAATGGATACATTGTGAAGCCAGAACTAATTGAATTTTGGCAAGAAATGCCATTTAGGCTTCATGATAGAGTTGAATATAAAAAAGTTTCTGAAAATTGGGTTGTTAGAAAATTATTTCCCTAATTATTTTCCTTCCATTTTTTTAATATCCATGAGCTAGAATTTGATTTATTATTACCTCCTATACCCCATAAAAGTTCAACATTATTTTTGTTACAAAAAATTGACTCGGGTGTAGTTTTATTATCTCTATCACCACCATTTGCAAACTTAATTCTACTGTTTTTATACTTATCAATTGCTATTTTTATGCCATCTATGCATGTTTCATCAATGTTGCCACAACTTATTACATCAATTACATTTTTTAGAGCTAACATTATTATTTCTCTTTCCTTAAACGGAAGAAATTCTACCCCCTTTTTATTTTGAAGCCATTGATCAGAATTAAGTAAAATAACAACTCTTCCATGTTGACTAGCTTCTTTTATAAGCTTGATATGACCACTATGAATTGGATCAAATCCTCCACTTACCAGAACTATATCATCCATTTTTTTCTCTCCATTTATTAGGATTTAAAAGAAATTCTTTTAGATTTGAAATCTTTGAGTAACTAAATATATTTTCATCTTCAATATAGCTTATTATATCTTTCCAGGTGCAAAGAGAGTGAATATTTACATTCATTTTTGAAAGTTCCGACGATTTAAAGTCAAAAATATCATAATAAAATATTACAAAAATATCTTTAACTTTTAAATCAGCTTCTCTAAGGGCATTAACAAACATTATTTTACTGCCTCCATCTGTCGCTAAATCTTCTACTAGTAATACTTTTTGTTTCTTTTCAAATTTGCCTTCAATTTGCTTATTAATTCCAAATCCTTTATTTTTTTTTCTTATATAAATCATTGGCATTTTTAATTTTTCTGACAAAAATGCAGCATATGGTATGCCTGCTGTTTCGCCTCCTGCCAAAACATCAAAACTTAAATTAAGTTTTTTAAAATATGAAATAGCCTTATTTAGAATTATTTCCCTTTCTTTGGCATAAGAAATAATTCTTCTACAATCAACATACACTGGACTTTTTAATCCAGAAGTAAGTGTAAAATGGTTATCAAAAGAAAAATTAATAGAATTAATATCAATTAAAATTTTTGCTATTTCTTTCGACATTTCTAAGTAATTTGAGATATGTGTTCTTCTGAAAAGTTTCCTGGAACTATCATAATTGGCACTCTTAAATTTGTAATTTCATTACTTACTAAAGATGTAATAATTGGTCCAGGATCTTTATTATTTTCTTCACTTTTAGCAGCAAGAACTAAGACATTTATATTTTTTTCTTCATCTATCAATTTTTTTAATTCAATTATTGTGTCTCCTTCTCTTAATGATAACGCAGGAAGTTCACCTGTTTTATTTTGCACAAATGATGCTGCCTCTTTTAATCTTGTCTCAGCTTCTTCTCTTGCCTCATTCTTCATTATTTCCGAAATTCCCTGAGTAGTTAATACATCAATTGGCTCTACAAAAGTTGCTATAATAATTTTTCTACTAGTTTTTTTTGACCTAGCACATGCGTACTCTAAAGCTATTCTCATTTCTTTTGAATTATCTGCTACAACTAAAATATATCTATCATCTGTCATTATAACCTCCTAAATAAAGTTGCTGCAATAAGCCCCGATAAAATTGCAAAAACAATTGTGAAAAGCCCGTAGGCGGCAGAATTACTATTTGCAAAGTTATAAATATTATTACCAATACCTGCCTTTACAATATTAATAACTTTATCCTCTTTACTCATAATAGTTTTATTTCTAACATGATAAACAGAAACAGTATAATTTCCTGGAGTAGTAGTTGATGGAAAATATACACTAGTTTGAAATAACTTATCTTTAAATTTTTTCATCTCAAATTGGTTGTAAAAAAGTTTCTCTTTTTTTATTCTTATAAAATTTTCTATCCATATATCTTGATCATTTTCAAAAGCAAAATTTTGATTATAATTTTTATTTCTCAAAATTCCATTAAAACTAAGATTTTCTTGAATTAACTTTGACTCAGGTAAAAGATTTTCAATATTATCAGTTGAAGCTAAGAAAAATATATTTGGTACTTTATTATAAGTAATTCTCTTAGTATTAAACCAAAGTCCAAAGTATCTATCTTTTTTTTGGATCTTTAATTTTTTGTTTGGACCTCTTATAGCTAAAATGGTATCATGATTATCCTCTAATAAACCAAATATAATTATTTCTTTACCATCAAAATTTGTTTCAATTTTAATTTCATCTTGAGAAAGATCAAAATATGTTTCTTGTGTATTTCCGTCAAATGGTATTAAAATAAACAAAAACAAAAAATTAAATAAAAAAAATTTTTCAATGTTGAGATTAATTTCCATAATAGAAACCAACTACATGTTTAGATTGTATAAAGAACAAATAACGTTCTATAATCATTCCTACTAGAGCTAGAATGAAAACAAAAATCATTGATAATTTTAATATAAATTGATCTGCAATTAATGTTGAGTATTGGTTAATCATGTACAATGGTATGATGAAAGTTAAAATACAAAATGTTAATCTTAGAAAGTTATTTTTTTTGTTATTACTTTTATTTATCATTTCAGTAGTTAAATAGTTTTTACCTGTATGAGGTCCCTCAAAAAAAGATATATTTTTACTTTTAATTCCTACAGCAGTTTGGATATTTGTATTAGATTTTTGTCTTATCAAAATCCAGTAAGATATTTTTAATAATAAATTTAAAATTATGGTTATTATAATAAATTTTTCATATAAAAATATATTATAATTAAAGTAAAAGTTAATTGAATATACAAATAGAGAGCCAACTGTAATACCATTAAAAATATATATAGGAGTTACCAAAGAATTGTTCCAACTAGGAATTGTCTTTAATGTAGCATACATTTGTCCTGTACAAAAAATAGTTAAAAGTGAAAAAATACATAATATTATTAATAAAAAAACATAACCATTAATATTATTGATCCAAAAATAGTAAAATAAAACCATTGGAAAAAAAGTTATTACTGAAACTAGCCCTTCTCTTGACAGCCATGAGCTTTTCCATTGGCTAAATGCTCTCCAAGCTCTTTCTGGATGACCTAAATGTAAAGTAGAGCTTAATAAACCTAAAACTATCATTAAAAAGCTAACTAGAGATATAAATAATTTATAATTTAAAGAATATGATATCTCTATAAATAAAATATTAAACAACAAACCAATAAATATTCCATAACCTGTTCCAGATATTACCGTAAAAAAAATGATTGACTTACTTGGATGCATTTTCAACCTCATTTATCCAGTCTTCAAAGTTATTATTTTTTGATACTGGCTTTAATTCTTCATTATTAAATAAATCTTTATTTGATTTTGGCGGCAAATATTTATTAAGTGGTTTACAATCTTGTTCTGGCATCAAATTATAACCCTCTCTTTCATTTACTAACTTACTCACTTCAGAATTTTCATCACCTAAATCTCCAAAACTCCTTGCACCAGTTGGACAACTTGAAACACATGCTGGCAATCTTTCATTTTCTGGTAAATTTTCATTATAGATTTTATCAACACAAAGAGTACACTTTTTCATTACTCCTGCTGTTTCATCATATTCTCTTGCTCCGTATGGACAAGCCCAAGAACACAGTTTGCATCCTATACATGTTTCTGCATTTACTAGAACAATACCATCTTCATCTCTCTTATAAGACGCCCCTGTAGGACATACTGTTACACAAGGTGCATCATCACAATGTAAGCAACTTTTTGGAAAATGCACTGTTTTACTTCCTCTAACTTCAGTTTCTACTTCAAAAGTGTGAATACGATTAAACCATACGCCTGTTGGATCATCACCGTAAGGTTCAACATCATGTAATGGAGAGGAGTGACCTGAAGTATTCCATTCTTTACAACTAACTGCGCATGCATGACATCCAACACATATATCTAAATCAATAACTAAACCTAATTTTTTATTAGTTTTTTTTGGGAGTTCTGTCATAAGCTAATAATTTTTTTTATTTCCAATATACTCAAAATGTTTACTATTCTTATTTTGTGTAAAATTTTTTTGAATTTGTTCACCGTAGCGATTTATTTTAATATTTTTTCTTGAATTATTTTTAAAAGTTTTAAATGAAGGATAAATCTTTCCATCTATTTCTTCTTCTTTACACTTATATATATTAACTTTTAAATCATACCAAGCTGCTTGGCCAGTAATAGGGTCTGAATTTGAGTAATTATAACCATCCTCCTTTTTTGGCAAAAGATCAGGAATAATATGATTTATAATAAAACCTTTCTCAGCTTCTGGAGATTTAGGATCTAGATTCCATGAACCCTTTCTTTTACCAATTGCATTCCATGTCCATACTGTATATTTGTTAACACCCTTCATTATTTTACATTGGACTTTTATTTTACTAAAATAACTTTCTACCCATATCCAATCATTATCTTTCAAATTTTTTTCATTTGCAACTAACTCACTTATGTAAAGGTAATTTCTATTAGTTATTTGTCTTAACCATGCATTTTGAGATCCCCAAGAATGATACATATGTGGAGGACGTTGAGTTATTGCATTTAAATTAAATTTATTAGAATCAGCAAATTTTTCTTCAATAGGCTGGTACCATTTTGGAATCGGTCTAAAATAATTTTTTATTCTTTTACACATATGTTTAGGTGGTATTTTCTTACCATAACCGTCAGCAGCTAATGCAAATTTTTGCATTTCTTCACTGTAAATTTGAAGAGTAATTTGGTCTTTTTTTCCTATCCAGCCCATTTCATTTGCAAAACTTAGGTAGGACTTGTTTGCGAATTTGTAATATTTTTGATCCTCAGTAAATTCATAATTATGAAAACAACCATTGTTTATATATTCATTAATTTGATTTGGGTTTGATTTACCTTTTCCAAAAAAATTTCCATTACCTCTCCATCCAGCAAGAGGTCCTATGCCAGGTTGTCTTTCATGGTTAATAATATAATCAATATATCCATCTGGATATTTAGGTGTGAAATCATCATTAATAAATCCTGGCAAACCAAGCCTAGCCCCCAAATCAATCAAAACATCTTGAAATGGTCTTACATCCCTTTCTGTCTCTAAAACTGGTTGTCTAATGGCATCAGCAGCACTATCAGCTGAGCTAATTGGTCTATCTAATAAAGAAATACAATCCCATCTTTCTAGGTAAGTTGTGTCGGGTAAGATTAGATCAGCATAAGGAACTGTCTCTGAATAATAAGCATCAGAATAAATTATTTTAGGAATTTTATAATCGCCTGTTTTCTTATCCTTATCAATTAATTTTGCTATAGTTTCTTTTGTATTCATAGACGAATTCCAAGCCATATTTGCCATATACATAAAAAGGACATCTATTTTATAAGGATCCCCCTTCCATGCATTATTAATAACCATATGCATAAGGCCATGGGCTGAAAGAGGATTTTCCCAACTGAAGGCCTTATCTATTCTTATTGGTTTCTCATTTTCATCAGTAAGTAAATCCTCAGGTGAATGAGGAAATCCAAGAGGCATACCATCATAAGACGTATTTGGAATTGAATTGTGACCTGAAGGTTTTGGTCCTGGAACAATATGTTTAGGGTATGGAGCTTTGTAACGAAATCCCCCTGGCACATCTATGGATCCAATAAGAATTTGTAAAATATGAATTAATCTACAGGTATCAAAGCCATTTGAATGTGCTGAAATTCCTCTCATTGCATGCATAGAAACAGGTCTACCAATCATTTTATCATGTTTTACTCCATGGACATCAGTCCATTGAATAGGCAGTTCAATTTCTCTTTCAAAAGCAGTCTCAGCAATTTCACTAGATATTCTTTTGATAACGCTCTCTTCAATATCTGTTTTTAATGCTACTAATGATGGTTTATATTCATCATTCAAAAGTTCTTTGGCAATTAATTCAAATGCTGGCTTAACATCAAATCCATTATAATTATACGTTCCAAAAAAACTAGGTTTTGAATTCTTCTCAGAACATTTAATAATACTTCCTGCTTTGCTACAAAAAATTAATGGTTCATTATTTTTGTCTCTTACAAATAAACCATGATTTTCATTTCCGGGACAATTATAAATTAACCAATTTGAATTTGTATATCTCTCTAAATACTTCCAATCAATTTTATTAGATCTTAATAATTCATAAATAATTGAATGTACAAGTAGCCCATCTGTTCCAGGTCTAATACCTAACCATTCATCTGCAATGGCTGAGTAACCTGTTTTGACGGGATTTATTGAAACAAATTTAGTATCGTTTCTAGTTTTTAAATTTCCTAAACCCATTTTTATAGGATTAGAGTCATGATCTTCGGCACAACCAAATAAAAGTAAGTATTTTGTGTGATCCCAATCAACCTCACCAAATTCCCAAAATGATCCTCCTATTGTGTACATTCCTGCTGCAGCCATATTTACTGAACAAAATCCTCCATGAGCAGCATAGTTGCTTGTTCCAAACTTACTAGCCCACCAACCTGTAAGCGATTGGCTTTGATCACGGCCTGTAAAGAAGGCTAATTTTTTAGGATCTTTATTTCTTACCTCTGATAACCATGTAGTAGCAATTTTTAATGCTTCATCCCATTCAATTTCTTTAAAATTACCTTCACCTCTCTCACCAACTCTTAATAAAGGCTTGTTTAGTTTTGAAGGAGAGTTTTGTTGCATAATACCAGCAGAACCTTTTGCGCACAAAACACCCTTATTTGTTGGGTGATCCTTATTTCCATCTATGTATCTAATTTGTCCATTTTTTAGATGAACATTTATTCCACATCTGCATGCACACATATAGCAAGTAGTTTTTTTTATTTCATCACTTACTATCGGTGAAGTGTTAATTAATTCTTTTTTTGTTTCAAATGGGTTAATCATAAGACTTGAGTTGAAAATAAGTCATTAGGCTCTAGTACAAGATCAGTAAATAATTTAGCACAAACTGCCAAAACTAGTATAGCCAACAAACCTCTTAAATATTCAGCTTTTAATTTTGATCCAATTCTAACTCCTATTTGTGCTCCTATTACCCCACCAAGAATCATTAATGCCGCTAAAACTATATCTACCGTTTGATTTAGATAAGCTTGAAAAAATGTAGAATTTGCAGTAACAAAAATAATCTGAAATAAAGATGTTCCTACAACAACACTTGTTGGCATACCTAGAATATAAACCATTGCTGGAATTATTATAAAACCTCCTCCTACACCCATCAATGCAGAGAGTATTCCTACAATAAAACCAATTATAATTGGAGGTATCGCACTTATATAAAGTTTCGATCTTCTAAACCTTACCTTAAATGGAAGACCGTGTATCCAAGAATGTTGGTGTAATTTTGTTCTTATTAACGATGTTGTTCTATAACTTTTGATTGTGGTTCTTGCACTTTCAAAAGCCATGCTAAATCCAATTATTCCTAAAAATAAAACAAATAAAATCTGAATGACAATATCTATTTGTCCATAAGATCTTAGAATTTTAAAAATATTTACCCCAATTGTGGATCCTACAACTCCACCAAAAAGTAAAAAAAATCCCATCTTAAAATCTACAGATTTTTTCCTCCAATGAGCTATTACTCCAGAAACTGAAGAGGCTAAGACATGAGGAGCTTCTGTTCCAACTGCAACAACTGGAGGTATTCCAAGGAATATCAATAAAGGAGTCATTAAAAATCCTCCTCCTACTCCAAATAATCCAGATAAAGCGCCAACTGCCATACCTATAAATACTATAACAAATATATTGATATTCATTTCTGCAATAGGAAGATAAATGCTCATAATTTTTTTATAATCTTTTTATAATTATTATCTATATATAATTGACTTTTTGAGTATTTGATCGCCAAAATTTTCAGCAGTTTTTAAATCTTCTTTTGTGTTAATATTAAAAAAAGGATCGATTATTTCAGATTCAAAGTCCACAAAACTGTGATTATGTTTTTCTACACAAGTCATGATTTTTCTATTATTTTGATCTAGTTCTCGCTCAATACTTTTTAATAAACTTATTCTCCACATCGATACAACAGGGTGAATTTTGTTATCTGATCTTGCAATTAAGATATCAGTATTTAAGTCAATTTTTTCTGAAAATTTTTCTAAAATATTTTCAGGTAAAAAAGGAGTGTCACTTGGTACAGTGAAAATCCACTCTTTATTTGGATAGTTTTTCACACACATTTCCATCGAAGCATGAATACCTGCTAGAGGACCTAAATGTCCTTTTTTTTTATCTAATATAATTGGCAGTTTAGTTACACTAAATTTTTCATGACTTTCATTTACATTAATAAAAATTTCAATTTTGTTTCTTTGAAGTTTTTCAATAATAATATCCAGTATACTTTTATTATTAATTAATGAAAAAGTTTTAAACCCTCCACCAAATCTTTTTGATCTTCCTCCAGCTAAAATAACAAAAATAATTTTTTTTATATTAATATTCAATTCTTTTCTCACCAGATAATGTTAAATATTTTTTACCCTTTGCTCTTCCAATAAGTGTTAAATTTGATGACCTTGCTAAAACTACACCCCAAGCTGTAAAACCTGATCTGGAAATTAATATTGGTATTCCCATTTTAATAGTTTTAATAACCATTTCACTTGTAAGTCTGCCAGTAGTGTAAAAAGTTTTATTTGAAGAAGTAATATTTTTTAAAAACATATATCCAGCTATTTTATCAATAGCATTATGACGTCCAACGTCTTCCATATAAATTAATGGTTTATTGTTGTGAATTATTGCACAACCATGAATAGCTCCTGCCTTTAGATATAAGCTAGGAGTATGGTTTATTTGTCTTGAAATTTCATATATCCATTTATGTTTGATTTTTTTCTTTGATTTTAATTTAGTATTTTTTATTTCATCATATATGTCTCCAAAAACTGTTCCAACCGCACATCCGCTGGTAGTTATCTTTTTTTTTAGTTTATTTTCATAATTAGTTTTTCTTTTAGTTCTTACGACAACAACATTTAATTCTTTATCTACTTCCACCCTTGTTATTTTGTCATTTTTTTTTAGCATATTTTGATTTAATAAATATCCAATTGCCAGATATTTTGGATAATCTGCAATTGTCATTAAGGTTACTATTTCCTGATTATTTAAAAATATAGTTAATGATTTCTCATTTATTACGTTAGTAGTTACTAAATTTAAATTTTCATCAAATCCTTGAAGTTCAGTAATAAGAGATTTATCGTTAATATTAGGTGAAATTAAATATTTTTCTTTTTTTTTCATTGTTTGTAAATAAACTAAATAGATAAATGAACATATTAGAAATTTTTATAAATTCTATATTATTAATTATCTCTCTCGATACAGAACTATGGGATATTATAATATTATCTCTTTTTGTTAGTTTTACTGCACTAATTATTGCCTCTATATTAGGTTTTTTAATTGGTTATTTTTTTGCCCTGTATAATTTTTATTTTAAACAGATAATACTAGTGTTTTTAAACTCCCTCATGGGTATTCCTCCTGTCGTTGTTGGACTAATTGTTTATTTTATTTTTGCTTCTGGAGGACCGCTTGGAGTATTGCAATTACTTTATACTCCTACAGCAATGATTGTCGCACAGACAATAATTATTTTCCCGATTGTAGCATCTTTATCACATGAAATTTTTTTGAAAAATTGGCAAGAGTTTCGTGATCAATTAAGATCTTTGAACATTCCTTTTTTTGGTTCATTTAAAATACTAATTAAACATAGTTATTTTTTACTTATAACTACTTTGTTATCAGCATTTGGTCGTGCAATATCGGAAGTTGGAGCAGTAATGATCGTGGGAGGCAATATTGATCATTATACCCGTGTAATGACAACTGCAATTTCACTTGAAACAAGAATGGGAAATTTAGAATATGCAATGGCATTAGGTCTAGTTTTAATTTCACTAACAATTATAATATATTCTATTGTATATTTATTAAATAATACAAAATTAAAATGAAGATAATTGGAATTGTAGGATGGAAAAATAGTGGTAAAACATTTTATGTAAGTGAAATTATAAAAAAACTTAAATCTAAAAATTATCGTATTGCATCAATAAAACATGCCCATCATGAGTTTGATATTGATCGTCCTAATACAGATAGCTATATTCATAGAAAGTCAGGCTCATCCCAAGTAATAATTAGTTCTTCAAAAAGATGGGCAAAAATAAGTGAATTAGAGAAACAAGATGAAAAAAAATTAGATGAATTAATTAGTGAATTATCTGAAACAGATATAGTTCTTGTGGAGGGTTATAAGAATGAAAGTCATCCAAAAATTGAAATAATTAGTGAAAATAAAAAGGAACATTTATTTCAGAAAATTAAAAATGTAAGAGCTATAATATCTGACATTGGTATAGATACACATTTAAAGAAGTTTAAAAAAAATGAAATTGATAAAATTGTAAACTTTATATTAAATGAAATAAAATGAACAAATTACCACTAACAAAAAAACAGATTATTGATCTTTTTAAGAAGCAAAAAAAATTAATTTCCTCATCTGAAATAATTGATTTGCAATATTCAGAGGGTAGAATTTTGTCTCAAGATATAAAAAGTCAAATCAATATTCCTCCATTCAATAATTCAGCAGTTGATGGATACGCATTGTTAAAAAAAGATTTAAATTTAAAAAAAACCTTTATTTGTAAAAGAAGAGTTGCTGCTGGTGATAATAAAAAAATCGTTGTTAAGTCTGGTGAGGCAGTAAGGGTTTTTACTGGAGCTAAAATGCCATCAAATTCATCAACAGTTGTTATGCAAGAAAATGTTAGAGTTAAAGGTAATTACATAACATTATTAAAGACCCCTCAATTTGGAGAAAACTATAGAGTAAAAGGTGAAGATATAAAAAAAAATAAAATGATTTTACCTATAGGCACAAAAATCAATCATCAAAATCTAAATTTAATAGCAGCAGCGGGAGTAAGAAAAATAAAAGTATACAAAAAAATAAAAATTGGTTTTTTTACAAGTGGCAATGAATTAAGAAAACCAACAAAGAAATTAAAAAATGCAGAAATTAATAATTCTAACTATTATGCTTTAAACACATTACTAGATAAAAAATATATTACTAAAAAATATCTTGGAAATCTTAAGGACAATTTAGTAACAGTCAAAAAAAGCCTTATTAAATCATCTAAAAAATTTAATATAATTATAACTGCAGGTGGCGCTTCAGTTGGAGATGAAGATCATTTAATTAATGCTTTATCTAGTTTAGGTAAATTATATTTTTGGAGAGCCGCTATAAAACCTGGGCGACCAATAGCTTTTGGAAAAATTAATAAATGTTACATTGTTTGTTTGCCAGGAAATCCAGTTTCTGTTCAACTATTATATGGCATGCTAATTAAACCTTTAATTTTAAAACTTTGTGGAAGTACTTTAAAGTTACCAAACTCAAGTAAAATTTATGCAGACTTTGATATGAAGAAAAAAACCAAAAGAATGGAATGGCTTAGAGTAATCAAGACTACAAAAAATAATAAAGATTTTGCAATTAAATATCCAAAACAAGGTTCAGGCATGATTAGCTCTATTTCATATTCAAATGGTATAATTGAGATTGATGAGAAAGTTTCATTAATAAAGAAGGGAGATTTTTTTGAGTTTTACGACTTCGAGAGTTTATTCTAATTTTTTAATATAAATTTAAATTTTATTAATATTCTATCATCGTTCTTTTCACAGCTTAAGTACTCATACCCAGTTTCTTTGCAATAATGCTGAAAATCAGCCTCAGCTAAGGGATCTGTGGCTATAACCTTAATTACAACATCTCTGGTTAATTTAGAGGCTAGCCTTCTTACTTTTAGTACGGGGATAGGACATTCTGTACCACTAGTATCAATGATTATTTCATCATTTTCAACTGAATCTTTCATGACTTTCTGATACTAAATATATATTATTATATCAATAAGAATGGATAAATTTGTTTCTCAAACAGAAACTTCTTTAAAAAAGAAGAAAAGACGTTGGACTCCAAAAGGAAGACAAGTCGATGATAAATATATCGATGAAGTTTCTAAATTGATTTCAGGATTAATATTTAAGCGAGATGAACTAATAGAATACTTGCATATACTACAGGATAAATTTGGTGTTTTATATGATAAACATCTAGTAGCTCTGTCAACTATTATTAATTTACCACTTTCTGAAATTTATGAAGTTGCAACATTTTATGCTCACTTTAATATTGTTAAAAATAGTAAAAATTACAACCCAGTGAATGTTGTAAGGGTATGTGAAAGTTTAACATGTGAATTATTTGGCTCACACAAATTACTAGATAAACTAAAAAGACTAGACGATAAAAATACAAAAGTTGTACCTGGGCCATGCATGGGGCGATGCCACGTTGCTCCTACTGTCTGTGTTGGAAAAAATTATGTTGATATGGCTGATTATGAAAAAGTTAAAAATACAATTGATGCAAAAAGTTTTGAACCCTTCATTCCAGATTATATAAATTTATCCGCTTATAAAAAAAATGGCGGTTATGAAATTGCAAAAAAAATAAATAATGGTGTGATTTCAAAAAAACAAGTTTTGGATTATTTAAATGAAAGTGGACTGAAAGGTAAGGGAGGCGCTGGATTTCCTACAGGAAAAAAATGGGAAATTGTTTCAAATTACAATGGTAAAAAATACGTTGCTGTCAATGGCGATGAAGGTGAGCCAGGAACATTTAAGGATAGGTCGTATTTAGAAAGTGATCCACATAGATTTCTGGAAGGAGCTTTAATTGCTTCCTATTTTATAAATGCTCATAAAGTTTACATTTATATGAGAGACGAATATCCAGCAGTTATAAAAATTTTACATAATGAAATAAGTAAAATGGAAGATGAAGAAATAATTCCAAAAGACTTTTTCATAGTAAGAAGAGGAGCAGGAGCTTATATCTGTGGAGAAGAATCAGCAATGATAGAAAGTATAGAAGGCAAAAGAGGATTGCCAAGGCATAGACCTCCTTATGTTGCTGAAATTGGTTTATTCGGATGTCCTACTTTAACAAATAATTTAGAAACTCTTTTTTGGGTAAGAGATATAATTGAAAAAGGACCTAAATGGTTTTCTGAAAAGGGCTCCGATGGAAATAAGGGTTTTCATAGTTTTTCAGTATCTGGAAGAGTAAAGAACCCAGGAGTAAAAGTTGCACCAGCTGGCATAACAATTCAGCAACTAATCGATGAATATTGTGATGGTATGGCAGATGGACATATCTTTAAGGGATATCTTCCAGGAGGTGCATCTGGAGGTATTTTGCCCGCTGCAATGAATGATATTCCACTTGATTATGGATCTAAAAAATTAACGGATGCTGGATGTTTTTTAGGTTCTGCGGCAGTAGTTGTATTATCGGATCATGATAGTATGAAAGATGTTGCACTTAATTTACTAAAATTTTTTGAAGAGGAAAGTTGTGGTCAATGTACTCCATGCCGTTCAGGTACTGAGAAAACTGTAAAATTAATGAAAGAAAAAAATTGGAATAAGGAAAAATTAAAAGATTTAAGTGAAGTTATGGCTCAAGCATCGATATGTGGTTTAGGACAAGCTGCGACAAACCCTTTAAATTCTGTTTTAAAATATTTTAGTAATGAAATAAGTTATGACTAAAGACAAAATAAAATTTTATTTAAATGAAAAGTTAGTTGAAGCAAACACTGATGAAACTATTTGGCAAGTTGCAAATAGACTTGGAACAGAAATCCCACATTTATGTTATTCAGATAAACCTGGCTATAGAGCTGATGGAAATTGTAGAGCATGCATGGTTGAAATTGATGGTGAGCGTGTGTTGGCAGCATCTTGTATTAGAAAACCAACTGATAGTATGAAAGTAAAAACTTCCTCAGAAAAGGCTAAAAAATCTAGAGAGTTAGTTTTTGAATTACTTTTAGCAGACCAGCCAAAAAAAGAAATTGCTCATGATAATAATTCTGAATTTTGGAAATGGATAGACAAAGTTGAAGTTAAAGAAAGCAGATTTCCAAAAAAAACTTCATGTCAGGCAGATGTTTCTCATCCAAGCATGGCTGTTAATTTAGATTCATGCATTCAATGCAATCTCTGTGTAAGAGCATGTAGAGAAGTTCAAGTAAATGATGTAATTGGAATGGCATATCGAGGAGAAAATTCGAAAATTGTATTTGATTTTGATGATCCAATGGGTGATAGCACATGTGTAGGGTGTGGTGAATGTGTACAAGCTTGTCCAACTGGAGCATTAATGCCAGCATCCATCGTAGATAAAGATGGAGTTGGTCATAGTAAGGTAGATAAAAAAATTGATAGTGTTTGTCCCTATTGTGGTGTTGGTTGTCAGATAGAATACAACGTAAAAGATAATGAAATTAAATATGTTAATGGCGTTGATGGTCCTGCTAACAAAAACAGATTGTGTGTAAAGGGAAGATTTGGTTTTGATTATGTAAATAATCCAGAAAGACTTAAAAAGCCATTAATTAGAATTAAGGACAGACAAAAAGATTTACATCCAAGCATAAATTTTTCAAATATTCATGAATATTTTAGAGAAGCATCTTGGGATGAGGCTTTAGATTATGCTGCACAAGGATTTTTAAAACTTAAAAAACAAAGAAATGGTAAAAGTAATCTTGCAGGATTTGGATCAGCTAAATGTTCAAACGAAGAAGCTTATTTATTTCAAAAATTAATCAGAACTGGTTTCAATACAAATAATGTTGATCATTGTACAAGGCTTTGTCATGCATCATCTGTTGCTGCTTTATTAGAGACGATTGGCTCAGGTGCTGTCACTGCTCCATTTTATGAAGTTGAACACTCTGATGTAATAATAGTTATTGGAGCTAATCCAACAGAAAACCATCCAGTAGCAGCAACTTTTTTTAAAAATGCTGCAAAAAAAGGTTCTAAATTAATTGTGATGGATCCTAGAGGTCATTCCTTAAAAAAACATGCAACTCATATGTTACAATTTAAACCAGGATCTGACGTTGCTCTCTTAAACTCAATAATGAATGTTATTGTCGAAGAAAATTTATTTAATTCCGAATATATTAAAAAACAAACTGAGGGATTTGAAAAATTAAGAAAACATTTAATGAATTATTCACCTGATATTATGGAAAACGAGACAGGTATTGATCCAGAGCTAATTAGAGAAGTGGCACGTTTATATGCAAATACAAACAAAGGAATAATTTTTTGGGGAATGGGGATTTCTCAACACACACATGGCACTGATAATGCTAGATGTTTAATCTCTCTAGCTTTAATGACAGGAAATGTTGGTAAAAGAGGATCAGGCTTACACCCTTTAAGAGGGCAAAATAATGTTCAAGGTGCATCCGATGCTGGTCTTATACCAATGATGTATCCTGATTATCAATTAGTTGACAAAAATAATAATAGAGATTTTTTTGAAAAACTTTGGAACACTACATTAGATGATAAAAAAGGTCTTACTGTTGTTGAGATAATGGATGCTATTCATGAGAATACAATTAAAGGTATGTATATACTTGGTGAAAATCCGGCAATGTCTGATCCTGATCTTAATCATGCAAGAAAAGCTCTACAAATGTTAGAGCATTTAGTTGTTCAAGATATTTTTTTAACTGAAACAGCAACATATGCGGATGTTATTTTCCCTGCTTCAGCGTGGCCTGAAAAAAATGGTACAGTTACTAATACAAATAGGCAAGTACAGATGGGAAGAAAAGCTATAGACTCCCCAGGTGAAGCGAAAGAAGATTGGTGGATAACAAAAGAACTTGGAAAAAGAATGGGTTTAAATTGGAAATATAAACATCCTAAGGAAATTTATGAAGAAATGTCACAAACAATGCCTTCATTAAATAATATATCATGGGAAAGATTAGAAAATGAAAATTCTGTAACTTATCCAAGTAAATCTCCAACTACACCAGGAGAGGAAATTGTTTTTGGTGATAAATTTCCAAACGAAAATGGTAAAGGTAAATTTGTACCAGCTAGTGTTACTGCGCCAGATGAAATACCTGATAAAGAATTTGCCATGATACTAACAACAGGAAGGCAATTAGAGCATTGGCATACCGGAGCAATGACTAGAAAGGCATCAAATTTAGATGCTATTGAACCGGAACCTTCAGTTTCAATATCACCTAAAGATATAATTAAAAATAATATTAAAGCTGGTGATAAAATAAGAGTCTCAACTAGAAGAGGCTCAATAGATATAAGAGTTAGGCAAGACAGAGCCATTCCTGACGGAGTAATATTTATACCATTTTGTTATAATGAGTCCGCCGCTAATCTTTTAACTAATCCAGCTTTAGATCCATATGGTAAAATTCCTGAATTTAAATATTGTGCAGCTAAAATTGAAAAGTTATAAATATTACATGTTTAAAAAAATTGTAATAATTTTATTTCTTGTATTTAGTCCAATAACTGCTTGCTCTACCTTAAGTGAAATTAATGAAAGAGTAAAAGGTGATGGTGTTCCTTATATTCCTGGAATTTGATTTATTAAATTCTTGTCGAATTTATAAATTAATATAAATGCAAATTTAATGCCGCGTTAGCTCATTTGGTAGAGCAGTTGATTTGTAATCATCAGGTAGTCAGTTCGATTCCGACACGCGGCACCACCCTGATAATATCTAAGTTGAGTAAAATTGATATAGAGCAATCGATGTTGCATTAGAAACATTTAAACTATCAATTTCAAATTTTAAATTATTTTTCATGTTTATCTGCATTATTACATCGCATTCCTTTTTTACTAATTCTCTAATACCCTTTCCCTCTGAGCCAAAAACTAATACTGATTTTTGTGAAAAATTTAATTTTGAATTTTTATTTTTTGAACTATCAAAGCCATAAACCCAATAATTATTTTTTTTAAGAAAAGAAATAGCCCTTCTAATATTTGTTACTCTAATATAATTTACAATTTCTGCAGCACCAGAGGCTGATTTATAAAGTGATGATGTCAGTTCTGGTGAATTATTTTTGCCAACTATAATTCCTGCACAATCAAATAATGCACATGATCTCATTATTGAGCCAATATTTTGAGGATCAGTTACTTGATCTAAAATTAATATTACTGATTTTGATTTTTTACTCTCTATTTTTACAAAATCTTCTAAACTTGGCCTAGAAAAATCTTTTGTTTTAAGCACTAATCCCTGTGTCGTGTTCTCGTTTCCAAATCTTCTTGTGAATTCATTTTGAGGAAGAATAGTAATTTTTTGTATTTTAGATTCATATTTTTTAGCAAAATTTACCTGATTTTTACTAATTATAAGCTCAATATGCTCTCTTTCATCATTTTGAAGGGCTGCCTTAACAGAATGTTGACCAAAAATTGTATGAATTCCCTGGGTTTTATTAGTTTGATTGTTTCTAAACTTACTCATGATTTTATATCACAGATTTGTCTAATTAATGCAATCTAGATATGTACAAAATAGCATTTTTTGTCTAAAAGGCCGTTGCTTTTACGAGTATACGTATTTTGCAAAGGTGTTGTTGCTGTTTTAGATTGACATGTATACTAATTTATTAGTATTGGCCATTTCTTCATACGGAGGGGTGGTCGAGTGGTTAAAGGCAGCGGACTGTAAATCCGCCCGCGTGAGCGTACGTAGGTTCGAATCCTACCCCCTCCACCAAAATGGAGGATATGGATTAAAGCAAAAAAGTGAGTGCGTGATGCAGTCAGTTTAGTTGCGGGTGTAGCTTAGTGGTAAAGCTCCAGCCTTCCAAGCTGGCTACGAGGGTTCGATTCCCTTCACCCGCTCCATAACAAAAAATTATTGGGGTAAATAAAATGGCAAAAGCAAAATTCGAAAGAAATAAACCACACTGTAATATAGGAACAGTTGGACACGTTGATCATGGTAAAACTACATTAACTGCAGCTATCACTAAAGTCTTAGCTGAAAAAGGTGGAGCAGAGTTTACTGCTTACGATCAAATAGATAAAGCTCCAGAGGAGAAGGAACGTGGTATAACTATATCAACTGCTCACGTTGAGTATGAAACTGATAACAGACACTATGCTCATGTCGATTGTCCTGGACACGCTGATTATGTTAAAAATATGATAACAGGTGCTGCTCAAATGGATGGAGCTATTCTAGTGGTTAATGCAGCTGATGGACCTATGCCTCAAACTAGAGAACACATTCTTCTAGCAAGGCAGGTAGGTGTACCTGCACTAGTTGTTTACATGAATAAAGTTGACCAAGTAGATGATAAAGAATTAATTGACTTAGTCGAAATGGAAGTTAGAGAATTACTTACATCATATGAATTTCCTGGTGATACTACCCCAATCATTAAAGGATCTGCTCTAGCCGCTGTTGAAGGCCGTGATGATGAAATAGGTAAAAATTCCATTATGGAACTAATGAAAGCTGTTGATGAACATATACCACAGCCAGATAGACCAAAAGATAAACCATTCCTAATGCCTGTTGAGGATGTCTTTTCAATTTCTGGAAGAGGAACCGTTGTAACAGGAAGAATTGAACAAGGTATAATTAAAGTAGGTGAAGAGATAGAAATTCTTGGTATCAGAGATGCTCAAAAAACTACTTGTACTGGAGTAGAGATGTTTAGAAAACTTTTAGACTCAGGTGAAGCTGGAGATAATGTAGGAGTACTTTTAAGAGGTACCAAAAGAGAGGAAGTTGAGAGAGGACAGGTTTTAGCAGTACCAGGGTCTATCAAACCCCACACTAAATTTAAGGCTGAAGCATATGTTCTTAAAAAAGAAGAAGGTGGAAGGCACACCCCATTCTTCTCAAATTACAGACCACAATTCTATTTTAGAACCACAGATGTAACAGGAACTATTAAGTTACCTGAAGGCACTGAGATGGTTATGCCTGGTGATAATATTACAATGGAAGTTACATTGCTAGCTCCAATTGCAATGGATAAAGGTCTTAAGTTTGCGATTAGAGAAGGTGGAAGAACTGTCGGTGCAGGAGTTGTTGCAGAAATTATTGAATAGTTTTAGAGACTAGCTCTATCTGTTTAACTACCAACTTTTTAGAAGGAGTGTAGCTCAACTGGTAGAGCACCGGTCTCCAAAACCGGGGGCTGCGGGTTCAAGTCCTGCCACTCCTGCCAAAATGAGAATTAAATTATGAATATAGAAAAGAAAAAAACATCACCAGCTCTCTTCGTTAGACAAGTAAGACAAGAGCTTCAAAAAGTTACTTGGCCACAGAGGAGAGATACTTTTATTTCATCTGCAATTGTTATTTTGCTAATAATTTTATTTTCTCTATTTTTTTTACTGACCGATCAAATTTGGTCATTTTCAATTAAAAAAATCATTCAGATAGGTTCAGGTTTATAATGAGTACAAATAGATGGTACGTGCTTCACGCTTACTCAGGATATGAGAAAAAAGTTGCAGATACTATTATGGATCAAGCTTCAAAATTAGGCATTTCTCAACATATTGAGGAAATTTCCGTACCTACTCAGAATATTGTAGAAGTAAAAAGGGGTGTAAGAGTAAATACGGAAAGAAAAATTTTTCCTGGTTATATTTTAATTAAAATGAATTTAAATGATGATACCTGGCATATAATTAAAACTACTCCAAAACTTAGTGGTTTTTTAGGAAATAAAGGTAAACCAATACCAATTAGTAATGCTGAAGCAAAACGAATATCTCAACAGGTAGTTGATGGCGTTGAAAAATCTAGACCAGCCATAATGTATGACGTTGGTGAGCAAGTAAAAGTAATAGACGGACCATTTGCATCTTTTAATGGTGAAGTTGAAAAAATTGATGAAGAAAAAGCTAGACTTAGGGTTGCAGTTTCAATATTTGGCAGATCAACACCGGTAGATCTTGATTATTCACAGGTAGAAAAGGTATAAAAAATGGCTAAAGAAATTTTAGGTTTAATTAAATTACAAATTCCTGCAGGTGGTGCTAATCCTTCACCACCAGTTGGCCCCGCACTTGGTCAAAGAGGTCTAAATATTATGGATTTTTGTAAAGCTTTTAATGATAAAACTAAAGATTTAGAAAAAGGAGCTCCCATTCCTGTAATAATAACAGCTTATAAAGATAGGAGTTTTGATTTTGTAACAAAGCTGCCTCCAGTTAGCTACTATCTAAAAAAAGCTGCTAAAATAAAAAAAGGCAATAGCACTCCCGGAAGATCATTAGTTGGAAAAGTTACTATCAATGATATTGAAAAAATTGCCAAAGAAAAAATGCAGGATTTAAATGCAATTGATTTGAATGGTGCTATCAATATGGTGAAAGGTTCAGCTGTATCAATGGGTATGGAGGTAACAAATTAATGAAATTATCAAAGAATAGAAAATTAGTTCTTGATGCTCTTGACCTTGAAAAAGTGTATGAACCAATTGATGCTATCAAAGTTTTAAAAGAAAAAACTTTCGTTAAGTTTGATGAAACATTAGATATCTCTATAAATCTTAATATTGATGCATCAAAAACTGAACAAAATATAAAAGGAGTAACCAACCTTCCTAATGGTACAGGAAAAAAAGTAAGAGTTGCTGTTATAACATCAGACGATAATGTAACTGAAGCAAAAGAAAGTGGAGCCGATCTATATGGAGGTCAGGAATTTATAGATAATATTTCCTCAAACAAAATTGATTTTGATATTTTGATTGCTACACCAGATATAATGCCAAAACTTGGTAAAGTTGCTAAAATTCTAGGGCCAAAAGGTTTAATGCCAAACCCAAAACTAGGAACTGTAACTAAAGAAATTAAAAATGCAGTAACATCTGCTAAATCAGGGCAGGTAAAATTTAAAAATGATAAATCGGGTATCGTACATGCTGGTATTGGAAAAATTAGTTTTAGTGATGATAAGATTCTAGAAAATTTAAAAGTATTTTATTCTTCAATTAATAAAAGTAAACCTGACTCTGTTAAAGGTTCTTTTATAAAAAAAGTTACCATAGCTTCAACTATGGGAGTTGGACTTCAAATTAACCAAGCAAGTCTTCGTTAATTTTGTTCAACTGATGGCTTTTGCCATCACCTGTCAAAGACTGCAGGAGCGAAAGCTTAATTCCCTGCATAGACTATGAAGTGAGTTTCGATTTGCTTCTTGACAGGCTTAAGAATAGTTTGATGGTCAAACTAATCTTAGCTAACATTAGGTACTTGTACCTAATACAAAACCGAGGTTGACGTGAAACGTTCTGAAAAAAAAGATTTTGTATCGGAATTAAAAGAAGAACTTAAAAACTCTTCTTCAATAATCGTTTCTGAATATTCTGGTCTTACTGTTAAAGAAATAGAAGATCTCAGAAAAGAAATGAGACAAAACGGTGCAAAATTCAAGGTAACAAAGAACAGACTCACTAAGCTTGCTATTGCTGATACTCAGTTCAAAGATATATCAGATCTATTTCAAGGACCAACGGCAGTTTCTTATTCTTCTGATCCTGTGGCTCCTGCAAAAGTTTCAGTAACTTTTGAAAAAAAATTTGATAAATTTAAAATTATTGGAGGCAGTTATAATGGTGAGAAAATTGATAAAAATAAAATTAATTTTCTTGCAGAATTACCTTCACTAGATGAGCTTAGAGGTAAACTTATTGGTCTAATTTCTGCCCCTGCACAAAAAATTGCTTCTATAACTAAGGAGCCAGCAGGCCAGATAGCTAGAATATTGAGTGCAAAAAGTAGCAATTCTCAAGAGTCGAACTAGGTAATAAGGAGTAAACTAAATGGCTGATCTTAATAAAATTGTTGATGACTTATCCTCTTTAACTGTTCTAGAGGCTGCTGAACTAAGTAAGCTGCTAGAAGAAAAATGGGGTGTATCAGCGGCTGCGCCTGTTGCTGTTGCTGCAGCACCTGCAGGTGGTGGAGCTGATTCAGCTGCTGAAGAGAAGACAGAATTTGATGTTGTTCTTGCAGAATCAGGTTCAAACAAAATTGCTGTTATTAAAGAAGTTAGAACAATAACAGGTTTGGGTCTTAAAGAGGCAAAGGATCTTGTTGAGGGAGCACCAAAGCCTCTGAAGCAAGGTGTCAAAAAAGAAGATGCTGATGCAATGGTTAAAGCTTTAGAAGCTGCTGGCGCTAAAGTAGAATTAAAATAATTTAATAGACCTCTTTTCTAAGGGGTCTGTTTTATAAAGGAATATAAATGAGTTTAGACCACATAAATACTAAAAAAATTAGAAAATCTTTTGGAAAAATTCCTCTGGTAACCTCACTACCTAATTTAGTTGAAGTACAAAAAAGATCATATGATAGTTTTTTACAATTAAGAGTTGATCCAGAAAAAAGAGAAAACAAAGGTCTTCACGCTATTTTTAAATCTGTATTTCCTGTTCATGATTATACTGAAAGAGCAACAGTAGACTATGTAAGTTATAATCTTGGCATACCAAAGTATGATGTAGAAGAATGTTCACAAAGAGGAATGACTTATGGTGCACCACTGCTAGTAAACTTTAGATTAGTGATCTGGGATATTGATGAAATTGCAGGAACAAAATCTGTTAGAGACATTAAAGAGCAAGAAGTATTTATGGGTGAAATTCCATTGATGACAAAAAATGCAACCTTTGTTGTTAATGGCACCGAGAGAGTTGTGGTAAGCCAAATGCATAGGTCTCCAGGAGTATTTTTTGATCATGATTATGGAAAAACACATACCAGTGGTAAGTTTCTTTTTAATGCAAGAATAATTCCTTATCGCGGATCATGGTTAGATTTTGAACATGATGCAAAAAATAATATTCATGCAAGAATAGATAGAAAAAGAAAATTTCCAGTAACAACTTTATTTAAGTGCTTACTCAGTGATAAATCTGAAGATTATTTAAATGAATGTGAAAAAAATAAAATAGAACCCGATTCAAAAAAAATATTAGGCATGACATCAGAGGAAATATTAGCTATTTTTTATGATAACATTACTTGTAAAAAAAATGATTATGGTTGGCAATTTAAAGAAGATTTATCATTTTATAAGGGAAAGATTCTAAACTATAATATCCTCGACTCAAAAAATGGAAAAATACTGATCACCAAAGGAACCAAAGTAAATCAAAAAATAATCAATGAAGTAAAAAAGAAAAATTCCTCAACAATAACAATAGATAACGATTCTCTTGTTGGTCATTATCTTGCGTCTGATATTATTGATGAAAATACTGGTAAGATTTTTTTTGAAGCAGGTTTTGAAATTGATGAAACTTTTGACGATTTTGTAAATCAAAATAACATTACAAAAATTGATATTTTAAAAGTTGATAATATTGAAATAGGTTCTTACGTTAGGAGTACACTTCAATTAGATAAGGCAAGATCAAGAGAAGAAGCGTTATTCGAGGTATTTAAAATTTTAAGACCTGGGGAACCGCCTACAATTGAAACAGCAGAAAATCTTTTTAATAATCTTTTCTTCAACTCTGATAGATATGATTTATCAGCTGTTGGAAGATTAAAAATTAGTGCTAAATTTAAAAAAGAAACCTCAATTGATCAAACTGTTTTAGATAAAGGCGATATAATTTCAGTAGTCAAACACATGCATAATTTAATTGATGGCAAAGGAGAAATTGATGATATTGACCATTTAGCAAACAGACGTGTTAGGTCAGTTGGTGAGCTGCTTGAAAACCAATATAGAATTGGTCTTTTAAAGATGGATAGGGCTATAAAAGAAAGATTAAGCTCATTAGAAGTTGATAACATTATGCCACAAGATATTGTAAACGCAAAACCAGTTGTGGCTTCTATAAAAGAGTTCTTTGGATTAAGTCAGTTAAGTCAGTTTATGGATCAGACTAACCCGCTAAGTGAAATTACCCATAAAAGAAGAGTTTCTGCACTAGGGCCAGGTGGTCTAAATAGAGAAAGAGCTGGCTTTGAAGTTAGAGATGTTCACCAAACACATTATGGTAGAATTTGTCCAATTGAAACGCCTGAAGGGGCTAATATTGGTTTAATTAATAGCTTAGCTTCCTACTCTCGAATAAACGACTATGGTTTTATTGAAACACCATACAGAATTGTTAATAATGGAAAAGTATCTGATAAGGTAATTTACTTAAGTGCTATTGATGAAGAGGACTTTGTAATCGCTCAAGCAAATGCAGAAGTTGATACCAAAGGTAAATTTTTAAATGAAATTGTTAGTTGTCGAAAAAATGGAGAATTTATTAATGCAAATATTGATGCTATAGATTTAATGGATGTCTCACCACAGCAACTTGTATCAGTTGCTTCATCTCTAATACCGTTTTTAGAAAATGATGATGCTAATAGAGCGCTTATGGGATCAAATATGATGAGGCAGGCTGTTCCATTAATAAAACCAAAGGCACCTTTAGTTGGAACAGGTATGGAATACACAGTTGCTAAGGATAGTGGTTCAACTGTAGTTGCAAAGAGAGAAGGTGTTGTTGATCAACTTGACGCAAATAGAATTGTAATAAGGGTTACTGATAAAAGTGATAGTTCTTTAAATAAAATTGATATTTACAATTTGTTAAAATTTCAGAGATCAAATCAAAATACATGTATTAGTCAAAGACCTCTCGTAAATGTAGGAGATAAGGTTTCAAAAAATCAGGTTATAGCTGATGGTCCTGCAACTGAATTGGGTGAACTAGCATTAGGAAGAAATGTTTTAGCTGCTTTCATGCCATGGAATGGATATAATTTTGAGGACTCAATACTAATATCAGAAAAAGTTGTTCAAGATGATGTTTTTACATCTATCCATGTAGAGGAATTCGAAGTGATGTCCAGGGATACCAAACTAGGCCCTGAAGAAATAACTAGAGATATTCCAAATGCAAGTGAGGAAATGCTAGTAAACCTTGATGAAACAGGGATAGTTTATATAGGTGCTGAGGTTGCTCCTGGTGATATACTGGTAGGAAAAGTTACTCCAAAAGGGGAATCCCCTGTAACACCAGAAGAAAAATTACTTAGAGCAATTTTTGGTGAAAAAGCCGCTGATGTTAAAGATACAAGCTTGAGAGTACCTCCTGGAGTTAAGGGAACTATTGTTGAAATTAGAGTTTTTTCAAGAAGAGGTATTGAAAAAGATGAAAGAGCGATAAGCATTGAAAATCATCAAATAGAAATCATTGCAAAAGATAGAGATGATGAATTAAAAATATTAGAAAAAAGTTTTGGGAATTTATTAAAGGAATTACTTACTGGGAAAACTTTTATATCTGGCAGTGATAAAATTGAGAAAAATACAAAAATTATATATGATAAAATTGACAACTTAAACTTAAGTGAATTACTTAAATTAAATATATCTGAAGAGAAAACAAATCAACAAATTGAGTCTCTTGTTAAAAATTACGAAAACCAGCTTGGTAATATTAATCAAAAGTTTGAAAATAAAATTGATAAAATTCAAAGTGGAGATGAATTACTTCCAGGTGTATTAAAACTTATAAAAGTTTTTATTGCTGTTAAAAGAAAGTTACAACCTGGAGATAAAATGGCAGGTAGACATGGAAATAAAGGTGTAATATCTAAAATCTGTCCTGTTGAAGACATGCCGTATTTAGAAGATGGAACACCTATTGATATAGTTCTAAATCCGCTAGGAGTTCCAAGTAGGATGAATATTGGTCAAATCTTAGAAACACATCTTGGATGGGCCTCAGCTTCGCTTGGAAGACAAGTTAATGAAATGTTATTAAGAATAAATCAAGAGGGTAATTTAAAGGTATTAAAAGATAAGTTAGTTGATATTTATGATTATAATAAACATAGAGAATCAATTCAAAAGATGAATGATGATGAAGTGCTTGAACTGGCAAATAATCTTAAAGAAGGTATACCATTTGCCACCCCAGTTTTTGATGGAGCTAAAGAAAAAGATATAACTACTTTATTAAATATGTCAGGTGTATCTGTAACGGGACAAGAAACATTGTATGATGGTGTAACGGGTAAAAAATTTGAAAGACCAGTAACAGTTGGATATATGTATATGTTAAAACTCCATCATTTGGTTGATGAAAAAATTCATGCAAGATCAATAGGCCCGTACAGTCTGGTTACACAGCAACCCTTAGGTGGTAAAGCTCAGTTTGGAGGTCAAAGATTTGGAGAAATGGAAGTTTGGGCATTAGAGGCATATGGTGCCGCTTATACACTTCAAGAGATATTAACTATTAAATCTGATGATGTTGCTGGGAGAACAAAAGTTTATGAATCTATTGTTAAAGGAGATAATAACTTTGAATCTGGAACACCTGAGTCATTTAATGTAATGGTTAAAGAACTTAGATCATTAGGGTTAAATCTAGATTTTAAAGAAAATTTAAAAGAAAATAACTTAACAAACTTGATAGGAAAAAATGAATAAAGAACTAACAAATATTTTCAATCAGAATTTAGGTGTTCAAAACTTTAATAGCCTTAAAATATCTATAGCTAGTCCAGAGGATATAAGGTCTTGGTCTTTTGGAGAAATAAAAAAACCAGAGACAATAAATTACAGAACATTTAAACCTGAGAAAGATGGTCTGTTTTGTTCTAGAATTTTTGGACCAGTAAAAGATTATGAATGTCTTTGTGGTAAATACAAGCGTATGAAATTTCGTGGTATTATTTGTGAGAAATGTGGAGTTGAAGTAACACTTTCTAAAGTAAGAAGAGATAGAATGGGACATATTGAGCTAGCTGCTCCAGTATCACATATTTGGTTTATGAAATCTCTTCCAAGTAGAATTGCAACATTATTAGACATGACCATAAAGAATTTGGAAAAAGTTTTATATTTTGAGCAGTTTATAGTTGTTGAACCCGGACTAACTGATTTGAAGAAAGGTGAAATAATTTCTGAAGAACAATACATAGATTATCAAGATGAATATGGAGAAGACGCATTTACAGCTGCTATTGGAGCGGAAGCAATTGAACAAATGTTATTAAATATAGATCTAGATGCAGATTTTAAACAGATGAAAATAGATCTGACTGAAACAAAGTCAGAACTTAAAAAAACAAAAATTACTAAAAGACTAAAATTAATTGAATCTTTTATTGTATCCAAGAATAAACCAGAATGGATGATTTTAAGAGTTTTGCCTGTCATTCCACCAGAGTTAAGACCATTAGTACCATTAGATGGTGGAAGATTTGCAACAAGCGATCTTAATGATCTTTATAGAAGAGTAATAAATAGAAATAACAGATTAAAAAGGCTAATTGATCTTAGGGCACCTGATATAATTATTAGAAATGAAAAAAGAATGCTACAAGAGTCTGTTGATGCATTGTTTGATAATGGTAGAAGAGGAAGAATTATTACATCTACAAATAAAAGACCTTTAAAATCATTATCAGATATGTTGAAAGGTAAACAGGGAAGATTTAGACAGAATTTATTAGGGAAAAGAGTAGATTATTCAGGTAGGTCTGTAATAGTTGTTGGGCCAAATTTGAAACTGCATCAATGTGGTATTCCAAAAAAAATGGCTCTGGAACTTTTCAAACCTTTTATTTTCCATAAACTTGATATTTATGGTTGGGCAAACACTATTAAAGCGGCAAAAAAACTTGTTGAAAAGGAAGATCCTAGAGTTTGGGATATTCTAGAAGAGGTAATAAGAGAGCACCCTGTTTTGCTTAATAGAGCACCAACACTACATAGATTAGGTATTCAAGCATTTGAACCTATATTGATTGAAGGAAAATCAATTCAACTACACCCATTAGTTTGTACAGCATTTAATGCTGATTTTGATGGTGATCAAATGGCCGTTCATGTTCCATTAAGTTTAGAATCTCAATTAGAGGCTAGAGTATTAATGATGAGTACTAATAATATTTTATCACCATCTAGTGGAAAACCAATAATTGTTCCATCACAGGATATTGTTTTAGGAATATATTATCTATCTATTTTAAGAGATAATCAAAATGGTCAAGGAAGATTTTTTATTGATCTTAACGAAATAATAAAGGCGCTTGAAAACAATGATATTTCACTTCACACTAAAATCTTATCAAGAATAATTGATACGAACGGAGATTTGGTTAAAGTAGAAACAACTCCTGGTAGAATGATTTTAGGCAATATACTTCCTAAAAATGAAAATATCACATTTGATATGGTTAATAAAATATTAACAAAAAAAGAAGTTAGTAATATAATAGATTCAGTTTACAGACATTGTGGTCAAAAAGAAACAGTATTGTTTGCGGATCATATAATGCAAATTGGTTTTAAATATGCGGCTATAGCTGGAATTTCATTCGGTAAAGATGACCTAATTATACCTGATGATAAAGTTACATTATTAGAAGATACGCAGAAAAAAGTTCAAGAATATGAAAGTCAATATCAAGACGGACTAATCACTCAAGGTGAAAAATATAATAAGGTTGTTGATGCTTGGTCTGAATGTACAAATAAAGTAGCAGATAAAATGTTGGAGGTTATTTCTAACCCCGAGGATGATAAACCAATTAATTCAGTTTACATGATGGCTCACTCTGGTGCTAGAGGTTCTGCGGCTCAGCTAAAACAGTTATCTGGAATGAGAGGGTTAATGGCAAAACCCTCAGGAGAAATTATTGAGAATCCAATAAAATCTAACTTTAAAGAAGGCTTATCTGTTTTAGAATACTTTACATCCACACACGGTGCTAGAAAAGGATTAGCTGATACAGCATTAAAAACTGCAAGTAGTGGTTATTTAACTAGAAGACTTGTAGATGTTGCACAAGATGCCGTAATTAGAGAAGAAAACTGTAATACTAAAAACGGAGTTTTAGTTGAAGAAATTATTGAATCTGGAAACGTAACATCTTCTTTATCTGAGAGAATATTAGGAAGGACTCCTGTTCAAGATATTGTAGATGAAAATAATAATGTAATTGTAAATTCTGAAGATATAATTTCAGAGCATCACCTTGAAAAGATAAATAAACTAGGTTTAAGGTCATTAAAAATAAGATCAGTATTAACTTGTGATACTGAGGATGGAATATGTGCAAAATGTTACGGTAGAGATCTTGCAAGAGGTACGGCCGTTAACTTAGGTGAAGCAGTTGGGATAATTGCAGCTCAATCAATTGGTGAGCCAGGAACCCAACTTACAATGAGAACATTTCACATAGGAGGTGCAGCTAGTTCATCAGTTGAGCAGTCCAATGCTATAGCTCCAGTTAATGGAACAATAAAACTAGAGAATGTAAAACTTATTGAAGATAAGTTTAAAAATAATATAGTTTTGAGTAGAAACGCTAAAGTTAAAATTCTAGTTAAAGATGAAGAAAAATTTTCTTCATATCTTCCTTTTGGATCAAAACTCTTGGTAAAAGAAAATGATGAAGTAAATTCAAATCAAACTTTAGCTGAATGGGATCCATACACTTTACCAATCATTGCTGATAAAAATGGTTTTGCAAAATATGTAGATCTTAAACAAGGAATTTCTTTTAGGGAAACTATGGATGATACAACTGGTATTTCTAGTAAGATTGTTATTGATTGGAGTCAGAACCAAAAAAGTAAAAATTTTAAACCAGCAATTAATATTTCCAATTCCTTAGAAGAAAATGAAGATGATGAATTAAATCAAACTAACTTTCCAATGTCCATAGATACAATAATCAGCGTTGAGGATGGGCAAGAAGTATTTGCAGGTCAAGTTTTAGCAAGAATACCTAAGGAATCTTCTAGAACTAAAGACATAACTGGAGGTCTTCCTAGGGTTGCTGAATTGTTTGAAGCAAGAAAGCCAAAGGACCCTGCAATAATGTCTGAGATTGATGGTAAAATATCTTTTGGTAAAGATTATAAAAATAAAAGAAGAGTAATTATTACTAGTATTGATAATGAAGAAGATACTTTTGAAATCTTAATACCAAGATCAAAATACTTAAATGTGCAAGATGGGGATTTTGTGAAAAAAGGCGATATTTTAGTTGAAGGCACTCCTGTTCCTCACGATATATTAAGAATATTAGGCGTAGAGGAATTAGCGAGATACTTAGTTAGGGAGGTTCAATCAGTTTATAAGTTACAAGGTGTTTACATTAACGATAAACATATTGAGACAATTGCAAGACAAATGCTTCAAAAAGTTCTTATAAAGGATCCAGGAGACTCAAATTTAATTTCAGGTGAGCAAATTCAGAGAAGAGACTTGTTAAAACTTAACAAGCTTCTTGAAGCTGAAGGTAAAAAAGTCATAAAATATGAACCTGTCTTGCTCGGCATAACAAAAGCAAGTTTACAGACTAATTCATTCATCTCTGCTGCATCTTTCCAGGAAACTACTAAAGTATTGACTGATGCTGCCACTCTAGGAAAAGTTGATAATTTAAGCGGTCTGAAAGAAAACGTAATTGTTGGAAGACTAATCCCAGCTGGTACTGGTAAAATGACTTCTGAATATGAAAAACTAGCTGTTGAGAGGGATGCTGAGGCAATCGCCCAAAATGAGGCTAAAACTTTAGAAAATCCTCAATAAATACAGATATTTTCTTGACTTTATGAACATCAATTTATAAAGACCCCTACGATTTGTTAAAGGTCGTGGAAATTTTTTTTCCAAACACTTAACTGAAGGATATTATGCCAACTATTAACCAACTAGTCCGTAAAGGTAGGAGACAAGTAAAAAAAAGAAATAAAGTTCCTGCACTTGATCAAAGTCCTCAAAAGAGAGGTGTATGTACTAGAGTTTACACTACTACTCCAAAAAAACCAAATTCAGCTTTGAGGAAAGTAGCAAGAGTAAAACTAACAAATGGTCAGGAAGTTTCTGCATACATTCCTGGGGAAGGTCATAATCTTCAAGAGCACTCAGTTGTTTTGATCAGAGGTGGTAGAGTTAAAGATTTACCAGGAGTGAGATATCATATTTTAAGAGGAACTTTGGATACACAAGGTGTTAGTGCAAGAAAACAGAGGAGATCTCTTTACGGTGCAAAGAGGCCAAAATAAATTATGTCTAGAAGAAGAGCTGCTGAGAAAAGAACTATACTACCTGATCACAAATATAAAGATCTTGTATTAGCAAAGTTTATGAACAGAATTATGCAGGATGGAAAAAAATCAACCTCTGAAAATATTGTATATGGCGCCTTTGATATAGTTTCTAAAAAAACAGATAAAACACCAATCGATTTTTTTCACGAAGCACTTAATAATGTAAAACCTTCTTTAGAAGTTAGATCAAGACGGGTTGGAGGTGCAACATACCAAGTTCCAATGGAAGTTAGACCTAAAAGAGCACAAACCTTAGCTATGAAGTGGATTGTTGATTCTGCTCTAAAAAGAAATGAAAAAACAATGAAGGAAAGAATTGCAAACGAAATTGTAGATGCATTTAATAATAAAGGAAACTCAGTAAAAAAAAGAGAGGAAACTCATAAAATGGCTGATGCTAATAGAGCTTTTTCACATTTTAGATGGTAATAAATATGTCAAGAAAACATCCTTTAGATAAATATAGAAATATTGGAATTATGGCCCACATTGATGCGGGTAAAACAACAACTACAGAAAGAATATTATATTATACCGGTAAATCTCATAAAATTGGTGAAGTTCATGATGGTGCAGCAACTATGGATTGGATGGAGCAAGAACAAGAAAGAGGTATTACTATTACGTCTGCTGCTACGACTTGCTTTTGGAATGATCATAGAATTAATATAATTGATACACCAGGCCATGTTGACTTTACAATAGAAGTTGAGCGTTCTCTAAAAGTGCTTGATGGAGCAGTCGCAGTTTTTGATGGTGTTGCTGGTGTTGAACCGCAATCTGAAACAGTTTGGAGACAAGCTGATAAATATAATGTGCCAAGAATGTGCTTTATTAATAAATTAGATAGAACAGGAGCAAACTTTTTTATGTGTGTAGATATGATAACAGAAAGATTAGGATCATATCCCCTAGTAACACAACTTCCTGTTGGAATAGAAAGTGATTTAAAAGGTGTCGTTGACTTAGTTTCAAATAATGCAATAATTTGGCAAGATGAAAGTTTAGGTGCAAAGTTTAATATTGTAGATATTCCTGATGATTTAAAGCAACAAGCTAACGAATACAGAGAAAAGCTTATTGAGAAGGCAGTAGAGGAAGATGATAGAATAATGGAAGCTTATCTAGATGGCAAAGAGCCTTCTACAGAAGATTTAAAAAAATGTATTAGATTGGGAACAATTAAAGGATCATTCGTTCCAGTTTTAACTGGTTCTGCTTTTAAAAATAAAGGTGTACAACCATTACTAGATGCAGTTATTGATTATATGCCATCTCCTATGGATGTTGAAAGTGTTAAGGGAGTTGATATTAATGACGATAAAAAAGAACTATCTCGTAAATGTGATGATACTGAGCCGTTTAGTGCATTAGCTTTTAAAATAATGACGGACCCTTTTGTTGGTAGTCTTACATTTACAAGAATATATTCTGGAACTATAAACGCAAAAGATACAGTTCTTAACTCAAACTCTGGAAAAAAAGAGAATATAGGCAGGATGCTTTTAATGCATGCCAACAATAGAGAAGAAATTAAAACCGCAAATGCAGGTGATATAGTTGCTCTAGTTGGTCTTAAAGATGTTACTACCGGAGAAACATTATGTGATTCTAATAAACCAATTGTTCTTGAAAGAATGGATTTTCCTGATCCAGTTATTGAAGTAGCAGTAGAGCCTAAGACTAAGGCGGATCATGAAAAGATGGGTCAAGCTCTTGGTAGATTGGCACAAGAGGATCCAAGTTTCAGAGTTACAACTGATCATGAAAGTGGACAAACGATTATAAAAGGTATGGGAGAACTTCACTTAGAAATTCTTGTAGATAGAATGAAAAGAGAATTCAAAGTAGAAGCTAATGTTGGAGCACCACAAGTTGCTTATAGAGAAACTATTTCTAATTCATTCGATGTAGATTATACTCATAAAAAACAATCAGGTGGTGCAGGCCAATTTGCAAGGGTTAAAATCAAGTTTGAGCCTGGTCAGCCAGGTAGTGGATATGAGTTTGTAAATCAAATTAAGGGTGGCAATATCCCCACTGAACATATTCCTGGAGTTGAAAAAGGTTTAATTGCTCAACAGCAAACGGGTGTTATTGCAGGTTTTCCTTGTATTGATTTTAAAGCAGTACTGTATGATGGTGCATATCACGATGTTGACTCAAGTGTTTTAGCATTTGAGATCGCTGCTAGAGCAGCGTTTAGGGAAGGTATCGCAAAAGCAAATCCAGTTTTATTAGAACCAATGATGAAAGTTGAAGTTGTAACTCCAGAAGAATATATGGGCGATGTAATTGGTGACCTAAATAGTAGAAGGGGTCAAGTACAAGAAATGTCCACAAGAGGTAATGCTAATGTAGTTGATGCAATGGTACCTCTTGCAAATATGTTTGGATATGTAAATAATTTAAGATCATTAACCCAAGGAAGAGCAAATTATACAATGCAATTTGATCACTACGAGCAAGTACCGTCAAATGTTGCTGAGGAAGTGAAGGCTAAGTTAGCATAATGGAAAGTCAAAATATTAGAATTAGATTAAGAGGTTTTGATAACACCCTTTTGGACAGCAGTACTCAAGATATTATTAATACTGCTAAAAGAACTGGAGCAAAAGTTAAAGGTCCTATTCCTCTCCCAACTAGATTTGAGAGATTTACAGTAAATAAATCACCGCACGTTGATAAAAAAAGTAGAGACCAATTAGAAATAAGAACTCACAACAGGCTTTTAGACATAATTGATCCAACTCCGCAAACTGTGGATGCTCTTATGAAACTTGATTTATCAGCTGGTGTAGAAGTGGATATAAAGATTTAATATGAAAAGAACTGGTTTAATAGCAACTAAAATTGGAAATTCATCAATCTTTGGTACTGATGGATCAAGCACACAAGTCACTGTTCTTAAAGTTGATGATTGTATTGTATCTAACATTAAAACAATGGAAAAAGATGGATATAATGCGGTTCAGATAGCAAGCATAGAAACAAAAAAAAAAATCAAAAAGTTAAATAAACCTCAGCGAAAGATTTTTTCCTCCTTAAAAATTAGTCCAAAAAAAATTTTAAAAGAATTTAGAGTTGATGATAAAAATTTCTTAGATATTGGTGCATCATTAAATGTTTCTCATTTTAAAAAAGATCAGTATATCGATGTGACTGGTATATCGATAGGAAAGGGTTTTGCTGGTGTAATGAAAAGGCATAACTTTGGAGGATTAAGGGCATCACACGGTGTTTCCATTTCTCACAGATCACATGGTTCAACAGGCCAGAATCAAGATCCTGGCAGAGTATTCAAAGGCAAGAAAATGGCCGGTAGAATGGGTTCAAAAAAAGTAACTAAACAAAACTTAAAAATTATGGAAATTGATGAGACGAATAACTTACTAATGGTTAAAGGCTCAGTACCTGGTAAAAAAAATTCGACTTTATTTTTAAATGACTCAGTAAAGAAAAGCTAAATGGAAAAGCCAGTAATAAATTTTAAGAACACTGAAGTAGGTAAAGTAAAATTAAGCGATGATGTATTTGGGCAGAAAACTTTCCCTGATATAATACATCAATATATTAGGTACCAAAATGCAAAGTCTAGACAGGGATCATCTAAAACAAAAACAAGATCCGAAGTTAGTGGAAGAAGTAAAAAACCTTTTTCTCAAAAAGGTACTGGTAATGCTAGGCAGGGAAGTAATAAACCGCCAAATTTTAGAGGAGGAGCTGTTTCAATGGGTCCGACTAACAATAGAGATTACTCTTTTGATCTTAATAAAAAAGAAAAAAAATTAGCTATCAAATCAGCGTTGTCTGCAAAATTAACTGAAAATAAAATGATATTTGTTGATACCTTTAAAATTGATAATTTTAAAACAAAGTCATTAAATTTAACGCTTAAAAAGTTCAATTATAAATCTGCCTTATTTATTTATTCTGAAAAAGGAATAGATAAAAACTTTAAACTGGCATCATCCAATATACCTAAAGTTCAAATTTTACCTCAAAAAGGTATTAATGTTAAAGATTTAATTTCTTACGATACTATTTTTGTTGAGCAAGACTCAATAGAAGGAATTACAAAGAGGCTAACATGAATAATTATAATAAATTAATATCCTCTGAAAAAATATATAGTATTTTGAAAAAACCAATTACAACTGAAAAATCTACAAATCTACAACAATTCAATCAGTATACCTTTTTAGTTTCTAAAGAAAGTAACAGAAATGAAATTAAACAAGCAATAGAAAAAATATTTAAAGTGAAAGTTACCAAAATTAATACTTCAATTATAAGAGGTAAAGCCAAGTCTTTTAAGGGTAATTTTGGATTTAGAAATGATACAAAAAAAGCGATAGTTACTCTAAAGGAAGGTAACACAATTGATGCATCTGTGGAGATTAAATAATGCTTAACAAGTTTAAACCTGTAACTCCAGGCATGAGGGGAACAGTCTTAGTATCTAAGAAGCATCTCTCTAAAGATAATCCAGTTAAGTCATTAACCAAACCAATAAAATCTACTGGTGGAAGAAATAACCAAGGAAGGATAACCTCTAGAAGAATGGGTGGTGGAGTTAAAAGAAAATACAGATTAATTGATTTTAAGAGAAACAAAACTGACATTTTAGCTCAAGTAGTTAGAAATGAATACGATCCGAATAGATCTGCTTTTATTTCTTTATTAAAATATGAAGATGGTGTTCTAAGTTATATAATATCTCCAAAGAACATTAAAGAAGGAGATAAACTAATCTCAAGTGAGAATGCAGAAATTAAAGAAGGAAATTGCTTACCTATTAAAAATATTCCAATAGGAACTAATATTCATAATATAGAATTAAAACCTGGTGCTGGAGCACAATTAGTACGATCTGCAGGATCTTCAGCACAAATTGTTTCTAAAGAACTACCTTATGTTCAGGTAAAATTAGTTTCTGGAGAAATTAGACATATTAATAGAAATTCAAAAGCCACTATTGGCGAAGTATCAAATCCAGATCAAAAAAATATAAAGTTAGGAAAAGCAGGTAGAAAAAGATATCTTGGGTTTAGACCTAAAGTTAGAGGAGTTGTTATGAATCCAGTTGATCACCCTCATGGCGGAGGTGAAGGCAGAACATCTGGTGGTAGAAATCCAGTTACACCTTGGGGAGTGGCAACAAAAGGAAAGAAAACAAGAAATAATAAAAAAACAAATACTTTTATTATTAGGAGAAGGAAAAAATAATGACTCGCGCTGTTTGGAAAGGCCCATTTGTTGATGGATACTTGATTAAAAAAGCTCAAAAAGTATCTGACTCTGGAAGAAAAGAAGTAATCAAGACTTGGTCAAGAAGATCAACAATCATTCCACAGTTTGTAGGATTAACATTTGGAGTATATAATGGTCAAAAATTTGTTCCCGTAACTGTTAGTGAACAAATGGTAGGTCATAAATTAGGAGAATTTTCTCCAACTAGATCATTTAAAGGCCACACTGCTGCAGATAAGAAAGCGGAACAAAAATGACAGATAAACTAATTGCAACAGCTAGAGATAACATGTTAAGAATAAGTCCACTTAAGTTATCATTAATTGCCAATAGTATTGTTAACAAAAAAGTCAGCAATGCAGTTAATCAACTTAAATTTTCTAACAAAAGAATAGCTTCAAGTGTTTTAAAAGTTCTAAATTCAGCAGTTGCTAATGCTGAAAACAATAATCAATTAGACATTGATAAACTTTTTATAAAACAAGCATTTGTTGGTAAAAGTTTAAGGATGAAAAGATGGAGACCAAGAGCAAAAGGAAGAGCTGCATCGATAATTAAACCTTTCAGTAAACTTACAATAGTGGTTGAAGAAAGAGTCAACTCTAAGGAAGATAAATAATGGGACAGAAAGTAAATCCGCATGGTATTAGATTAGGTATTAATAAAACCTGGTCTTCAAGATGGTTTTCTAAATCAGAATATACTGAACTTCTCCACCAAGATCTAAAAATTAAAAACTATGTTGAAAAAAAATTAAAAAATGCAAGTATTTCTAAGATCAATGTTGAGAGAGCAGCAAAAAAATTACGAATTTCTATTTTTAGTTCTCGACCGGGAATAATTATTGGTAAAAAAGGAGCTGATATTGAAACTTTAAAGAATGACTTGTCTAAATTGTCTAATTTAGAAGTCTTCCTTGATATTAAAGAAGTTAGAAAACCCGAAGTTGAGGCCAAGTTAGTTGCAGAAAATATTGCTAATCAATTAGAGAAAAGAGTTTCTTTTAGAAGAGCGATGAAAAAAGCAGTCCAGTCTGCTATTAGGCTTGGTGCAAAAGGAGTAAAAGTAGTTTGTAGCGGAAGACTGGGGGGAGCAGAAATTGCTAGAACAGAAAAATATCATGAGGGCAGTGTTCCATTGCACACTTTAAGAGGAGATATTGACTATGCCACTGCTGAAGCTGAAACAACTTATGGAATTTGCGGTATAAAAGTTTGGATTAATAAAGGCGAAATTTTATCTAAAGATCCATATGCAAGTGAAAAAAAACAGATTGATCAAGGAAGTATCAGATAATGAACATGTTATCTCCAAAGAAGTTTAAGCATAGAAAGCAGTTTAAAGGTAGAATACATGGTAATTCCAAAGGTAACTATGCATTAAATTATGGAAGCTTCGGACTTAAAGCTCTAGAGCCTGAAAGGGTAACTTCCCGTCAAATTGAAGCAGCTAGGAAAGCAATAACCAGATATTTAAAGAGAGCAGGTAGAATGTGGATTAGAATTTTTCCTGATGTTCCAGTTTCAAAAAAACCTGCTGAAGTAAGAATGGGTAAAGGAAAAGGTTCTGTTGAATATTGGGCTTGTAGAGTTAAACCGGGAAGGATTATGTTTGAAGTTGATGGCGTAGGAGTTGAAGATGCAAGGAAGGCAATGACATTAGCAGCAGCTAAATTACCAATTAAATGTAAATTCGTTGAAAGAAATATATGATTAAAAAAAATACCACTACTGATTTGAAAAAAGTTAAGCAAGAAATTTTAGATTTAAAAAAGAATCTTTTGAATTTAAACTTTCAAAAATCTACAGGCCAACTTGAAAAAACTGCTGATATTAAAAAAACCAAGAGAAATATCGCAAAACTAAAACATTCTATTTCTAAATCTATTGGAGTCGATAATGCCTAAGCGTATTTTGTCAGGAACTGTTGTATCTTCAAAAATTGATAAAACTATTGTGGTTAGTGTTACAAGAAGAGTTAAGCATAAACTATATAAAAAAATCATAAGTAGATCTAAAAAATATCATGCTCATGATGAAAAAAATGAATTTAAAGTTGGAGACATTGTTTCAATTGAAGAATCTAAACCAATTTCAAAACTCAAATCATGGAAAGTTTTGTACGAAAAGGTTGATAAAATATGATACAAATGCAATCAAATTTATTTGTTGCCGATAATTCTGGTGCAAGAAAAATACAATGTATTAAGGTGTTAGGTGGTTCAAAAAGAAGATCTGCTTCTATTGGGGATATAATCGTTGTATCTATTAAAGATGCGATACCAAGAGCTAAGGTAAAAAAAGGCGATGTTTACAAAGCAGTAATAGTAAGAACTTCAAAAGACTTCCAAAGACGCGATGGAACATCAATTAGATTTGATAAAAATGCCGCTGTATTACTCGATAAACAAGAAGAACCCATAGCAACAAGAATATTTGGCCCAGTAACAAGAGAATTAAGAAGCAAAAAATTTATGAAAATAATTAGTTTAGCTCCAGAGGTTCTATAATGGCAAAAAAATTTAAATTAAAAAAAGGAGATGAGGTTATTGTACTTACTGGCAAAGATAAAGGAAAAACAGGTAAAATTATTAAGATGATACCAGCTAAAGAAAAAGCTATTGTATCTGATATTAATAAGTACAAAAAAAATCAAAAACCAAACAATAATGAGCCAGGAGGAATTGTTGAAAAAGATATGCCTATCCATATTTCTAACCTGGCATTTTATGATGCAAACGCAAAAAAAGGTGTGAGAATTGGTTTTAGATTTGATAAAAAAAAGAAGGTAAGAATAAATAAATCTTCCGGTAAGGATATATAAAATGACTAGACTATACGATCAATATAATACGAATATAATTAATGATCTCAAGTCAAAACTTGAACTTAAAAATATATTTCAAGTTCCAAAAATAAAAAAAATTGTACTTAATATGGGTATTGGTGAAGGTAAGGACGACTCTAAGCTGGTTGATAAAGCAGTTGAAGATTTAACATTAATTACAGGTCAAAAGGCAGTTAAAACCAAAGCAAAAAAAGCAATATCGGGTTTTAAAATTAGAGCAGGCATGCCTTTAGGTGCTTCAGTTACTTTACGTAATAAAATTATGTATGAATTCTTGGATAGACTTATAAATATAGCTATACCTAGAATACGAGATTTTAGGGGATTAAATCCTAATAGCTTTGATGGCAATGGTAATTATTCTTTGGGAATTAAAGAGCACATAATATTTCCAGAAATAAACTTTGATAAAGTTGATAAGGTTAGAGGTTTAGATATTACAATATGTACATCTACAAATAAAAATTCAGAGGCATTAGAATTATTAAAGAGTTTTAATATGCCTTTTAAAAACAAAAATAATCAGGAGTAACATGGCAAAACTAAGTTCAATTCAAAAAAATATTAATAGATCTAGATTAATTAAAAAGCTTAGTAATAAAAGAAAAGATCTAAAAAATAAATTAAAGGATAAAAAGCTCTCGATTGAAGAAAGAATTATATTACAGAATAAACTTAATGAACTACCCAAAAATAGCTCTTCAATCAGATATAGAAATAGATGTGAGCTAACTGGTAGATCTAGAGGTGTTTATAGAAAATTTGGACTATCAAGAATTAAAATAAGGGAGCTTTCAATGTCTGGAGACCTACCAGGTGTTGTAAAGTCAAGTTGGTAAGGAGATAATTATGGCTTTTAATGATGCACTATCAGATATGTTGGCAAGGATTAAAAATGCACATAGAGCAAATAAATCTTATACATCATGTTTCAAGTCTAAATTGAATATTAGTGTTCTCTCTGTTCTTAAAGATGAAGGATATATTAGAGATTTTGAAGATTATGAAGAGAGAAAAGGGATAAATTTTATTAAAATACAATTGAAATATTATAATGGTAACCCTGTGATAAAAAAAATTAAAAGAATTTCAAAGCCAGGAATAAGGGTCTATTCAAAGATTTCTGAATTAGAAAAACCATATGGTGGTTTAGGGATATCAATATTATCGACACCCAAAGGGGTAATGTCTGACCAACAGGCAAGGCAAAAAAATGTTGGTGGTGAAATTTTATGTGAGGTATTTTGATGTCAAGAATTGCCAAAAATACTATTAAAATTTCCAAAGAAACATCGTGTACCTTTGAAAAGGGTGTATTTCTTGCAAAAGGAAAGTTAGGTGAAATGAGTGTAAGTGTTAACTCAAATTTTGAAATCAAGATTAATGATGAAGATATTCAGGTCATTCCAAAAGATAATAAACTAAAAAAAGATCCTAATTGGGGTACAACTAGAGCAATAATTGCTAACACCGTAAAGGGAGTATCAGAGGGTTTTTCTAAGACGCTCGAATTAAATGGAACAGGATATAGGGCAAGTATTTCTGGAGAAACACTTAAGTTACAATTAGGTTATAGTCACGATATAAATTATATTGTTCCAAAAGAAGTAAAGGTAGTTTGTCCAAAGCAAAATATTATTCAACTAAGTAGTTTTAACAAAGAAAAACTTGGAGAAGCCGCTGCTAAAATTAGATCATTTAGAAAACCTGAACCATTCAAAGGCAAGGGCATTAAATATGAAAATGAATTCATATTTAGAAAAGAGGGTAAGAAAAAGTAATTTATATGATGAGAAGAGATCAAAAAATTAGATTCAAAATTAAAAAAATTTCAAAAAGAAATAGATTAACCGTATTTAAATCAAATTTCCATATATATGCTCAATTAATTGATGACTCAAAAGGCAAAACCTTAGCTAGTAGTTCTTCATCAGAAAAAGAAATAAAAAGTAAAAAACTGAATAAAAAAGAAGTAGCAGAACTAGTTGGAAAAGAAATTGCTAAAAAAATAATTTCTAAAGGTATAAAAAATGTAGCATTTGATAGAGGCAGATATAAATATCATGGATTAATAAAAATTCTTGCTGATGCAGCGAGATCTGAAGGTCTTAATTTTTGAGGTGAATAATGTTTGAAAATGAAAAAACAGAGTTTAGTGAGCATTTAGTAACAATCAATAGAGTTGCTAAAGTTGTTAAAGGTGGAAGAAGATTTGGATTTGCTGCTATCATGATTGTTGGAGACACTAAGGGTCGAGTTGGTATAGGTACTGGGAAAGCCAAAGAGGTTCCAGAAGCAGTAAGAAAAGCAACAGAAAATGCAAAAAATAAAATGGTAAGAGTACATTTAAAAGATAATAGAACAATTCATCACGACATAGTTGGAAGATTTGGGGCTGGTAAAGTTATACTAAGGTCAGCCGCTCCCGGTACTGGCATAATTGCTGGAGGACCAATGAGAGCATTATTTGAGTCTTTGGGTATTAAAGATGTTGTTGCAAAATCAACAGGAACGTCGAATCCTCATAATATGTTAAAAGCAACATTTAATGCTTTTAAAATGTCTGAGTCTCCTAAGTCAGTTGCATCAAAAAGGTCAATAAAGTTTAACAAAAAAAACAAAAATATGGAAGAAAACTAAATCATGAAGATAAATCAACTTAAAAAAAATCTAACATCCAAAAAATCTAGAAAAAGAGTTGGAAGAGGATCGGGTTCAGGTTTGGGTAAGACCTCAGGTAGAGGTGTTAAGGGTCAAAAATCAAGATCTGGTGTTTCCATTAATGGTTTTGAAGGAGGTCAAATGCCTCTATATAGAAGATTGCCCAAAAGAGGTTTCAAAAATCCATTTAAAATTAAAGTTCAACAAATTAATTTTAATACTCTCACAAATTTAATTAATAAGTATAAGATAGATTCAAGTAATATTAGAGAATCTGATTTATTTGAAAAAAAAATATTCAATAAATCAAGAGGAAAGTTAAAACTATTAAACAAAGGCAAAGTTGATATACCTCTCATTATAGAAATTTCCTATGCTTCTAAAAGTGCAATAGCAGCTTTAGAGAAGTTAGGAGGAAAAATTAACTTAATAAATAAATAATATGGCAACAGCTGCAGATAGATTTGCTAATAACTTAAATTTTGGAGCTTTGGGAAAAGCAACTGAGCTAAGACAACGACTTTTTTTTACACTAGGCGCCTTAATTGTTTTTAGATTAGGTACTTTTTTACCTATACCTGGAATTAATCCTATTGCGCTTCAGCAATTCTTTGAACAGCAATCCTCTGGTATATTAGGAATTTTTGATACTTTCTCAGGAGGTGCTTTAGGAAGAATGGGAATATTTGCTTTAGGTGTAATGCCATATATTTCTTCATCAATAATTATGACTTTAATGCAATCCGCAATTCCGTATTTAAAGACATTAAAAGAGCAAGGCACGAAAGGAAGAAGGCAGCTATTACAATATTCAAGATATATGACTGTAATTATAGCAGCCCTTCAGGGTTATGGTGTATCAATAGGGCTTGAGTCAATGCAAACTGCATATGGAAATATTGTATTTGAACCCGGTATTTTCTTTAGGATGACTACGGTTATAACCTTAGTGGGAGGAACAATCTTCTTAATGTGGTTAGGAGAACAAATATCTTCTAGAGGTGTTGGAAATGGTATTTCACTTATTATAACAGCTGGTATTATTGCTAATCTTCCTAGTGCATTTGTTAGCACTTTACAATTAGGCAGAACAGGAGAATTAAGTATAGCATTTATTCTAGCTATTCTTATTTTAATTCTAGCATTAATTATCTTTATTGTTTTTGTAGAGAAAGGTCAAAGAAGACTTCCTGTTCAGTACCCAAAAAGACAAGTTGGAAATAAAATATATGGTGGTCAAAGTTCACATTTACCTTTAAAAATTAATACAGCTGGAGTTATTCCTGTTATCTTTGCATCATCAATTCTATTACTGCCAAATACAATGTCTGGTTTTGGTGCTGGAGGTTCTAGCGATATTTTTATTTTAATATCTAGCTATCTAGGTAGAGGTCAGCCTCTCTATCTTTTGTTTTATGCGGCAATGATAATATTTTTTGGTTTTTTCTATACTGGGATAGTATTTAATCCAGACGAACAAGCAGAAAATCTTCGAAAATACGGCGGCTTTATTCCAGGTATTAGACCAGGGGAAAATACTGCAAATTATATAGAATTTGTCTTAACAAGATTAACAACTATTGGAACTATTTATCTTACATTTGTTGCTCTTCTTCCAGAATTTTTGCTATCAAGAACTTCTATACCATTTTATCTCGGGGGGACAGCTTTATTGATTGTTGTAGTAGTCATGATCGATTTTATAACTCAAGTTCAATCTCATCTATTTCAACATCAATATGAAAATCTTTTAAAAAAGACTAAACTAAAAGGTAGAAGATAGATTTGAGAAATATAATTTTTTTTGGTCCTCCTGGAGCAGGAAAAGGTACTCAAGCTAAAACTATATCAACTTATTTAAAACTTCCTCATCTATCAACAGGAGAAATATTACGATCTAAAATTACACAAAAAGATCAAATTGCATTACAATTAAAAGAAATAATTGATAGTGGTAAATTAGTATCTGATGAAATATTAAATCAAATAGTAGCTGAAAAAATTTCCACTGATTGTGAAGATGGTTTTATTTTAGATGGCTATCCTAGAACTTTATACCAAGCTAATTTTTTAAATAATTTACTTGAAAATAAGAATTATAAACTCAACCATATCTTTAACATAGATTTAAGTTTTGATATTTTAAAAAAAAGAATTTTAAAAAGATCAACTGAAGAAAATCGTGAAGATGATAATGCAAGTGTTATTGAAACAAGATTCAATGAGTATAATAAAACCACCAAACCAGTTTCAGATTTCTATAAAAAAGATTTCAATGAAATTTACTATGATATTGATGGAAATGACCAAATTGAAAAAATAACCAATAAAATCAAGCAAATTCTTTGAAATTTACTGAAATGCACCAATTTTCGACACATCTTTACTTGACTAAGTCATCTTTAATCGTGTATGCACCTCCATTCATTTTGGACTGATTAATGGCTAGAATTTCAGGTGTAAATATTCCGACTAATAAAAAAGTGCATATTGCATTAACATACATATATGGAATAGGTTCAAAAATATCCCTAGATATATGTAAAGATGCTTCAATTGATACTTCTAAAAGAGTTAGTGAATTAAAAGATGATGAGCTTAATAAAATTCGTGAATTAATTGATAACAATTATTCTGTTGAAGGTGATTTAAGAAGAAAAGTTTCAATGGATATAAAAAGATTAAATGATTTAGGTTGTTACAGAGGTTTGAGACATAGAAAAAAACTCCCTGTAAGAGGTCAAAGAACCCATACAAATGCAAGAACAAGAAAAGGAAAAGCAGTTGCTATCGCAGGTAAAAAGAAAGTAACCAAAGGTTAAAATGGTAGATAAGAAAAAAACTAAGGTTAAGAAAAAGGTATCTGCTGGTATTGCTCACATAGTATCATCATTTAATAATACAATTATTACTATTTCTGATGAAAAGGGTAATGCTTTAGCATGGTCTTCATCTGGACATAAGGGCTTTAAAGGTTCTAGAAAATCAACACCTTATGCTGCTCAAATTGCAGCTGAAGATGTTGGAAATAAGGCAAAAGAATTTGGACTAAAATCTTTGAAAGTAGAAGTTTCCGGTCCAGGATCTGGCAGGGAGTCGGCTCTCAGATCGTTACAATCAATCGGCTATGTTATTACATCTATCAAAGATGTAACCCCAATCCCACATAATGGTTGTAGACCAAGAAAAAGAAGAAGAGTTTAATAGCAAGGAGCAATAAGTGTTACAAAAAAATTGGACTGAATTAATTAAACCAAGCAAAATGGAAGTAAATGTTGAAGAAAGCGATGGCAGAATAGGCATCCTTACAGCAGAGCCTTTAGAAAGAGGCTTTGGATTAACTTTAGGTAATGCTATTAGAAGAATCCTACTCTCATCTCTACAAGGCGCAGCAATTACATCGGTAAAGATGAAAGGTGTTGTGCATGAATTCTCTACTATACCAGGTGTTAAAGAAGATTTAACTGATATCCTGCTTAACTTGAAAGCTGTTGCTGTAAAAGTTCATTCTTCAGGTTTAAAAAAAATGTATTTAAAATCAACAGGTTCAGGAGAACTAAGAGCAGGTAATTTTGAAACTGACTCAGAAACTGAAATTATGAATCCTGATCAAATAATTATGACGCTTGATTCTAATGCTGACATTGAAATTGAAGCAAATGTCGAAACTGGTAAAGGATATGTAACTGCTGAAGTAGCAGAAGATGATGAAAAAGTAATTGGAGAAATAAAGCTGGATGCAATGTTTAGTCCTGTCATTAAAACAACATATAAGGTTGAAAATAGTAGAGTTGGTCAAGTAACCGATTATGATAAATTAATTCTTGAAGTAGAAACTAATGGTGTGATTACCCCAGATGATGCAATTGCCCTTGCTGCAAGAATACTACAAGATCAACTTCAACCATTTATTAATTTCGATGAACCAGAAGTTTTACCTGATCAATCTCAAGTTGAGAAATTGTCTTTCAATTCAAATTTACTCAAAAAAGTTGAGGAACTTGAATTGTCAGTTAGGTCTGCCAATTGTCTAAAAAATGATAATATTATTTACATTGGAGATCTTGTTCAAAAATCAGAATCTGAAATGCTTCGAACACCCAACTTTGGAAGAAAGTCTCTTAATGAAATTAAAGAAGTTCTACAACAAATGGAACTTAACCTAGGTATGTCTGTTCCAGATTGGCCTCCAGAGAATATAGATGAACTTGCAAAGAAGTATGAAGATCCTTTTAACAAATAATATATGAAGCATAATATAAAAAATAAAAAACTTAATAGAACTAGCTCTCACAGAAAAGCAATGTTTATGAATCTTTCAAATGCATTAATTAAGCATGAACAGATTACAACGACATTGTCTAAAGCAAAGGAATTGAAAAGATTTGTAGAAAAAATAATTACACTTGGAAAAAATGGTGATTTATTATCAAGAAGAAAAGCAATTTCTATTCTTCAGGATCATAAAATGGCAAAAAAAACTTTTGATGTTCTTGCTGAGAGATACAAAGATCGCAAAGGAGGTTATACTAGAGTCATCAAGCTAGGTAATAGATTTGGAGATAATGCCCCAACAGCAGTAATAGAATTAGTTGACAGGGATGAAGATGCTAAAGGCAAAGATAGTGGGCCAGTTTTAAAAAAGAAATCAACTGAAGAAGTAGAAGATCAACCTCAAGTCTAGTTTAAATTGTATTATTTATTTTTAGTTGCTTCTGGAGGTGCTGTAGGAGCTTTGTTAAGATATTCTCTTGGTTCAATAACAAAGTCATTTTTTTTTTATAATTTTTATTCAACACTAATTATAAATATAGTAGGTTCATTTTTTATTGGATACTTAATATCCATTGGATATATGAAGAACATCTCATTAGAGTTTGTTAAATATTTTTTGGTTATTGGTTTACTTGGCTCTTTTACTACATTTTCAACATTTTCATATGAAGTTGTTGATTTACTAAACTCAAAAAAAATTTACCTTTCATTTTTATATATAATTTTATCTGTGCTATTAAGTGTTTCTGCCGCATATATAGGAATTTTTGTAAGTAAGTTTTGATTAAAATTATTATCATAAATAGAGATTTTAATGTTAGGTTGGACAAATACTTAAAAAATAAATTTACTGCCCTTACTCAAAGTTTTATTGAAAAAAATATAAGAAAAAAAAATATAATTATTAATAATTTAAAAACATCAGCAAAATATATCGTTGAAAAGAATGATGAATTAAAAATATTAAATTTTCATAAAGAAAAATATAAAAATAAAATTATTTTTAAAAAAAAAATAGTTGTTCCAAATGAACTATTAAAACTATTTAATAAATCAATTATTTATGAAAATAAAAATTTTTTAATTCTTGATAAATGGCCATCTATTTCCACTCAGGGAGGCAGTAAAATCAATACTTCTATAGACGACATCATAAAAAAAATTTCAAATCAATATAGGCTGGTACATAGATTAGATATGGAAACTTCAGGCTTATTAATTATCTCCAAAAATTTAGAAACTGCTAAAAAATTTGGAAAATTATTCCAATTAAAAAATATTGAAAAAACTTATTTAGCTATTTGTGAGGGAAAACCCAAAATAAGTGAATCAATGGTAGAGTTAGATATGAAAAATAAATTTGAAAAAATCGATAAAACTGAAACGTACTACAAAGTTTTATATTTTCATGGAGGTGTTTCTTTTATATTATTTAAACCCAAGACAGGTAAAATTCATCAAATTAGAAAAGTATCAAAAAATTTAGGGTCACCAATTATTGGAGATAATAAATACAACTCACATTCAATTTTTAAAAAAGAAAACTTAATGCTTAATGCTTATGAATTAAAATTTATAATTGATAATAAGGATTTTAAATTTTGTACTGACATACCAGATCATTTCAACTTATTTATAAAAAAAAATAGGCTTAAAAGTATAAAAAAATTTTTATAATATATCTATATTACTTAATTGTTTAAAAAAAATTTTTTTAAATTTATTATCAAACTCATCATTAGTAATATCAACATTTAATTCCTTTAGTGAAGTATTTTCATAGTCTTTTAAACCACATGGATTTATGTATTTATAATATTCTAAATTTGGTTTTATATTGAAACTTAAACCATGATAAGTTACCCATTTAGAAACTCTTAATCCTATAGCGCCAATCTTTTTTTCTCTTTCAAAATTTTTATTTTTTGATTTAGTAACCCAGATACCAACTCTATCTCTAAAAGATTGAGCTTCAATTTCATAATCTGCTAAAAACAAAATAAGTGATTTTTCAATGATGCTAATAAAGCTTCTAATATCTTTTTTTCTTTTATTCAAATCTATTAAAAAATAGACAATTCTTTGACCTGGACCATGATAAGTAGTTTTTCCACCTCTGTTTGTTTGAATAATATCAATTTTATTTCTCTTCAAAATTTCGTCATTTTTAGCACTAGTTCCTTGAGTATAAATATCATTATGTTCTAAAAACCATAATAATTCATTTGATGAGTTATTCTTAATTCTATCTACTTTTGCCTTCATAAATTGAATAGAGGATTCGTAATCTATTAGTTCTTCAGATATTTTAATTTCAATTTTATTCATTTTTTTATAAAAATTAGATCTGTTGATACTTATTAGCCTATCTGCTATTTAATTCTAGTATATATGCGCGGCTGTGGCGGAATTGGTATACGCGCAGCGTTGAGGTCGCTGTGGGATTTATCCTGTGGAAGTTCAAGTCTTCTCAGCCGCACCAATTATTATGAATGAAAAGCAAAATATAAATAAAGATACTTTCTCAACTAAAAATTATGTGGAGGAAATAAGTAATTACTTAGAAAATTATCAAAATAGTAAAATAGATAATTTTCTCAATAATACACATAATGCAGATATAGCTGATGTAATACAAAATTTAGATCCAGTTTTAAGGTTAAGTCTAATTAATATTATAGGTAATAAGTTTGATCCTGAGATCTTAACTTACTTGAATGATAGTCTTAGAGAAGAAATTGTAGAAACTCTTGATATCAAGCAACTAGCAAATAATGCTAAAGAATTAGATATTGATGATGCTGTAGATCTTGTTGAGGATCTAGAGAAAGAAGATCAAGACACATTTTTAGAAAATCTTGAAGAAAAAGAAAGAACTTTAATTGAGGAAGGATTAAATTATCCAGAGGATTCAGCAGGAAGACTTATGCAAAGACAATTTATAGCTTTGGACCAATTTTGGAATGTAGGACAAGCAATAGATTTTCTAAGAAATAATAAAAAAAATCTGCCAGAGGATTTTTATGATATCTATTTAATAAATCCTAAAAAACAAGTTTTTGGGGTTGTTCCATTAGGTCGTTTAATGGGATCAAAAAGGGATGTTAGCTTGAATAAAATCAAAAACAAAGAACTTAGATTAATTGAAGTTAATATGGATCAAGAAGAAGTAGCTTATTTATTTAGTAAGTATGGATTAGTAAGTGCACCTGTAATCGACAATAATAAAATAATTGGATCAATTACTGTTGATGATGTTGTTGAAGTTATCGAAGAAGAAAGAGAAGAGGATATTCTAAAATTAGGTGGTGTTGGTCATACTGATATTTACAATTCTGTAATTGATACAACAAAATCTAGATTATCTTGGTTAATTGTTAATTTAATGACAGCAATAGTTGCTTCAATAGTTATTGGTTTATTTGAAGCAGCAATAGAAAAAGTTGTTGCTCTTGCAATTTTAATGCCAATTGTTGCATCAATGGGTGCAAACGCAGGTACACAGACTTTAACAGTTGCAGTTCGTGCGCTTGCAGTAAAAGAATTAACACCAAGTAATGCTTTAAAAATAATTACAAAAGAAACATTTATTGGTGGAATAAATGGCATAATATTTGCAATAATTATTTCTTTACTATCTATTTATTGGTTCCAGGATTTTATGTTAGGATTAATAATTGGATCTGCAATGGTTCTAAATTTAATTATTGCTGGTTTTGCTGGCACAATAATTCCACTGGCATTAGATAAAATGAAGATCGACCCAGCCCTAGCCTCTGCAGTAATTTTAACAACAATTACTGATGTATTTGGATTTTTATCTTTCTTAGGACTTGCAACCTTATTTTTAATTTAAATTAAACTATATTAAAACAAACATGTTAAAAAAAAATGATTTAATAGAATATTTTTTTAAAGGTATTAAAGACAAAAATAATTTAAAAATTGGAGTAGAACATGAAAAGTTTGTTCTTAATAAAAAAAATTTTCGTCAAGTTACATATGAAATGCCTTATGGCATAAAAGATATATTACTTAAATTTGTTAAAAATGGCTGGACCCCAAAATATGATGATGAGAACAAAACAATTATAGCTTTAGAAAGATTTGGTGAAAGCATTACTTTAGAGCCTGGAGGTCAAATAGAATTATCTGGTGCTCAATTATCCAATATTCACCAAACATGTACTGAAACTACTAGGCATTTAAAGGAATTAAAAGATATTGGTAATAATTACAATTTCATATTATTAGGATTGGGAGTAGAGCCTAGTTTAACTCTGGATGATTTTCCATGGATGCCAAAGCAAAGATATACAATTATGAAAGAGTATATGCCATCAGTTGGTAAATTAGGCCATCATATGATGAAAAGAACTTGTACAAATCAAGTTAATCTAGATTACTCTTCTGAAGCAGATATGAAAGAAAAATATCGTTTAATGCTAAATCTTGAAGGAATAGCAACAGCAATTTTTGCTAACTCTCCTTTTGATAATAAAAAACTTTCTTCATATAAAAGTCTTAGATCTCATTTTTGGCATTATACAGATAAAAATAGAACAGGCTTATTGCCTTTTGTTTTCAAAAAAGATTTTAATTTTGAAAAATATGTTGAATATGCTCTTGATATTCCAATGTATTTTATTGTCCGAGATCATAAATATATAAATATGACCAATTACACATTCAGAGATTTTTTTGAAAATAAATACAAAAATAATAAATTGATTGAGCCTACTATGGATGATTGGATTAATCATTTATCCACTCTATTTCCTCAAGTTCGCTTGAAACAATTTTTAGAAATTAGATCAATGGATGCTTGTTCTTGGGATGTAATATGTTCACAACCTGCATTTTGGACTGGGCTACTTTATAATGACGCTTCTTTTGATAAAGCTAAAGATTTAGTCGAAGGCTGGACTAATAATGATAGAAGCTATATTAATAAAATTGCTCCAAAAGAAGGTTTACAAGCTAAATTTAAAGAAGGAACAATACTTAATGTAGCTCAAAAACTTTTTGAAATTTCAAAACAAGGATTGGACAATAGAAATATCTTAGCCAGAAACAAAAAATATAACGAAACTTTTTATTTAAAAGATCTTGAAAGTAATTTATCTTCAGGTCAAGCCCCTGCAGATGTATTAATTGATAAATTTAATACCAAATGGAATAAAGATATTAATAAAGTTTATTCAGAACATATTTTTTAATGCAAAAACAAATAGCTATTCAAATGGATAATATCGAAACTATAGATTTTGAATTTGATACCTCATTTTTAATCGGTTATGAGGCACAACAAAGAAATTATAAGATATTCTACTATAATCCAAATGATTTAATCATTCAAAACGGTGATGTTCAAGCAAACGGTCAATATGTAAAACTAAAATTAGATGAAAATAACTATTTTGAGTACACTTCAAACAAAATAACAGTAGATTTAAAAAACTTTAACTTTATTTTTTTACGTCAAGATCCACCTTTTAATATGAATTATATCACTTCAACATATATTTTAGACCTCCTACCAGACTCTACTAAAGTTATTAATAATCCTACTGCTGTAAGAAATGCAACTGAAAAACTATTTACTTTTAATTTTAAAAAATTTATGCCTCCTACCATTGTAACAAATAATATTAACGAAATTGAAAATTTTTTAGATAAGATTGGAGAAATTATAACTAAACCTCTTTATGGAAATGGTGGAGTGGGTATCCATAGATTTAATAAACAAAATTTTAATGCTGATGATTTAAAGCAATATCTATATTTGCCAATTATGGCTCAAAAATATATTAAAGAAATCAATCAAGGTGATAGGAGATTAATACTGATTGATGGTGAATACTGTGGATCTGTAGCTAGGATTCCAAAAGATGGTGATATTAAAGCAAATTTTCATGCTGGTGGTAAAGCAAAAAAAACAGATTTAGTTTTTCGTGATAGGGAAATTATTGAATCTGTTGGACCTCAATTAGCAAAGAATAACCTATTTTTTGTAGGAATTGATATTATTGGAGATTACCTAACCGAAATTAATGTTACTTCTCCAACAGGAATTAAGCAAATCAATACACTAAATAATGTTAATCTTGAAAAACTTTTTTGGGATAAGCTTGAAGCAAAATATAAATTAGTTTAATTATAAATAATCAAAGGAAAAATTATGAATAATGATAGAATTTTAATAAATAAGTTGAAGAGTTTTGAAAACATTAATTCTAATTTTCTAAATATTATATTAGTATTGTTTGGAGCACTATTACTAGCATTATCTTCAAAAGTTCAAGTTCCATTTTGGCCAGTTCCAATGACAATGCAAACATTTGTAATCTTTTTGATTGGTATGACATATGGTGTTAGATTATCCTTTGCAACAGTTACTTTATATCTTGTAGAAGGTGCAGCAGGTTTACCAGTTTTTGCCTCAGGAGGAGGACTTTCTTATTTGTTTGGCCCCACAGCTGGCTATCTTTATGGAATGTTATTTGCTTCAGTAGCAATAAGTTATTTTGCAAATTTAGGTTTCAGTAAAACATATTTTAAAGCAGCTTTTTCACTTATTATTGGTTCAATAATTATTTTTTCATTTGGTATTTTATATCTTGGATCGATTATTGGTTATGAAAAAGCAATAGCAGCAGGTTTACTTCCATTTATTCCTAGTGAAATATTTAAAATCGCTTTAGCAGTTGCTTTAATACCAACAATTCAAAAAATTATTAAAAAATAATTTTAATGAAAATTGGTATTGATTTGGGTGGTACCAAGACTGAAGGTATTCTCATTGACTCCGCTGGTAAAGAATTAAAGCGTGAAAGAATTAAAACGGAAAAGAATTATAATGGTTCTATTAAGGGTATATTATCAATAGTTAAAAATTTTGAAAACTCTTTTGGTGATGTTGAATCTATAGGTATTGGAATGCCTGGTGCAATATCTGCTGATACAGCTTTAATAAAAAATGCAAACTCTATATGGCTGAATGGTAAGCCACTTAAAAAAGATTTAGAAAAAATTTTAAATAGAAAAATTAATTTAGAAAATGATGCTAATTGTTTTGCTTTATCTGAAGCAGTAGATGGAGGAGGAAAAGGTTATAAAGTTGTATTTGGAGTCATAATTGGTACAGGAACAGGTGGAGGTATCTCTATAGATAAACAAGTTTTAAGAGGTGTTAATAGGATATCAGGTGAGTGGGGTCATGTAACGCTTCCAAATAGAACTGATGATGAAAAAAAATTTGTTAAGAAATGTTATTGTGGAAAAGATGGATGTATGGAAACATATGTATCTGGTCCAGGTTTTGCAAACTGTTTTAATTTAAGATTTGGTAAAGATTATGATTCTCATCAAATAATAGAGGGTTTTAAAAATAATGACACAGATTGTATATTAGCATTAAATCTTTATGTAGATCATTTAGCTAGGGGGCTATCATTAGTATGTAATATACTTGATCCAGATGTTATTGTGCTTGGTGGGGGTATGTCAAACATTGATTTTATTTATGAAAATATAAATACAGCACTTCAAAAATATGTATTTACAGACAATCTTCATACAAAAGTTGTAAAAAATGTTCATGGTGATTCAAGTGGTGTAAGAGGCGCTGCTTGGCTGTCTTAAATTCCGCCCATTGATATATATTTAATAATCAAATAATCATCTAAACCATACCTAGATCCTTCTCTACCCATACCTGATTCTTTTACGCCTCCAAAAGGAACTTCAGCTATAGTCGGTAAACCATTGTTGATAGACACTATTCCATACTCAAGAGCTTCTGCAACCTTCCAAACCCTCCCAATGTCTCGGGAATAAAAATAAGAGGCAAGTCCATATGGAGTATCATTTGCCATTTTTATTACTTCATCATCATTTGAAAATTTATATACAGGTGCTACTGGACCAAATGTTTCTTCAAATGTAATTTTTGCTTTAGTTGATACATTAGATAAAACTGTTGGTTGATAAAAGTTTCCTCCTAAAGGATGGACATCTCCTCCTACTGCAATTTTAGCTCCTACATTTACTGCATCTTGAACATGGTCAATAACTTTCTCTAAAGATGATTGATCAATGAGCGGGCCAGATACAATTCCTTCTTCTAAACCATTCCCAACTTTAATTTTTTTTACTTCATTAGTAAATTTTTCTAAAAAAATATCATACACACTCTCATGAGCAAAAATTCTATTTGTACAAATACAAGTTTGCCCACTATTCCTAAACTTGCTTTGTAAAGCACCAGCTACAGCCTCATCAATATCAGCATCTTCAAAAACTATAAATGGTGCATGCCCACCTAATTCCATAGATATTTTTTTGACTGTTGATGCACTTTGTTCCATTAATATTTTTCCAACTTCTGTTGAGCCAGTAAATGAAATTTTTTTAACTTTTGGGTTTTTTGTTAATTCCATACCTATTTCTTTTGCTGAGCCAGTAATAATATTAAAAACACCATCTGGAAATCCAGCAATTTTAGCCAATTCTGCTACAGCTAAAGCTGAAAATGGTGTTTGACTTGCAGGTTTAACTACAGTTGTACATCCAACAGCCAAAGCAGCTGCACATTTTCTGGTTATCATGGAATTTGGAAAATTCCACGGGGTTATGGCACCAACTACGCCAACGGGTTGTTTAATTATTACTATTCTTTTTCCTGGTCTAGGGTCTGGAATAATATCACCATAAACTCGTTTAGCCTCTTCTGCATAAAATTCAATGTATGATGCACCCATTAAAATTTCACCTTTAGCTTCAGCAATAGGTTTACCTTGCTCAATTGTCATAATTTTTGCAAGATCATCTACATTTTTAATTATAAGATCACTCCATTTTTTTAATATTAATGATCTTTCTTTTGCAGTTGTATTTTTCCAAGAATGAAAAGCATCATCAGCATCTTTGATTGCAGATTTTGTCTCTTCCCTAGAGAAGTTAGGCACTTTTCCTATAATCTCTAAAGTAGCTGGGTTGTTTACTTCTAAAGTTTTACCTGATGAACTCTCAATCCAGTTACCATTAACAAAACATTTTTCCCTAAAGAGTGATTTATTGTTTAATTCCATAAGTGTTAATTATATTAGTTAATTTAAATTAAGGATATAATAATGACAATAGTAAATTCATGGAATGAATGGGATCCACTGAAACATGTTATTGTTGGAACAGTAGAAAATTCTAATGTGCCTCCAATGGAACCTGCTTTAGAGCCCAAAATAAGTAAGGATAGCGGTATGGTTGGATCTAACGGTCCTCGTAGCAAAGAGTCAATTGATAAAGCAAATATCCAGCTTGATAATTTTATAAAAATTCTTGAGTCTTATAACATAAAGGTAGATCGACCAACTCCAATTGATTTTACAAAAGCAATTGAAACTCCAGATTGGCATAATGATGGTCAATTTGGGTCTATGCCACCAAGAGATGTAATTTTAACAGTAGGTAATGAAATGTTAGAAGCACCAATGTCTTATCGTTGTCGTTGGTTTGAATATCTTGCGTACAGGCCTTTACTCGAAAAATATTATGACGAAGATCCTAATATGCGGTGGGAGTCAGCACCAAAACCTCGTTTAACAGCAGCGACTTATAAATCAAATTATTTACCAGAGGGTATTACAGAACAAGAAAGACATAAAAAAATTGAAGAAAGTGATATGATATTAACAGAGCAAGAACCTCTATTTGATGCCGCTGAAGTTTTACGATTTGGAAAAGATTTATTTTATCATAATAATTTTACATCTAACTTAAAAGGTTTGAATTGGCTTAAAAGACACTTTCCTAACCATCGTGTCCATCAAATAAATCTTCCTGGAGAATTAATACCAACTCACATTGATGCATGTTTCACTCCTGTTAAACCAGGAGTTATAATTATTAATCCGAATAGAAAAATTTCAAATGCTCAAAGAAAAATTTTTGATGATAATAAATGGGAGATTCATGAAGCTGCACCTTCTGTACATAATACTCCGCCTCCAATGTGCTATTCTTCTATATGGCTATCAATGAATGTTTTAATACTTAATCCAAAAACAATTTGTGTTGAGGCTTCTGAGGAAAAAATGATTAAGCAAATGGAGGGTTTTGGTATGGACGTAATTCCTGTTCCTTTCAGAGACGCATACGCTTTTGGTGGAAGTCTTCATTGTGCAACTACAGATGTTTACAGAGAAGGAGACTGTGAAGATTATTTTCCTAATCAATAATGAATAATTTTAATCAAAATAACTATAAAGCTGATTTAAAAGAAATCAACCTCAGTAAAGTAGGTGTTATAACTTTGTCAACTGATTTAACGATTGAACAAGATTATAGAAAAGTATGTTATAATTTACCTATAGATATTTTCTTTAATAGAATTCCTTTTTTGAATCCCCTCACTCATGAAAATTATATCAAGATGGCAGATCATATTTTTGAAACAACAAATCAAATATTACCTAATGAGAAAGTTGATGTAGTAGCATATGGATGTACCTCTGGCACAATTGAAATAGGAGAAAAGAGAATTAAGTCTGAAATACATAAGTCTAAAGAAGATGCTTTGATAACTACGCCAATTACTGCAGCAATCAAGGCATTTAAATTATCAAATTTCAAAAAAATTGCTGTTCTCACTCCCTATCCTAAAGAGGTTAATGTCAAAGTATATGAGTATCTAATTAAGCACGGGTTTGATATTAAATCCTTTAGTTCATTTAATTTGAATTATGACTCTGAAATTGCAAAAGTTACACCAGATAGCTTAGTGCAAACAATTTCATCTATAGATTTAACGGACATTGATTGTTTGTTTGTTTCCTGTACAGCTTTAAAAATTTTAGATTTAATTGAAGATATAGAAGAAAATTTGAAAACAACCATTATCTCAAGTAATCAGGCTATTATATGGGACTCTTTACGTTTATCAAAAATAAATAATAAAATTGATGGTTTTGGCAAACTTTTTAAACTACATTGATTTAGGTTCAAATTGATTACACTTCAACAAATCCAAGATGCACATAAGAGAATTTTACCTTATGTAAACTATACTCCATTGGTGTATTCTCAATATTTATCAAAAAACTCTAAAGTAAAACTTAAACTAGAAAATTTTCAAATTACTGGATCTTTTAAGTTAAGAGGTGCGGTTAACAAGCTGCTTTCTTTAAGCGAAAGAGAAAAGCAACAAGGTGTCATTGCAGTTTCTACAGGAAATCATGGAAAAGGAGTGGCCTATGCTTCAAAAGTATTAGGAATAAAATCAACTATATATATGTCATCAATGGTTCCCAATTATAGAAAAGAGGCTATTGAAAACTTGGGAGCAAAAGTTGAGATAGTTGGAGAAAATAGTGATGAAGCAGATTTATTTGCTAAACAACTTTCAAAAGAAAAAAATATTACTTTAATTCATCCTTTTGATGATGAAGACATAATTATCGGTCAAGGAACTGTTGGTCTTGAAATGTTAAAGGAATTTCCTGAGGTTGATACAGTTATTATACCCACTTCAGGTGGAGGACTTATTTCTGGAATAGCGCAAGCAATTAAACTTCAAAAACCAGACACAAAGGTTATTGCTGTATCTATGGAAAGAGGACCATCTATGTATGAAAGTTTAAAAAAAGGAGAGCCAGTAGATGTTGATGAAATAGAGACTTTAGCAGACTGTCTAGGAGGAAGTATTGGCTTAGATAACAAATATACATTTAATATTGTTAGGGAATATGTAGATGACTTCGTTTTAGTTAGTGAAGAAAAAATAGCAGAGGGTATAAGAATGAATTTCATTGAGCATAAAATAGTATCTGAAGGAGCTGCTGCAACAAGTGTTATGGTTGTTAAAGATAAATTAACATCATATCTTGGAAAAAATATAATTTGCTTAATTTGTGGGGGGAATATTGACTCTGAATTATTTAATAAAGTTTTAAGCAATGCTCATCCTTAATAAAAAAGATATTATTCAACACGTTGATATTAATGAAGATCTAATTCCAATAATAGAAGAGGCTTTTAAGAGTTTGTCTAAAGGAAAAACTGTAATGCCTCCAATTATGAGAATTGATATAGAAAAATATCATGGAGAATCAGATATTAAGGCTGCTTATGTTGAAGGGTTAGATAGTTTTGCAATAAAAATAGCATCTGGTTTTTTTGACAACCCTAAATTAGGCTTACCATCTAGTAATGGATTAATGGTTTTGTTAGACTCTGAAACTGGTGTCATAAAATCTGTTTTGTTAGATGAGGGATATTTAACTGATACTAGAACTGCAATAGCAGGTGCAATAGCTGCAAAATACCTATCAAATCAAGATGCTAGTAATCTTGGAATTATTGGAGTTGGAATTCAAGCAAGATTACAACTAAAAGCAATTTTGTTAGTAAGAAAAATTAACAAAATAAATTTATGGGCTCGTGATAAAGTTAAAGTTCATGAATTTATAGATAGTCTAAAAGATTTAAAAATTGACATAAACATATCGGAGTCTTGCAAGGAACTAGCTAGTTCTTCAGATATAATTCTAACAACGACTCCAAGTAAAAAACCACTTTTAGAATTTGATTGGATTAAAAAAGGCACTCACATAACAGCTATGGGATCTGATGCAGAACAAAAAAATGAATTACACCCAGCTATGATAAAACTATGTGATAAGTATATTCCAGATAATCAACCACAAACAACTATATTAGGTGAATTACACCACGCCATTAAGGAAAATTTAATATCGCCTGATCACAAATTTGATGATCTTGGAAGTATAATAATTGATCCTAGTTTAGGAAGAAAAAATAAAGAAGACATTACAATATGTGATTTGACAGGGACAGGCGTTCAAGATACTGCAATAGCAAGATATACGTATAACATCTGTAAAAAAAATAATTTAGGTATTAAAATTTAATCTATGAGCCAAGCTGTTATCAAGAAAACATCAGATTACTTTAAATCAAAAGGAGTTGTCCTACCAAGTATTAAAGAATTACAAAATCCTGTAAATATTAATGAAGAGATAAAAAATTCTCTTACAAAAATAAATAATAATGATGTTAATCCATTAAATTTATTTAGAGTCCACTGGTATAATAAAAAAGATCAGTCAGGATTTGCTGACGAACCTGAACATATTGTTCTTCCATCAGAATTTACAGGAGTTAAAGCAAAAATTATTGTAAATATGGGTCGATATTTTCCTTTGATAACAGCTCATAAGGTTTTAGCCGCTTATGGATGTCTACTACCAAGAATATTAAATGGAACTTTTGATTATGAAAAACATAAAGCTGTTTGGCCATCAACAGGTAATTACTGCCGAGGAGGAGTTGCCATTTCACGTATTATGGGACTTAATAGTATAGCTATACTCCCAGAGGGAATGAGCAATGAAAGATTTGAGTGGCTCAACAACTGGGTAGAAGATAAAAAAAATATTATTAAGACAAAAGGAACTGAAAGTAATGTTAAGGAAATTTATGATGCTTGTAATGAGTTAAAAAAAGATAATCATAATGACATAATAAATCAATTTGATGAATATTATAATTATGGAATTCATCGTTCTGTGACAGGCCCATCATTTGAAAAATCTTTTTTAAAAGTAAAAGGTAATAGTAACTTGACCCCAAGATTTTATGTGAGTGCTTCAGGATCAAGTGGTACCTTAGCAGCTGGTGATTATCTTAAAGACAAATATCAAACAAAAATTGCAGTTGTAGAAGCTCTAGAATGCCCAACTTTACTTCATGGCGGTTATGGTGAGCACAATATTCAAGGCATAGGAGATAAACATGTTCCACTAATTCATAACGTAATGAATACTGATTTTGTAGTTGATGTTTCTGATCAAGCAACAAACAATCTTAATATGATTTTTAATACGGATATTGGAAGAAAATTTTTAGTAGAGAAAAAAAATTTTGACCCCAACTTTGTAGATAGATTGCCTGAATTTGGTTTTTCTGCAATAGCTAATATTATTGCTTCAATAAAACTTGCAAAATATATGGATTTGAATAGCGATGATGCAATTATAACGGTTGCTACAGATGGGGCTGATTTGTACATGTCTGAATTAAATAAAACAATTAATGAATTCAAAAATAATTATGATGAAGTTGTATGTGCTGAATTATTTGGAAGACACTTATCAGGATTATCAACAGATAATATGCTCGAACTTTCTCAATTGGATAAAAATAGAATCTTTAATTTGGGTTACTTTACTTGGGTAGAACAGCAAGGTGTCAGTCTGGAAGATTTTGAGAAAAGAAAAAATCAAAAATTTTGGAATTCTCATTATAATTATATGCTTTCTCTAGACAATAAGATTAAAGAATTTAATAATATATAAATATGAAGACCCAAACTTTGCACAATCAATTAGTAGAATGGCGCCACGATTTACATATGCATCCACAAATTAGTTTTGAGGAAGAATATGCTTCAAATAAAGTTTCAACACTTCTTAGAGAATTTGGTATTGATGTTCATAATGGTATTGCAAGAACAGGAGTTGTAGGAGTTTTAAGAAAAGGAAATAGTTCAAAATCAATAGGTATCAGAGCTGATATGGATGCTCTTCCAATACATGAAAAAAATAATTTTAATTATAAATCAAAGTTTGAAAACCGAATGCACGCTTGTGGACATGATGGTCATACAGCAATGCTTCTTGGTGCTGCAAAATATCTAGCTGAAAAAGGAAATTTCAATGGAACTGTATATTTTATTTTTCAGCCTGATGAAGAAAATACGTTTGGAGCTAGAACTATGATAGATGAGGGTCTCTTCACAAAATTTGATATTGATGAAGTATATGCGATGCATAATATTCCCAACATGGAAGTTGGAACATTTGGCACAAGAAAAGGAGCTATAACAGCAAGTGAAAATTTATTTGAAATTGAGATAAAAGCTAAAGGTGGACATGCCGCACTACCTCATATGGGTGTTGATGCAATTACTGTTGGCTCTCAGATTGCCATCGCTTTGCAATCAATTGTTTCTAGAAAATTAAATCCAGCTGATAATGGAATAGTTTCTATTACAGAATTTATAACTGATGGAAAAAAAAATATTTTACCAGGAAATGTTAAAATGACAGGTGATGCAAGAGCTTTATCAAAAGAAACGAATGAAAAAATTGCATCAAAAATGTTACAAATTGTTGAAGGTACTTGTAATGCACATGGTGTTAGTGGAAGTGTTAAATATGAAACGACTTGTCCAGTTACTTTCAACTCAAAAGATCAAGCTGAGTCCGCAACTAAAGCAGCTGTTTCATTACTTGGGAGTGAAAAATGTAATGGAGATATTGAGCCTCGTTTATTTTCAGAAGATTTTTCTGTTATGGCAATTGAAAAACCTGGATGTTTTGTTTTAATGGGAAATGGCACATCAGAACAACACTCTAGACCGTTGCATGCAGATAATTATGATTTTAATGATGAGCTTTTAGTAATAGGTTCATCTTATTGGACTGAATTAGTAGAACAGCAATTAAAATAATGTTTACAGAAAATTTACAAAAACTAAAGAAAAAGATGTCTGAGAATAATATTGATCTTTCAATAATAACAGATGATGATTCGATATATTATTTTACAGGCTATCATGATTTTCTTCACATGGATTTTTATCGGCCAACATTATTAATTGTTTCAAATGATCATCAAACATACTTAATTACACCTCTGTTAGATGTATTATTAGTTCCAGAAAATTGTCCTGTAGATAAAGTAGAAACATGGAATGATGGAATTGGTAATGAGTGGAGAGAACTTTTACCACAAATTATTAATCGGCATAAAAATATCTTTATTGAAAAGTTTAAAATCAATCAAATGGTTAAAACGTATTTAGATGAATTATTTAATCAGGAACCAGGTGATTTAACTACAATAATTGATAGTATAAGAATGATTAAATCGGATTATGAATTGAATATAGCACGCCATGCAGCACAAGTTGGTATGGCAATGATGGAAGCTGCAAAAAAAACAATTAGAAATGATGTACCAGAGTATGAGATTGCACTTGCTCAATCACAGGCTGGAACAAGAAAAGCAGCTGAGCTCTTACAAAAATACTATCCAGAAAATATAAATATGTCACCAAATATTCATTTTTTACCCGTCATAACATCAGGTCAAGATCTTCCTAAAACTCATCACAGAGCATCAACTAAAATAATCAAAAAAGGTGACCCAATATTTGTTTGTTATTGTGGTTCAACAAACTTCCACAGATTTAAACTTGGATTTGATAGAATTTTTTGGGTTGAGGAAATTCAATCTGATGAACAAATAAAAGCTTTTGAAACTGCAGTTAAATCTCAAAAAGCTGCTCTTGAAGTACTTGGTCCTGGTGTTACTGCTGAAGAAGTTCATGCCGCATATGCAGAGACGATCCAGGCTGAGGGATATCCATATCCTACTTTTAGATGTGGCAGAGGTACTGGTTTTAGTTTTTTAGAGGAGCCACAACTAGTTGTTGGAAATAAGACTGTACTTGAACCAGGAATGGTATTTGCTGTAGATGGAGGAGCAAGTGCAAATAATTTTAGATCTCAGGTGGGAGATAGTTTTATAATTACTAAAGATGGTTATGAACAAATTACACATCATTCTAAAAAAATAGAAGATCTCATTATCTCAAATGGATGAGATTACAGTTTTTAATACACATTGTTGTGGTGAAATAGGTGATGTTGTAACTGGAATTCAAGATTTAAATTTTAAATCACCGAAAGATGCATCATCAAAACTTTTTAAAGACAAAAAATGGAGAAATTTTTTTTTGAATGAACCTAGAGGAGGAGTATTCAAACATTGTAATATTATTTTAGAACCCTCACATAAAAATGCAGATGCAGGTTTTATAATTATGGAACCGGAAGATAATCCACCCATGAGTGGATCAAATGCAATATGTGTAACAACAGTTTTACTAGAAAAAAATATAATTAAAATGCAGTATCCTATAACTGAGCTTATACTTGAAGCTCCAGGAGGATTAATAAAGGTTATTGCATTCTGTGAAAACAAAAAAGTTAAAAGTGTAACGCTAACTAACCTAGCTTGTTTTGCAGATAAAGTAGATGTAAATTTAAAAACTAAAAACTTTGGCTCAATAAAAGTAAGCACAGCTTTTGGGGGTGACAGTTTTTTGATCTGTAATGCTAATGATTTTAATCTTAAAATTGAACCTAAGAATGCTATAAAATTTGTAAAAATAGCAAAAGAGTTATTGCGAGAAGCTAATTTTACAATCGGATTTGAACACCCTACAATAGAAGGATTAAACTATCTTTCCTTTTGTCAATTTGTTGAACCATTAGAGAAAAATACAAAATCTATTCTTACTGGCTTAAATACTGTTGTAATACGTCCTGGTAAGCTAGATCGATCCCCATGTGGAACGGGAACTTCTGCAAGATTAGCAGTAATGAAGGAAAAAAATGAAATACAAATTAATGAAGAATTTATTTCAAAATCAATTATTGGCTCTACATTCAAGGCTAGTATAGAAAAAGAAGTTTTAATTAATAATAAAAATTGTATTATTCCAAGAATAACTGGAAGTGCATTTATTACTGGGAAACAAAATTTATACATAGATAAAGATGATCCATTTCCAGAAGGTTATAGATTAAACGATACCTGGCCAGATCTATAGAAAACTGCGATTAAATAACACTTGTATCATTATTAGAAACATTTTATTTTGATGATTAAATAGGAAGTATACTAGAAGATATCACAAATTATGACTAGATTTAATGCATGGAATGTAATTAAGAATGGGTTGAATGGACAATCTGGTTGGTCGAGACAGTGGAGAGATCCAGAACCTAAAAGTAATTATGATGTTATTATTGTTGGCGGCGGTTTACATGGTTTAGCAACAGCATTCTATCTTGCAAAAAATCATAATACTAAAAACGTAGCAGTTTTAGAAAAAGGATGGATTGGTGGAGGTAATGCTGGTCGAAATACAACTATTGTTCGTTCGAATTATATGATGCCAGGTAATCACGAATTTTATGAACATTCACTAAAGTTGTGGGAGAATTTAAGTCATGAATTAAACTATAATGTAATGTTTAGTCAAAGGGCACATGTATCTTTATTTCATAGCCCAGGCGCAAGAGATTCAGCTGCTCGAAGATATAATGTTATGAGACTGCATGGTACTGATGCTGAACTTTGGGATCTTAAAACATTAAAGAAAAAAATTCCTCATTTAAATTATGATGATTCTAGATTTCCAATCTTAGGTGCAGCAGTTCAAAGGCGAGCTGGAAATGCAAGACATGATGCAGTCGCTTGGGGATATGCCAGAGCAGCAGATTCATTAGGTGTAGATATTCTTCAAAATTGTGAGGTAACTGGAATCACTAGAAAGAATGGTAGTATTGAAAGTATACAAACATCAAGAGGGACAATTAAAGGAAAAAAAGTTGGATTTGCAGTAGCTGGTAATACATCTGTGTTATGGCAAATGGCAGAATTAGGAAATCTACCAATTGAATCTCATAAGCTTCAAGCATTTGTTACAGAGTCAATAAAACCTCTTTTAGATCAAGTTGTTGTTTATGGTGTGGGAGGAGCACATTTTTATATATCTCAATCAGACAAAGGAAGTATGGTTTTTGGAGGAGATCTCGATTGGTACAAGTCATACGCACAAAGAGGGAATCTTCCTATCGTTCAAGATTCAGCTGAAGCAGCCATGGCAATACTTCCTTGCTTAGGTAGAATAAGGTTACTAAGGCATTGGGCAGGAGTCATGGATATGACTATGGATGGTTCATTTTTTATTTGTAAAACACCGATATCAAATCTTTATCTAAATGCTGGCTGGAATTATGGAGGCTTTAAAGCTAGCCCTGCTTCAGGCTGGTATTTTGCAGATTTAATTGCAAATGAAAATCCACATAATAATGTTCATAACCATAATCTTGAAAGATTTGAAAAAGGTATAAACATTGATGAGCGCGGTGCTGGTCCAGATCCTAAATTGCACGGTTAAATGATTAGAATTAATTGTCCTTATTGTGGAGAACGTGATCATAGTGAGTTTAGCTATGGAGGAGATGCTTCAATTAAATATCCCTCTTTAGAAGCGTCTGAAAAAGAATGGACAGAAGCTATATTTTTTAGAAAAAATATTAGAGGTTTTCAACTAGAAACATGGCATCATTCAAATGGATGTAGAATGTGGCTAGAAGTTGAGCGTTCAACAGTAACACATGAAATAAAAAGTGTTAGACCATGTCATCCAGATTTACAGAAAGTAGTTGAAAATAATAAATGAAATCAAAGAGATTAAATAAGCTTGGCAAAATCGATAGAGATAAAACTTTAAATTTTACGTGGGACAATAAAAAACTCAGTGGTTTTGAGGGCGACTCACTTGCATCTGCTCTTTTAGCTAACAATATTGGTATTGTTGGAAGAAGTTTTAAATATCATAGACCAAGAGGAATATTTTCTAGTGGTGTAGAGGAATCGGGAGCATTAGTTACAATTGGTTCTAAAAATAGAAGAGATCCAAATGTTAGAGCAACTACACAAGAGCTATTTGATGGTCTGAAGGCAAGTGGTCAGAATGCATTTCCAAATGTAAATTTTGATCTAGGTGGAATAAATAATTATATTGGTAGATTCTTTGCTGCAGGTTTTTATTACAAAACTTTCATGGGTATACCGCCTTTCGAATGGGGTAAGGGCACTACTATTTGGATGCTTTTTGAAAAATTAATTAGAAAAGCAGCTGGTATGGGAAGTGCTTCACGGTTGCCTGATCCTGATTCTTACGAACATGCCCATGATTTTTGTGATGTAATTGTAGTTGGTTCTGGACCCTCTGGTGTTGCAGCAGCCATAGAAGCTGCTGAGAAAAAATTAGATGTTATTTTAGTTGAGCAGGACAGTCTAGTTGGTGGAAATCAATTGTCTGAAAACGATTTTTCTACCTCTAAAATTTTTAATCAACTTAAAAGCTTGGGAATTAAGGTAATGACTAGAACAACTGCTTTTGGCCTCTATGATAATTGTGTTGTTGGTTTGTTAGAAAGAGTAACTGATCATTTATCAATTCCGGACAGTACACTTCCGCGTCAGCGATTTTGGACAATTAGAGCAAAACACATAATTGTTGGATCTGGTGCATTGGAGAGACACATCGCATTTAACAACAATGACATACCGGGAGTTATGACAGTAAATGCCTCAAAGCACTATTTAAATAGATATGGAGTTTTAACTGGTGAGGATATTGTAATAGCTACTAATAATGATTCTGTTTATGAAACTGCAAATGAACTATCAGAAGCAGGAGCAAATGTAACTGTTTTAGACTCACGAACCAACATTGAAATTGACTCGAATAAAAATTTTGAAATCAGAAAAGGTTTCATTCCATATAACATCAATGGGACAAAAAAAATTGATAGTTTAGATATTTCTAAAAGTGAAAATATTAATAAAGTTGATACAATAAATTGCGATCAAGTTCTTTTATCGGGAGGTTGGTCTCCTGCTGTACATTTGTTATCGCATAGAGGTGTAAAACCCAAATGGGATCCAGAAAATGCATGTTTTATTCCTAGCGATACTAAAGAAAATATTACTATGATTGGCTCTTCAAGAGGATTGTGGAATAAAGATGATTGTATTGCTTCAGGAGTTGCGGGTGCAACAGATGCGTTAAATCGATTAGGTGTATCAAAAACAAATTATTTTTTTCCTAAACCTGGTGGATGGCAAAACCCAATTAAACCACTTTATGAAGTCAAATATAAAAAATCACGTTCAAAAAGTTTTGTAGATTACCAACACGATGTGACAGCTGATGATGTAAGATTAGCTCATCGTGAAGGTTTTATTTCAGTAGAACATCTCAAAAGGTATACAACTTTAGGTATGGCTAATGATCAAGGAAAAATGGGGAATATTATTGGGTTATCTTTAATGGCAGATCTATTAAATAAAGAAATTCCAGAAATTGGAACGACTGTATTTAGACCACCTTATACTCCTGTTCCTATAGGAGCTTTAACTGGAAGAAACGTTGGAAAACATTTTAGACCATTAAGAGTTACTCCTATGCATCAATGGAATATTGATCATGGAGCAAAAATGATTGAAGTTGGTTTGTATCAACGTCCCTGGTATTACCCAAAAAAAAATGAAACACTAAGTGATTCATACATTAGAGAGGCAACTTTTGTAAGAAAGACGGTAGGAATTTGTGATGTAACTTCATTAGGTAAAATTGCAGTTCAAGGACCTGATGCCACAGAATTTTTAAATAGAATTTACTCGAATGCCTTTGCTAAACTTCAAGTTGGTAAAGCACGTTATGGTATTATGCTGAGAGATGATGGTATTGTTATGGATGATGGAACATCTTGGCGTTTATCAGAAAATGAATATTTTATGACTACCTCAACGGCAGCAGCAGCAAAAGTAATGGCATGGTTAGAGGAATTATTACAAACAAGATGGACTGATTTGAAAGTAAATGTAACTAGTGTTTCTGAGCAGTGGGCAGGTGCAGCTGTGGCTGGTCCGAAATCAAGAGAAGTTCTTAATAATTGTGTTGAAGATCCATCTTTAATTAGTAATGAAAATTTTCCTTTTATGGGTGTGATTTCAACTTTTTTAAAAGGTAAAATCCCATGTAGAATTGCAAGAATTAGTTTTTCAGGTGAGTTAGCTTTTGAAGTTTATATTAAATCAGATTTTGCAAATACTATGATGGATTTACTATGGGAAAATGCTCAAAAATATGATGGTTGTTTGTATGGATTGGAGGCATTAGGAGCACTTCGAGTTGAAAAGGGTCACGTAACCGGTGCCGAACTTGATGGAAGAGTTACAATTGATGATGCCGGATTAGGCAAAATGGCTTCTATTAAAAAATCTTATATTGGCAGTGCTATGAGAAAACGCGGTGTATTAAGTGCTGATAATAGAGAAACTTTAGTTGGGTTTTTTCCTACTGATCTTAAAGAGACATTCAATGCAGGAACTATTGTTTGTGAAAAAAATAATGTCAAAGGTCAAGGAATTGGAAGGATTACATCTGTTACACATTCTCCAGAGCTTGGACATTGGATAGGTATTGGCTTTGTTGAAGGTGGTTTAGATAAGTGGAAAAATACTACTTTAGTTGGTGCAGACCCAGTAAGAAATAAACAAATGAATTTAAAAGTTGTTTCTCCTCATATGATTGATCCTAAAGGAGAAAGAATGTATGCTTAGACACTCTGCATTAGAAACTCTTTATAAGGTTGGTAAATATTCCAGATATGAAAAACATTCATTAAAATTTAAAGAAATCAAAAACTTAGAAATCACACAAATTGCTTGCTGGCCTGAAAAACTTAACGAACTCAATAATCTATTAATTAAAAAATTAAATATTAATAATATTCCTACATTTAATAAAGGGATTGTTGTTGAAAAGAATTCATTGTGGAGAATGGAGCCTTTGAAATTTTGGTTATTCAATAGGGAAATAGAAATAAGTGATGAAATTGCAACAACTCTGGATATGTCTCATGCCTTTACTGGTATTGAAATTAAAGGTGATAGCTCAACATTATTTTTAAATAGACATCTTCCCATAGATTTAAGAAACAATAATTTTCCTGATTTATCTTCTGCAAGCACTGCAATTCATCATGTTAGTGTCAAATTATTCAAAATATCTTTAAATAATTATTGTCTATACATACCAAGAGGTTTTGCATTGTCAATTTGGGAGATCCTACTTGAAACTGCAGATCAGTTTGGATATGAAGTATTAGATAGATAAAAAAAATTACCTAAGTTGTTATGATATTTCCACAAGAAGAATTTAATTCTAGAATTACAAAAGTAAAAGAATCTATGAATAAAAAAGGTATTGAGATTTTATTAACCACTGATCCTTCTAATATGAATTATCTAACTGGATATGATGGTTGGTCATTTTATGTTCCACAAGGTGTAATAGTTTCAATTGATGAAGAGAAACCTTATTGGTTTGGAAGAAAGCAAGACTCTAATGGTGCAAGAATAACCACGTATTTAAACGAAGAAAATATATTTGGTTATCCTGAGAATCTTATTCAATCTCCGCCCTTGCATCCATATGATTTTGTTGTTCAGATATTTAAAGATAAAAAATGGTCAGATAAAAATATTGGTGTCGAAATGGATAGCTACTATTATACTGCAGAAAATCACAAAAGATTAATAGATAAGTTAACAAGTGCTAAATTTATCAATGCACATCTTCTTATTAATTGGGTTAGATATACAAAATCTGAGAATGAAATAAAGTACATGAAAGATGCAGGTATACTTGTCAAAGCAGGAATGCAAACTGCATTTGATTCAATAAAAGAAGGCGTAAAACAAAGTACAGTTGCGGGTAAAATTCAAAATACTCTTATTGGAGGAAATGATTCAACACAAATGGGAGGTGAGTATGCGGGCCTTGGTTTGATACTGGCAAGTGGAAAATCAGCGTCAGCTTCTCACTTAACACCTAGTGAAAAAAAATTTGAAAATAATGAAGGTACGATTATTGAATTAGGTGGTGTCAAGCATCGTTATCACTGTGCCTTATCTAGAACAGTATACATAGGTAAGCCTAACTTAAAAATATCCGATACTTTGAAAGCTACTAATGAAGGCATTGAAAGAGCTCTAGAAAAAACAAAACCAGGTAATACTTGTCATGACGTAGCAGTTGCTTTTTGGTCAGTATTAGAAAAATATGGATTAGAAAAAGAATCAAGGGCTGGTTATTCTATTGGCCTTGGTTACCCTCCTGATTGGGGAGAGCACACGCTGAGTATCCGAAAAAATGAAAAGACACTTTTACAGCCT